>PYVY01000001.1 GCA_003056425.1 Alteromonas indica
ATGTTGAGCGTGCGTTGAATGCGAGACCCAGAAAATGTCTCGGATTTAAGCAGCCTGCTCTAGTATTCAAACAGTTAAGAGACGCAGCTTAATTTAACGAGTGGTGCACTTCGGGGTTGAATCCGCGCCTTGTATTAATCAGTTTTTATACTGATTAAAGTTCATTAACTTTCGAAGGTCATTGAAACAAAGCCCCATGACTTGGCATGCGCCAATTAAACAAGATATGGGCGTGGCGCGCCCGAATTAGGGCACTTCAGCTGCGGCGGCCGATAGTGATAGGCGTAGCGCCGTGGAGGTCAGTTGCAGGCTGGGCTAACATTGCCGGATCGCTTTATAATGGCGGTATCCATGTGTTTAAACTAGGCGTTGATTTATAAAGATTAATACTTCATTGCAAGCATTACCGCTACCGCGGTAATAGCCAGGCCTAAGGCTACATTCACTTTTTTGAAGCGCTTGAACTGCACGATTTGCTTATCTTGCAGGGTAGAAAAATAGCCGGTCTCCAGGGATTTGCTCAAGTTGGCGTTGGAAACTGACGAGACGGGGGTGCCAAGGGAATTCTCAGCCAGGGAATGCCATTCATCCGGGTACGTCTTAGCAAGATACTTACCCAGCCGCTTAAACATCCACACCTGGGCTATTAAAAGTACTAACATCAGCGCTATAACCAGAATAATTCCCATAAAAAGGGCTCTTTAAAGCAAATTGTTTATTAATAGTAATGCTAATTATCATGGGCGAAGATAATTAGCGCAACTTTAACGTAAATAGCGCAAATTGGTGGCCATCCTTATCGCCGGTATCCACAACCATACTATGTAATACCCAGTACGCTCTATATTTCCTTTGTAAGGCCAGTAAAAGTTAGCCTGAAGGTTAAGTCTTTTAAAGCACTTGTTCTAAAAAGCTCATTCTACAGACCGCTTTACGCTCGAGCTAACCCGACAACCAAATTGTAAGTTATGATAACAGGAAACTATACTATTGATTATTTAGTGCTGACTTCGGGCTAACCGAAAAATGGTCGAGTATACTCATACTAAATGGAATTTAACCGCATACTAGGAAAGTTACAATTATGACATTACATCACGTTACGTTTCGCGCCGGTAGTACAATCACTAGAAAACAGTATAAGAGAGAGTCTGGAGCGCTCAATGCAACAAATAAGTTCCTAGAAGCACATGAAAGTACGCCAATATCAGTAGTAACGATTATTTCACCTCACCAACCAGTGCGTATTTTTCGTTGTCATACAGAACTAGAAGAAGTGACGTCGAAAGACGTACCTTTCTACAATACCAAGCGTTGGTTAACGCTTCGCTTTAAAGCACTTGATAAATACGGTCAGCACTGTATGTGTTGTAATCGTTCTGCTGAGGATGGGGTGCGCATTGATGTCGACCACGTATATCCAAGAAGCAAATTTCCTAAGCTTGAATATGAGTTAGCGAATCTTCAGATTCTTTGTAATTTGTGTAATGTTGGAAAATCTAATATTGTCATTAAAGACTTTCGAGACAAAGACAGTCAAACTGCCTTGGCCCAGAAAATTTCAGAGCTTCATTTAAAAGTTTAATATTTATCGAAAAATTAAGCTTAACGGGTATGACGCTAAACCGATCGTCATTAGAAGAAAGTTTTTGTTGAAAGTTGAAAACGAACTGCTTAAGCATCTTTGGGCAGTCGAGTTTGGTGTGTACTCGGTGCAAACAGTAACCATACCTCTGTTAACCGTATCTTTTGGGAGTCTTTGATGCTCAACTCTGACTTCTGGATTATGACTTTCGAGGGCGCGTGAAACCACCCTTCCAATGTCTATATCCCGATATGAGAGAACAATATACAAACAATGGAATTACGATACTAAGTTGAATTACTAAACATCGATTATGTGAAAGATATAATATAAGCCTTACAATTTTTGCAAGGCTCAAAACGTGTGCTTTAAGTTGAACTCTCGTTAGGCTCGCATTATATATTTTGCTTTAACGATTCTTTAAACAACTTATTTCCAATAAACAATTAATCAAAGCTGTTAAACAACCTAATTAATATGAACATTTATTCAGGCACTACCGCGTTATGGTAAATATCCTGCACATCATCGCAGTCATTTAACATGTCCATGAATTTTTCAAACATGGGCTGGTCTTCTTCGCTGATATCCGTTTCGGTTTGCGGAATAAAGGTAATTTCTTCGGTATCCAGCGTCAGGTCGCTATATGCTGCACTTAACGCTGTTTTGACATTGTTAAATTCGGTATGTGGGGCGTAGACGGTAATTTTCCCTTCTTCACATTCCACCTCTGTAACATCCACGTCTGCTTCCATTAATATTTCCAGCACGGCGTCTTCATCGTCACCAGCAAACTGAAAAACTGCCTGATGGTCAAACATATGCGATACAGCGCCGGGACCACCAATTTTGGCGCCGGTTTTGGTGAAGCAATTACGCACATCGGTGATGGTTCGGTTTGCATTGTCGGTAAGGCAATCCACAATAACCATACAGTTACCTGGGCCAAACCCTTCATAACGAGCCGGTTCATAGTTTTCGCCGGTGCCGCCAGCGGCTTTATCTATGGCCTTATCAATAACATGGCTTGGAACTTGATCTTTTTTCGCTTTATCAATTAACCGGCGTAGTGACAGGTTAGTTTCAGGATCCACCCCACCATTTTTCGCTGTAACGTAAATCTCTTTACCGTATTTTGAAAATACTTTTGTTTTTGCGCCTGCCGTTTTGGCCATGGCTGCTTTTCTTACTTCGAATGCTCTACCCATTGGTTTTTCTCTTATATTACCAAGACTGCGCGTTACACTTACGGCAACGTTCGCTTCTTTTTAGTGAAGTTTACCCACAAAGCGCCCTGCTGAACAGGGCTTTAGGGTAAGTGCTCGGTTGCTAAATAATCATGCGACTGCATTTCTTTTAGCCGACTCAGGCAACGCTTAAACTCAAATGACAGCCGGCCTTCACTGTACAATTCATCCATTGGCACGGCCGCTGACATAATCAGCTTAACATGTCGCTCGTAAAATTCGTCAACCATGGCGATAAACCGTCGCGCGGTGTCGTCGTTGTTTTGCCCCATGGGTTTAACGTTGGCTACCAGTACAGAATGATAGCATCGACTCAACTCGATATAATCGCTATGGCTACGCGGCCCTTCGCAAATTTCCTTAAACTCGATCATCACCACGCCATCGGCGTTGTAACAGGTTTTTAATTTACGGTTATTCACTTCAATCATTTCACCTTCAGTGCCCTTTTCAGGCGCCAATTGGGCGAAATAAGTGTGCAGGTTCTCGTAAGCTTCTTCATCTAACGGGTGATGGTACAGTTCGGCCTGTTCAAGGGTGCGCAACCGGTAATCTACTCCGCTATCGACACTCATTACCTCGGTATAACGTTTAATCAGTTCAATGGCCGGTACAAACCTGGCGCGTTGTAAGCCGTTTTTGTACAGATTGTCCGGCTCGATGTTAGAGGTGGCGACAAGGGTAATCCCATGCCCAAACAATTCCTGCATCAGCGTGCCCAGGATCATCGCATCGGTGATATCCGATACATAGAACTCATCAAAACAAATAATCCGGGTTTCTTTGGCTAACTTATCAGCAATTTTTTTTAGCGGATCCGATTCCTGTTTCAGCTGTTTGAGCTCATCATGTATACGGTGCATAAAACGATGAAAATGCACCCGCATTTTTTTGTCGATTGGCAGGCAGTCGTAAAACGTATCAACTAAATACGTTTTACCGCGTCCCACCCCGCCATAAAAATACAAACCGGTAACCGGTGTGACCGTATCGTCATCTTTAAACCAGCTACTGATTTTGGCGCCCAGCCCTCGTTTGCCTGCCGGTTTGTCTTCGAGCAACTCATCATATAACCGCTGAAGCGCCTTAACGGCGTTTTCCTGAGCGGAATCATGAAGAAAATCAGGCGCTTTCAGGTCGTCCTGATACTTTTCCCATGGTGTCATCTTTACCTGATACTCCTGAACTTGTAGGGTCGTTGTTACACTTTTTAGGCCACTACTTCCACGGGCGGCTTGAAAAAGCCCGCAGATGGACATAATTTTCGAAATGAAAGGGTAGGTAGTAGCGGCAACGAGTGTCTATATGTGGGCATACTTCCAGCACCTATCATACCTTATTCGACAACCGCTTAAAAAGTTCACAACACGGGTATTTTTTATGCTCTGGCTACGCGCTTTAGTAATCCAGTTACGTCAGGCTCGTTTTACCGGGTGCAAATGAGTACACAAAGCATCGATGAACTTGGTATAGTCGGCAGTAGTATTAAGTAATACCTCACGATACATTCGGTATCAGATGGTTGATTGTATTTTCGGAGATTTAAATGGATGTGTTAATTCCTCTTGCCTTATTAGTAGTGGGCTTGATCATCGGCTTTTTCAGTGCCCGTTATGTGTACACGAAAGAAGGTGGCAGTAAAGCGACCAAACAGGCCGAACAGAATGTGAAAGAGATTATGGCCCAACAGGCTGAGCATCATTTTCATCAGACTCGCCAAACCGTAGAGGCTATTGAAAGCCAGTGTCAGACATTGCGTAAGCAGGTTGAAGAATATGAAGCATTATTGAAGCAGGGAACGGAGGATGATTCTGTGCCATTTTATGGTGAACAGGCATCAACCTATTTGCGCAATAATATTAAAGGTCGGGAAAAAGCCTCAATTCAGACCGTTTCGGGTACCCAGCCAAAAGACTTTGCCAGTGCCAGTTCTGGTTTGTTTGTCGGCTCGCCTGGTCAATCTGTCGCACAAAAGGATGAAAAGTAGAACTTTTTGCACTTTTTTTGTGTCTGTGTTGGGGAATTAAACATTTCGCAATAAACCTGAGGAGTGTTAGCGAACATGAAAAAGTCTTTTCGTCAGGCTGCTGTAGCCTCTGTCGTCATTGCCAGCGTGTGGGGTATGACTGCCCCGGTTCAGGCTGGGTTACCGTTTTTTAGTGATAGTAAACAGGAAATGCCCTCGCTGGCGCCCATGCTTGAAGAAGCTACGCCGGCGGTGGTGAGTATAGCCGTTGAAGGTACTCAAACGGCACGCCGTGAAGTCCCTGAAATGTTTAGATACTTTTTTGGTGGCCCTCAGGAACAAGTGCAGGAAAGGCCATTTAAAGGGCTGGGTTCGGGCGTTA
This sequence comes from Alteromonas indica, assembly GCA_003056425.1. Taxonomy (GTDB): domain Bacteria; phylum Pseudomonadota; class Gammaproteobacteria; order Enterobacterales; family Alteromonadaceae; genus Alteromonas; species Alteromonas indica. Next base: position 5,181 of record PYVY01000001.1, read on the forward strand.
TTATTGATGCCAAAAAAGGCTATGTGGTTACCAATAATCACGTGGTTGAAAATGCTGATGAAATTACCGTTAAACTTAAAGACGGACGAGAGTTGAAAGCCAAAAAGCTCGGCGCTGACGATCAAAGCGATATTGCGCTTCTCAAAATAGATCCGGATAACTTAACCGCGCTGGCGATTGCTGACTCTGATGAAATTCGCGTGGGTGATTACGCTATCGCTATCGGCAACCCTTTTGGCTTATCTCAAACTGTTACCTCCGGCATTGTTAGTGCGCTGGGGCGTTCAGGGCTCAATATTGGCGGGTATGAAGATTTTATCCAAACTGATGCCGCCATCAACAGAGGTAACTCCGGTGGCGCGTTGGTCAACCTACGCGGCGAACTTATTGGTATTAACACCGCTATTTTCGGGCCTAACGGGGGCAACGTAGGTATTGGTTTCGCTATTCCTAGTAATATGATGAAAAGCCTGGTAGATCAAATTGCCGAGTTCGGTGAAGTACGCCGTGGTCTGCTGGGGATTTTGGGTAGCGATGTGGACGCTGGGCTGGCCGAAGCCATGGAGTCGCAAGTAAATAAAGGTGCATTTGTCAGTGAAGTGCAGCCTGAGACAGCAGCAGAAAAGGCCGGCTTACAAGCGGGTGATATCATCACCGCTGTTAATGGCCGCAAAATTACCAGTTTCCGCGAACTGGCCGCCCGTATCTCCAGTATGGGGGCCGGCGCTGAAGTCGAACTGACTATTCTGCGTAAAGGCGATACTGAAAAACTCAGCGTGGTGTTAGACGATGCCACCGCCTCTAAAATTACGGCGTCACAAATCCACCCAGCCCTGGAAGGTGCAGAGCTGACTAACGGTGAAGACGCGGCAGGCAATGCCGGGGTTGAGGTCGCCGAACTGGAGCGCGGAAGCGCAGCAGCGCGTATTGGTTTACAGCCTGAGGACGTTATTGTGGGGGTTAACCGGACCCGTACTACCACTATCTCGGAATTCAGAGGCGCGTTGGAAGAAGCCCAGGGGGTGATAGCCCTGAATGTTAAACGCGGCAGCTCAACCCTATACCTGGTGATACGCTAGGCTTTTAAGCGCTTTTTCGCTATACGTATTTAATCTCTATTTAAAGCCACTCCATGCAGTGGCTTTTCTTTTATATTGACCTTGAGTAGCGTGAACCTCTCTATACCATCGTCAATAAATACAAAGATTTACCCTATGACAGACATCGGCGGGGAGATTGTTTTGGTAATCTTTTTCATCAATGTTATTCTTTGCGATAACATTAAATTCTGCCTCCCTCCCCTTTTTGGAGGCGCTAAAAATAAGAACTCACTGTGGCAGGCAGGCAATTTTTTTCGTTTGTAGTTAAATCGGTAGTGCTGGGTATCTTTGTAGCCGGCTTAATGCTGTTTTTGGTGCCCAATCTGCGTAATGGTGAAGGGTTTACTCTCCCCTGGCTGGGCGAGCAGTCCGGTACTGCTATGCGCAAAACCTACCGGGATGCGATTAGTCGGTCAGCCCCTGCCGTGGTCAATATCTACAGCGTCAGCATTGAGAACGATGTGGGAGTTTATCGCAGCCGCCCGCGGGAGCGTACCAGTCTGGGCTCCGGCGTTATTATGACCGAGTCCGGCTATATTCTGACCTGTAATCATGTGGTACAAAATGCCGATAGTATTGTAGTAGCAGTACAAGACGGTCAAATTTTAGAAGCCCAAATTGTGGGTACCGATCAATACACTGATTTAGCCGTATTGAAGGTAAAAGGTGAAAACCTGCATCAAATACCCCAGCCCGAACGCCACGATGTAGAAGTAGGCGACATGGTAATGGCCATTGGTAACCCATTCGATCTGGGGCAAACCGTAACACACGGTATGGTGAGCCGCGCAGGGCGCAATGGCTTATCCAATTTTGTCGACTTCATCCAAACAGATGCGGTATTAAACCAGGGAAATTCCGGTGGCGCGCTAGTCGATTCAAATGGCAACCTGGTGGGTATCACCAACGCTAATTTTCAGGTGCGCGACTCGCGCAACGGGGTACGTAACGTAGACGGTATCAATTTTGCCGTGCCCTACGAACTTGCTCGCCGGGTAATGGATGAAATTATCACCAGCGGTAAAGTGGTCCGTGGTCAGTTAGGCTTTATTGGGGGTGAAATACGTGGCCGCCCAGGCGTTATTGTTACCGCCGTGGCTAAACAAAGCCCGGCTGAAGAAGCAGGTTTACGGCCTAACGACATTATAATGGCAATCAATGGGGTGGCGCTGGAAAGTGCCTCTAAAACATTGGATATGATTGCAGAAACCAAGCCTGGCACGACCCTCGACCTGGAAATTAGCCGTAACGGTGAAAGGCTCGATATCTCCGTTACCGTCGCCGAGCTGGGTGGTTCCTCATAGGCTACAAATCTGATGGTTCCCTAAAACCTAAACTACAGGTTATGTAAATAGATGCTTCACGCTGGTACCCACCGCCCCCTATCGCCCACTACCCAATTGCTTTAGTTTTTTTGCCCGAAGGCCATCTATCCCTGTGTCTGGCATACTTTCAGCTCTTGTCGCTCGTGCCGTAATCAACAAACTCGTCAGGCCTGCATGCATTCGCCAACTAAGCGTAAAAAGATTAGGCGGCCGTTATTTATCGCCCATTTTTTAACCGGTGCGGAGCCAGCATAGATAAAGCCGGGGCCCCATACAACACTTCAATACGTGGGCAAAAACGCTGGGACAATAAAACCGCGAGATACACGAGTAGCGATAGCTTTGATAGGAGTAAAGCCGAAGCACCGCGCAGGGGAATTAAAGTCTATATTGATGGTTATTGTTAGCACCACACATAGTTTGCCTCTGTGATGATAAAACAGATCACATGTGGTTAAAAAGGAGTATAAAGAAGAATAACAATCAGGTGTTGTTGGCGTTGCGACGGATACGTTTAGGGGCTGGTTCCATTTTATCGCGCTGGGCTGTTTTCATACCTTCGTCATTATTGTTGTCGGCCATAGCATACGGCGGCTCGCCAATAAACAACATGGTAGATACCATCATTGCAAACAAAACGGTAGGAATAGAATGGCGTAATGCCAAATATGGACGTAACTGACGACTAACGTAATTCAAACCAACTTTTCCCTGCATACGTTTGTTTCAACCTCTATCATTCTTATCTGCTCAACAACCATTGCCGATATTTATCCACCGGCTTCCTGCCAGGGTCGGAGTCAACATGCATGTGACCGACAGTCTTGCCGACACTCTGGTTGAAGATTATCGAAAGTATACTTTATTTTTTTGCAGATGCACCCTTTGAATCAAAAATGTAGATACTTTGCTTAATTTACCGCCGATCTACACTCTATCCTCACCACCCATAAACATTTTCGTAACATTTTTTCTGGTTCAGCATAATTGCCGCACAGTGCTGGCCAATTACTGTTACTGAACTTGTTAATAATCAAGTCTATCGAATTTGCCCGCGAAACGATGGCATAAAAATGTGACGATTTGTTACTTGTGAGATTGCTAAGCCGGTTTATTTGGTAAACTGCAGAGTATGATTCACAAAAACCTATAAGATGTAGTCACTTGTACCGATTCTCTTGGTTGTTTTTGGCTGTAGCGGCGTGCTATGCGGGCGCCGCTGAAGATAGCGCAAGTTATTCTCAGCCGACACCCGCAACGGCCTGGCAATTGGGTATAGCCGCCGGCCATGGGCAGGTAAGTTCACCTGTGCGGGGGGCTGCTAACCGTTCGTTGTGGCTGATTGCCGATGTCGCATGGTACGGCAGCACATTTTATCTCGATAACACCGAAGCAGGCGGGTTTATTTGGGATAGTGCTGATAAGCGTGGCTCGGCACAAGCCTATGTAACGTATAACCGTGAAGCTCAGCTATTTGATAACCACGCCATTAGTGACATAACGGTACCCTTTTTACCGTTTAATAGTGCCGCCCGGCCTGCGTCAACGCCCGATGTGCAAGCGCAGCAGTTGGCCTCGCGCCATTATGCAGTGCACGCGGGGGCCCGTCTGGTTTACGAATATGCAGCCTCACGCGTCAGTTTCAGTATTGAGCGGGATATTAGTGGCACGCATGATGGCTACTTGGCTACAGCGGGATATCAAATGCAATTACCGGTACCTTACTGGCAGGTCAGCGCCACAGCCATGGTGAGCTGGTATAGTCAGCATTTCAATCAATATTATTACGGTATCGATACCCGAGATAACGTTTCGCCGCAATATCATTACCGGCCCGCAGGCGGCTTTCGTCCTGCGCTGGACATTACCGCTACGCATGCTTTATCGCCCGCCTGGGGCGTGGTGGTCTTTGCTCGCTATACGGCACTTTCGGATACGGTGACTGCCAGCCCTGTAGTGGATAAAAATGGCATATTCAGCGCCTACGCGGGCCTTAGCTATCACTTTTAGCGGAGCAACAGATTGCAGCGATTTGGGGTAATAGTAATGCTGGGTTGGTTGCCGTATACCAGTGCAGCGGCGGCGCTGCACTGGTCCGTGGCACCGCAGATATGTGTTGCCGATACGACTCACAGCACCTGTAATATGACTATCACCATTGAGCATCATAGTAACCCGCCGGCCGCTATACCGGCATGTGTGCTGATTAACGGCAAACAGCGCCAATGCTGGGCCCGATTGCCCGCTCGCGTTACCTTGGATGTAGCGCTCGAAGCGGCTGGTCGTCTCACTGTAAGCACCCCGGATGGCCGAGAACTTATCAGTAAGGTGCTGCAAATAAAAGCGCGGCGTGACACACACCGCCCCCGGGTTCGCAGTCCATGGAGATTATTTTGAAGCCACGTATTGTATTGGTAGAAGACGATGATCGCTTGCGTACACTGGTAACTGACTTTTTGCAGGAGGCTCATTATGACGTGACGAGCCTGGAAGAAGGCAGTGACCTGGTACGCCTGGTCAGCCAGCACCCGCCCGAGCTGATCATTCTGGATATCATGCTACCGGGGCTTGATGGCTTCGGGCTATGTCGTCAGCTTCGACAATTTTACCGGGGCCCGCTACTGTTTATGACGGCGCGCGGAGACGATTTGGACCACGTTATGGGGCTGGAGATAGGGGCCGATGATTATATTACCAAACCGGTTGAGCCGCGCGTGCTATTGGCCCGGGTACAAGCGCTGCTTAGGCGGGTTGGCAGCCCGCCTACTCTAGCTCACGATAGCCCCGCTCGGTTACAGTTTGGTAGCCTGGTCATCGATAAGCCCGCCCGCTCAGTGAAACTGGCGAATAGCCCGATTAAACTGACCAGCCATGAATTTGATATGCTGTGGTTATTGGCCTGTCATGCTGGCGACGTGGTTGACCGCAATACTATTTATGAACGCATTATCGGCCGCGAGTATGATGGGTTAGACCGTTCTGCCGATGTGCGGATTTCACGGTTACGTAAAAAACTAGAAGATGATCCTGGCAATCCCTTTCGCATAAAAACTATCTGGGGAAAGGGCTTCTTTTTTGTGGCCGAGGCCTGGGACTGATGGCAAGGCTCTTTGCCAGCTTATATCTATGGATAGCCGTTGCGCTGATTGCCAGTACCGCGTTACTGGATGCACTGTTTTTTAATGCCCAGCCGCCGGGGCCGGGTATCGACGCTACCCGCATAGCCCTACAGCATGCTAAGCCCGATGCTGCCTTGTTAAATGATTTACGCCATTCCGGAATACCCGCCCGATTTATTCCAACTGATTTAATTGCCTGGCCGGCCCAGTCCAGAACCGCACTGGCGCAAGGCCAGGTGGTGACCCTGTACGACGATACCCATACGTTATTATACCGACAGACTGAATCCGGTAACCTGATTGAACTAGCGCTGGCGCATCGCCTCACCTCAAGCGGGTCCTGGTGGCTTTACAGTGGCTCTTTCTTTGCCTTGTTGGGTGTATGGATTGCCCTTTGGTTAAGGCCCCTTTGGCGCGATTTGCATCTGGTACAGCAGGCGGTGGAACAGGCCGAGCACAATGGTACGATAGCCCCGGTAGTTTTACCGGCCCGCTCCCGCCTCAGTGGTATTGCGCAAGCCCTGACCCGGTTAAGTACCCAGGTAAACGAGTTGCTGCTGCAACATAAAGAGATGACCGGAGCGGTAGCTCACGAACTTCGCACACCTTTAGCCCGCCTCAAATTTGCCTTAGCGGCGTCTGCTGGCGGCCCTTCTACGCAGTGGCAGGCAATGTCAGATGATGTAGAAGAGCTGGACCGGATGGTTCAGGAAATGCTGGATTATCTGCGTACCGAGGGTAGCCCGCCAGAGCTGAATATTTCGGTATTACCACTGGCCGCCATCAGCCGGCAGCTGGTGCAAAAATTGGCGGTACGAAATGAACGTCAATTAACCGTCTCAGTGGTTGCCAGTGAAGCTGCTATTCTGGGCGATGCTTATTATATTGAACGCGCAATTGAAAACCTGTTGATCAACGCTTATCGGCATGCTCGTTCGCAGGTCCTAATTGACATAGAAATAGGTGGCGCTTACGTCAGTTTGCGGGTGCATGATGACGGCGAAGGGGTAGATGTGGCCAACCGGGATAAAGTCTTTGCGGCGTTTTATCGACCAGATACGCATCGGTCGCGGGTCAGAGGGGGGGCAGGATTAGGACTGGCCATTGTGAAACGCATTCAACAATGGCACCAGGGAAGCTGTTTTGTTACCGACAGCCAGCGATTAAGCGGGGCGCAGTTTGTGCTGCGCTACCCGCATAATAGTGCAATTAACGGAAGCTAAATATCCGCCAAGGCCCCATAACGTAAGTTAGCGGCTATTCTTTTTCCCGTGAGATAATCGCGCCCAGCCCGCTCAGCTTAGCTTCGATAGACTCATACCCGCGATCCAAATGATAGATGCGCGTTACATGGGTTTCACCTTCTGCAATCAGCCCGGCAATAACCAAGCTGGCCGATGCTCGCAGGTCTGTAGCCATAACCGGGGCGCCTTTCAAGCGCGAACTGCCTTTGGAGACGGCGGAATTAGCTTCCAATGCAATTTCAGCCCCCATTCGTTGCAATTCTGGCACATGCATAAAACGATTTTCGAAAATAGTTTCGGTGATCACGCCCGTCCCCTGGGCAATACAGTTCATGGTGACAAACTGAGCCTGCATATCTGTAGGGAACGCGGGGTGGGGGGCCGTTTTTACCTGCACAGCGTTTGGCTTACGGCCTTCCATATCCAACTCTATCCAGTCATCCCCACAGGTGATTTTGGCCCCCGCCTGCTGAAGCTTATTCAATACCGCATCCAATGTATCGGGTGCAGCATCCAGGCAGCGAATTTTGCCCCCAGAGACAGCAGCAGCAACTAAAAATGTGCCGGTTTCAATGCGATCAGGTAATACCCGGTAATCACAACCCGTAAGTTCAGGTACACCCTGAATATGAATATTGTCGGTACCCGCGCCGGTTACTGTGGCCCCCATTTGGTTCAAACAGTTGGCTAAATCGACAATTTCCGGCTCGCGGGCAGCATTTTCCAGGATGGTCTCGCCCTCAGCCAATGCCGCCGCCATCATCAAATTTTCCGTGGCCCCGACACTTACCATATCCATGAATATACGAGCCCCTTGCAGGCGACCCTCGACGTGAGCGCGTATATAGCCTTCATCAACTTCTATTTTGGCACCCATCTGCTCCAGGCCAGCCAAATGCAAATTGACAGGGCGGGCGCCGATTGCACAGCCGCCAGGTAACGATACGTTTGCTTTACCATGGCGGGCCAATAAAGGCCCTAATACCAAGATCGACGCACGCATGGTTTTCACTAACTCATATGAGGCGGTGACGCTACTTAAGGCATCGGCAGTCAGACGTACTTCGTTTTGCTCGCGGGAAACTTTCACCCCAAGTTCCGCTAACAAGGCCGTGGTGGTATTGATATCTCGTAATGCAGGGACATTGGTGTACCGGCATGGCTTATCAGTAAGCAGCGCCGTCATCAGCAAAGGTAAAGCCGCATTTTTAGCCCCGGAGATACGCACATCACCGCGTAACGGGGGAGATTTTTTAATGACTAATTTATCCACTTAAAGGGCCTGATTTATTGCGGAATATGGAACTGACGCTCGCGCTGCCAGTCTGCTTCACTGAAGGTTTTAATTGAAATAGCATGCATACTGCCATCGGCAATTTTGTCAGATAACGGGCCATAAATAGCCTGCTGACGCTTAACCCGGCTCAATTGGGCAATTTCATCGCTCACTGCGATAATCGAATAATGTGAACCGTCACCCTTCACGTGTACTTCTGTCAGGTTAAGGGCATCTTTTAAGATCGCTTCAATCTCAGCTACATCCATAAATTTCGTTGCTCTTATTTGTTAACGTTGTGGCTATTCTACAGGCAAAAGGCCATCGACGTCGCTGATTTTAGCCAGTTTGAGTAGTTTATGCGGCACTTCGGTCAGGCGCACCTTTATCTGGTGTTGGCGGGCATCCCGTATAGCATTGATTAACCATGCCAGTCCGGCGCTGTCCACCCGCTCAACGTCGGCTAAATCAAACGTACATTGGCCGCTATCCTGCAATTGTTGTTGTTGCTTGGATGACAGTATTGCCCACCAGTTATCGCTAAGCGTTTCACGGTCAAGATGACCGTGCACACTTATTACCGAGTCGCTACTGACCTGAAACAGACTCACGCGTTGTCCTTTTTCTGTTCCATTTCTTTTTTCAGCTCAAGCGGGTTTTCAATTTTTTCTTCCATCAGCGCAATCACTTTATCAATACCTTGCTGGCGGATGATCGACTCAAATTCGCTACGCTTGCTATCCAACATGCTAATGCCTTCAGCGACCATATCGAAGGCTTTCCACTCGTTGGTTTTGTTATTTTTACGTACTTTAAACGCAACTTTAATCTCAGGACGGGTCGGATCTTTAATAATGGCGCGTACCACGACATAAGTTTTGTCATCGACATCTGTCGCCGGCTCAAAAATCACTTCCTGATTGTCATAATAGCTCATTGCGACAGCGTAAGTGGTAATCAGGTATTCACGGAACACCTTAACAAACTCAGATAACTTTTCCCGTGGCACTGACGTAGCATGTTTGCCCAATACCTTAAAGGCGGCAAACTGATAGTCAGTGTGGGGAAGCAGCTCTTCTTTCATAATTTTACGCAGTTCTTCAGGGTCATTTTTTATAGAAGACTGGTCGCTTTTAATCCGGCTAAACGTTTGGTTCGCCACTTGTTTAATCATGGCATACGGATTTTCTTCGTTAACTTCCTGGGCCTGGGTAACGCTGGCAGTCAGCAGCATCGCCACGCCAAATAGTGCAGATAATTTTTTCACGGATATCTCCTAAGATGTCAAATTCGGTAATGTCACGGCAGTACGGTTAGTCTTCGTCTTTGCCACGACTAAATAAAAACTGTCCAATCAGGTCTTCTAGTACCAATGCTGATTTGGTGTCCTGCAGATAATCACCATCCTGCAAATTAGCGATACCATCAAACGAGAAGCCGGGCTGAAAGCCAACATACTGTTCGCCCAGCAAACCAGAGGTCAAAATAGACACTGAACTGGTTTCCGGAAATTCGCTGTACTTGCTGATAATGCTAAGCTCTACCACCGGGGTATAATCTTTTTTATCCAGCGTAATGGAAGTAACCCGACCTACAGTGACCCCGCCTACTTTCACCGCCGAGCGCTCTTTTAGCCCGCCGATATTGTCAAATTTTGCGTACAGCGTGTAGGTATCACCCTTTGTAGACATTGTCTGATTTGCCACATTCAGGGCCAGCATCAGCAAAGCACCTATCGACAATAAGACGAAAACCCCAACCATGAGTTCCGCTTTATATTTGTTCATTTTGTTCCCCTACTCAATTCCGAACATCAGGGCGGTTAAAATGAAATCCAACCCCAGTACCGCTAATGATGAAAAGACCACGGTTTGAGTGGTCGCTTTGCTGATTCCCTCTGAGGTGGGTGTGGAATCATACCCCTTAAATATGGCAATCCAGGTTACAACTAAGGCAAATACCAGGCTTTTTATAATGCCGTTACCGACGTCATTACCCCATTCTACCGACGACTGCATCAGCGACCAGTAGCTGCCCGCATCAACACCCAACCAGTCGACGCCAACCACGTGGCCGCCCAAAATACCTACCGCACTAAATATTGCAGCCAGCAATGGCATAGAGATAAGCCCGGCCCAAAAGCGCGGTGCGACTACCCGGCGTAACGGATCTACTGCCATCATTTCTAAGCTAGATAATTGCTCTGTGGCTTTCATCAAGCCTATTTCCGCAGTTAGTGCAGAACCTGCCCGGCCCGCAAACAACAGGGCGGTCACCACCGGCCCCAGTTCCCGTAACAGCGACAGCGCAACCATCGGCCCCAGGCTGCCTTCCGCGCCATAGTCGACCAGGATAGTATATCCTTGCAGTGCCATTACCATGCCGATAAACAGGCCTGACACTACAATAATCAGTAAAGACTGTACCCCGACCACATAAATTTGCTGAATAGTCAGAGGGACATTTTTAAGCTTTGGCAACGCAAAGATGGCGCCAATCAGCATTAGTCCGGCCCGGCCTATTGCCGCGACTTTCGCGATACTATTAGCGCCTAATGCCTGAATCGGATTCATTTCACGTCTCCAAATAAGGCGTCTTCGAGTTTGTCAGACGGGTAATGAAATGGTACCGGCCCATCTGCCTCACCTTTTAAAAACTGCTGAACCAACGGCGACTCACTGTTACGTATTTCATCAGCGGTGCCCTGCCCTATAACCTTTTGGTCAGCCAAAATATAAATATAATCGGCAATGGTCAGCACTTCAGTAACATCATGGGTGACCACAATACTGGTTACATCAAGCGCATCATTGAGCTGGCGAATCAGCTTAACCAATACCCCCATGGAAATCGGATCCTGTCCGGCGAAGGGCTCGTCGTACATAATCAGGTCCGGATCCAAAGCAATAGCCCTGGCCAATGCAGCCCGGCGCGCCATCCCGCCAGATAATTCACTGGGCATAAGTTTGGCTGCTCCGCGTAAGCCGACAGCTTGCAGTTTCAACGCCACAATAGTGTCAATCACGTCCGGCGCCAGGCGGGTATGCTCTTTTAGCGGAAACGCCACGTTATCGTGAACATTCATATCGGTGAACAACGCCCCGCTTTGAAACAGCATGCTCATACGCCGCCGGGTTTCGTATAACTTGCTGCGATTCATGGCCACTATCGATTTGCCATCAAACCGAATATCCCCCTGATCTGGGGTCAATTGCCCGCCAATTAAGCGCAGCAATGTGGTTTTACCAATACCACTGGGGCCCATTACTGCGGTGATTTTGCCTTTTGGAACGTTAAGCGAAATATCGTTGTAGATAACTCGCCCTCCGCGCCTGAAGGTCATTTTGTCTATATCGACTAAATTATCCATACCAGAATTTGTGGGTCCTTACCGGTTGCCCGCTATCTCGGCCAGCCGTTGAGCCTGGTGAAGATGCTGCAATTAAAAAGTTTACTGACCAGTGTAGTTTGTGCATTGTACGCTTTTTTCCCACCCCATCCAAAAAGAAATAGTTACAAGTTATGTTCGAAAAAGCCGAATCATGTTTGGTCACTATGATGGTGAAGCGGCCAGTACTCACCGCCGTATCCTTACCCTGATCACTCGCTATGATGTCTCACTGTCCAGCGCGGCTGTTTATACTAAACCTACGCTCTATGACCCATCCCCTTTAAACTATGTTCCGTCACGGGGGCTAAGTCCCTTATATCCCGACATTTGCCCAGTCGCTCATGTCTAGTCGCTCATGTTTAGACGCTTATGTCTTGCCGCTTATGCACAATAACCTATTGCCGGTAGGCTGGGCACACACGCCATCGCCTTGAACCATCTGTTGTGAATGATGGGGGTAAATTCATACGTTCATATTTATACGTTCATAATTATACGTTCTATGAGCAATGGCCGCGCCAGCTTGAGGTTTATTGCAAAAGATGGACTATTTGTCATTTTTAGCGTGCGCCGATTATGCCACAAAGTGCCCCGGCTTGTTCACTACAAAGCCGCCGTGAATATTCATATAATTCAATTATATCAACTGCCTGCCACTGCGCGGGCGCCACTTAACAGCGGGACAGGTTGACGTCCGGCAACTACGCTGAATCGCCGGCATGGCCAACCATCTACAATTTATCTGGCTATAGCCACTCCCCCGCATGACCCCAGGCTAACTTCTGCATCGAGCAAAAACGGCAGGAGGCCAGGAAATACTGGTAGAAGTTTCATTAAAACCGGCTCGGCTAACTGCCCGCCAGCCCAGACTAAAGTACAATAAGCATAGGCAAAAGAGGCATATTCTGAGACAATCGCGGGAAATTCCAAACGATTAAGATTTGCCGTGCTGTTACAGGTTTTCATATTTGTGGTCGGACTTATTGTCCTGAGCTGGGGAGCGGACCGTTTTGTCTATGGCGCTTCCGCACTGGCTAAGAATATTGGTATTTCACCAATGATGATTGGTTTGACAATTGTGGCCATGGGGTCGTCAGCGCCCGAGATTGTGGTTTCCGCAATGGCATCAGTTAATGGCTCGCCGGATACCGCGGTGGGGAACGCGCTGGGCTCGAATATTACCAATATCGGTTTGGTATTAGCTATCACTGCCCTGGTGAAACCGCTTACCGTCTCCTCCACCACCCTCAAACGCGAAATGCCAGCGCTGTTGGTCATTACTATTATTGCAATGGCTTTCATGTTTAACGGCCAGCTGGCGCATATTGAAGGTCTTTTCCTGTTCGGCATGTTTATTTTTGTATTAGCCGGCATGGCGTGGTTATCGTTGCATGTAGAAAAATCTGACCCCCTGATGGCCGAAACCACAGATGAAATCCCGTCTAACGAGCATACCGGAAAAGCCGTGTTATGGATTGGCGTAGGCCTGCTGTTATTACCCTTAAGTGCCCACTACATTGTCGACTCCGCAGTATATATAGCTCGCTTCTTTGGGATTAGTGACTTGGTAATTGGCTTGACGGTGATTGCGCTGGGCACCAGTTTACCCGAATTAGCCGCCAGTATAGCCGGGGTAATGAAAGGTGAGGACGACTTAGCGCTGGGGAATATTATCGGTTCCAATATCTTTAATTTGCTGGCAGTACTGAGTATGCCGGGGCTCATTGCGCCGGGGCCGCTTGACCCGGATGTTTACCACCGTGATATGTATGTGATGTTTGGTCTTACCGCGCTGCTGTTTTTCTTTAGCTTCAGCATTATTGGTAAAAAACAGATAGGCCGCGTTGAAGGTAGTTTGCTGCTGGTGTGCTTTTTAGGCTATCAAGTATTATTGTTCTGGTGAGGCCTTCTCTATGCATGACATCTTTTTAGCTTCGGCAAAACGGGTTATCGACATTGAAAACCGGGCTATCGCAGCGCTATCGGCGCGTTTAAGCGATGAATTTGTCAGCGCCTGTGAGATCCTGTTTCACTGCAAAGGTAAAGTTGTGGTAAGTGGTATGGGAAAATCTGGCCATATTGGCAATAAGATAGCCGCCACCCTTGCCAGTACCGGTACGCCCGCCTTTTTCATGCATCCAGCCGAGGCTAACCATGGCGATCTGGGCATGTTGGGTAAAGAAGATGTGCTCCTGGCTATCTCTAATTCTGGCGAGACCAGTGAGTTAATTAATTTACTGCCAGTGGTAAAGCGGCTGAATGTACCGGTTATCGCCATGACTAACAGCCGCTCCAGTACGCTGGGACAATACGCCGACGTGATACTTGATATCAGTGTATCGCAGGAAGCCTGTTCGCTGGGTTTGGCTCCGACTTCCAGTACTACCGCTACGCTGGTAATGGGTGACGCGTTGGCCATTGCCCTGCTGGATGCCCGCGGTTTTACGTCGGACGACTTCGCCCTATCCCACCCCGGCGGCAGCCTGGGCCGTAAGCTATTATTAAAAGTGCACGACATTATGCTTACCGGGCAGGACCTGCCCCTGGTATCTCAGCAAGCCACTATCAGCGAAGCCTTACTGGAGATCTCTCGCAAAGGTTTGGGGATGACCGGCATCCTGGACAGCCAGAAGAAATTGGCAGGGATATTTACCGACGGTGACTTACGGCGGGTACTGGATAGCCGCACCGATATTCATACTACCGGCATTGACCAGGTCATGACCCGTGGTGGAATTACGGCAAAACCGCAGGAGTTGGCTGTAGAGGCGCTAAATACGATGGAAGCTCGCAGTATCACCGCGCTGATGGTCGTGGATGACCAAAGGTATCCCATTGGCGCATTTAATATGCACATGTTACTTAAAGCAGGAGTTTTATAATGCCTCATGTAGTGACCTTTTACGGCATGCTGGAAGAGAAAAGTTTTAATCGCTTGAAACAGCTTAAACTGCTGGTGTGCGATGTGGACGGGGTGTTTTCCGATGGGCGGATTTATCTTGGTAACGACGGCGAAGAACTAAAAGCCTTCCACACCCGCGATGGCTATGGCCTGAAAGCGGTGGTCAAAAGTGGCATTCAAGTTGCTGTCATTACCGGCCGTCGTTCTGCTATTGTAGAAAATCGAATGCAGGCGCTGGGTGTTCAACATATTATTCAGGGTGAAGAAGACAAAGCCACAGCTTTGCGCACGTTAAGTGAAAGTCTGGGCATTACGCCGGCCGAGGTGGCCGCAATTGGCGATGATGTTCCAGATTTAGGTATGTATCAGTTTGCTGACACCAAAGTGGCAGTGAAAGACGCTCACCCTCAGGTTACGGCTGCCGCAAACTGGGTGTTGACCAAGCCTGGCGGCTTTGGCGCGGTGCGTGAGCTGTGCGATATTATTCTCCAGGCCCATGATAAGCTGGACGGTATTCACGGAGCCAGCATATGAACCGGCTGGGTATCAGTATAGCCGCGCTGTTTGTACTGGTATTGCTGGTATATATGCCAGTATGGTTAACCGAGCCAACGGCCACTCAGTCAGGCAACAACAATGATGCACTAAAACCGGCTTATACGGCTAAAAACCTGACGACCACTTTGTACAATGAAGAAGGGGCCCTGAACCATCAGGTATTTGCCAAAACCATGGAACATTATGATCAGCTGGGTTTTGTGCAATTTGAAGAACCTAAATATACCGTATATGTTGATGCCGACCAGAGCCCCTGGCAGGTCACCTCGAATGAGGGTACGCTGTATAACAACAATTTAATTGAATTAGAATCGCAGGTCAGGGTACGTAGCTTTACCGAAGATGCGTTTGTAAAAACCATCGAAACTGACTTTATTAAAATTAATCTGGACGACAAAACACTCTTTTCAGATCAGCCAGTGGTTATCCGCGGAGCAACGTTTGTCGTAAACAGTAATGGCATAAAAGGCGACCTTAGCTCGCAAGAGTATGAGTTGATTGATCATGTACAAACCACTTTTTCCCCTGGCCTCTAGCCTGTTAGCCCTGTTATGTTTTGTTGCTCCGGTAACAGCTGGCAGTGGTGATTTTCAAAAACCGATTACGGTAGACGCTCGCACCCAGTCGATGGATGGTAAAAATAAAGTTACCCGGTTCAAGGATAATGTGACGATAACGCAAGGCACGTTGACGATAGAAGCCGATGAAGTTGAGGTGAGCGCTAAAGATGGCGAAGGGCGCGAAGTCATGATTGCCAGGGGCAACCCAGCGAAGTATTCACAAACCATGGATGATGGCAGTAAAGTTACCGCCCAGGCCAGCGAATTGCGTTATGAGGTGAACAAGCGCACTATCTCTATGCGGGGCGATGCCAGAATTAGCCAGAATAGTAGTATGGTACGTGGTGACAGTATTACTTACGACATGGTAAAAGAACAGTTACTGGCAACCAGTAGTGATAATAATGACGATAGCCGGGTCACCACTGTTTTTCGGCCTCAGTCTATTAAAAAATTGAATGACAACAAGGACGACGCAACGGCCAAGGATAGTGCTGATGAGCAAAAGAACGGCGAAGGTGACAACTAAGTATGGCAACATTGTCTGCCGCAAATCTTGCGAAATCGTATAAGTCCAGACAGGTAGTACGTGATGTCAGCCTGTCAGTCTCTACTGGCCAGATTGTGGGTTTATTAGGGCCCAATGGGGCTGGTAAAACCACTACCTTTTACATGATAGTAGGGTTAGTTGCGCTGGATAAGGGTAAAATCTTAATTGATGATAACGAGCTTACCCACCAGCCAATGCACGAACGGGCGCGCCAGGGAATCGGCTATCTGCCGCAGGAAGCATCGATATTTCGTAAATTAACAGTACACGAAAATATCATGGCTATTTTGCAGACCCGCAGCGGGCTTTCCGCTACCAAAAGAGAAGAAGAAGCTGACGCGCTACTTGATGAATTCAATATCAATCATATACGTAATAGTACCGGTATGAGTTTGTCAGGCGGAGAACGCCGCCGGGTAGAGATTGCCCGGGCATTAGCGGCTAATCCGCAGTTTATTTTGTTGGATGAGCCATTTGCCGGTGTTGACCCAATATCGGTAAATGATATAAAGAAAATCATCCAGCATCTGCGCGACAGAGGCATAGGGATCCTCATTACAGACCATAACGTACGGGAAACCCTGGATGTATGTGAAGAAGCCTACATCGTAAGTCACGGAGAGCTCATCGCCCAAGGTAGTGCGGAGCAAGTATTAAGCAACCAGAAAGTACGTGATGTATACCTAGGTGAGCAATTCAAGCTATAGTAAGGTATGAGTGACATTGTCATACCTGTGGTTCACCGCTTAAGTACACGCGTACCCGAGTTTAAAATAAGACGTAGATGAAACCATCTTTACAACTAAAATTTAGTCAACAGTTAACCATGACCCCGCAGTTGCAGCAGGCTATTAAGCTATTGCAGCTGTCGACTCTTGATCTTCAGCAGGAAATTCAGGAAGCCCTGGATTCAAACCCCTTGTTAGAGGTAGATGAAAGCAGTGATAACGATATTACCGAAAAAAATAATATCGATAATGACAACGACAATGTAGAAGCCACTGCCAGCACCAGCGACAACATGGACTCGGGCGAAGCGATGGAGAAAAATGATTTACCCGACGAGTTGCCTATCGACAGTACCTGGGATGAGTATTATTCAGCGTCCTCAGCCCCTGCCCCCGGCCCGGGCAGTGATGAAGATCAAATTTTTCAGGGCGAAACCACCGAGAATATTCAGGACCATCTGCTATGGCAAATGCGTTTAACGCACTTTTCGGATACCGATCGCGCCATTGCGATGGCAATTATTGACTCGATCGACGAGTCAGGCTATTTAACCGTATCGGTAGAAGATATTCTGCAAAGTGTGAATAGCGAAGACGCCGAAGAAGTTATCGAAGAAGATGAAGTTGAATGTGTGTTGAAACGTATTCAATTATTCGACCCGCTTGGTTCGGGATCGCGCAGCCCGCAAGAGTGTTTGCTGGTTCAGCTACGCCAGTTCGCTATCGACACGCCTTGGCTGGAAGAAGCCAAAATGCTGTTACAGGATTATTCAGACTTATTGGGCAGCAAAGATTATCGTACCTTGATGCGCAAAACGAAGCTGAAAGAAGATGAACTGCGTGAAGCAATGCGGTTGTTGCAGACGCTAAACCCTCGTCCGGGTAGTGCATTAATTACAAAAGAACCCGAATACGTGATTCCGGACGTATCAGTTACTAAGCGCAATGGACGATGGGCAGTTGAGCTCAACCCTGACAGTCTGCCAAAGCTTAGCGTGAACCAGCAATATGCTGCGATGAGCCGCCGCGCCAGAAACAGTAGCGACTCACAATTTATTCGCTCGCACATGCAAGAAGCAAAATGGTTTATTAAAAGCCTTGAGTCACGAAATGATACGCTGCTTAAGGTAGCCAACTGCATAGTGCAGCAACAAATGGGCTTTTTTGAACATGGCCCGGAAATGATGAAACCAATGGTTTTAAACGATGTCGCAGAAATGGTAGATATGCATGAGTCGACAATTTCCCGGGTAACTACCCAGAAATATATGCATACACCGCGCGGTATTTTTGAATTGAAATATTTCTTTTCAAGCCACGTGGCGACAGAATCTGGTGGTGAGTGCTCCTCTACCGCCATACGTGCACTAATTAAGAAGCTGGTGGCTGCCGAGAAACCTAGCAAACCACTTAGTGATAGCAAAATTGCTCAGTTGTTGGCCGAGCAAGGTATAAAAGTTGCCCGGCGAACAATAGCAAAATATCGGGAATCGTTATCGATCCCACCGTCGAACCAACGCAAAAGCCTGATTTAGTAGGGCTTGCTCACAATAAGGAAGACGAACTATGCAAATCAATCTTACTGGTCATCATATTGAGATCACTGACTCTTTGCGTACTTATGTCGATACAAAATTCAGCAAATTAGAGCGTCATTTTGACCATATTTCTAATGTTCATGTCATTTTAAATGTCGAGAAACTGGCACAGAAAGCTGAAGCTACGGTTCACCTTAGTGGGGCGGAGGTTTTTGCTTCGGCAGAGAATACTGATATGTATGCGGCCATTGATAGCATGGTAGATAAACTGGACAGGCAAGTTATCAAGCACAAGGAAAAGCTGAAAAAGCATTAGTCAGTTAATATGGATATACAAGCCATTGTAAGCCTGGACCGCACTAAATGTGCGGTTCAGTGCAATAGTAAAAAGCGAATTCTCGAGATCATCAGTAATATCGCCGCCCAAAATAACCCGGAAGTGGAAGAGGCGACAGTATTGAATGCGCTGATGGCTAGAGAACGTATGGGCAGTACTGGAATTGGTAATGGTATTGCGTTGCCCCATGGGCGTTTGCCAGGGCTGGACCGCGTAATTGCCATCGTGGTGACCAGTGATCCGGCTATCGATTTTGATGCAATTGATCGCAAGCCTGTGGATATTTTCTTTACCCTGTTAGTGCCTGAAGAGCAAACCGAAGGTCATCTTCAAACACTGGCGATGGTGGCCGGTAAGTTAAGTGACAAAGATACCCTGAAAGCCATTCGCCGAGCACAAACCGGGGATGATATTATTGCAGCACTACAATCATAATTGCCACCTACACAGAGCCCCTGTGTAGGTATAAGGAAGCAGCGCTTTGAAGCTCATTATTATAAGTGGCCGGTCCGGCTCGGGTAAATCAGTTGCGCTACGAGCCTTGGAAGACCTGGGATATTATTGTGTAGATAATATCCCGGTCAACTTACTCCCTGCCCTTACCCACTCCGTGTCGCAAGAGTACGACCAGGTAGCCGTTAGTATCGATGTACGTAACCTGCCTAAAGACCCCACGGAATTAGGGGAGATTCTCGATTATTTGCCCGAATCATGGGCCATGACCATTGTATATATCGATGCCAGTGACGATATTCTGGTAAAGCGATTCAGCGAAACCCGGCGTTTACACCCTTTGGCCCGGCTGAATAAGTCACTGGCTGAGGCTATACATACCGAACGCGAACTGTTAGCGCCGATCGCCGAGCGCGCCGATTTATACATCGACACTGACTCCCTTTCTATTCACCAGTTAGCCGAACTTATCCGTGAGCGTATTTTGGGTAAAAAGAGTTCTCGGCTGGTTTTAGTATTTGAGTCCTTCGGTTTTAAACATGGCATACCTAAAGATGCAGATTATGTGTTTGATTCGCGGTTCTTGCCTAATCCACACTGGGAACCCGATTTAAAGCATTTAACCGGGCTGGACGGCCCGGTAGAAGTATTTTTAGGTTCACAGCCTATTGTGACGAAATTTATTTGGCAGATTCAAAACCTGATTACCACCTGGTTACCTCATTTGGAACGCAATAATCGCAGTTACGTGACCGTCGCAATTGGGTGTACTGGGGGCCAGCATCGCTCTGTATTTGTGGCTGAAACGCTGGCCAAAACCTTCACCGATGTTCACCCAGATGTACAGATTCGCCATCGGGAACTTAATAAATAATGAAAATTGAAAAGCAACTGACAATTGTAAATAAGCTAGGCTTACATGCCCGCGCGGCGACTCAACTGGTTCAGCTGGCCAACCAGTTTGATGCACAAATAACCTTGGTTAAAGCAGATAAAAAAGCCCAGGCGGATAGTGTACTTGGGCTAATGATGTTGGAAAGTCACCAGGGCGAGCAGGTATGCGTCATAAGTGATGGCCCCGACGCGCAGGCCGCCATGGAAGCTATTGAAGCGCTAATTATGGGTAAATTCAACGAAGCGGAGTAATCCTCCGCGCGCTTGGTATAGGGCGCCTCGTGCCAACGAATTATACCCCGCGACTAGGCTGGGGCTTCTATGCTGAGGCTACTATGTGCCGGGGAATCACTCTGGGCGAGGCCGGATAGCGCTGTGAAGCAACCCTTAAACACGCTCACAATGCCACTAAAAAGCAGCCAGTGCGCCGCAACCAGCCTGCCAAGGCTATCAGCCCCGCTCGCCGGCCGTGACAGCTTGGGCCTGGGCTGTCTCACAATTTACGCGCGTTCCCCCTATCCATGGCTATCTGGGACATCAATAAAGCGGTAAAATACCGAACCTGGAAAGGGGCAAAACCCCCGCTAATACCGCAGCTTATGAATGACAGTAATTAGTTGCTGAGTTACCCTGTATATCTACTCTATTGAGATACGTCCTGACAACCTCACATTTTTGAAGGTCCACCTGTGGCAGAAGCGCTCGAATCTAAATTTGCACAAAGTCAATTACGCACGATGAACGCCGCGCTGGCCGACGGGCGCTTTGTGTCGGTGCGTAAAATGTTGCTGGAGTTACCCCCCTCTGATGTAGCGCTTATTCTGGAATCAAGCCCGACAAAAACCCGAGATGAACTATGGGAATTAATTGACGGCGACTTTCACGGGGATGTGCTAGAGGAACTGTCAGAAGACGTGCGTAACGGCATTATTACAAAAATGATGCCGCACAATGTGGTAGATGCCTTGGAGGAAATGGACACCGACGACCTGGCAGAAACGCTGAGCAGCCTGCCGGATGAAGTACTGCAGGGTATCTTACAGTCAATGGACGCCCAGGACAGAGTCCGCGCTGAGCAAGCGCTGTCTTACGGCGAGGAAACCGCCGGTTTCATAATGAACACCGACACCATCACTTTGCGCCCGGATGTTACCGTAGATGTGGTGTTGCGTTATATTCGCCTGAAAGGCGATTTACCGGAAAATACCGACACCTTCTACGTAGTCAATCGCACCGATAATCTGGTGGGGTCGGTTCCGGTCGCACGCTTACTTACCGCTGACCCGGAAGATAAAGTTGTTGAGGTCATGGATGAAGAAGCTGAAGCCATTCCGGTCAACATGCCAGATGATGAAGTCGCTAGCCTGTTTGAACGATACAACTGGCTATCCGCCCCCGTGGTAGATGACAAATACCGGTTGGTTGGCCGTATCACCATTGATGATGTGGTGGATATTATTCGGGAAGATGCTGAACACTCCATGATGAGTATGGCGGGTTTAGATGACGAAGAAGATACCTTTGCTCCCGTCTGGCAAAGTACGCAAAGACGGTCTGTCTGGCTTGGCGTTAACCTGGTTACCGCCCTGCTGGCGGCCATGGTCAGTGACTTATTCGAGGCAACACTAAGTGAACTGGCTGTACTGGCCATCCTCAATACCATTGTACCCAGCATGGGCGGGGTAGCCGGGAATCAGACGTTGACGTTGGTAATCCGGGGGATGGCACTGGGCCATGTTAATCCAAGCAGTTCACGCTGGTTAATTAGTAAAGAACTGTCTATCGGCTTCTTGAACGGAATGATCTGGGCCATTCTTATCGCCACCGTAATAGGACTGTGGAAACAAAATGCCACGCTAGGCGCAATTATAGCCTTTGCTATGATGATCAACATGGTAGCAGCAGCGTTGGCTGGCGCGACCTTACCCATTGTCATGAAGAAGTTTAAAATTGACCCTGCGCTGGCTGGGAGCGTTATTCTAACTACCATTACAGACGTGGTAGGGATATTCGCCTTTCTGGGTACTGCAACGCTGTTTCTGGTTTAGTCCTATTCCCGGGCCGCGCAAGAGGCCCGCTTAATAAAGAATGAAAAAGCCAGCGTCGTGGTTGGCGCCCGTGGGGGCAAAAACACTATCCTGCGCCTGCATAGCCTTTATTATCTGGTTGGCTGGCGCGCCCCCTTTAGTTTTACGCGCAGGCGATTGATATGAGAGACCAGCGTATGTTCATGTCCGGCGTTATCATCGCCCCGTCCTGCTCTTTGCAGCAGATTACCAGAAAATACCCGAATAGATGCGCGGCAAAGCGCGTCCATAATGTGCGCTACGTGGCAGTTAGCGCCGTGGATATAAACCATAGGGAACAATAATAGTTATGCTTGCCAGCGGTTTAAGCCAGCGCTGTGCTGTATTGTTGATATCACTATTGCCGCCCACCAGGTCAGCGTGTTTGTTACACCTGTGCGATTAACTCATCATCCCAGCGCTGCCTTCTAAAGACGGGAAAACGGCATACCAGCTTCGCGAGCAACCACGGCGCCCGCGTATATCACCGTTAGCCTCGGTGTCCACAGTATAGGCGTTAAGGTACACCATATACTGGCCTGCCTGGGTTGGTATAACTCTGTTATTAAGCACTACAAAACCATCATTGGTAGGCAGCGTCATTGCCACAACACTTAACCGGCTATAAGTGGTGGCAGTTTGTAAGGTAGTACTCACCGCCGCTGAAGTCACTCATATCCTCACTGCATGATTACTGACAGCTTCTGCAGACAGGCTTTGCGCCAGCATTTCCGGCCCAGTGAGCTCACCACCCTGCGCCATGGCCTGAAGCTCGCTAATAGCGGCTTTATCGGTGACAAAATAGCGCGCTCAGTAGGGCGCGTGGCAATAATCAATGGCGTAAAGGGGATACTGCGGAGGTGGTTTTGATATTCTTTTTTGGTTCAGCTGCAGGGGCCACAGTCGGGGGTAGCAGACTGGTGAGCAATGGTGGCGGGGCCACACCACGGCGCGGCGCCAATGCATTCGGTAGTGCAGAACCAGCGTGCAGAACCAACGGCGGCAGTGCCAGTCTAGTAGGCGGCCTGATACGGGTTTGTTTTGCTCATGCTACATTCTCAGTCTGTTTATGCATGGTATTCAACCGTTGAACACTTCCTAAAACTTGAACGACATAGATGGCAGATTGCTCTGAGAATTATCGCAGTCTGATAATGTTTTACCGCTTTTTTAGCAAGGCGATAACAGACACAAAAAATCCGGCCTGGGCCGGATTTTTTATTTTATAATTTTTAACGTGGGTTTGCCCTTTTTAGGGGGCACCGGGGCATTATCAGAATCAGCCTCGCTGGTGTCTGAACTTGGCCTGGTAGGGATTGATGATGCTTCATCAACCTCCTGCTCCAACTCTGGGGATGTCAGTTCTTCTTCAACTGCAAAGACAGTACCTGCACCATTTTCACGGGCGTAGATTGCCATTACAGCCTGACAGGGCATACTGATATTTCTTGGCTGCCCACCGAACCGTGCCTGGAAAGATAAAAACTCTAAATCCAGGGCAAAGTTGACACAGGCAGAAGGAGAGACATTCAATACTATCTGCCCTTCTTTCACAAACTCCTGCGGTACTTCAGCTAATTCGTTTGTTGCATCAACCACAATATAGGGCGTCATTTGATTATCGACAATCCAGTCAAAAAACGCTCTTAGCAAATAGGGTTGATTGGGGGTCATATTACTCATAACGGATTATGAATTTCGCGTTCCTGATCAGTCAGTGACGCTTTGAAAGACCCACGCGAGAAAATCCGGCTCATGTAAGCATTAATATCTTTTGCACCTGCGCCGTTAAGTTCAATACCTAACGCAGGCAGACGCCACAATAATGGTGCCAGGTAACAATCAACCAAGCTGAACTCTTCACTCATGAAATAAGGCATTTCAGAGAATACCGGTGCCAGCGATAACAATGCTTCACGCAATTCATTACGGGCCACTTCTACATCACCTTCACCACGGAAAATTCGCGCTGCAAGTGAATACCAGTCGCTTTCAATCCGGTGCATCATTAGTCGGCTTTGACCACGTGAAACAGGGTAAACCGGCATTAATGGTGGATGTGGAAAACGCTCATCAAGGTATTCCATGATGATATGCGACTTGTACAGGACCAGCTCGCGGTCTACCAAAGTGGGAACCGTTCCGTATGGGTTCAGATCTATAAGATCCTCCGGCAGGTTGCTGGGATCTGTATAACTGATTTCTACACCGACACCTTTTTCGGCCAGAACAATGCGTACCTGGTGACTGTAAATATCAATACTATCTGAGAACAACGTCATGATAGAGCGTTTATTCGCGGCTACGGCCATTAATTTTCCTCCGTCGAGAGACACTCACACTGCTCTATATTAGCAGTGCCGTACAAGCTAAAAAAGGGGGCAAGGGCCCCCTGGATGTATTATACATGAAACTGATGCTATTAGTGTACTTCTCGCCAGTAATCTTTTTTCAGCAAAAATACAAAAATAAACAGTACAATAATAAAAACTAGCACCCACTTTCCTATTTTTTCCGACTCAAGACGGAAAGGCTCGCCAGTATATTCCAAGAAATTCACCAGGTCAGCAACCGCCTGATCATATTCGTCAGGTGACAGTGCCCCATCGCCATCTGACTGAATACCGACATACCGCTTCACGGTTTCGCCATCAACCATAACTTCTTCATAGCTTTCTCGCGGCGTACCTTGCAAAGGCTGTAAGGCGTGCGGCATACCCACATCAGGAAACACTTTATTATTAACCCCGAATGGTCGGCTTTCATCCACATAAAACGTCCGTAAATAGGTATACAGCCAGTCTGCCCCACGTACCCGGGCAACCAGGGTTAAGTCCGGCGGGGCGGCGCCAAACCAGGTCGCTGCACTAGTCTCCGGCATTGCTCGTTTCATATAATCGGTAGGCTTATCGCCGTTAAACTGCAGGTTTTCGCTACCGAGCTCTTCAGGTATGCCTAAATCTTCAAATGTCCGGCTATAGCGCTGGTACTGCATCGAGTGGCACCCTGAGCAGTAATTCATGAACACTTGAGCACCCCGTTGCAATGAGGCTTTATCGGTTAAGTCTATTGGAGCGTGGTCCAGGGTAAAACTGCCTGAAGCAGCAGTCGCAATAGCGGGCATCCACAGGCTAAGTAATAATACCAATGCTCTCATCGTGGGATCCTCTCAGGTACAGGTTTGGTATTTTCGTTTCTGCTGTATAAAAACAGTGCGGCGAAAAAGCCAAAATACAACACGGTACATACCTGCGAGGCAATGATTTTCCAGGCTTCTTGAGGGGTACCGCCTAAATAACCTAAAAAGATAAATACCACAGCAAACAACAGCAAATTCACTTTGTGCAACCCGCAGCGGTAACGCCACGATTTCACGGTACCGCGATCTATCCACGGCATAGCAAACAGTGCGGCAATTGCGCCAAACATAGCCAACACACCAAACAGTTTGTCGGGTACCGCTTTCAAAATTGCGTAGAACGGGGTGAAGTACCACACCGGAAAAATATGCTCTGGTGTTTTTAACTGGTTAGCGATTTCAAAATTTGGATGCTCCAAAAATTTCCCACCCATTTCAGGCGCAAAAAACAAGATGTAGCAAAAAGCGAATAAGAAAACACAGAACGCCACTAGATCTTTTAGCACAATATGCGGGAAAAACGGCACTACATCATCGGCAATATCGTATTTATCGGTGTAATATTCGTGGATTTTATAGGGTGTTTTTTCACTCTCTGGCAAACTGCCTTTTTGATGTTTGATAGCCACGCCGTCTGGATTATTAGAGCCAACTTCGTGTAAAGCGATAATATGTAGAAATACCAGTATCACAATCACCAGCGGTAGGGCGATAACGTGTAAAGCAAAGAACCGATTGAGCGTGGCCCCGGAGATAACGTAATCACCTTGAATCCAGATGACTAAATCAGGGCCAATCACGGGGATGGCGCTGAATAACGACACAATTACCTGGGCGCCCCAATAACTCATTTGCCCCCAAGGCAGCACATAGCCCATAAATGCTTCAGCCATAAGGGCTAAATAGATAAACATACCGAACACCCACAACAACTCTCGGGGCTTTTGGTAAGAGCCGTAAATCATGCCGCGGAACATATGCATATACACCACAATAAAAAACGCCGACGCGCCCGTACTGTGCATGTAACGAATAATCCAGCCAAAATCGATTTCACGCATGATGTATTCAACAGAAGCAAACGCACCTTCTGAGGTAGGAACAAAGTTCATCGTTAGCCAGATACCGGTGATTATCTGATTAACTAACACTATGGTGGCCAAGAACCCAAACACATACCAGAAGTTCATATTGCGGGGTGCTGGATACTGAATAGCGTGCATATTCGCTACCCGCATCATGGGGATACGGGCTTCAATCCATGATAAAAATGCGTTCATCATGCCTCCTGCGCTTCAGAGCCGATGATTACAGTAACATCATCAACAAACTGATAAGGGGGAACGACCAGGTTCAAAGGGGCAGGAACACTTTGAAATACTCTGCCTGCCATATCGAATTTCGAGCCATGGCACGGGCAAAAGAAACCATCGGGTACGCCTTGCACTACCTCTTCAAACGCGCCGCCTTTGAGGTACTGTGGGGAACACCCCAAATGGGTACAAATACCGACCAGAATCAGATATTCCTCTTTTAAAGAACGGTACTGGTTTTGCGCAAACCCTGGCTGTTGCTGGGCTTCAGAGCCTGGATCTTTCAACTTATCTTCGTGCTGGCTGAGCGACTCAAGTATTTGCGGCGTTCGTCTGACTATCCACACTGGTTTACTGCGCCACATAACCCGTATCAGCTGCCCAGGCTCTATGGCGCTAATATCTACCTCGACATCAGCCCCAGCCGCTTTCGCTTTCGCGCTCGGGTTCCATGACGCGATAAATGGTACCGCGGCACCAGCAATCCCTACACCACCAACCACAGAGGTCGCTACCGTCAAAAAGCGGCGCCTCGTGTTGTTTTGTGGCCCTTTGGGGCCAGGTGCAGAGGTATTTGCATCTACAGATACATCGCTCATCCACATTTCTCCAGGTTGGATGCTGCATAGCAAGTTAATTCAGAAGGCCCCGGATTAATTCGCTATGCCAGCCAGCCGTCAACGTTCACCTGTACGTTAGCGGCTTGTATAATTATTTTTATAATATGTTATTTTTCATACAAAATCATACGGGAAAAGCCTTTCTCTTTACAAGGTTTTAGTATGTCTAATGTACAAATTTGCATGAAGCTTTATTCATACGCCTATCGCATGGGTATCGTGGCGCCAGACCGCTCGGCACCTGCAAGCCCATTTTTACCCCAGCCGTCACCGCCATACAAGGTCACAGTACTATGTCACAGCACTATGTCACACCACTATGTCACAGCGACCGCCGTGAGCGGTTATTCCTGACGAATAACCACCGCCCGGGAATTGCCATATCCGGTTCGGTGTAGCGCGTTTATATAATAGGTCGCTCCCCTATCCGATGAAGCTAGTACGAACAAAACATTGCTGGTTTCCTATCGGCTCAATATACGTACCCGCATCGGCAGGTTTTCTCACTCACCGTATATGTACCGGTCAGCGTCGCCATTGTTGCAAGGTATTACCCCTGGCTGGCTAAATAGGATATGCAAACAGCCACAGCATATTTGCGCGCAGGCAACCATCATACTTAACCGGCCGCTAAATAGCTGAATTCTTTTTAAAAAGATAGGCCATAAAAAGCGTAATGCAAATAGGCGAAGGGGTTTTGCGCAGACTTAATGTAAGGTTGTTGGTTGTGCCGTAGACACAACAATATGGCAGGCATAAAAAAACCCGGCATACGCCGGGTTTTTGCATAAAGCGTAAAAATTAACGCTTTGAGAATTGTGGACGCTTACGCGCTTTGTGCAGACCCACTTTCTTACGTTCAACGCGACGGTCATCACGAGTAACGAAGCCTGCTTTACGCAGAGATGGGCGCAGGGTCTCGTCATACTCCATAAGAGCACGAGTCAGACCGTGACGAATTGCACCTGCTTGACCGTTTGAACCACCACCTGCAACAGTGATGTAAACGTCAAACTTTTCAGTTAGTTCTACAAGTTCTAGTGGTTGACGAACCACCATGCACTCGGTTTCACGACCAAAGTACTCGTCAAGAGCACGTTTGTTTACTGTGATGTTACCTGTACCTGGACGCAGGAACACACGAGCAGTAGAACTTTTGCGGCGGCCAGTGCCGTAGTATTGAGTATCTGCCATGTCAGTTGCTCCTTAGATGTCCAAAACTTGTGGTTGCTGTGCTGCGTGAGCGTGTTCGCCACCAGCGTAAACTTTCATTTTACGGAACATTGCACGGCCCAGAGGACCTTTTGGCAGCATTCCTTTAACTGCTTTCTCAAGTACCATTTCTGGCTTGTGAGCAATCAGTTTTTCAAAGTTTGTCTCTTTCAGACCACCAGGATATCCAGTGTGCGAGTAATACATCTTACCCAGTGCTTTATTACCGGTTACAGTAATTTTTTCAGCATTGATTACGATGATGTAATCGCCAGTGTCTACGTGTGGCGTGTACTCTGGCTTATGCTTACCGCGCAGACGGCGCGCAATTTCAGAAGCCAAGCGGCCTAATGTTTTGTCTGTGGCGTCAACCACGTACCAGTCACGTTGTACCGTTTCTGGCTTAGCAACAAAAGTTTTCATTTAAATTCACCCGAAAAAAAATCGTCGTTACTGATTTCTTAATATGAAATCACCTGTAAAACCAATCTATTGACCCCTTCGAGTCTATTGATTCTTCCACCTTCCCAAAGGTGGGTGTAACTGGGCAGGGCGCGAATTATACAGGTTTTGAACAAAAAGCGAACCCCTGAAGTCAAGAAAATTCAAAGGAATTGTACTGTACAAAAAACTGGCAAAGTTTATACATTAGTCTAACTTTATAAGTTGATAAGAAGAATGATCACTTATGTGCACATGAACCGAACATTTATTATCGGCGTGCTGATGTTGCTATCGGCCCCACTCTACAGCGAGACGTTAACCTATACGACCTCCTTCGCCGGGTCTGAGTATGGTAAATACCACATTGCCGTATTGCGGGCGGCTATCGCCGAAACGCAGGATACCCATGGGGAAATGCAGGTGCGCCGACACGTGCTGCCGATGACCCAAAGCAGGCAAGTGGTCACGCTGCTTAAAGGTCAGGGAGATGTCATGTGGAGTGTGACTAGCGATGCGCTTGAGCAGCGACTTTTGCCTGTACGGTTTCCTTTGCTACAGGGATTTGGAGGCTACCGGGTATTTGTTATACATAAAAACATGCAGCCATTTTTTCAACCTACACAAAGCCTGGCGCATATTCGTAACCTGGTTTCTGTACAGGGCGAAGACTGGCCGGATTTCGCCATTTTAAAAGATAACCAATTTAAGGTAGCGGGCTCAGGATGGACTAATTGGTACACCACCATGTACAAAAGCCTGGAGCGCGGCATGGTGGATTATTTTCCCCGCAATATTGTCGAAGTACACCGAGACATGGAATACCATAAAAACCCCCATCTGGTGATTGAACAAAACCACATGCTGGTTTACCCCAGCTATGAGTTCTTCTTTGTGTCGCCCGCTCGTCCGGAACTACAAAAACGGTTGGAAGAAGGCATGGTAAGACTGTTAGAAAATGGCAAACTTTCTGAGCTGTTCAGACAAAACAGCGAACACCGTAAAGCGTTGAAACTTCTGGATGACAGTCCCAGAGTAATTCATCGCCTGGACAATAATGTACTTAGCTATTCGCTTAAATATCCCAACTGGGAAGCCACGCCACAACAGTCTTTAGATGAATTCAGGCGCTTGCAGCAGCACGCTGGGCTTTAACTTCCTGCCACAGAGCTTCCAATTCGGGCAATGACATCGCTGCTAATGATTGCTGATTTGCCTGGGCAAGCGATTCAACCTGATTAAAACGTCGGGCAAATTTGTGACTGGCTTTTCTTAACGCGGTATCGGCGTCCACGTTACAGTGGCGGGCCAGGTTAACCATAGCAAACAATGCATCGCCAATTTCTTCTTCCACTTTTTGTGCATCTACGGTGGCAGCATTGAGCTCTTGAGCGACTTCTTCAACTTCTTCTTTCACTTTGGCCAATACCGGTTGCGGGCTATCCCAATCAAACCCCACTCTGGCACAACGCTTTTGCAGCTTCTGCGCATACATCAGCGCTGGCATTCCCACCGGCACATCATCCAATATGCCCGCTGCTTGCCCTTTCGCCTGTTTTTCAGCAGCTTTGATGGCTTCCCACTGTTGTTCAACCTGCTCGGCGGACACATTATTATCGCCAAATACGTGGGGGTGGCGACGTACCATTTTGTCACTGATGGCGCCGGCAATGTCATTGAAATCAAACTCGCCCTGCTCTTTACCCAGTTGAGCATAAAATACGACCTGAAATAGCAAGTCTCCTAATTCGTCGCGAATGTCTTGCGGCGCACTATGCTCAATAGCATCGACGACTTCGTAGGCTTCTTCCAGCGTATAGCGGGTTAGTGATTGCATCGTTTGTTGCTGGTCCCACGGACATCCGCTAACCGGATCGCGTAATTGTTCCATAATTGCTAACAAGCGCGCCAGATTATCCATTTCAGTTGGCCTTACGTTTGACATCTACCACTCCTTTTAATTGGGCTAAGCGGTCTATCACTTTGGTTAGGGTATGCAAATCAGGTACCTCCACTGAAATACTAATAAGCGCAGTTTGCCGGGGCTTGTCGCTTAAACTGTTTACCCCCAGCAAGGCGACTTTGTCGTTGGCCAACACGGTGGTAATGTCACGTATCAGGCCATCTCGATCAGTACAAAACACATCGATACTGGTTTCAAACCCAACATTTAAAGATGATGACCAATTAACATCTATCAAACGCTCTGGATGCGCTTCGCTTAAATGTTGCAACTGCTCACAACTGGCCTTATGCACACTCACCCCCCGGCCCTGGGTGATATATCCCATAATGGGCTCACCGGGTACCGGTTTACAGCAGTTAGCTAGCTGGCTCATTAAGTGGCCCACGCCCTCTACCACCACCGTGTCGTTCTTGCCCGTGGCGCCGGCAGTTTTACGGGTTTTAACTTTCGGGCTGATTTCCGGCTCCGGTTCTACCGGGTCATAGAGATGCTGCAGATAATGAACCACTGACATTACGCGCAAATCACCGGCACCAATCGCCGCATGCAAGTCTTCCAGATGCTGTACATTGAACTTGGCACAGGCATTAACCGCTTCTTTAACCGCTATATGAGCCCGATGTAACTCGCGCTCCAGCAACTCCTTGCCAGCTTGCTGGTTTTTTTCTTTGTCCTGCTTTTTAAAAAATGAATGGATCGTGGCGCGGGCTCGCGAGGAGTGCACATAACCCAGCCCTGGGTGCATCCAGTCGCGGCTTGGGTTCAACGCTTTACCTGTATGAATCTCAACCTGATCGCCACTATGCAACTGGTAGGTAAATGGCACGATGCGGCCGTTTACTTTGGCACCAATACAGCGGTGGCCCACATTGCTATGTACATAATAAGCAAAATCTAACGGGGTAGAACCTTGCGGCAAATCAATGACATCTCCTTTAGGCGTAAAAACATACACCCTGTCATCAAATACCTGACTACGTAATTCTTCAACCAAATCGCCCGACTCAGCTACTTCTTCCTGCCATTGCAAGATGCGGCGTAGCCAGTTGATACGCTCATCGTAGCCTGAGGTTTTACCCGCTGAACCTTCTTTATATTTCCAGTGCGCGGCCACACCAAGCTCAGCGTCCTGATGCATTTTGTGAGTACGTATCTGAATTTCGACCGGCTTGCCTTCAGGCCCCTCTATCACGGTATGAATAGACTGGTAGCCATTTGCTTTGGGAGTAGCGATGTAATCATCAAACTCTTTGGGTAAATGGCGGTAACTGGCATGCACAGCCCCCAAAGCTGCGTAACAGTCCTGCAGCCGTTCAGCGATAATACGCACCGCCCGGATATCGAACAGCTGCTCGAACGTCAGGCGCTTTTTCTGCATCTTTTTCCAGATGCTGTAAATATGCTTAGGGCGGCCGTGCACTTCAGCCTTAATTTGTTCGTTATCTACCAAAGATTGCAAATGGTCGACTACATCCTGAATATAGCGGGCACGCTCTTTACGTTTGCCATCCAGTTGCTGAGCAATTTGCTTGTAGGTAAGCGGATGTAAATAACGAAAGGCTAAATCTTCCAGCTCCCATTTAAGCTGGCCTATGCCTAAGCGGTTAGCCAGAGGGGCGTAAATACTGGCGCATTCCCGGGCCACCATTACCCGGGTTTCTTCATCGGCTTTTTTGACTTGCTGCAGGGCGCATATCCGCTCGGCCATCTTAATGACCACCGCGCGCACATCTTCCACCATCGCCAACAGCATCCGTCTGATGTTATCTATGTGCTGTTCATCACTGGCTTGCTGACTTCCAGAGCGCCGGGCGTGTAAGGCTTTGATCGCATCCATCCGGCGAACGCCAATAATGAGCTGGGCGATTTCCTCGCCGAACTCACTTTGCATATCCGTTTCGGTAAGTTTGTGCTGTTCGCAATAGGGATAAACCAGCGCCGCTTGCAGGGTAACATCATCCATATTCAGCTGATGTAAAATCTCGACCATTTCCTGGCCCACCAGCAACCGTTCAGGTTGGTGCGAAATATCCCGCAACTTTTGTTTGGTGCTATTGCTTAGCGACAGGCTATCGAGCCATTTTTCAAAGGGCGGCCGGTCGGGTTCATGTACTTTTCGTGTTGATACCATAAAACATCAACTCGCTTTTTTGGTGGGTCGTGCCTGGAACGTGAATAACGCCATGACTTCCAGATGTCGGGTGTAGGGGAACATTTCTATCAATCCTATTTTTTCGACGGTATACCCGGCCTCCAACAAATAGCCGGCATCGCGGGTAAAACTGCTCGGATTGCAAGAAACATACAAAACCTGCTCAACCGGCGCGCCCGCAAGGGCCTGACATACTGTTGAAGCGCCCTCGCGGGAGGGATCCAAAACCATTTTGTCAAAATTAACTGCCAGTGCACCCTGCACTGCAGCAGCATCATTTAAATCCAGTTGACACCAGTCTATAGACGCGATGCCCTGTTCCTGTGCATTCGCCTGCCCTTTATGCACCATAGCGGCCACCCCCTCCACGGCTTGCACCTGCGCGCAACGGCGAGCCAGTGACAAACTGAAATTTCCCAGGCCGGCAAACCAGTCGGCTATCACATCGTGGGGTTGCGGATCCAGCCAGTGCATTGCCTGAGCTATCATCGCCTGGTTAACCTGACGATTAACCTGCACAAAATCTTGCGGTGCCGGGGTTAAGTATAAATCATCTTCAGTATAGCAGCGTAGCGTTGCATGGTGGTGCAATAAGCGCTGTTGGCCGTGGCTATCTTCAAGCACCACATTACACCCATGTTCAACACCAAAATCTTGCCAGGCGTTTAACATGGCATCGCTGAGATCCCGGCTGGTATTAATACTTACCTCAACTACGTTATCGCCGGCTAAAAGATGCAAGTGACCAAGATGCCGGCTATTGGCAAACGCGTTAAGCAACGTTTTTAGCGGTTTAATAAGCTGCTGTAATTCGCTGACTAATACCGGACACTGGGGGATGTCCACAATATTTTTACTACCTTGTTGCCGGTATCCCAGACGCACTTGGCCGGGTTGGCGCCCGTCAATCGCCAGCCGGGCTTTACGCCGATAGGCGGGCCGCGGGCCAGTCAAAGGCGGCTGCCACGGTAAATCGGTTAACTTAAGCTGGTGTCGCCAGTAGTCGGCCATGGCTTGCTGGCGTTCCTGCAAGGCATAGTCTGGGTCTGCATGCTGTAACTGACATCCACCACACTGCTGATAGACCGGACAAAAAGGTTGACGACGGTAGGGACTTCCCTGCGTCACTTGCTTGACCGACGCGCGGGCCATTTGCTTTTGGCTAGAGGTTATCTTTGCCTTTACTTGTTCGCCGGGTAACGCCCCTTCAACAAACAATATCGGCTTATGCCCACGGCATACCCCCACCCCGTTCATATCTAAGACATCCACTGTAACCGGTGTAATGGCTTTGGTAGACGCGGCGGCGGTTTTTCTCGCCGGCTTGTAGAAACTGACCATAGTTATATTCGCAAGTTGTTAGTTTTCCAGGATGACTGTGGCCACCGCGTAGTGCTGCTCGTCAGAAATCGAAACATGGCTATGTATAATGCCACGCGCCGTACACTGGCTGGCAAAGCCATCGCTAAAGATTAAATAAGGCGCGCCGCCAGGATGGTTCAGCACTTGGATGTGCTGCCAGCCCACTCCGTTACCAATACCCGTACCCAGGGCCTTGACCGCCGCCTCCTTAGCTGCAAACCGTTTTGCCAGATATCGCGCAGGCTCTTTATGCACGTTATAAAAGGCTAACTCTTCACGCGTTAAGATACGCTGCGCTAATTTGCCACTACGCTCAAGTTGCGCAGCAATCCGGGCTATCTCTACGATGTCTGTGCCCATTCCAATAATGGCCATCGTTAACGTTCTATCAGGCTGCTTAAACGTGCTTCCTGCATTAATTTGCGCATATCAGCCACGGCCGTATGCAAGCCATCAAATGCTGCCCGGGCAATAATGGCATGGCCAATGTTCAGCTCAATTATTTCGCCGATAGCCGCCACTGGCTTAACATTATGATAGTGCAAACCATGTCCGGCATTCACCTTTATCCCGGCTTGGTGAGCATAGGCTATACCGTCTTTTAAACGGGCCAGTTCTGCCATCGCCTGCGCTTCGCTGACCGCATCTGCGTATTGTCCGGTATGAATTTCAATGAATGGGGCTTGGCACTGAAACGCAGCATCAATTTGATTTTTGTCGGCATCAATAAACAAAGAAACCAGAATACCCGCCTCAGCTAACTGCCCGCATGCGGCTTTAATCTGAGGCAAATTACCCGCTACATCTAGGCCACCTTCGGTGGTTAGCTCTTGGCGCTTTTCGGGTACCAAACAACAGAAAGTTGGTTTGACCTGCTCAGCAATGGCAAGCATTTCGTCGGTGACGGCCATTTCCAGGTTTAGTCGGGTATTTATGGTTTGCGCAAGAAGATGCACATCACGATCTTTGATATGCCGCCGATCTTCTCGCAAATGTACGGTGATACCATCGGCACCGGCACGCTCGGCAATATCGGCGGCGTGAACCGGATCAGGATAAGACGTGCCACGTGCATTACGCAAAGTAGCGATGTGGTCAATATTAACGCCTAGAAAAATCTCGTTCATGGTCACTTTGGGTTATTGAAAAGACTGCTTTTCAGTGTACCAAAAATCTAACCGGGTAGCAGATTTTAGCGAAATAATTCACGGCTTTTAAGTGGTTTACCACCCAGCAGCGGCAGCAGAGCCTGCCGCGAAATCAGTTTGCCCGCCTGGCGCGCAGCATTACTCCATTCCCCCTGGGCCATGGCCAGTACCGCATGGCCAGGAAAGCTATGCTTTTCGCCTGGCTGGCGAGCCAACACAATGCCTAATTCCTGGGCAAATTTATACCATTGCTCCGGCTCAATAGCAGCTCCGGTAGTGGCATCGCTAAACCAGTCGGGTAGCTGGCCCATTTCATCAAGCAGCGCAAACTCAAACTCGCGCAGCGGTACATCCGGGGTTGCGGTGCTCACCAGCGCCTCTAAAGTTTGCTGGTAATAGTTGAATAAACTTTCACTGGCTAAGCCAGCGGGCATAACGCGGCTTACCAGTTCATTGACATACATTGCGCAGAACAGTGCTTTACCCTGTAATAATACCGACCGCCCAGCACTTTCTATTTGCGCCAGATTTTTCAATTCAGACTTACCAGAAAGTACTACCGAGACAGGGCCAAACGGTTGCAGCAGACTCTTTCGGTCGCCTTTACTGTTTTTGACGCCTTTGGCTACCGCCCTCACTACACCGGCTTCCAGGGTAAAAAAGTCAACCAGGTAGCTGGTTTCACGATACGCCCTGCGGTGTAACACAAAGGCTTGTAACCAATTGGCTTTCATTGTTCTACCTGCTCTGACATACCCGCGTTATCGGCTTAAGCGCGTTTAATCCGCACCACTTTCATCTGTTCAAAGCTCACCCCGGCAATTTCTTCACTATGCGCGTAGTAGGTTAGGTTCACACTGGCCCCTTTAAGGGATTGATAGCGCTGCTTGCGACGATAGACAAAGGGCACGTCATAGCCTTGTAACATGAGGGTATGGCGAATCCAGTCACCATCATCACGCTGCACATGCGACACCACTTTCCCGCATTCAAAGTGGTTTAATTTACGATGACGACCGGTAAGTTTTTTCGGATCAGTGTCCATGTGGGGCAAGCTCCTGTATCAGTAATTGCACGGTTTCACGCCCTCTAAATACATTTACATCCAACTGGTAAGCCAGCTCTACGCGCGTTATCGATTCATCTGGCCATACGTTTGTATCAACGTTGAAGGCAATAGCATCGACTTCCTGCCCGCCGTTTACCCGCAGCGCCAGTTTCAGATGTTGACCTTTCAGCAACCGCTGGTGCACCACCTCAAAAACCCCATCAAATAAAGGAGCTTCAAATCCCTGTCCAAACGGTACCGCCTGGCGCAGTAAACGGGCCAGCGGGAGCGTAACTTCATCATCGCTTAGTTCGCCATCGGTCATGATGGTGTCCTGAACCCCGGCGGTCGCTAAATGGCGGCTGACAACCTGATAAAAAAGTGCCTCAAAGGTTTCTAGGGCAGTCACCGGCAAGGATAACCCGGCAGCCATAGCATGGCCGCCAAACTTAGGAATAAGCCCCGGCTGCTGGGCATTAATTTCTTCCAGTACATCGCGAATGTGTACCCCTGGCACGGAACGGGCAGAGCCTTTGATGACGTGTTCGTCCTGATGAGCAAAAGCAATAGCCGGCCGTTTGTATTTTTCTTTCATCCGGCCTGCCACAATGCCAATGACCCCTTGGTGAAAGTCTTTATTATAAAGCACCAGGGCTGGCGGCATACTGGCTTGTTCAAGGGTGATTGCAGCAATAGCCTGTTCGGCTTCTTGCTTCATTTCACTTTCAATAGACTTACGCTGCTGGTTTAGCTGGTCCAGCTCGCTAGCCATGAAGCGTGCCTGCATTGGGTCTTCACACAACAAGCATTCTATACCCAGTGCCATGTCGTCCAACCGGCCTGCCGCATTTAACCTGGGGCCAGCTACGAAGCCCAAATCAGTGGCGGTGATATGGGCTAACTCTTTACCTGCCACTTCAAACAGCGCTTTAATACCGGGACGACATTTCCCGGCCCGGATACGCTGCAAACCCTGATGCACTAAAATACGGTTATTTTTATCCAGCACGACGACATCCGCTACCGTGCCCACGGCAACAATATCGAGCAAATCAGCCAGGTTGGGGGCGCGTCGTTCAACCGTATCAAACCAGTTTTTAGCCTGTAACCGGGCTCTTATAGCCAGCATCAGGTAAAATGCCACGCCTACCCCTGCAAGATGTTTTGATAAAAATTCACAGCCAGGTTGGTTAGGATTTACTATCGCATCAGCATTTGGTAGCTGTGCGCCAGGTAAGTGATGATCGGTAACAATTACGGTGGCACCACGGGCTTTAGCACGCGCCACACCGGGCAGACAAGCAATGCCGTTGTCTACCGTTACAATAACCTGCGCCCCTTCATCACAGGCAATATCTACAATTTGTTCACTGAGACCATAGCCAAAATCAAACCGGTTGGGGACCAGATAAGAGATCTCTTGTAAGCCCATCTGGCGTAGCGCTAACATACAAATTGCGGTACTGGTGGCCCCGTCGGCATCAAAGTCGCCAACAATGACTACCTTTTGTTGCTTTTCGATAGCCTCGCACATTAGCTGAGCCGCTTGTTCAATACCGGTCAGTTGCTGGTAATGGTGTAAGCCTTGAGCTGTGGTTTCCAATTCTTCAAGGCTGGTAATAGCGCGGCCGCGGTAAACCCGGTCCAGCACAGGGTGAAGAGTATTACATAGAGGCGCAGCGCTGATTGTGCGCCGGACGATTGGCAGTCCCATAGGGCGATATCACCTTAGCATTGACGGTTAAACCAGGTTCTATGATAACGCTTATACCGAATGATATGTAGCCTGATCGGAACGTCAGGCTACATTATGGTTAGTTAACCGGCATTATCGAGTGCCTGGGCGAGCACCCCGGCGGGCTGATAACCTGGAATTAATGTGCCGTCTTCTAAAATAATGTTGGGCGTACCATTCACCCCTATCGACTGACCAAATTCAAATTGCTCAGCAATGTTGTTATCACAACTGGCTTGCGCAACTTTTTTATCCTGCTTGGCGGCGGTTAAGGCCTGTTTAGGATCTTTGGCACACCATACCGAGACCATGTCGTCATAGACCGGCGTGGCTAACCCGGAACGTGGAAATGCCAGGTAATGCACAGAAATACCCAACGCATTTAACTGTTCAATTTCTTTGTGCATTTTACGGCAATAGCCACAAGTGATATCGGTGAACACGGTAATAACATGTTTCTCATCCTTGGCATTAAACTGAATAGCCGAGTCACTGAACTTTTTCACACCATCAAGGCGCATCTCCGCCAGCGCATTTTCTGTCACATTGGCCATATCATTGTCCATATCGAAAATTCGCGCCTGCATAAAATAGCGGCCATCATCTGAGATATAAAACAAGCCTTTATCAGAGGTAACCTGTAGCAATCCCGGTATTTGAGCCTCGCTGATAGCCCGTACCTTCAGCCCCAGCTGGTTTTCCAGCTTTTGCTCAACCGCCTTGGTGTTTTCCAGGGTTTGAGCCTGACTCAACAAACTTGTAATTAGTAATGTAGCAACCGAAGCCATCTTTATTATACGTTGAAACACACTTACTCCTTAAATTGTGGCAATACTTGTGCAGACCGGGCCTGCTACCAACATCTTTCATTAAATTGATACTACCACAGACTGTGTTGCTGAAAAGTGAACACGCGTTCAATCACCCTCTGGGGTGATGATTAGCAATTAAATTCTGCAACCGCTCAGTTGCCACATGAGTATAAATTTGTGTGGTTGACAGATCGCTGTGGCCCAACAACATTTGTACCACCCGCAAGTCTGCGCCGTGGTTAAGCAGATGCGTAGCAAAAGCATGCCGTAACGTATGCGGTGATAAAGGCTGGGTTATCCCGGCCCGAATCGCATATTCCTTAATCCGGTGCCAAAATGTCTGGCGGGTCATTTGTTGCGACCGAAGGCTTAAAAAGAGCACGTCGCTAGGCGCTTTTAGCAACTGGGGCCGGGCCTGGCGCAAATAAGTGGCAATCCAGTCAATCGCGTCTTCGCCTAAAGGCACTAACCGTTCTTTTTCACCCTTGCCGGTCACTCTGACCACGCCCTGCTGTACATTGACCTGGTCAAGCCGTAACCCTACCAGCTCGCTGACCCGCAGCCCCGTGGCGTACAACACCTCCAGCATACAGCGATCGCGACATTCTATAGGATCTTCAGTATCCGGGGCCTGAAGCAAGTCATCCACCTGCTGCTCGCTGAGCGAGGCCGGCAGACGTTGCTGAATTTTGGGATTGCTTAGGGCCGACACCGGGTTGTCGGTACGTAACTGGCTAACAATCATAAACTGGTAAAACGAGCGCATGGCACTCATGGCGCGCTGCGTACTGCGCGCGGATAACCCCGCGTCGTGGCGCTGCCAAAGATAATCCTGAATGATTTCTGTGGTCAACTGGCCGATGTCATCCTGCCCTACGCTGGTACAAAATAATGCCAGCTTGGTCAAATCGGTACGATAGCTTTGCTGAGTATGCTCGCTCAGGCCTTTTTCCAGCCACAACATGTCAATAAAGCGGTTAATATGCCGCGCGCTTTGTTCACTGACCACATGATTAGCTGACAATCAGAAACCCCGACGCTCTTTTATCAGCTCATAAGCTGCTTGAATATCCTGGGTTTTATTTTTAGCCATTTCTAATGCCTGTTTGGGTAACCCTTTTGACGCCAGTTTGTCCGGATGATGCTCTGACATACGCTTACGATACGCCCGTTTTATGGTTTTTTCGTCATCCTGCTCACTTACCCCGATAATTTTGTAAGCATCTTCCAAAGACTGAGTCTGGGTATACCCTTCGTTGGCGGTGCGGCCCTGTCCACCGCGCTGGCGAAAACGCAATTCAGCATCATACGCGGCTAACAGGTAATCCAAATCCTGCCGTTTAAAACTAAGCGCCCGTGCCACCTTTTCCAGCACTTTGTACTCGGCTTTAGAAACATTGCCATCAGCAAACGCCGCCTGAATCAGAATTTCCAGGAACACCTGCAAAATATCCCGCCGTCCGTGACAGTTCTCATAAAGGCTGGTCAGCGTATCAACGATAGGGTAATCAGCGGCTTTACCTTCGCGAAACGCTTCTTGTGCTTCACGGCGGGCGTCGTCCTGTAGTTGCATCTCATCCATTAAGGTGGTGGCCACCTGGATTTCGCGCGGTGTAACCTGGCCATCTGATTTGGCCAGATGCCCAAGCGCAGCAAACAGACTATGAAAGAAAATAGCCTGTTGCTTGATGCCAGACTGGTCGGTAAAAAAACGGCCAAATCCACCCATTTTGTTAAAGTCCTGGCTGTAAGCTCGGTCAAACAGATGGCCGACAATTACGCCCAATATCGCGCCGGGAATCTTTAAGAACATAAACCCAAAAACCAGTCCCAGTAATTTGCCCCAAAATGGCATTATCGCGTTCCCCTTGATGATAATCTGGCCAGTGTTATTCAGTGTATACTGGCGTTCTATAAAGCACTGCTGAGTATATTACTACGTTACCAATGCTCATTATGCTGATAATTTAACGCTTCTAAAGAGCGGAATCGAATGAAGTGTTGTAAATTTACGATTAAATATGCCGTTTTCATGCAGTTTAATCTCCTTTTTTTACTGCCGATGGTTGGTTATTGATTCAGAAGTGCTTAGAATTAGCGGCTGTTTATACCTACGTCAGCCGGGAAGCTGGCGTGAAGACACCGTAATGGACAGCAATCACGCTGCTTACTTACCTTTTGTGAGTGAGTAAGTACAAACGAACAGTACCACTAACAGGCCATTCACCTTCGCATGAAAAAGACCTGCGCATCGCTTTTGTTATTTACCCTGGGCTGGCAGCAAGCCCACGGGCAAACCGAGCAATCTGTCACCACTGAAACGGCTGGGCAAAATACAGATTTGCTCTGCCCAACGTCCCCCGTCCAGTTTTCTTCAGACAATCTGATGCCACCGGGCCAGGTTAAAGTAGAAGCCGCCCGCACGGAGTTTCTTTCTGAACGCGTGGCTAACTTTACCGGCAATGTAGATATCACCTCAGATGCTGCCACTATTCATGCGGATCAGGCTCAGGTAAAAAATAACGGCCGTCAGTTAGAGGCTACCGGCGACGTGGTTTACCAGGACGCGCAGTTACAAGTATCTAGCGACGCGGTAGTGCTTGATTCCGTTGCAGAAACGCTCAACATGAATAATACCGTTTATTTGTTAAACGGCTCAAATGGCCGGGGCACCGCCGAGGTTATTGATTTAACGGCAGCGCAAGGGCTAACCCTCTCCGATGTCAGCTTTACCACGTGTCCTGCACAGGGTGAAGACTGGATGATCAAAGCATCAGAAATCAGTATTGAGCGCGGTTCGTTATGGGGCAAGGCGAAAAACACTCGTTTTTATGTAGGTAATGTTCCCGTATTTTACTTGCCTTATTTTGCTTTCCCGGTCAGTAATCAGCGCCAAACGGGCCTGTTGTTTCCGGAGATTACCAGTTCGTCCAGTACCGGGGTGGATATTGAACAGCCGTTTTACTGGAATATGGCGCCTAATTATGACATGACGCTGTCGCCCCGCCTCATGACAGACCGTGGCTTGCAGCTAAAAACAGAGTTTCGCTATTTAAGCGAACAGGGCTATAGCGTAGTCGATGTAGAGTATTTACCTTCTGACCAAGACACCACAGACAACGCTGATCGTTATTTTTATCGGATCACGCACGATGGCTATTTGGGTGAAAACTGGACCGTGGGGGTGGATGTCAATGGTATTAGTGATGATAACTACATTGTTGACTTGGGCTCTGATTATTACAATCGAGCTGACACGCACTTGTATCGTACGGTGGGCCTGAACTACTACGATTCAGATATGACCCTGGATATCCATATTCGCGATTTCGAAACCATTGGTACCCAGAGCGATGCTTACAGAGCCATTCCTGAAGCGCGGCTTAATGTAGTGAAACCTATTGGCAGTTTACTGGAGTTCAAACTGGAATCAGAGCTAGCGTATTTTGACAATGTTAACCCCACGATGCCCACCGCGATGCGTTTTCATGTGGCACCCACTTTGTCTTTGCCTTACCAGCGTCACTGGGGGGAGTTAACCGCAGAAGCTACCGTACTCAACACCTATTATCGCCAGGATAATGTGGATGACACCACGTTGGATGAAGAAGTCAACCGTACGCTAGGCCAGGGCCGGTTATTCGGTACCTTATATTTCGAACGTGACGGCGGCTGGTTTAGCGAGGAAGGGACTACCACCCTTGAACCCAAGCTACAGTATTTATATACCTCATTTGAAGACCAGACCAACATAGGTTTGTACGATACCGCGGTATTGCTAACCGATGTGGAAGGGCTATTCAGAGGCCGTGAATTTACCGGCCTGGACCGGATTAATGATAATAATCAAATTACCGTAGGTATGACCTCGCGTATATTGGATGATTTAAACCGGGAACAATTTGCGATCAGTCTGGGTCAGATATTCTACCTGGACGACAATCAAGTAGTGTCGCCCAGTCAGAATAAAGACCGTTCTGCGTTGGCGACAGAACTCGACTGGCGCATGTCGGCTCGCTGGTATTTTC
This sequence comes from Alteromonas indica, assembly GCA_003056425.1. Lineage (GTDB taxonomy): Bacteria > Pseudomonadota > Gammaproteobacteria > Enterobacterales > Alteromonadaceae > Alteromonas > Alteromonas indica. The sequence continues at coordinate 48,198 of PYVY01000001.1, forward strand.
ATTCTGATGTGCAAATTACCACGCAAACCGATAAGGTAGAGCGCAGTAGCCACACGCTGGAATACCGCCGAGATAATGATAGCCTGGTGCAATTAAGCCACCGTTATGTGCGTGAATTAAGCGGTGAAACGATTGACCAGGTAGGTATTTCGGCCAGCTGGCCAATCAACACAAACTGGCACTGGGTAGGCCGCACCTACCGGGATCTTGACCGAAACCGCAGTATTGAATCTTACTTTGGTTTACAGTACGAGTCCTGCTGCTGGGCGGTACAAATTGTGGCCCAACGTCAGTTAAGCAACCGCTTTAGTGCTGATGGTCAGCAATCGACAGATGAATATGATTCTGGTATAGGATTACAGTTTATCTTCAAAGGACTGGGTTCTTCCAAATCCAGCCGACGAATGCTCGAAGACGGCATGTTCGGCTATCGACAGCCTTACAACCTGAATTAATTTACCGTGCACACACCCGTGCGCGGGTTGGTGTAAAATTAACGACAATAAAGAGTGATTATGAAGTTCATTATCCGGGCTATGTGTTTAACTGCCCTGCTATCTTTTCCTAGCTGGGCACAACAAGCTTCACTGGACCGCGTAGCGGTTATCGTAGACCAAGGCGTTATTTTAGAAAGCGAAATAGAATCGCTGGTTGCCGAAGTCAAACGCAATGCCCAAAACGAAGAACAAAAATTACCTTCTGACCGGGTGCTACGCACCCAGTCTATCGAACGGTTAATTTTAAAAAGCCTGCAAATGCAAATGGCTGAACGCATGGGCATCCAGGTTAGTGATCCTCAGTTGGAACAAACCATTGGGAATATTGCCCAAAGCCAGGGCGTCAGTGTGGCGCAATTACGCAGTGAATTGAGCAAAGAAAATATCAGCTATGACGACTATCGCGAAGATGTACGTGAAGAGTTGATTGTGGGTGAGGTACGCCGGGGTAATGTGCGCCGTCGTATTTATATTACGCCGCAGGAAGTAGAATCGTTGGTGAAACTGATGGATGAGCAAGGTGCTGACCAGGCGGAATACCAACTAGGTCATATTCTGCTTGGTCTGCCCTCAGAACCAACCGAAGAAGATATCGATAAAGCGCGTGAACGTGCAGAGAAAGTACTGGAATTACTCAATGATGGCTCAGATTTCTCACGTATTGCGATAACCTCATCGTCAGGCTCGGAAGCTCTGGAAGGCGGGGATATGGGCTGGCTTAACATCAACGCCATGCCGACGTTGTTCGCCGAAGCGGTACAGGGTAAAAGCAAAGGAGAGTTAATTGGCCCCATTCGTAGTGGTGCGGGTTTCCATATCCTGAAAATAAAAGACACCCGCGGTATCGAAAAAGTTACCGTCGAAGAAGTTAAGTCGCGCCACATTTTGATAAAACCTTCAATTATCTTAAGTGAAGATAAAGCAAAAGAAATGCTGGTTAAATTTCGCCAGCAGATTATCGACGAAGAGGCGGATTTTGCTGCACTGGCTAAAGAACATTCGGACGATCCGGGTTCTGCCTTAAAAGGAGGGGAGCTGGGCTGGGCCGACCCGAACATGTATGTTCCGGCTTTCAAAGAAGCCCTGGCTAACCTTGAGCCTGGTGAGTTTAGTAAGCCTATTCGCTCAACTCACGGCTGGCATTTAATTCAGTTGGAAGACCGCCGCTTCGACGATGCCACTGAAAAACGTAAAGAAGATAAAGCCTACCAACTTATCTTTAACCGTAAGTTCCAGGAAGAAACCGAAACCTGGTTACGGGAAATGCGCGATGCGGCTTATATTGAAGTTTTGTAAGTTCGCCACCATTAAGAGCCTATGACGATATTAAAAATTGCGATAACGCCCGGCGAGCCCGCCGGGATCGGGCCGGATTTAATTATTGAACTGGCGCAACAGCGCTGGGCGGCCCAATTAGTGGTATTTGCTGATAAGCAGGTGCTGTATGACAGGGCACGGCAGTTAGCGTTACCTTTAACATTGACTCCGTTTGACCCACAGAACACCCGGCTACAACAGCCGGGTGAGCTGTTTATTTGCCAGGTAGATACTGATGAACCAGTGGTCCCTGGCACATTAAACAGTGCCAATGGTCATTACGTGGTGGAAACGCTGCGCCAGGCCTGTCAGGCAAATATGCAAGAAGGATTTCACGCGGTGGTTACCGGCCCGGTGCACAAAGGCATTATTAATGATGCCGGAGTGTCGTTTTCCGGCCATACCGAATATTTCGCGCATCAGTCTAATACACTTGATGTGGTTATGCTGCTGGCTACCGAAGGGCTTAATGTTGCTCTGGCTACCACCCACATCCCCCTGGAATATGTAGCAAAAGCGATAACCGAAGAGCGCCTTAACCGGGTGATTCGGATTATCGATACCGATCTTAAACACAAATTTGGGCTGGCAACACCCCATATTTATGTCTGTGGTTTAAATCCGCATGCAGGCGAGAATGGCCATATCGGTAAAGAAGAGATAGACACTATTATTCCTGCCCTGGAAGGGCTACGTGCTGAAGGTATTAAACTCACCGGTCCGTTACCGGCAGATACCATATTTCAGCCGAAATACCTCGAAGATGCCGACGTGGTACTGGCGATGTATCACGACCAGGGCCTTCCTGTACTTAAATATAAAGGCTTTGGCGCTGCTGTGAATATTACCCTGGGTTTACCGTTTATACGCACCTCGGTAGATCATGGCACTGCAGCAGATCTGGCCGGTAGTGGCCAGGCTGACGCAGGTAGCTTTCATAAAGCGCTTAGCAAAGCCATAGAACTTGCGAACAGTCAGTTATGAGTAAAACCCATTTAGGTCATACCGCGCGAAAGCGGTTTGGTCAGAACTTCCTGCATGATGATTATGTGATTGAACAAATTGTTAATGCAATTAATCCACAAACCGGTGAAAACCTGGTGGAAATTGGCCCCGGCCTGGGCGCCCTAACCGATCCGGTCTGTGAACGGGTTGAGGCGCTAACCGTAGTAGAGCTAGATCGCGATTTGGCCAAGCGGTTACGCCAGCACCCCTTTCATGGCGATAAGCTGAATATTATTGAACAAGACGCGCTGACCTTGGACTTCACTACGGTGAAAGACAATCTGCCCGATCCTGACAAACCACTGCGGGTATTTGGTAACTTGCCGTATAACATTTCCACACCGTTAATGTTTCATTTGTTTGACTATGCCCACAGCATTAGTGACATGCACTTTATGTTGCAAAAAGAAGTGGTTACACGGTTAGCAGCCGGCCCAGGTACAAAAAACTATGGGCGTTTATCAGTGATGGCACAATATTATTGTACCGTGATGCCGGTCTTAAGCGTGCCCCCGGGGGCATTTAAGCCGCCACCGAAGGTCGACTCAGCAGTGGTTAGGTTAATTCCCCATGCCACACCGCCCGTGGAAGTGGATTCGGTACATACGCTAGAACGGGTCTGTGCCCAAGCGTTCAATCAACGCCGTAAGACTATTCGCAATAGCCTGAAAGACTGCATCGAAGTAAGTGCATTTGAAACCTTGGGGCTAAACCCTGGCGCCCGGGCTGAAACTTTGTCATTACAGGATTTTGCCAGTATTGCCAACTACGTTGTGCAACATGGAGACCCGCGCTGTGGGACATGATGCCGTAGTTAAAGTAGAGGTGAAAACCCGCCACCTGGCGGAACATCCTGCAGCAAAAAAAGGGCAGTTCGCCTTTGCCTATCAAATCACAATTACCAATCATAGCGATGTAAAAGTGCAGCTGATTAACCGTTATTGGCTGATTACCGATGGCGGCGGTAAACGCTCCGAGGTAGAAGGTGCCGGCGTGGTAGGTAAACAGCCTACTCTGGCCCCGGGCGATGATTTTCAGTATACCAGCGGCGCTATTATCGATACGCCCGTAGGAACCATGGAAGGATACTATGAAATGGAATGCGAAGACGGTGAAATGTTGCGCATTCCGATCGAAGTGTTTCGCTTAGCAGTACCCAATAGTATTAATTAATAACACGATGCAGGCGGTCCCATGACTCAATCACAAACATTGGTAATCGGTGATATTCAGGGTTGCTACAGCGGATTAATGCGTCTGCTGGAAAAATGCGATTTTGACGATAAGCGAGATACACTTTACACCGTGGGCGATTTAGTTGCTCGCGGTGAAGATTCACTCGCCACAGTAACCTTTTTAAAAGGTTTGGGCGACAGCTTCCATGCGGTACTGGGTAACCATGACCTGCATTTGCTTGCTGTCAGTGAGAAAATAAAGAAACCGAACAAAAAAGATCGCATTCAAAACCTGCTACAGAGCGACAGGTTAGCGGAATTCTGCGCATGGTTACGGCAGTTTCCTTTAGCCCTGGCTATAGATGATGAGCATATAATGGTCCACGCGGGTTTGTATCCCGGCTGGAGCTGTGAACAATTGCTAGCTTATAGCGATGAAGTTAGTCGCGCCTTGCAACAAGACCCCACCACTTTGCTCACTAAAATGTATGGCGACGCCCCGCAAATTTGGCATTATGATTTAGCTGGCATTGAACGTCTGCGCTTTATTGTTAACGCATGTACCCGAATGCGCTTTGTGAGCAAAACATTGTCGTTGGATCTGGATGAAAAAGGAACACCCCCAGCATCTGATGCGCAATTGCTACCCTGGTTTGAACATCCCGCGCAACAATTACCTGCTGAGCAAAAGATAGTGTTTGGCCACTGGGCTGCGTTAAACGGCCATATCACCGGGGATCAGTTTATTGGGCTAGATACCGGTTATGTATGGGGTAACACCATGACAGCCTATCGGCTTGAGACTCAGGAATTGATCTGCGTATCAGCCTAGACTGGTGCGCTTTCTATACTAGCAGGATGATCACTGCCTACCCCCCGCTATCGCAACATCGTGCGCGGCGATGGTTCACCGCTTGTAAGTAAAAAGTCAGCGCTTTATCGGCCCGCGGCGAAGTCCTGGCTTTGCGCATTAGCGTTCTGCCATATCCCCTGGCGCTTTGCCACAGTGAGCGCCCGATTACGGCGGCCTTCGCCTCCTTCATTAACTCAGTAAACAGCCACCCCGTAGACAACCCCGGTGGCACATTATGGCGATGCGAATTAGTAGAGATTTTTTTGCCACCTCTGCCGTCTGCCCGCTTGTTGGTATCACCCGGTTGCTCATTTTTTTTGAAGTACTAAGCTTTACCTGTTGCGGGTAACTGAACCCATACGTGGATGATTAACTTTGGCTTAGTTGGGTTTCTTGCCCGCTACGCTACCTGGCTTATCAACCACAAGGGGAGCGAGTGAAGGCGCAGAGGATGCGCCGCACAGGATAGGGCTGTGCTCTGTTCCACCACGGCCCGCCCTGTCCCGCCCTGTACAATAAGTATTCCCAAGCTTACGCACCCTACTAATATTATACTTAAGAATAAAATGATACGCCTGATGTTGGGTATAAATTACGGTAAAGTATATGCTCAAAGCGTCGATACAAAACACAGGCCAGTGAAGGTCGGTTGGTCAGTCTGGGAATACCCGATTGATTAAAATGAAAATAATTAAAAAATTTTGTCAGAATTGAGTGTTCGCTGACACCGACTCTAATAAAAATTACCGCATCAGGAGTTTCGATGAAAATTACGGTTGCTAAGCGCATAATCGGTGGCTTTCTCACCATTAGCTTATTATTGGTAGTAATCAGTATTTCCTCCCTTTATAACCTTAACTCCGTCGGCTCTGCTACCGAAGAAGTTAATCAGGTAGCTATCCCAACTCTGGCGGGGAGCAACCGTTTAAAGGCCACCTTTTTAAATATGGGCAGGCTTACCTTTGAAGCCTATATCGAAGAAGATCTTAACGGCTTGAACGAAAAACAAGCTGCCTTTGAGCAGAACAAGCAAACCTTCGAGCAAACTTATACCCGTTTGAGCCAAATTGTGACTAACGACGCTGAACTGGAACAGTCGTTATCCAAGGTTAAGGCCAGCTACGATACATACGTGGCGAACGTCGAAAATATGTACCGTAATCATCAGCAGTACATGAATATGCGAAACACTATTGAAGACCGGTTAGGTGACGCCGAAGACAACGCGGATGATGCCTCCACCTATTTACTCGACTTCTCTGACTTAAGTGCGGTGAAATCTACACCCGCCTTACAGCAGGCGGCTAAAGAAGGCAGCGAGCTAGAGACCACGTTATTGTCATTACTTACCGTGTCGACCGAATATGTTAAAACTGAAACGCTGGTACGGGCCCAAACCTTAGGGAATGAGGTGACGTTGGTCGTCAACAACGTAGCGGAACAGTTGTCTGCCATGGTCAGTGCCGCTGATGGCCAGGATGTCTCGGGTACCCTGGACGAAATTAATGATCTGGTTAGTGGGGCACTTAATGCAATCACCGCGAAAGACGGCGTTCTGCAATTGCATGTTGATCGGCTGGAGTTTCGTAATGCTGCTGAGCAGGCGCTGAATAAGTCAGATGCCAACATTTCAGAGGCCGTGGTTGAACTGGAACGCCTGCTAGACCTTACCAATTTACGCGCTAAACAAATTGATGAACAAGTATCGGATAAGGTCGCCAGCGGTAATATGGTGGTTATTATCGTGGTTGTTATTTCATTGTTGATTGCAGCAGCAATTGGTTATTTCACCGTGCTGGCAATTACCCGTCCGCTGAATCGGGTTAACGAGTTATTGAAGGTAGCCTCTTCGGGCGACCTGACCCATCGCCTGGATGACAGCGCGCAAGACGAATTTGGTTTGTTGGCCCGTAACTGTAATCAGCTTATTGCTAACCTTAAAACCCTGATAGTTGCGATTAATGATCGCGCTGAACAATTGGCTGCTGCGTCTGAACAAACCTCTACGGTGACTGCGCAAACCACCCATTCGATTCAGGACCAGAAGTCACAAATTGCTCAAGTGGCCACCGCGACCACTGAGATGCACTCTACTTCTGAACTGGTTATGCATAATGCCGAAGACACCCTAAGCCAAATACGCCACGCCGATAGCGAAGCGAAAAAAGTACGCCAGATTTCACAGGAAAATAAACAAACCATCGAAGTGCTGGCCCGCGATGTGGAAGAAGCGGCACAGGTTATTAATAAACTGCATCAGGACAGTGCCAGCATTGGCGGAATACTGGATGTTATCCGCGGCGTTGCCGACCAAACCAACCTGTTGGCTCTCAATGCTGCTATTGAAGCAGCCCGTGCCGGTGAGCAAGGCCGAGGCTTTGCGGTAGTTGCTGATGAAGTCCGGACACTAGCCAGCCGCACGCAAAAGTCTACCCAGGAAATTAATGCGATGATTGAAGTACTGCAGGCTGGGGCTGAGCGGGCGGTGTCTGTAATGAACCAAGGCAAAGAGCAGACGGCGGTGTGTGTAGAGCAAACCGACTTGGCTACCCAGGCCCTGGATATCATTTCTGAAGCGGTCCATAAAGCCCACGATGTTAGCTCACAGATAGAACAATCGGCCCGTGAACAAAATACGGTTTCACAGGAGATTAGTGAGAAACTGGAAACCATTGTAGGCATTGCTGAAGAAACCACGATTGGGGCCCAGCAAACCTCTGAGTCCAGCCATGAAGTGGCTCGACTGGCTGAAGAACTGCAGCACTCTATCGCTCAGTTTAAAGTATAAATAGACGCTGTACCACGCGCTAGCACGGTCATCAGTACCCTGTTGCTAGCGCGTGAGCCTGGCTCCCTTAAAAGCGCCTTAGTGCTTGTGTTTCCCCTGCCCTTGTTTGTTTCCCCTGCCCTTGTTTGTTTCCCCTGCCCTTGTTTGTTTCCCCTGCCCTTGTTTGTTTTCCCGTTACCTGTAGCCTTTTTCCCCTGGGCTTTAATTTGCAATAGTGCTTCATCTATTTTGCGGGTTGTGGCCAATGGTAGCCAGCACCTTGCGCGTGTACAGGCGTTTGGGCGCCACAGGGCTTAGCCTTCGCCATAATGGTTCCAACGACGGCGCAGCAGGCCAGGCAATGGCCAATCTAAACCCGTAGGACATGCGTAGTTAGTATAGGTTAGGTAATCATAGGCAAGCATGATGAGTAACGCGTTTCATACAAATACGGAAGTTGAATGGGAATGGGGTAACGGCACAGGCTCTGGATATGTACGTGAAATATTTCGCGAGCGGGTCACCCGCACCTTACAGGGCCATGAGGTAACCCGAAAGGGTTGTAAAGATAACCCGGCCTATTTGGTAGAACAAAATGATGGCGCTAAAGTGCTTAAGCTGCACAGTGAATTATCTTCCGTAAACTAGCAAGCAGTAACTAAAAAGGGCCGGTATACGCCGGCCCTTTAATTTATATAACTTGTCTTGTGTCTATGCAGAAACTTTATTCAAACAATGCTTTATGCAGATGCTGAACAATATCCGCACTATCGCTTTCATTAACCAGAAACGACAAGTTGTGTGGGTTCGCGCCGAAACAAATCATTCGCAGGTTGTACTGTGATACTGCCGCGAAAATTTTGCTTGAGACACCTTTAGCCGTTTGCATATGATTGCCTACTACGGTAACCAAATCGAAGCCGTGTTCCACGTTAACATCACAGATAGTTTCCAGTTCGGCAATGGTTTCTTTATTCAGGCGCTGTGCTACCGAATTAGCCGGATTGTCCAGCGTAAAAGAGACCGAAATTTCTGAGGTGGTCACCAAATCAACACTTAAACGATGCTTCGCAATGATACCAAAAACCTGCTGCAAAAAGCCCTGTGCGTACATCATTTTAGGGGTTTTAACAGTAACCATAACCTGGTCTTTACGGCGGGTAATAGCGCGATAAGGCGGCTCATGTTCACAGTCGCGCATTATCCAGGTGCCGCCTTGTTCCGGCGCTTTACTTGAACCGACAAAGACTTTTACATTCTTGCGTAGGGCAGGCTCCATAGTGGCCGGATGCAGCACCTTAGCACCGAATGTGGCCATTTCCGCCGCTTCTTCAAAGCTTAGCTCGGGTAATGGATGCGCCTTCTCAGCAATGCGCGGATCCGTGGTATAGACGCCGGCCACGTCGGTCCAGATTTCGCAAACTTCAGCATGTAGTGCTTCGGCCAACAAAGCTGCGGTAAAGTCCGAGCCCCCACGTCCAAGTGTGGTGGTTTTACCTTGCTCATCGGCACCTACAAACCCCTGCGTAACCACAATAGCGTGTTCTATTTCCGGTTGTAACAGGCGCTGAGACAACGCACTTATCTCTTCTAACTGCGGTACAGCTTCGCCAAACTCACTATCTGTTCGCAATACTTTTCGCACATCAAAATTGATGGCTGGCTGGCCTTGCTCAGCAATAACGGCGCTAAACAGTAAAGACGACATACGTTCGCCCATCGATAGCAACTGATCTTTCAGATCGTCCCGGTGCAATATTTCCTCGTGATACGCCAACTCACGCATTTCATCAAGCAAATCGTTTAATTTAGGCAGCACCGCGGCCGGCTCTGCCAGGCTATCCACGATCGCCATTTCAATAGCGACAATGGCATTGCACACTTCACCAATCTGTTCCTGGGTCATTGGCGTATGGGCCAGACTGACTAAGTGATTTGTCACGCCAGCGGCTGCACTGACCACCACAATTCGGGTAGCAGTGTTATTGACGACAATTCGAGCGCAATTTTGCATAGCCGCATAGTTAGCTACACTGGTACCGCCAAACTTGGCGATAGTTAAAGATTTAGACACTATTCTCTCCGTAACATGCTGGTATTACACAGCTTATGGATTGACGATGATCTGGTCGCCTGCCTTAACATTGTGTTTGGCAAACCAGCCCTGGTTCATTTCCAGCGCGTAGGTCACCACTTTCGATGCGCCCACCGAGGTTAGATCGTGTGGTTGCAGTGGTTTTATATCCGTAATTACGCCGTTTCTGTCGAAAAATGCTACATCCAGTGCAATATTAGTATTCTTCATCCACATACTAGCCTGCTTAGCAGGCACAAAGCGGAATAACATACCACAATCCTGGCACAGTTCATCACGGAACATCAGGCCTCGGGCTCGCTGTTGCTGTGTCTGCGCGTACTCTACTTCCAGCGCTATGCCGTTAATCGACAAGTGTGTAGTATCAAAATGTACTTTGTCCTGAGCAGCCACGCAGGCACTAAGCGCAAACCACAAAACCAGGATTAACACAGATAAAATAGACGAACCGGAAGATGGCATAAATATTCCTAATAGGGCCGCAAAAGGTACTTAGTCAACAACCATAAAAAATGGCAGTAATGTATCCTAAAACACGCAGTCTACCTATGCCGGTCGCTTTTATCCAGTGACGGTAGAGCATAAAAAAAGCCGGGCCCTTTCGGTGCCCGGCTTCACATTATACTGCGTTAACTTCAGGCAATATTCAGCGTCGGAATAATCTTCGCTTTTGCATCGGCTTCAGCTTGTTTAAAGCTTTCCATTTTATCGAAGTTCAGGTAGCGATAAACATCCGCTGCCATCGAATCAATCTTACCGGCATACTCCATATATTCCTTAGCAGTAGGAATACGGCCAACAATAGCACCGACGGCAGCGAGTTCTGCAGACGTCAGGTATACATTGGCTCCATCACCTAAACGGTTAGGGAAGTTACGGGTTGATGTAGACAATACGGTCGCACCGGCATCTACCCGCGCCTGGTTACCCATACATAATGAACAGCCTGGCATTTCAGTACGTACGCCAACCCGGCCGTAAATATTGTAATAGCCTTCTTCCATTAGCTGCGCTTTATCCATCTTCGTTGGCGGAGAAATCCACAAACGGGTAGGGAGTGTTTTACCGTAGTTATCCAGTAGTTTACCGGCCGCACGGAAGTGACCAATGTTGGTCATACACGAGCCAATAAATACCTCATCAACATGATCGCCAGCAACATCTGATAATGTTTTCGCATCGTCAGGGTCATTCGGGCAACATACGATAGGCTCTTTGATGTCTTCCAGGTCAATCTCAATAACTGAAGAGTACTCAGCATCTTTGTCAGCACGCATCAGTTCTGGGTTAGCCAGCCATTCTTCCATCTTCTGGGCGCGACGCTCCAGCGTACGAGGATCGCCATAACCTTCGTTGATCATCCAGCGTAGCATAGTGATGTTAGAGCGCAGGTATTCAGAGATAGACTCTTCAGACAGGTTGATTGTACAACCCGCCGCAGAACGCTCTGCAGAGGCATCTGACAACTCAAATGCTTGTTCAACGGTTAAGTCTTCCAGGCCTTCAATTTCCAGGATGCGACCTGAGAACTGATTGATTTTGCCTTTTTTCTCAACGGTTAGCAGGCCCTGCTTGATGCCGTATAAGGGAATAGCATGTACTAGATCCCGCAAGGTGATACCAGGCTGACGCTTACCTTTGAAACGAACCAGGATAGATTCTGGCATATCCAGCGGCATAACCCCGGTCGCGGCCGCGAATGCAACCAGGCCCGAGCCCGCCGGGAATGAAATACCCAAAGGGAAACGCGTATGCGAGTCACCGCCGGTACCTACCGTATCAGGCAGCAACATACGGTTCAGCCAGCTGTGGATAATACCGTCACCAGGGCGCAGTGAAACACCGCCACGGTTCATAATAAAGTCGGGCAGCGTGTGCTGCGTTTCAATATCAACTGGTTTTGGATAAGCTGCGGTATGGCAGAATGACTGCATGGTCAAATCAGCAGTAAAGCCCAGACACGCCAAATCTTTAAGCTCATCACGGGTCATCGGGCCGGTAGTATCCTGCGAGCCGACAGTGGTCATTTTAGGTTCACAGTATGTGCCAGGACGGATGCCGTCTACGCCACAGGCTTTACCTACCATTTTCTGCGCCAGGGTATACCCTTTGCCGGTATCTTCAGGCTGTTCTGGAGTACGGAACATATCCGTAGGACCCAGGCCCAGGGCTTCACGTGCTTTGTCGGTCAGACCCCGGCCAATGATTAGGTTAATACGGCCACCGGCACGTACTTCATCCAAGATCACTTTTGACTTATAGCTGTATTCAGACAGCACTTCGCCCGTCTCGTGATTGGTAATTTTGCCTTCATAGGGATAGATGTCGATCACATCGCCCATATTCATTTTTTCTACATCGGCTTCAAAAACCAACGCGCCGGCATCTTCCATAGTGTTGAAGAAAATAGGCGCCACTTTGTTACCGATACATACCCCACCACCACGTTTGTTTGGCACGCCAGGCATATCTTCACCGAAGAACCACAGTACCGAGTTGGTTGCTGATTTACGTGAAGAACCGGTCCCTACCACATCGCCTACAAAAGCCACCGGATAACCTTGGTTCTTAACGTCTTCAATTTGTTTCATCGGACCGGTTACACCATGCTCTTCTGGCTCCAGACCGTCACGGGTCATTTTGTAAGCGGCCAGGGCATGCAAGGGGATATCTGGACGAGACCAGGCATCCGGTGCCGGCGACAAATCATCGGTGTTGGTTTCACCGGTTACTTTAAATACCGAATAAGTGATTTTGTCGGCCATTTTGTCACGAGCAGTGAACCACTCAGCTTCGGCCCACGACTCAATCACTTCAGTGGCGTATTTGTTGCCTGCTTTATGCTTTTCTTCCACATCATGGAATGCATCGAACATTAACAGTGTGTGCTTAAGCTCTTTTGCCGCCAGTGGTGCCAGGGCGTCATCATCTAATAGCTCAATCAGGGTGACGATGTTGTAACCGCCATGCATATTACCCAATAGCTCAACCGCTTTTTCGCGGCTGATCAGCTCACTGCTGTCTTCGCCTTTTGCTACGGCGCTAAGAAAGCCAGCTTTTACATAAGCCGCTTCATCAACACCAGGAGGAACGCGCTCTGAAATCAGTTCGAGCAGATTATCTTCTTCACCTGCCGGGGCGTTTTTCAACAATTCGATCAGGCTTGCTACCTGTTCGGCATTTAGTGGTTTAGGAGGGATACCTTGTGCAGCACGTTCTTCTACGTGTTTGCGATACTCTTCTAACACGATGTCTTCCTCATGGTTGATCCTGTCGGATAAAATTAACGGTCTTGGCGACAGGACGTGACTAATAAAACGCCGGAATTATATCGGCATGTAGCATTAATTTGAATGATAATACGCTTTCGGTTACTTATAACCAGTATTCAGCCAGCCTATACCGACCCCATTATGATTAATATAGGCTATGCATTATTCAGCGGGCGTCACTTTTATAATGCCGGCTTTACTGCCGTCGGTCAGTACATAAATTGCGCCATCCTGACCTACTGCGACATCTCGCAAGCGTTGGTCTATAGTAGCAAATATTCGCTCGCTGCGTACGGGCGTCCCCGATATATTTACGCTTAGCAGTGATTGGGCCTTCAGGGTAGTTACCAACAGGTGACCGGTGAGCTCGCTGAACAACGTGTGCTGATACAAAGCCATTCCCGACGGTGCCACCGAGGGCGTCCAGTCATAAGCGGGTTGTTGCATGCCGGCGTACTGTTCAAACGGCGTAATCCGGGCCCCCGAATAATCTTTGCCGTTGGTGATCACCGGCCAGCCGTAGTTTTCACCGGCCGCAATCACATTAATCTCATCGCCGCCAGCCGGGCCGTGCTCATGTTCGATGATTTGCTGGGTCGCCGGGTTGATCAATAACCCCTGTGGATTACGATGGCCCAGAGAGTAAACATAAGGTGCCTCAGCAAATGGGTGATCCTGGGCCGGGCTACCGTCTTCTCGAAAGCGCAATATTTTACCCAAATGGCTGCTGATTACCTGCGCCTGTTCCCGATAATCGAAGCCGTCGCCACTGCTGACCAGCCAGGTACCATCACTCATTACAGCCAGCCGCCCGGCAAAATGTACCGGGGTGGCACGATCCGGTTGTAACGTCAGAATAGGCGTTATATCGGTTAATGCATCGTCTTCATATGTGGCGCTGACTACCACCAGCCGATTCGCTTCATCGGTGCCTTGTGCGTAGGTAAGCAAGACTTTACCAGACAACGCAAAGTCTTGTGCCAAAGCAAAATCCAACAGCCCGCCCTGCCCCTTAAAATACAAGCCAGGTAGCGGCACCTTGGTCCGGGTCATGCTGCCATCCGGTTTAATCAGCACCAGGTTACCCCTGCGCTCGGTTACCACCCAGCTTTGGTCAGGTAGCTGAACCAAGGTCCAGGGCCCATGCAGAGGTTGCGAGTTTATGTTGGTTAGCTGATAGTCAGAAGTATCGGCCCACGTTGCAGCACTTAACATGCAACTAAGTCCTGCCATCCACGAAAAAATAGCACGCGTCATACCGGTTCCTGTTATGCGATATACCGTTGTTATTGTTAGCCTATCACGAAATAACATAAACGTAGCAGCAAAGGATTCAGCCGTAGATAAAACACTTAGGTCACGCTAGACTGAAGCCGCCTAAATTTGTTGTGGACCGCTTAATGTCACTATTTCATCAAACAAAGACATTTGTTATTGCCCTTCTTCCGGCCTGGTTGCTTACCTATGTGCTGGCATGCCTGTTTCATACCCAACGGGTGGTGCATGGCTTGGTAGAGGTCGGGGTTACTGTGCCCTTCACTGATCGGCTGCATATCAGCGCCTATGATATTTGGGGTTTATTACCGGCCTACGGCTCCGCCATAGCCGGCGCATTAATTATAAGTTTACTGGTGGTTGCGGTGTTGTTTCGCTGGACTGGCCGCTCGTATTTGTTGGCCATGCTAGGCGCTGGCGTGGCTATGCTGGTTATGCTCACGGCCATGCAACCCATAATGGGCGTAACCTTAATTGCCGGGGCCCGGGAAACTATCGGAGTCGTATTGCAGTGTGCTGCCGGATGCGCGGGTGGTGCACTATTTACCTATCTGTACGGACGTAAATCTGGCACATAACCGGCGGTATTGTCCCGCCCGCAGAGACCGCGGGGCCGCGGGGCCGCGTCTCTACCAAAGTATAAATCACTACCTTTGTTGGCCTGAAAACTGGCGAGAAACACGATCCTGATACACTATTAAAACAGTGTCACTTTGGTATTACGCAGGTAACTGCCTGCGTACCGTGTAAGGAATCGCATGGACGTTAAACAGTGTGTTTTGACTTCTTTGGACGATATATCCGCTCTTCGTACAATGCTATCCGGCTACACCCCTGATTTGCTGTTGGTGTTTGCCGACACCCCTTTTATGGCCGATGCCGACTTTGTCGCTACCTTACAACAGGCAGGCGGCACATTGCTTGGCTGCACCACAGCAGGCGAAATCGCCAGGCATGAAGTGCATAATTATCATGCGGTGGTGACTGCGATTCGCTTTGCCCAAGCGCATGTGCAACTGGTCACAACCGAGGTGGCCGGCATGGCTGACTCGTTTCGCGCCGGCCAGCAAGTGGGTAGCGAGCTTACACCTACTGGCCTACAGGCGGTATTTGTACTTGGCCCAGGGCTTAACATAAACGGTTCCGCGTTAATCAGTGGTTTAAAAGCAGGGTTACCTGAGCACGTCGGTATCAGTGGCGGGTTGGCAGCCGACTATAGCGATTTTAAATATACCTGGGTGTTATCGGATAACGGAGTGAGCCATACCGGTGTGGCTGCGCTTGGCCTGTATGGTGCCGGCCTATCGGTAACCACTGGCGCCTATGGCGGCTGGAAATCGTTTGGCCCATTTCGTAAGGTCACGCGGGCCGCCGACAACATACTATATGAATTAGATAACCAACCTGCACTGGATGTTTATAAACGGTATTTAGGAGAGTACGCCGACCAGCTGCCGGCGTCAGGCTTGTTGTTTCCAATGGAAATGGTGGATGCCAGTCGAACCTCATCGGGTTTAGTTCGCACTATATTAGAAGTTGATGAGAAGAACGGCAGCCTGACTATGGCCGGCGATATTCTGAGTGAAGGATACCTGCGTCTGATGCATGCTTCCACCGATGACCTGGTAGAGGGTGCCGAACAGGCCGCTTATCTGGTGCGCAACAATACGGTTTTACCCATGCCGGCTTCGGCTCTGCTGATACTGGTAAGCTGCGTTGGGCGCAAACTTATTATGGGCGATAGCAGCGACGAAGAAGTGGAAGCTGTCAATGCGGTTATCGGCCATACTGCGCCGGTTTGCGGCTTTTATTCCTATGGAGAAATCAGCCCCCATCAGGATTGTCGCGGGGCGCGGCTGCATAACCAAACCATGACCGTTACCCTTATTGCAGAGCAGTCCTGATGCACCGGCTGTTGCAACGTCAGTTGAAAAAAACCTTCGGGCTAGCCGATGAAGCCGCCACCCGGGCTTTTGTTGCGCGACTGGAAAGTGGCGATACCACCCAGTTAAATAATGACTACCCGGAATGGGGAGCGTGTTTAGCCGCGCTAATCACACGCGTAAGCCAAAGTTATGAATACCATGAGCGCGATCTGACCCTGCGCGATCGTAGCTTAGTGCTGAGTTCGCAAGAACTTACCCAGGTTAATGACGATATCCGCCATGAAATGGTTAAGCAGCAACAGGTAGTGGAAGAACTTAAATCAGCCGCTAATACGTTGCTAAGTGAGCTCGGCCAGCCGCAGCTAAGCGATGGCTATGCAAGTATCAGCGAGCTTACCGAGTTAATGATCAACCTCGCCCGCGCCCGTAATCAGGCCCAACTGGAATTGGAACAGCAAAAAGCCGCCCTGGATCTACACGCCATTGTCAGTATCACCGATACCCATGGCCGTATCCTTTATGCCAACGATAATTTTTGTACCCTGAATGGCTATAGCCAACAAGAACTGTTAGGCCATACGCATGAGCTGGTCCATGCCAATTTTCATCGTACCGATATCTATCGGCAGATGCGCAGCGCCGTAAAGGCCAGAAAACCCTGGCATGGTGAAATTAACCATTACAGTAAAAACGGCGAGAAGCATGCCTTGTACGGCACGTTAGTACCTATTGTAGATGAACACAACCAGGTAGTGCGCTGTATCGCTATTCACACCGATATAACCCGGCAAAAACAGCTTGAACAGTCATTGGCCCGTAGCAGCCGTTTTTATCACAGTATTACCGACGCCATTGGCGAAGGGGTGTACGCTGTAGATAGCAACAACCGGCTAAACTTTTTAAACCCGGAAGCTGAACGAACCCTGGGGATAAATCTGGCCACGGCTTCGCACAGCAATTTTTACGCCCTGACCAAAGAAGGTCAGCACGCCTGTGGAGACTTTAGCGAGTTAATCGCATGCATTAATGCGGGCGAGCCCTATCGCTCGGATGAGCACTGCTTTGTAGATGCTAACCAGCAGCGTTTTCCGGTGGCAATTACCGCCGTACCATTACGCAATGCTGAAGGCCAGATTACCGGCCATGTGGGCGTATTTAGTAATATCGCTCATCGCAAAAAAACCGAACAGCAGTTGCAACAGGCTTATCACAAAGCCGCCATGGCCAATACCGCGAAAAGCGAGTTTCTGGCCAACATGAGTCATGAAATTCGCACCCCCATGAATGCTATTTTAGGCCTGACCCACCTGGCATTGAATACCAGCTTAACCACCCAACAGCAAAATTATATTGAAAAGGCCAACTCGAGCGCCAATGCATTGCTGCGTATCATCAATGACATTCTGGACTTTTCAAAGGTTGAAGCCGGTAAAATTGAGCTGGAATTACAACCATTTTCGCTCAAAAATGTGCTGCATAAAGTGGCTCAGCTATTTCAGCTTAAAGCGCTGGAAAAAGGCCTGGAATTCCTGATTGATGCACCGCTGGCCACTAGCCAGTATGTTATAGGGGATGAAACCAGGTTATCCCAGGTACTGATAAACCTGGTGGGTAATGCCATTAAATTCACTGCCCAGGGCTACGTTAAGTTGGCCGTAAGCCAACAGGCAGAGGGCGATAAGCAGCGCTTCAATTTTACAATAACCGATTCCGGTATTGGCATGAATAGCCAGCAACAACAGCGTATTTTTGATGCCTTTAATCAAGCCGATGCGTCTATTTCGCGACGGTTTGGCGGAACAGGTTTAGGCATGACCATTACCCGCGGTTTGATTGATCTTATGGAAGGTACCATTAGCTTGCGCAGCGAGCCCGACGAGGGCACCACTTTTACGGTATCCTTGCTATTGGATGCACCGGCTTTCCCGTTTGATTTGCAGATAACGCCCCACCGCCAACCGGCTACCGTGTATTGCAATCAAACCCTCCCGCGCACCACTGAGGTGTTGATTACCAGTATGCAATATGCTGGCTGGGATGTTGTAAAAACCTGCGATGCCAGTCAGGTAGATGCCACCCATGGTCCGCTGTTCCTGGTAGCCCATGATTGTTGCGATAGCATCATGGGTTTATTACGCGAGTGGCAAAACGACCCGGAGCTAAGCCAGTTACCGATGGTCCTGGTTAGCCTGCACGACAGCGATGATGTGACCCAGAAATTGCATCAACATCATGTATACCAGGTCATTACCCTCGCACCACCATTTTTTGCCGACGACATCGCGCAACTGTTTAAACGCCCCGCAGCGGCGGGACCCACTGACACCGATACGGTGGGCGGATTGGAAGACTTTGATACCGTATGCCGGCGGTTACGTTGCCGCCGGGTCTTACTGGTAGAAGACGACCCCATCAGCCAGGAGATTGTCAGCCATCAGCTTGCCGAAGCCCAGATAGAGGTGGATATAGCGCAAACCGCCGCGCAATGTTTGCGGCTGTGTTCTAAACAGCCATATGATTGTGTGATTATGGATAGCCAGTTACCCGACATGACCGGTTGGCAAACCGCAGAACGGCTGGTATACGAACAACAGTTTACCACCCCGATTGTGGGGCTCAGTGCTGATAGCGTCAATACCAGCGTCGACCGGGCCATTGAAGCGGGCATGTGTTTCCATCTGGCTAAACCTGCTTCCAAGGAAGACCTGTTACGCAGTATCGACATGCACCTGGTTTACCCGGTAAATGAGTGCCAGTCATTCGGGGTCTTCGCCGATTAC
The DNA here is from genome assembly GCA_003056425.1 of Alteromonas indica. Taxonomy (GTDB): domain Bacteria; phylum Pseudomonadota; class Gammaproteobacteria; order Enterobacterales; family Alteromonadaceae; genus Alteromonas; species Alteromonas indica. Next base: position 67,120 of record PYVY01000001.1, read on the forward strand.
CCGGCGCCGAGCCTGGAGCATCGCCTGTATACTTTTTTAAGCCGTTACCGGGCGCGGCTGCACCAGGTTTATGCGGCGCTGGAGAACGTCGATATACCATGGTCAGGCAGTGACGACGCTTTTTTCCTCACCATGCAGCGCGATGCGCAGCAAATTGGCGCCAACACCCTCACCACGGCTCTGGCTACACTACTCGCTGATGCCCGGCGGGCCGCCCCTTTGCATCAACAAACAGTAGCCGTGGCCAACGCGTTTGATCGTACTATGAAAAAAGTAACCGCCACCTTGCATGCCATGAAAGCTGATACGGCGCATATTCCTGCTCAGCAAAGCGCCAGTGTACAGCAATCATTGGCGCATATAGTCAGCTTATTGGCTGACTTTGATGCCCGTGGCGCCGATGAGCTCAATAGTTTCTACCAAGCCCATACTACGATGGCCCAACGCTGGGTTATTCGCCAGGCAAAAAGCAAAGTATCAAACTATGATTATGAGGCAGCCGTTAAGTTGCTTCAGCCATTGTTATTTAAAGAGAGCCCGTAAAGTACTATGACCGATACTGCTGTTACTTTCACTATTCTGGTGGTAGACGACGAGCCGGCAAATATCGATATTTTGAAAGATATTTTGCTTCCCTATTATAAGGTAAAGGTGGCCCCCAGCGGCCCGCTGGCGCTTAAAATAATAGAGCGCAACGCGCCGGATTTAGTGCTGCTGGATGTCATGATGCCGCATATGGATGGGTTAGAGGTGTGCGCCAAGCTTAAATCGCAGGTGGCTTGGACTGATATCCCGGTTATTTTTGTCACCGCCCTGGGCATGGGCGAAGATGAAGCTCGCGGGTTTGCAGCCGGCGCAGTAGATTATATCGCCAAACCCATTGTACCGGCCCTGGTACTGGCCCGGGTGAAAACACACCTGGCGTTGGCCCACCAGCGCAAGACCATAGAACAACAGGTTCAACAGCGCACCCGTGAACTACGTGAAAGTCAGCTAAGCGCTATCAGTATGCTGGCGACTGCCGGCCACTACAATGATACCGATACCGGCGTCCATATATGGCGGATGGCGGCCTATGCCAGAGCGCTTGCCATGGCGGCTGGTTGGACGGTTGCGCAGGCCGATCTATTAGGCCAGGCTGCCACTATGCACGATACCGGAAAAATCGGTATTCCTGATGCTATTTTAAAAGCGCCTCGGCGTTTAACCGATGCTGAAATGGCGATTATGCGTACCCATGCTCGTATTGGCCGTGACATTCTGGTGCAATCTGATTCACCGTTGTTCCAGCTCGCCGCAGAAGTCGCCTGGTGCCACCATGAAAAATGGGATGGAACAGGCTACCCGCGCCAGCTCAGTGGCCAGGATATACCGGAATCGGCACGTATTGTGGCGCTGGCCGATGTCTTTGACGCACTCACTATGGCGCGGCCGTATAAAGATGCCTGGCCGGTAGACAAAGCCATAGCGTTTTTGCGTGAACAGGCCGGTCGGCATTTTGACCCGACCCTGGTATCTTTGTTTTGTGAACACGAAGCACATATGCTGGAAATAAAACAGCGTTGGTATCAACAGGAACAAGATGCCAGCACGTCATTGCGGCATAACTGGTTTGATACTATTTTGCTTGAATAATAAAAAACGCCGCAAAAAAGCGGCGTTTTTGGGGGCCATTGTCTACACCCAGACCAGGCCATTGTGCTTACAGCCAACTACCGCTATGAAGACATTTCAGCATCGAGTCGTTCCTGACTGATCTTTTCCGATTCGACAAATTTCGACCATTGCTGCGCCATGCCCCGGCTCTTAGGATGCTTTTCAGCTTCCGCCAGCTGATTTAGCGCTTTGGCGTACTGTTTTTGGTTATACAGTGCCATGCCTTTAATCAAATGTGCTAAACCAGGATTTCGTAACTGGCCTTTTGCCATTGCCTTATCCGCGGCAGCAATTGCCTGGTCCCATTTATTTGCATTGAGGTAAATCTGCGCTAATTGAGCATCCAGCTCGCCGTCTTCAGACAAAGCCGCCGCCTCGGTTAGTGCCGGAATGGCTTTTTCGTTTTCTTTGGCTAATTGCCAGCTTTGGCCCAGAAAACGCCAGTTACGTAAGTTTTTTTCCAATGTCCCGTCGTTTAACGCCTGTTCCATCAACAGGGCACCTTTATAAGGCGCCCGGTGATAGTAATACAGCTGCGCCAGGTTAAAAATATCCGCGGCATTGTCGATATAGCCCTGCTGATACGCAGACTCCATAATCGCCAACTGCTTGCGCTCTTCGCCCAGCTCTCCATACATACCCGCTAACTGTATCCAGTACTTAGGCTCATTAAACAGTTTAACCAGCTTAACCAGGACGTTTTTTACTTTCTGTGGGTTTTTCAGCTCGTAATACACTGCGCGCTGTAATATTAACCAGCCTTCATCCGGTATCATGCCCTGGGCTTCATGGCCCGCTACCGCATTATCAATAAATTCAGCCGCTTTTTGATACTGTTTATCCTGATAATAAGCTTGCGCCTTGATCACCAGATTCTTTGGTGGAATATCACCTTCGTTTAAGGCTTCCCAACGTTCCAGATAGGTAATAGTTTGCTCATAATTACCTTGCATCAGGTGCAGCTGGGCCAGCGAAAACAGCGTCGACATCTCAAATTTACGCGGTATAGGTTGCTGCTCTACTACCTGACCAAACGCGTCAAGCGCTTCTTCATACTGTTCATCGTTGTAATAAATAAAACCATAAAAGTTGTACATCATGGCGCGTTCATAGCTGTTCATCGAATCTTTTTTGTCTTCAACTTCAGCCAGAATACTCACCGCTTCGGCAATCTTGCCTTCATCAGCGGCTGTTTGCGCGCGGGACAGCTGCTCATAGACTTTTGAACGCAGCGTGGGCACTTTGCGGGTTGGCTTATCACTGGCCTTAGTTTGCGCCACGGCATCGTGAGCAATCAGCCCAGTGGGTACTGCTACCACCGTGGATACTGCCATCACGGTTAGTGCGGCTAACAGGTGTTTAGATAATTTTATTGGCATATCGAATTACCCGTCAATCTGGAAACTAATACGGTTTTGCACACCGGATACCGAGGTGGCTTCACCGTTCACAACGCGCGGCTTGTATTTGAACTTCATTGCGGCATCTATCGCGGCTTGCTCAAATATGCCCTCAGGATTGGCTTCAACCACAATCGGATCGCGTACTGTACCTTGCTTGGTAACGGTAAACTCTACAATGACAAAACCTTCAATACCCCTTTGCAAGGCACGACGCGGATACACCGGAGAAACCTTCACAATGGGCAGGTATTCGCCATCACCTGATTCAAGCGCCAGGCCGCCATCTAAGGCCACATCACCGCCCACATCCGCACTAAAGTCCATGGAAGTACCTTCCGCATCAGGCGACGGTGAATCCATTTGCTGCGGCTGCATTTGCGGCGGTTGCTCCTGCGGCTTAGGCGGCTTGCGCGGCTTGCGATCTTTTTGTTCTACCGTCTCTTCCTGCTTGACCCGAACAAAGTCGAGTACACTTCCTTGCGGCGGCTCCGTCAGGGCACTGCCGCCCATCTTGATCAATGACTGCATCAAGAAGAACAGGCCCAGCGTAATCGCCAAGGAAACGAAAAATGCGATAATAAATCGTGGCATGACTTATTGCTCTTGTGCTGCGATCGACACGTCGTACACACCCGCCGCGCGGGATGCATCCATCACCTTGATTAATGTTTCTGTGGTGGCTTTTTTATCGGCCTGAATAACCACAGTCCCTTGTGGATTCTCCGCATGCAGGCGTTCAATATTGGCCTGTACTGCGCGTTCATCCACCCGACGTTTGTTTATCCAGATCTCACCTGTATCAGAAATCGCGATCAGCACATTTGCCCGATCCTTTTTGACCGCCGTGGCGGCTTCTGGCCGGTTTACATCAATCCCGGCTTCTTTTACAAACGACGCCGTTACGATGAAGAAAATAAGCATGATGAAAACAACGTCCAGCATGGGCGTCATATCGATTTGGGCTTCTTCTTCGTCTACCAGGTTTTGAAAATGCTGCTTCATAATTTGTACCTTAACTTAACGCCCTAACTGGCATTACGCTCAATGAGTATTGCATCCTCGAGATGCGTGCGTTCAGATTTCGCTTTACGGTTAAGCCAGGTCGAGGCAAAAACCCCAGACAAAGCGCCAACCATACCTGCCATAGTAGGAATAGTAGCTTTAGAGACACCCGATGCCATTGAGCGGGCGTTTCCTGAGCCTGAGATAGCCATAACGTCGAAAACCTCGATCATACCGGTTACCGTTCCTAGCAATCCCAGCAGCGGACACAAGGCAACCAGGGCCTGGATAATCGGAATGCTGCCGTTAAGCTGGATTGAAAGCGATGAAATCATTTTTTGTCTTACCTGCTCGGCGTGCCAGGATGAACGGTCAGCGCGCGCTTGCCATTCGTTCACTGCCTGTTTCTTTTTGTCCTTGTGCCAAACCAGGATGTACATCGCACGTTCGAGGATCAAAAGCCACATAACGAATATCAGCAGGCCGATGACCAGGAGAACCTGGCCACCTGTTTCTGTGAAATCGCGAATTGCTTCGAGAAACTCAAACATGATTAGCTCCGCTCAGCGCGCTCGGCGATTACACCAGAAGCCTGTTCCTGCAATATATACACAATGTTTTTGCTACGGGTATTTAGCATTGCATAAAGCAGGGTCATTGGGATGGCAACAACCAAGCCCAGTACAGTAGTGACCAGCGCGGTAGAAATACCACCTGCCATCAATTTCGGATCGCCCGTACCAAACAGGGTAATCGCCTGGAAGGTATTGATCATGCCGGTAACAGTACCAAGCAGACCCATTAGCGGCGCGACTACCGAGATAATTTTAATAATCGTCAGGTTGCGGCCCAGCTTAGGCACTTCACCCAAAATGGCTTCAGTAAGATGTAACTCCAATGCTTCGGTATCAGCATGTGGGTAGTTTTCACGTACTTTAAGTACCCGGCCCAATGGGTTGTTTGTTTTGATTTCTTTCGATTTCAGCTGTTTCTTCACTTTAGAGTGGATGATAGTCAGTGAAATTAAGCGTTCCAGTGCCAGTAGCAAGCCAATTGCACCGACAATCAGGATGATATAGCCCACTTCACCGCCTTGCTCTACACGCTCTTTAAGCGTCGGCGCCTGAACCAGCAGACCTAAAATAGAGCCACCGGTAGGGTCGATACCAAACTCAACCAGTTCACCGCTTGATGCCTGCAAAGAGGCAGCAGAGTCGCCGTAACGGTCTGCTGGCTGGCGAATAAGTTCGGCTACCGTGCCGGTAACGCCGTTATAGTCCAGATACTTGCCATCAGCCACCAGCGCAAATGGGCCTACTCTGACCACTTCTTTACTGGCTTTTTCTCCACCGGCTTCAACTACCGAGGTTTCAAATTTGGTGACTTTGCCTGACTCGGTCATTTCACGCTGAATTTCAAACCATACGCGCTCAATTTCATCAATAGACGCGAGTTTGGAGCTTTTGCCCATTTCCTGCGCCATGTTATCTAAAAACTTTGCCCGCCCAGGGATTTGGGCAGAGATAACCGAGTTCTGAAATTTACTTTTGGTGTCGCCAGCCACTTGCTGTAATACCCCAAACAGCTCTTTGAGAGAGCCCATCCGGTTATCCAGCGCACCATTAAGATCTGCCAACTTGAATTCGTTTTCTTCAAATTGGGTTTCCAGTTTTTCTGACTGCGCCAACATGTTGTCACGGCGCTGACGGGTTTGCTCCAGCACTTGATCTTGCTGAGCCCGCTGCTGCATGAAGTCCTGCTCGCGCTGTTTATTTTGTTCTGACTGCGCAAACTGGCCTTCTTCAAGCTGCTTTAGCAGAGCATCCAGGTCCAGAGCACGGTCGTTTTGCGCCATAGCGCCAAAACTGATACTGACGGCGGCCAGACCAATCGCAATTTTTTTCATTTGTTTAAACATGGTCATTAACCTCTTAGTCCGTGATAGCCACTGGCATCATTAACAAGTCAGGCGCAAGTTGTTTCTTGGCCATTCTTAAGCCTTTGGTAATTTGCGTACGGTAGCTGCTGTCCAGCTCTTCCCACTGACGAGTTTGCTTATTCCATACACCCTGACGGCTGGCATCGCGGGTTTGGTAAATTAATGCTGTACGGCCCAGGCGTAAAAACTCGACATCGCGCTCCTGCCCTTCAATTTCATGAATGCCGTTGTACGCTTCTAAGGTACGGCCATATTCCATTTCGACCTGATAGGCTTCCATCACCCGGCGGAATTTTTCCGATGCCGCAACGTCCGCGCGATCCATCATGTCTTTTAAATCGGTAATTCGGTTCGCGCGCTCTTCAGCCAAAAAAGGCACATCCAACGCCACAAACTGTTCCAGGCCGTCAATCATGCGAATCATCAACGGGGTAATCTGACGCTCAATCACTGACACTTCATCAATTGAGCTATTCAGGTTGTCCATTTCCTGTTTTTGGTTGTCTATCTGTTTACGCAGCTGGGCGTTGTAAACTTCCAGACCCTCGATTTCTTTATTCAGTGTTTTGAACTGCTGAAGTTTGCTATCGATTTGATCAGTAATGTTGTTGATTTTTTCCTGAGATTTAGCCGCCGACTCGTTAATTTTGGCCGCTTCATCAACTACGGGTTTTAAGACTTCATCGTCTTGCGCCATGGCAGACGAGGCCATCATGGCACTTGCCAGTAGCAAGGAGTTGAAAAGCTTCATACATTCAAACCTTTTTGTTTAAAAGAAATCGGTTCTCACCGACCATTAAAATCTGGGCGTAGGATAGGAGTTTTCTGTGACAGTTTTATTACATAACTGTCATATACTGATGAGATTACGTCTATCGTCTACACATACAAAAAGAGCCGCAGAATGCGGCTCTCAGGGATGTTCTAAAATGTGTAGCTGTAACTCAGTCCGAACTCCACGCCACGTTCTTCACGTAGCAAATCAAGCCCTTCCTGGGTAATTTGTTTTTCCTGATTTAGCAGGTTTTGTACGCTAAATTTAATTTGCGAATTAAAGTCAGGGTAATAGGAGTAATTGAAGTCGATAGAGTGAAAGGTTTCCTCTTCGGCGTCTTCGTTACCACGCGTACCCGGCACGATAATACGTGGACCAAAGGCGTTATATACCATGGTGGCTGAGTGTTCACCGTTGGGTGAGTCATAACCTAACTGCAGGTTAAGTACCCACTCAGAGTGGCCAACCAGGCGCCGTGTATTGTTGGTAACAATGTTGGAGGCGCTGGTAGCGTTAAGGGCATCTAGCAATTGTTCTTCAAATAATGTCGTAACATCATCATCAGCAGCCCCGATAACAACTTCAGAGTCAGACATGGTCATATTGCCGGTCAGGAAAAAGTCCGACAGACGTTCATCCACAATCCCCAAGTCCTGCAAGAACTCAATTTCCACCCCATACAGCTCACCCGACTCACCATTAGCTGTCAGCAGGTTAGGCGCGGCGCCCCCTACGGTTCCCAGTTCAACCAACTCAATGGGATTGTCGATATCTTTATAGAACAGCGCAGCTGACAGGTTATTCCCTGCCTCGCGGTACCATTCCCAGCGAAAATCGACGTTGCGTAGTTTAGAGCTTTTCAGCAAAGGCGACCCCCGTACCAGGAACTCGGTAAGCGGGTCAATAAAGAAAGTCGTGCTGATATCGCGCATATCCGGCCGTATGGCAGACTCACTGACGTTGAAACGAAACTGCATTTCTTCGTCCATGATGTAAGTAACAGCCAGTGAGGGGAAGAAGTCATCTTCTTGGAAAGCGAGTTGGGCAATCTCTTCCAAATCTACAGAAAAACTATTTGCGTGGGCTTCGAAAGGCACTGAGATCTGGCGGAAGTCTTCGTAACGAACACCGCCGGAGAAACGCCAGGTATTATCAAAAAACGCATCCGCCATCAGGTAGTAAGCATCAACCTTGGTACCGGCCGCATATTCATCGCCATCCGCCATACCAGACTGCAAAATACCGGCGCCTGTTGAACTATTGTAGAAGGCATCATTTTGCAGGTTATCCGCGGCAAAGATGTCATCAATCTGGTCGCCAAACAGGAAGTCATCTGCGATAGCCCGGTGCGGAACCTGAATTGAAATATTCTCGGCTTTACGGGCCTTTTCAAAAAAGTCTGCGCCAGCTTTGATTTCCAGATCAATGCCCTCAAGCATCACCGGATAGCCTAGGTTCCAGCCCCATGTGTCAGAGGCATCTCGCAGATTTTGATACTGGCGGATAACATTGGTCGCCGAGACATCTTGTAACTGCTGAGAGACCAATTCACCATCGCTGTAATTCATCTGGTAGGTGGCCGACAAACTTCCCGGCGCGGAACGATTGGCCCGGCTGGTGCCGGCGTACCAATCAAAATACAAAAAGTTGAGTTCCGGAAAGTTATGCGTGCCTTTAATTTGGTTCGACGTCATGCGACGTTCTTCAAATAACATATCCACCCGCGATAACTCACGCGTACCGAATATGGTTTCATTCACGTCTACGAAGTCACGCACCCGAACACGGTCATTCATGTCATGCAAAATGACATTTGTGAGCTCAAGTTTATGGTTACTATTGTATTCATAACCAACGTTAAACATGCCGCTCCAGCTCACGCCCTGCTCTGTTTCAACACCATCGTATGACTGACCAAAACATTTACCATTGGCCTTTTTGTTGTCCGGTAAATCAGAACAACCTACCGTTCCCAGATTGGTTCCGGTACTTTCCCGGCCTACCGACCATTCATTTTCGTATGAAATCGTGGATAGAAAACCGATTTCACCATAATCAGTAATAAAGCGATTGCCTAATGTAGCCCCAATATTAAAGTCCGGGTCTACATCTTTCGGATCGGGGCCGATATCCCAGAACATCGAACCTAGCATATCCTGCCGCTGTTCCAGGGTAAGCGGGTATGCACCTGAACCTTCAATACCATCATCAGCCTGAGCTTGATCAAGGTTGTTCTGAATCAGCGAAGATAGAGCACGGGTGCCATCATCGCGTCCTGACCAATCATCTGAGCCGCCGCTGTAAAAGTAACCTTGATCCGAATTATTCGAATTCCATCCCAGTCCGCCTGATACCTTAAAGATAAATTCTGAAGGAATGGATTTAGTCCGAATATCGACATTACCGCCCCCAAAGTGAGCGGGCATATCTGGCGAAAATGACTTTTGGACATTCAGGCTTTCAATGATATCGGCAGGAAACAAATCCAACGGTACCACTGAGCGGGTAGGATCCGGGCTGGGTACGCCCATGCCATTTAGCTGGGTACTTGAATAACGTTCGCCCAGGCCACGGACATAAATAAACTTACCATCAACCAATGTCAGGCCAGTTACCCGACGTAATGCAGAAGCGGCATCACCATCACCGGTACGGGAGATTTGTTCTGCCCCCATGATATCAGCAACAAACGCTTGATTTTGGCGTTCCTGCATAACGGCTGCAGCCGTCCCTTTTAAACGGGTGCCGGTTGCTACAACCTCTTCGATCACTTCCTGATCATCCGCTTGAGCCTGTTCCTGCTCCTGCGCGACCGCCACCTGGCCGACAAATGTCCCCGCCAGAAGTGCCGCAGACACTGCGGTACAAAGCTTCGATTTGGATGGTGTCGAACGGTTTGTGAAATTCATTATTGTAAAACTCCGTAAAGACGCTAACTGGTCATTCTTCTTCTAACAGCTTAGGCGCCAGAAGGCGCCTAAGTATTATCCCGTGTTATCAGTTGAGCTTATTCAAGCCCAACCGTAACCCAGCCTTCAGTCCAGTTATTCGAGTCGTCCATAGCACCTTTAAAGCTCACCGCTTCGAAGAAGTCGTTGTCACCCGACAGGTCTGCACCACCTTCTAGTAACGGCGAACCTTCCGCAGGCTGATAGCCATTATCAGCCAGTCCTAATGCATCAGCGGCTAATACCGCATTAGAATCCTGGGCGGTAAACCATGTCTGCGTAAAGTCAGGGGTGGCTTCATCATCAGCAAAGTTATTTGCCTCGGCGCAGGCTACGACAGAGTTGGTCATGATCAGGTCGCCCGCATCTGCCAATGCCTGAGACTCGCTGCTATTAACACGCAAACAGTTGGCATAAGTGTCTGGTCCGGTAATAACAAAGTTAGCCATAGTACCGGCTGTGCCAGCACGCAGGCGGACACCATTGGCCTGGTCTGCGCCAATTACCGTAACATTCGCCACGGTAGGGTTGGTTAGCGGTGTGGCGGCAGCATCAAACTCACTGTTATCAGCTTCAAAAGCGTTGTCAGCGTCGGCAGCATCTTGTTTGATCAAAACGTATTGCGCGTTACCCGTCCAACCAAATGACCAGTCAAACGAGTCATCACCGTTCGCCGTTAATACCACGTGTTTCACGCTCACCGTGCCGCCAAAGAACTCGATACCATCGTCAAGGTTCTGATGAACCTGGATGTAATCCACTTTAGTACCTGAGCCCACACCCGCAAAGCTGATGCCATTCAATTCATCACCGTTACCCAGCGTACGTCCAGCCTGTTTAACAATAACGTAGTTAAGAATCCCGGAATTATCTTCTGGCATGTTGCCACCGAACTGACCAGCATCCCCTTCGGCAGAGACGCCACAGCTGGCTAACTCAGATTCGGTGGTTTCACCCACCTGATCGCCACACGAGTTAGCTGGCGCACGACCAAGTAATACCAGGCCGCCCCATTGTCCAATGCCGGTTTCCTGTCCGGTAACATCTTGAACAGAAGTCATGGTGATAGGTAACGAACGGCTACCCAGCGCGTGTATCTGAGAGCCACGACGTACTACCAGGAAGTCTTCACCGGCCTGGCCGATAATCGTGGTGCCTTTTTGAATATACAATGTTGCAGAATTTTCGTTGTCCCCACCTACCGCGGTGCGGCCACTCAATACCCAGTGCGCATCATTGGTCAGGGTAACGTCAGCATTAAATTCAACGTCGGCCTCAAGCAAATAAACCGGCTTATCGGTAAGCTCCGGGAAATCGGCTGAAACATCAGTAGCAAAACCTTGCTCCTGCGCGTTTTCGATATCAGTAGGGAAACCATCACCTACTCCTACAGTCCAGCCATCCATCCAGTTGGTTGAACCGTCAAACGCACCTACGTACTGAGCTGCTTCAAAACCGTCATACAAGGCAGAAGCATCGCCGCCACTGCTTAGCAAAACTGAACCAGAAGCGGGTGTGTAGCCATCTTCACTCAAGCCTAAATCAGCAGGGGTCAAGGTCTGGTTGCCGGTTTGTCCTTCAAACCAGGTTTGCGTAGTACCATCGCCGATTACCTGGTCATTGAAGTTAGCCGCAGAATCAGTACACGCAACAATCGAGTTAGTGATAGTTAGCGTACCATCGACAGCATTTGCCGCAGACTCATCTCCGTTTACCCGTAAACAGTTGGCATAGCTTTGGGGGCCAGTGATGACCATGTTCATGATGTTACCCGCAGTACCGGCACGCAGGCGGGCACCGTTGACTCCTTCAGCACCCACAATTGTTACGTTGGAGATTTTAGGTTGCGTTAATGGGGTCGCCAGGGCGTCAAATTCACTGTTATCCGCTTCAATAGCGTTATCGCCATTCGCACTGTTTTGTTCAATGTAGACGTACTGAGCAGAGCCAGTCCAGCCAAAAGACCAGTCCAGTGAATCATCACCGATTTCAGTTAGCACAACATGGCTTACATCAACCGTACCACCGAAAAACTCTATACCGTCGTCCAGGTTTTGGTGAACCTGAATATGGTCTACCGTGGTGCCAGAGCCCACGCCTGCAAAGCTGATTCCGTTTAGCTCATCACCGTTACCTAAAGTACGGCCAGCGTGTTTAACTACCACATACTGTAAGGTACCTGAACTATCTTCCGGCGTATTACCACCAAACTGTCCGGCATCACCTTCTGCCGATACACCGCAGCTATTCAGTTCATCTTCGGTGGTTTCCCCTACCTGGTCGCCGCACGAGTTAGCCGGTGCGCGGCCCAGAAGCACTAAACCGCCCCACTGACCGATGTCCGTTTCTTCACCTGTTACATCTTGCACCGATGTCATGGTGATAGGCGCTTCGGCAGTACCTACTGCTTCGATTTGTGAACCCCGACGAACTACCAGGAAATCTTCACCGGCCTGACCAAACAGGGTTGTGCCTGCTTCAATATAAAGTACGGCTGAGTTTTCATTGTCACCGCCCACGGCAGTACGGCCGCTAAGCACCCAGTGCGCACTGGCTGACAAGGTGACATCTTCGTTGAATTCAACATCGTCTGCTAAACGGTAAACGGGCTTATCGGTGATTGCCGGGAAGTCTGCTGAAACATCCGTAGCCAGGCCTTGATCAAAGGCACTGGAAGGGCCTGAAGGCGTTGGCGTAGGGGTCGGTGTTGGGGTGGGCGTAGGATTGGATACCGAGTCACCTTCGTTAGTAACGTCACCTTCATTAATATTAATATCACCACCACAACCGGCAAGAATCAGAGCCGTTGCAATCGCTGACGCTTTAAATACGTGCTTGATAGCCATTCGTTTCTCCGTACAGAATTTTGTAATTGTAAAAAAGACAGAGGAAGACTACCGAAGGATGATGACACTTTTGTTACATAGTTTAGGTGTCACAAAAGTTTTATATTTAAAAATGAACTTTGTGCTAAGGGGAATTATTTTATTTATTTTTTATGTACTTAGCGGAGCCATGTTGAGGTTTGACCAGTTTTATTAAGACGTTCGAAACCACTTTGTAATAACGTACTTTTGCCCTTTTGTGACAGGATGGGCCCGATGCAGGGTAGCAGGATTCACCTGCCCATCCGGTTGCAAATTATTCCACATAACCGCCCTCCCGCGTTGCGGTACAAAAGACTGATGCAGTCGTTCAAACTCTGTCGCGCCGCCTGCTTCCACCGTATTTAGGTAAATCATACACGTCCAGGTACGCTGGCCCAGGACCCGGGCGAAGCGCTGATATTCCTGCGTGCCTGGCTCGAAATAATCGGTGTGGGATTTGAATTGCTGCCCGACGGCATAGTGCTGGGCCTGAATCGGTTCGCCGGCACCAAACCGGGGGCCAAACAACGCTGCTATCGTACTATCAATTTGCTGAGCGACCGCGCTATCCACTTTCGACAAATCGCAAGTGCTGGAGGTTCTGAAGGATTGGCCACTGCCTGGCGCAGCGGTTGAAATATCGGAAGGCCGCAAATGTTGGCGAATAAGCGTGCACAACTGCTGACACTGCTGCGCGTCAAGCACGTTATCCAGTGTAAACAAGCTCGCCGTGGCGCTGCTGTGATCATGCACCTTCGGCGAGCCTGACTCTACAAAAGCAGGCTTAGTTAGCCGCTGGAAAAACGCCGCATCCTGCGGATAGCTAAAATCAGCGGGTAAATTCTTACCTAAGTAAGGTTGCACCGCCGCATGGGTAAACCCCTGCTCCATCAACGTACGGTGGATAGCCGCAGCACTTACCCCTTTTAGCAGGTTGTCTAAAATCCACTGCTTCCAGGACCGGCCAAGCATTACAACGTATTCCCGCCATCCAGTAAGCGACGCTGGCGTAACAGCACATCTTCGCGTACCGGGAAATAGCCATCGCGCTGAACCTGTTGCTGGCCTTGGCGCGACAATATGTAGCGAAGAAATTCGCGTTCTAAGGTAGGTAACGGCTGATTCGGCGCTTTATTTATTACCAGGTATAGGTAGCGGGCATATGGATAGGTTTCATCGCGTACGGTTTTCATGGTCAAAGGTATCAGCGCGCTGCGGTCTGCGCCAATAGCCAACGCTTTTACGCCGGCCGTTTTGTAACCATAGGCGGCATAGCCCATACCATTGCGGCTTGAAGCTACCGATAACACCACAGAAGCCGAACCGGGCTGCTCATTTACCGTTGGTTTGAAATCCCCATCGCACAGTGCCATTACCTTAAACAAGCCGTACGTGCCTGAAACCGAGTTCCGGCCAAACAAGCGCACCGGCGCATGAGCAAGGGGCGCGCTGACACCCAGCTGACTCCACTGGGTTATTGATGCGTTCGAGCCACAAAACCGGGTTTGCGAAAATAATGCGTCCACATCGTTTAACGTAAGCCCGGTTAAGGGGTTGCGCCGCTCTACAAATATTGCAATGGCATCCATGGCCACCCGCAATACCGTAGGCGGATAACCGTATTCGCGCACAAATTCGCGCACCTCGCTGGGTTTAAGTTCGCGGCTCATCGGGCCAAGCGTGGCGGTACCTTCTGTCAGCGCAGGAGGCGCAGTAGAAGAACCCGATGCCTGAATCTGAAACTTAACCTGCGGGTATAATGCTTTGAATTCCTGAGACCAGAAGGTCATCAGATTAGCCAGCGTATCCGAGCCGACTGACGTAATCTTACCCGCTACTCCTGGCTGGCGCTCGTAATCCGGCACCGGGGGGGTGGCTGCTATCAGTGGCAGTGACACGCATCCTAACAAGCACAGTACGACACATTTAAACATCAGATATCCGCTATTAATTCCGGGTCCAGTACAAATGAGAACGCGCTACCTTCGCCTAATGTACTGGCGATATCCAATTGGGAGTTATGGTGACTAAGCACATGCTTTACAATTGATAAACCCAATCCTGAACCGCCGGTTTTACGCGAGCGGGCTTTGTCTACCCGATAAAAGCGTTCAGTAAGCCGAGACAAATGATTCTGCGAAATTCCCTCGCCGTTGTCCACTACGGCAAACCGCGCGCCCTCATCCTGAGTATCCCAGTACACATCAATAACCCCCCCTGCAGGGGTGTAATGTACGGCATTAAATACCAGGTTTGAGCAGGCACTGCGTAATTCTGTTTCTACGCCATATACCTTCAGCTGCTTGTTAATATGGAACCGGATGGTGTGCTGTTTCTCTTTGTTCAGGGCCTGTGCTTCACGGCCAAGTTGCGCCAGCATTGCCGGAATATCAACCACGTGTTCATAAATGCGTTCGGAGCTGGCCTCAATACGCGATAGCACCAGCAAGTCTTCAATCAGGTTCTGCATCCGCTGGGTTTGCGCACTCATTTCCCGAAAGGCTTTCCCCATAAACGGGTTTTGCGCTTCATCTACCGGCAGTATCTCCAGGTAACCATTGATCACCGTTAGCGGTGTCCGTAATTCATGAGAAACATTTGCCACAAAGTCCTTACGCATCGCTTCAAGCTGGGAGACACGGGTAATGTCCCGGGCAATCAATAGCAAATGCTCCTCGCCATAGGGCATGATCCGGTATTCAAAGGTTTTATTAGGATTAGTTGGTGAGGGGACATCAATGGGATGGTCAAAGTTTCCCGCATGAAAGTATTCGATAAATTGCGGGTGGCGTATCAGGTTATCCAGCCGGCGGCCGGCATCGGTTGGCCACTTCAGGCCCAGATCTAAGCGGGCCAGGCGATTACACCAAATGATACATGCCTTGGCATCAACCACCACAGCGGCATCAGGAAGTGCTTCTGAGCCTTCACGAAAGCGCTTAACCAACTCACCCAGCTCTTTGCGCTTATTCCGGTTGCGGCGTTGCAGGTAATAAATACCTTCATAAATGTGCTCCCAAACACCGGTGACGGTGGGGGGCGACATTTTCCGGCTATGCCATAACCAACGATTCAACTTAAACAGTTGCCAGTAATTAACCGCCAGCAACCCTACTGTGCCCAGCGTTATCGCCAGCAGCATATCATCCAGATACCACCCGATAACTGCAAATACCAATAGGTAAAGCGTCAGGTTGGTCAGACTTCTCAACCATGAAAAGGGATAGTACATAGTCGCGTTGCAAGCTCCTGTGAGCGGCAATTAGAAACGTTAAGGCAAAGCCTGTGGGTGCGCTACCCAGCAAGCTTCGGCTATTAATGCTTGGTAGAGAACCGGTAACCTGCACCGCGAACCGTTTGAATCATGGCATCGTGGTTATGCTTTGAGATTGCTTTGCGTAATCGCCGTATATGCACATCAACAGTGCGATCTTCAACATACACGTTGGTCCCCCAGACATTATCCAGCAACAATTCTCGGCTGTAGACCCGTTCAGGATGGGTCATAAAGAAGTGTAGCAGCTTAAATTCCGTAGGCCCCATATCAAGCGGTTCCTCATTCGCCGTAACCCGATGCGAAATCGGTTCCAGCTTAAGGCCGTTAAACTCAATAGGCTCTTCACTGGAGGTAGGTGTTACCCGACGCATTACTGCTTTAATCCGGGCAATCAGTTCCTTCGGAGAAAAGGGCTTGGTGACATAATCATCAGCACCGGCATCCAACCCGCGAATTTTGTCTTCTTCTTCACCACGAGCGGTTAACATGATAACCGGGATATCACGGGTAAACTCGTGCTGCTTAAGGCTTTTTGCCAATTGCACACCACTGCCACCGGGCAACATCCAGTCAAGCAGGATCAAATCTGGATAAGGCTCACAAATTTTTTCCTGGGCGACGTCATAATCTTCGGCTTCCACCGTGGTAAAACCAGACTGTTCAAGCACAAACTTCAGCATTTCGCGAATTGGCGCTTCGTCTTCCACTAACAAGACTGTTCGAGACATAGATTGTTTCCTGCTCATATCAAAACGCCGCTATTATTGATTGAATCTGTGACAGTTTTATTAAATGCATTACACTAATGTGTCAGGTTTTTGACCAAACCGTTGCAAATGAAGCTTAACGCAAAGAGGCTTGTGAAAACACGCTTTTACGCATATTCTTGATTTAATAAATGCGTTTTTGAGTAAAATGGATTTGCCCAGCCAATGACCACAGTAAAAACGGGATTATCAAGAAAACTATTAACCCGTGTACTGTCGGTGTACTTCATCCTTACCGTCATTGTTACTATTGGCCAGATATTTACTGAGTATCTGAGTACCAAAAATCATATTGAAAGCGAACTCAAAACCCTTAAAAACACCTTTTCCACCAGCCTCACCCGGGCCATCTGGGAGCTCAATACGCCCCAGGCCACCTCTATCGCCGAAGGCCTGCTAGAGCTACCGATTATCGAAGGTGTCCAGATTCGTGATGAAATGGGCGAATATATTGCTAATTTGGGGAACACCAGCGAACAGGTAAGCACGCCTGTGCAAAGCGGTGTGATGCAAGACCATACAGGCGGGATATTCGGCTATAGTTTTCCTCTGATTTTCGAATTTTCCGGGCGTGCCTCCCATGTTGGAGACGTCACCCTCTACTCCAGTTTCGATATTATCTTCGGGCGTATTGAAGTAGGCGTGTTCTTCTTGGTGGGCAACGCGATTATTAAAACCACGTTTTTAGTGTTTTTATTTATGACTGCGTTTCGGCGTATGTTGTCCGAGCCATTGGCTGAGATAACAGAACAGATGGGCGCCTTTGATGCAGAACACCCTCACGAGTCAAAAATTGCTGTTTTTGTTGAAGACGATAATGAGCTGCGGCAGTTACAGTATTCCTACAACCAGGTCATTGATGACCTTATTATTTCGCAAAACAAACTGCATGGCACGCAGGAGGCGTTACAACGTGCTTATCGCCAGTTAGATGAACAAAATCTGTTGCTGGAACAGGAAGTCGCCCGCAAAACCGCCTCGCTTTCACAAATTATGCTGGATTTAGAACAGCAAAAAGATGAACTGATTGCTAACCAGCGCGAGTTACGCCAGGAAAACGAGCACCGTAAACGCGTGGAAGATGAATTACGCGAACGGAATACCGAGCTAGCCCGATCGATGGAAGTACTGGATCAAACCAAAGATCAGTTGGTGGAGTCTGAGCGTATGGCGTCGCTGGGGGGATTGGTCGCAGGCATCACCCACGATGTGAATACCCCACTGGGCGTAAGTGTGACCGCCGCCAGCTTTTTGCAAGACCGTATCGCCACCTTACAAAAAGGCTATGAGCAAAAAAGCCTGACCAACAGCCAGATGAACGCGTTTATTGAGGATGCCCAGCAGACCTCTGCGTTGCTTATGTCTAACTTACACCGGGCTGGCGAATTGATCGCCAGTTTTAAACAAATTTCGGTAGACCAGACCAGCGAGGCCGAACGTACGTTTAATCTGAAGGTGTACCTTGACGAAGTGGTGCAGGCGTTGGCGCCCCATTTTAAAAAGAATGCGCATACCATTAGCATTCAATGCCCCCCCGACCTGGTGGTACGTTGCGCCCCCGGTGTTATTGCCCAGCTCATGACCAACATGATTATCAACTCGTTAATTCATGGGTTTGAAACCATGCGCAAAGGGCGCATTGAGGTGGAGGTTAGTGTGGACGACACTAATGTCACCTTAGTCTATAAAGACAACGGTAAAGGGCTGACCGAAGCACAGTTAGACAAATTATTTGATGCCTTTTTTACCACCCGTCAGGACAAGGGCGGCAGCGGTCTGGGAACCCATATTATGTATAACTTGGTAACCCAGACGCTAGACGGTACCATAAAGGCTGACAGCGCCCCAGGCGAGGGGTTGCGCTACCATATAACTTTTCCGCACCATCAATAAACTGCCGGTGCATTTTATCCTCAAAGGTAGAAAACCAGACTAAAGTTCGTTGCACCGACGTGTCCCGATTGGTACGCTTGCGGCCCATCCTGAATAACTTAGTATCTGGCAATGTGGTTTAAAAATATAAAAGCCTACCAACTTACCCAACCTCTTTCGTTGGACGATGATGACCTGCAAAACGCATTGAGCGAATTTACCTTTCGCCCTTGTGGAAGTCAGGATTTAAACACTATGGGATTCGTGCCGCCACTATCGGCCGCCGGTGAAAGCACAATGATGTTTCACCAAGTCCAGCAGCGCTATTGGATCACTTTGAAAAAGCAGGAAAAAATCCTGCCTGCCGCCGTGATAAACGCCGAATTAGAAGAAAAAGTTGCACAAATTGAGGCGGAAACCGGCTCTACGGTTAACAAAAAAGCCCAGTCTGATTTAAAGCAGGAAATCGTGACCCGGTTGCTGCCCCAGGCATTTACCAAAAATAGCTATACCCACGGGTTTATTTCACTGCCTGACAAGATGGTAGTGATAGATAGCTCTTCTGATGGTAAAGCTGAAGCCTTTATGGCGATGATTAGAAAAGCAATATCCTCGTTACCGGTAGTGCCGTTGTCCCGTCGTAGCCTGCAAGGCGAGCTGACACATTGGCTTACCGATGGTGCGCCGGATAATATAGAGCTATTGGAAGAAGCTGAGCTGAAGTCTACCGATGATTTGGAAAGTGTTATTCGCTGTAAAAACCAACCATTGGATAGTGAAGAAATCAAACTGCACCTGGACTCCGGTAAACAGGTTCAAAAGCTGGGTTTTGCGTGGCAGGAATCATTAACCGCGGTGATTGCGGAAGACGGGTCATTTAAGCGGGTTAAGTTTACTGACCGGGTAAAAGAAGAAACCGACGATATTCCCAAAGACCAGGTAATGGCCCGGCTCGACGCCGAGTTTGCCCTGATGTCAGGTGAACTGTGTCAGTTTCTGGATTATATCCGTACCACGTTGAAGTTAAACGACGATCAATAACATCTCGCCATGCCGGGCTCGCCCGGCATGGCTCGTGCCGGTTCTTAGAAGCGTTTTTGCACGCCAACTTCAATTCGCCGCTGTGCCCCATACCAACAATTATTGGTATCGTAACAGGCGCCCACATACTCTTTATCCGTCAGATTACTTACACTGCCGGTCAGGCGCATGTCATAGTCGGGGATATCATAGGCCAGTACTACATCTACCAAGGTGTAGGATGGCACGACATCACTGTTGTATTTATCAGCTTGTTGCTCGCCGGTATACCGTACACCCGCCCCCACCATCAGGCCGTTTAGTGCCTTATCAAAGAAATAGTTAGCCCATAACGAAGCGCTTTCCTCGGCGGCCCACACAGGTGTTTTACCTACAACGTCCAAATCCTGGGGATTTTTCGTTACTTCCATGTCCAGCAGGGTAGCATTTGCTTGCAGTACCCAGGCATCGCTTATCTTAGTATTAAGTTCCAGCTCAAGCCCTTTGGATTCAACTTCTCCGTTTTGGGTTTTTGAAATAAAATCGGGGGAGTTAACCACTACGTTTTCTTTGGTCAGAACAAAGTAGGCACTGGTAAAGGTGGTGGCGCCGTCCTGGCTTTGGAATTTAGTTCCTACCTCTATTTGCTCTGCGGTGGTAGGTTCAAACGTCTTTTCGGTTACTGAATCAATTCCTACCACAGGCTCAAACGATTCAGAGTAGTTGGCATAAACCCGCCAGCCTGAATCAAAGGAATACATAGCTGCGGCACGGCCAGAAAACTCGTTTTGGTCAATCTCTGCTGTGCTGCCATAGGCGGTGCCAGCATAAACATTGCTCTGCACATCGGTGCTGTCGTATTGGTCAAGGCGCCCATTTAACAAGAAGGTAAAGTTACCTGTCTGAATTTCATCTTGCGCATAAAACCCTAATTGACGGATATCAATAACATGGTCTTGTTGATAAAACGCCAACGGTAACGCCGCCACATCGAACAGGTCATTATTCACGTTGCTCAAGTCTAGTGTCGGGGTATCGGTGCCCAGCGTGTCGCGGTAGGCTACGGTGGAATCTGACTCCTGATAGTCCACCCCAAACAGTACATTGTGTTCAAAATTACCACTTAACAACTTACCTGCAAGCTGTGTATCTACAGTAATACCGTCAATTTCCTCGTCGGTCTGATAAGCAGCACGCGCCAGGGTAATGCCGTCTTCGCCCAGGCTATTATGATAGGTATTTCGCTGTAATGCGTTAGCATCGGTATAGCGGAATTTTTGCAATACTGACCAGTTGTCGTCCAGTTGATGGTTTAATTTGTAGCCCAACATCAGGACATCGCGCGAGAAGCTGTTCCAGTTTTGATCGCCAGCATAAGTGGCCACATCAATTTTACCATAGGGCGCGTCGTACAATGTCCCTACCCCTGGCAAGGGTGTTGACGGTACCATTTCTGGATCGTCCTGATAATAGGCCGATAAGGTGAGCTCGGTTGCCTCCCCTAAATCAACCGTTACCGAGGGTGCGAAGGTATACCGTTCGGTTTCAGTAGTATCCTGATAGCCATCACGGGTACGCCCCAGCGCCACCACCCGGTAACGGGCATTATCTGTCAGGGCCCCAGTAGTATCGACACCCAACTCCAGTAGACTGTCAGATCCAACAGTGGCACGAACCAGTGTTTCATTGCTATCTGTGGGGTATTTAGCCACCTGGTTTACCATACCGCCCGGGGGAACCAGACCATACAATGACGACGCCGGCCCTTTTAGTATTTCCAGCGCATCGGTAGCAAAAGCATCAACCTGGGGATACAGGTTCCAGCTATTGTTAGTCAGTAAAGGCAAGCCATCGTAAAACGTTTGATAGGTAGTAAAACCCCGAATAGTGAACTGGTCAAAAATAGTAATGGTGGGCCGGCTTTCCGTGGTAACACCAGAAGTATAGCGAAGTGCCTTGTTTACAGAGTCGGCCTGGCGTAACTGAAGTAACTCCTGATCGATAACACTGATACTGACCGGTGAGTCGATTGGACGTAATGAGGACTTCGTTGCAGTACTGCGATAAGCCTGTAACGGATTAATCTCAATATGCTCCAGTTCTTCCTCATCGCTGACCTGTGCCATAACGGCGCCAGACAGGGTACTAAGAGAAAACAACGCCAGCGCAGGATGCGCCCAGGCACGGGAATACTTCTTCATGCAAAGGTCCTTTTGATAGGTAAACAAGGGCGATAGTTTCGCCACAACTCTAAATAGTAATTATTATCATTTAGTTTTACATGTTTTTACTATGTCGTAAAGGACTACTGTTTGGGACTGACGGCCTAATGAGTGAACACTGTGAAGCCTGATAAAAGCGCCGGCCTGTTTGATACTCCTTTTACTATCGCAGATATCAACTACCGCGGATAAGTAATAATATCAATAAACCGGGTCAGGCCATGCTCATCGCGGTACGCATGGGGTTGGTCAGCCTGTAGCACAAATTGTTCCGTGGGTTTAACCTGATACCAGCTGCCACCTTGTTGTACTGCCAGGAGCCCCTGTAATACATGCAGGTGCTCGGTTACCCCCGGACTATGCGCCGTAGACCGCTGCTCGTGACGATTCGTTAAGGTAATTTCAAATGCCTCCATGCCCGTCTGGGGATTATAGCGAAACAGGGTGTTAACAAGCATGTCGGCATCGTGACAAAATCCGGCATTCATCGCCTGCCCCCCTTTGTGTTGCGGATGTTCGGCGTCCCCAATAAAGGAAGAAAACGAACACTGCAGGCCAGTGGCGATCTTCCATAAGGTAGCGATGGTCGGGCTGGACTCCTGACGTTCAATCTGGCCCAGCATGGCTTTTGATACACCGGTAGCCTGGGCGGTTTTATCCAACGACCAGCCTAATTCCCGGCGTCGCGCGTTAAGTTGCTGCGCAATACATTGCATCAGTAACGCCGAATTTTCCATCTGCCCTCCCTTGTGCGTTATAACGCACAGTGCTATGTTTGGCTAAGCTTGTGCGCTATAACGCACGCCTTTATCTTAGCTTACCGATAACCCGGCCCCGTGCCAACGTTCAAACGGAAATTCCTGCTATGTTAAAACAGTTATCGCTTAGTCATGTAACCGCCGGGGTGACTGCCGTAGTAGTAGGCTACAGCAGTGCAGTGGTACTGGTTATTCAAGCCGCGCAAACTGCCGGTGCGACGCCAGCAATGATCACCAGTTGGTTACTCGCCCTGGGGATAGGGATGGGGCTAAGTTGTATCGTTTTTTCATGGTGGTATAAAGTACCGGTGGTTACTGCATGGTCCACCCCCGGCGCCGCGTTTTTGATCGGCGCGGTGGGCGGATACCCCCTCAATGAAGTTATTGGTGCGTTTTTGCTTGCCGGGATATGCTCGCTGTTGGTAGCGCAAAGCCGCTGGCTGCAACAAAAAATCTCCGCCATACCTGATGCTATATCATCCGCTATGCTGGCCGGTATAATCTTACCAGTATGTTTGAACATTTTTGCCGATGTCAGCCAGTACCCGCTAATCAGTGCGATGTTTTTACTAACGTATATCGTGGGCTATCATTTTTTCCCCCGCTACATGATGCTGTGCCTACTGGCGCTGGCGATAGTCACCGGGCTTAGTTTTGACAGTGTGGATACACACTCCTGGGTGTGGGCGGTAGCAATGCCGGTGTGGGTAACACCATCGTTTTCGGTCTCGGCGGCGGTAAGTTTGGCATTGCCGTTGTTTTTAATTACTCAGTTATCGCAGAACCTACCTGGCATGGCGATATTAAAAGCCCATAACTATCAACCCCGTCATCAGGTGGTACTTAGCGGGTTAGCGGTACTGCAAATAGTCACCGCGCCCTTCGGCGGATTTTCCTATAACTATGCGGCAATCACCGCCGCCATCTGTATGGGCGAGAGTGCCGGTAGCGAGCGGTCGCAGCGCTTTCGCGCGGCCATTGTGGCGGGTGTTGTGTATGTGCTGATGGGTTTCGCCGCCGCGCTGGTGGTACAAATATTTGTGGCCATGCCCGAGGTTATCGTACATTTGCTGGCGGGCTTGGCGTTGATAGCGACGTTGCAAAGTGCATTGGTGCGCAGCATGGATAATCACGCTGTGCGTCACCCCGCATTGCTCACCCTGGTGTGCACTGCATCGGGTATGAGCTTGTTTCAGTTGGGCGCGCCAGTCTGGGGGCTGGCTCTGGGCCTGGCGTTGTTAGGTGTAGCAACGTTGCAGCAGCATAGCCACCGTCATAAATAATGCTGCCCCGGTTCAAAGCAAAAACCGCCATTGGGTTACCTATAGTTAGCGGTTTCACCGGGTATACCTGTTTGGCCAGGCTTTGGGGCCTGAGCCTATGCTCGCCGTTTTATTGTTTCTCCCTGCGAGGCTTCAGATAACAATAAAGCAGCTCAATGAAATAGCCGATTTACCTGTATATCAGGCAGATAACCGGACAATACCAATGAGTTGGCTGGCCAGAAAAGTGCCAGTAAACAATCAGTTCTGCAGCCGCTAACGTGTCGCCTGATGGGTGCATGGGGATTCTTTTGTACGCGATTAAAGCGCCGGGCATACCAACGTGTCGTACTGTCACGGGTATATTAACTGGAGTGCGCTATACTATCGGCAGAGCAAGCTGCATATAATGCCACGCTAAGCGCTAAGCAGCGCCATCAAACCACTTAACCTAACAAAAGGATTTTTAGGATGAAACAAGCAGGTTTACTTTTTCTCTTTATAAGTTTGTTACATGGCTGTGTAGTGGTCCCTGAAACCGACACCGCGAAAATCACTCGCTGTGAGATTTCATCTGACCGTAAAACCCTGAAGGTCATCAATGGCTTCAAAGACACAAATACCTTCTATTCTATCAGTGGTCTTATGCTGCTTCCTATCTCCGGCGTATTGTCTGGCACCTACGTGGCAATTAACAATGTTTACCATTTTGGCGAAGAACGCATAGTCTGTGGCGCAAAAGACGAGCCCACCTGAATCGCTAAGTAAGCAGCCTACTTATGTATCTGCTGCATCGTTATCTGTTGCATTGGTAGCGGCTGCATCATTGGGCACACGGCAGGCGATGTAACCGGCGAAGATCGAATGTCACCGCCTTACCCGGTTGCCCCAGGCCGCTCTCGTCACCGCCAGCTACGCTGCCCCGCACGTTTCGTGTAGCACGGTATTAAGGTGGCTAGCCTTGGGTAGCGGCCTTTCGCTTATGCCGGAGGCCAAGGGTGGGTTCGACAAAGCTATTGAAGCTGGCCTTGTTTAAATTGCTGAACCGTTTGCACTACCCCGTTTTCATACGTCACGCGCTGCCCATGGCGCTCACCATGTTGATAATGTTCAAAGAGGGTCAGCGCCCCATTGTCGGCAAATAAATACTGTTTGCCCTGAAGTTTCCCTGCCGCATAGTGAAGGTTGGCCGTGGTGTAGCCGCGCCCATTAACCCGCGTCCAGGCGCCGGTTTTTTTGCCCATATCATAATGGCCTTGCCAGCGATTATCGCGCTCCGGCTCTATCCAGGCGCCCTCTTTTCTGGCCTGCTGATAATGGCCACGGGCGATAAGTTCTCCCGTGGCGGCATGTTCCTCGTACTTCCCATGCAGCTTCCCATTGAGGTAAACCTCTTCAATTAACAGGGTATTGCTACTGGCATCGTAAACCTTACGAGGCCCATTAAGTTGGCCACGCTGGGTATAGGTTGCGTAAATCACCCGGTCATCGCCGTTCGTTTCTTGCCAGTCGCCGACTTTCACGCCGTTTCTATAGTGCCCCTGGTTGGTAACCTTGCCACCGCTTTGTTCACGATAAAGGCCATCCTGCTTACCATCTTTCATATGCTTAACAATAGACCAGTCCTCATACATGAGTCGCTGTTCACCATTGTTGCCATAACCATTTTCCTCTACCAACTCAAATACATGGCCGTCTCGGACTTTTTTAACCAGTTTGTATGGATGGCGTGCATTGGGGACAAAGCCATTATCAGGGTCACTTATGGCCGCGGCGATAAATGTCACGGTGCGGTCATTTTGCCAGGTAGTTTCCTTCAAGCCCGGTGCATAGCCTGGAATCTCTACCGGTACCGTTTGCTGACGCAGCCGGCCTTCAACAGTCCACTCAGACTGGCTTATAAATTCGCCCTGTGCGGTACGCTTGGTTTCTTGTACCAATTGGCCCGCCCGGCTCCAGCGCCGTGCTGTGCTGACTTTTTTATTCGCGGCATAAGGGGTGAAAGCCTGCAATGCGCCATTTTCATAAAACTCCACATGTGCCCCTTGCTGTTTACCGTCAACATAGGGTACCCGTTCCAGTAAATAACCTTGAGGGCTACGCATGACCATTTGGCCGGTATACCCTTCACCAAAAGCATAGACAATACGCGATAGTAGCCCCAGTTGCCGATAAGCAGCCAGCTGAGTGCCAGTGAGGGTGCCACGGCCAATGGTCAGTGTGGTGCTTTGCAGTGTAACAATCAGCTTATCGCGCTGATCATATACCGCTATGGTGTATACCCCATTGGCGTCAGGCTTAATATCGGTGGAGTAATAGTAAGTTCGATTGACCTCGACCGTAGTAGGCCGCAAATTAACATCCAGGTATGCTTTACCAGCGTAGGACAGCGGGGCATACCCGCTTACAAACACAGCAAGAAAAAGTACCAGGGCTCTCATTGCGCGCCGACCTCTGCTAAGCGGGGGAACGTCACCTTAAATTGCCGCTCAATTGGCTTATCATCATGGCCGATAACCTCAATGGTGGTCGGCACACCGGCTACCCGCAAAGTATTATCGGGAAAGATTACCGCATCTAAAGCAGTGCTTGGGGTTAAGGCTCCCCCTTCTGATACCGTTTGCAGGCTCAGTACGCGGCCTTTTGCATCAAGCATACGGTAGTGTGCCAATAGCTCACCCACGGTGCTGAAGTGGTGTTTATTTAGCAAGTCTTCTGTGGCTACTACCCATGGAGGTTGCTCGTCCAGTATAAGTTCGGCAGGCTGCCACATGGCAGACGAAGTGCAGGATAGGTCGACGGTACGCTCGCCCAGGTCATAAAAGAACTGCCGGACGCCGTCTTCGGTTTGTAATTGCAACATGGCTGGTTGCGCAAAGCTATCGTTGTCCGTGACGACTGCAAATATCAACGGTGTGCCCGCTTCTTCTGCTGGTGGGGTTAAGCTGGCAGTACAGACTTCGATTTGTGCTTGTAGCATCGATAGCAGCACTTGCCCGCGATCGAGTCCGGTAGGCTTAAGTGCATGCAGCGGCGCTGGCTGGCGCGTGCCTTCGTACAGGTATTGCGCCTCGGGCTTTACAGCAGGACCCATACGGCGCGCATCGGCAGTGCGAAATGTCAGTTGCCGGGAACTGGCCGCTACGTCTGCCGAACGTGATACGACCAAATCAATATACGCTGGCGCGCGATCGGTACGAATCAGCATCCGGTGTGCTTCAGGCCGGGCACTGGCCCGGTACCGAACCAGGCTCTCTTCCGCCGTTAACCACTGAGGCGCTGCCGGATAGGCGCGGAACTGAATGTCAAAGGGTTGGCCATCTGCCAGTCGTGGGCTGACTCGATCAGTAGCCTTACCTTCAAATGTCAGTTCGTACACATCGGCGTCCTCACTTGGGCCAAAATGTATGCTGACACCCTTTTTTTGATAATGTGCCTGCTGATGCTTATCCGGTGTAAGTCTGATAATAAATGACTCATCTGGGTACCAGGCGACGGTTGCCTGCAGGCTGGCGGCCTGGCTTGCTATCTGGGTTAAGTCGCCCAATGCTGTAAAGTGTAAGGTTGCTTCGGTAAGTGCATCCTCTTCATCCCCGCCATAGGTATAGGCGCGGCCAAGCTGCATAGGTGGTGTCAATTTTCCCCTCGCGCATCAAACAGCACAGGGTCCGAGATTTTAACGACGCCAGTCCGAGCAGGGTGAGACACCTGGGGGCGTAAGGAGAGCTTCAGCGTATCTTCATCTTGTTCAAGAGTTGCATGGGGCTGCCCGAACATTTTATCGGCATCAGATACACTGACTATTTTATCAGGCAGCTCGCCACCGGATAGCGGGGTCCAACGGTTCGCCCAGTCAGAGCGCAACCGGGGCACGTGGGTTTCTTGTGCATCCGCTACCTGAGCCATTATTTGGGTAGAACGAATACCTATGGTTTTACCGGCAAACGTATGCTCAAGTTCGGTGGTCAGAACCTGTTTTATAATCCAGCCTGAAGCGCGCTCAAGTATCGCTACACCTGCCAGCCGGTTACCCGGTTCTCCGCCGTGATAACTAACCCATACCCGGTTATCCGTCACTTTGGTTACGGTAAGTTCAACACCGGTAATGTCGCGCAAACAGGTACGCGTTTGCCATCCTTTTTCAGCGATAACCGAGACGGCCAGATTTGGCTGCCCCACCTGCTGTAACAGGCTGTTAATATTGCTGCCCAAAACACTTGATAACATATCGCGCATGCTCTCACCCGAAGAGCTTACATCCTGCAGCTCGCCTGTTTTGGCATTTAATATCATCTTGGCACTGGAGGTCTGTTTATCGGTAAAACCGGGTGGCAAATCATCCGGGACTGAACTGCGAAAATCAAATGAGCCTATCGACGCTTCTAAACGTCCGGCGTCTAACTGAATAATAATTTCATCAGCGGTTCGGTGGGTAATTTCCGCCGTTGTGTAAGCACCCGAAGATATAAATTCGCTACCATCATCAGGAGAGGAAATTTCGACTGACTGTAAAGTACTGTATTGTCTTTTTTAACCTTTTTCAGCGATAAAAGTGACTGCCTTGTCCGAAGCCCTCTCCAAAGAACAGCCCGATAAAACGATAAGCGTAAATAAAGCGAAAATACCGCGCATAAATTCTCATTTTTATAATAAACATGCTTTCCGAAAATATCTGAAAGCAAAATATAGTCAGACTGGCTTAATGGTAGCCGTCGGCGGGGGAGTGATAATGCGGTAAAGGGTAACGACCTGGGATAGTTATTGCAACGCCTGTAAGCCACCTGGCTTATACATAAGAAATACTTAAAATACAAAGTACTATAAATAACGAAAGCAGAAAAATGTGGAGCAGTACCCTTGCCGCTTTATACCATTCAGGTTAATTAAAGAGGTATAAAAGCAAATAAAGAGACAAGTGTTGTGTATAACCACCCGCGGTTAACTTAAGTGGCCAGGTACTCAGGCAGCCAATGTGCTATTTTACATTACCCCTGTCCTATCACACTGCTCTTAGGCTGTATAAATCAACAATGCAGTAGAGCTGAATACCGCCATCTGGTTTACCCTAATTAACCTATTATTTTTTCGAAGACCGATTTTTTCTGGCAGCGATAATACCGGCAATAAATATGATAAAAATAATAAAGCCCGCGGTAAGTAATATATCTATCAGTAAGCTCATTATATTTCCTGCGAATCCCGTTTTTAATAGGTCTATATTAGTACAAGACTATCCTTAATAAAGACTAATAGCAGTGTGACTCATCTATTGTTCCACCGTAAGGCTTGAAAACGCCTACTCGCCAAGCGAAAGCATCGTGCCTTTTGCTGCTTCTCGCTTCAGATAGGCCCCACATTTTTGATAGCAGGCTCGCCGATGTGGCAGAATCTGCGGTAAACATTCGCTAACTGTCAGATAATTATACATATTAGTTAGATCGAATATTTTAAGTGATTGATTTAAATAGTTTATAACTAATGGTCTGGTTATTGCTCTGCTAATACTTTTTTACTATAAGCAAAGGGAAGCTGTACTATGTTGCTATCACGCACTATCACTAAAAAAATAATGAGTGCCACACTGTTAACGATCGGTTTGCAGGGCGCGGTTAATGCCAGCGCTATTTATGATGAGGTTGATGACACCTTACGCCTGATAGATGTCGACCAGGATGTTGTCTACTTTACCGAAAGCTACACCAATGGTGTAGGCCGTTATACAGTAACGAACAATGTAGAAAACAGCGCTATTATTGGCTTTGGTGTCACCAATTTTAACACCACTGCGGCTATCGAATCAGATAACCAAAAAGGCATTTACGAAGATTTCGGTGGTGGCAATAATGACATTACCAGCTGGTACTATAACGCATTCACCCTGACCGCAGATAATTGGGACACGGCTGATTTGGGCTGGCAAATTGAGGGGACCGCCGCGCAATTATTCGGTGATGCCGAGACATTTTTCACAGAAGGCGAAAATACCCTGAACTGGTACTCCTCTAATGATGGGGCGCTGTATGGCGGCCTGACCTGGGATGGTTTTGTTTTTCTGGGTAACCTTCCGGCATCTTCCCTTTATGCCTTAGTTTATGACGAAACCTCTGATTCAGTATTCATGACGGATGCTATTGCGCCTCTTAATGCCACGGTGAGCAATGTCGACGAGCCGGCCATGATAGGAATGATGGCTATTTTGCTGGGCCTGGCGGGTTATCGCCGTAAGCGGTAACTACCTTCGATTGCGTGCCGGGTAACCAACACTACCTGCAAGGTTAACCTGGCATGCAAGTATCCTTACCTATACGCTTTGGATTTCTAGCGGCCTGGCACGATGACAAACCATAACGCTGTTTAATAAGCGTTACTTTCGAAGTGCTTTTACCCCTCCTCGGGCCGTCCTCATGACAGACGCTTTATTAAACCAATTACTTTTCCCGCTACTTTTTAGCAGTATGCATGGTGAACGGCCTCATCGGCGTATTAACCGTTATATTACCCATACCGTCTTTCTCTGTAAGGTAGTTAAGCCATAACGCAGCACATTGCAACTGCGATTAAAAATGCTAATGCTATCAGCTACATACTGTCGAACTTTTTTACACCAAGTCTAGTAATAAAGTGCTATATATTTGATATGTAACACTTTAGTGAAGATGGCGCTATTTTTGCTGTTCGCTGTTGAATTTTACTCACCGGAAAATAGCAGTAATGCAGCATACAATGAAAACAATAATAATAGGTTTAGCCAGTTTATTAGGCACTTTTAGCACGCAAGCCGCGTACATCTCCCCGCTTTTGATAGATTCCTCGTTACCGGAAATCTATTTTTCCGAGTCTTATTCAGATGGGATTGGCCGTTACACCGTAACCAACAATGTTGCTGGTAGCCAGCTATTAGGCTTTGGCGTTACTAACCACTTTACCTATGCGCATATCGAAGATACCCGCCGCCCAGGCATACTGACCCAATTGGGTTCTGGCGAACTGGATGGGGTGTCGTGGAATTACGAGGCCAAAACCATTCGCGCGCATAACTGGGCCGAGGAACAACTTTTTTATCGGGCCGTTAGAGGCACCTCAGCACAAGATTTATTGGGCGATATCGATAGTATTCTGGATGAGGATACGGAAAATACGCTTAACTGGTACGGCGCCACCACCTGGAAACATGCTATTGACCCAGACGCCGGGTTACTCGGTCTTCCAGGCGGCGTAAGCTGGGATGGTTTTGTTTTTACAGATGGCATTCCTGCCTCCCTGTTATATGGCGTGATCCTAAACGCAGATGGCAGCATTTTTATCACCCAGGGTGTAGCCCCCATGGGGGATGTGGCAATACAGGTAAGTGAACCGGGTATACTGACATTATTACTACTGGGTAGCGGGTTATTACTGCGGCGCAGAATATAGGCTGGCTGCAACAAAAAGCCCCGCGTTCGTCGCGGGGCTTTTTTGGTTCAGTTCGCCATCAGGCAAAAATTTGTTTGCCACTTTCTCTGGCTTCAATAAAGTCGGCTGAATCCAGGTCTGATACGTTTTGGACCACGCCCCGCTGAACCGCCAGATTCATTACTGCATCTTTTTGGCTGTCCATACGCCCAGACAGGGCAGCGCCTACCCGCACGAAGTCAATATAACTGACTTTATCGGGTATAAATGCCAGATCTTTCCAGTATTCGGTCACATCAATAAAGCCTTTATCAAACCCCCACACATTCATAATACTGGCCCCGATACGTCCAGACACTTTATCAATGGCATCATCTAAAAAGGTGGGGTTGGCAAACACTTCTTCATGGCGTTCTGCTTCGGTCAAAATAGGTAGCACGCCAATGTTATGAACCAACGCTGCCAAGGTCATTGTATCCAGGCTAAGCTCTCGGTTTTTGGTCGATTTGGTGTACATTTGCAGGGTGGCCAACGCATTGGCAACGACATTAATTGTATTGCCCCATTCACGCTTCATGTACTGGCCGACTAAATCGTTTTTAGACACAAATAGCTGTTCCATCGCCAGAGCGGTAGCAATGTTTTTAATCTGCCGCAAGCCAATGCGGGTTACCGCCTGATTGATTGACGTTACTTTGACTGCCCGGCCCAAATAGGCGCTGTTCGAAATTTTTATAATCCGGGCGGTGAGTGACGGGTCTTGCCCAATCACATCACCCATCGCATTTAAGTTAATATCAGGATCATCTGCCGCTTTACGTACTTTTAACGCAATCGCTGGCAGGGTGGGCAACACCAGGGTGTCATTATTGATTTTCTCTACCAGAATAGTGAGCAGTGCATTTTGTGTAGACATAGACCTACCTATCTCATTATGAAAAAACGCCAATGGCTGACAACTGTCATTGATGGCTTGTACATCAAAAATTATTGTCCGATCAGTCCTTTAAAGTATCCGATTGGCCAATGATCAGGATCTCTTTAAAATATATCAGTGAAATCGGGTATGCGCACCCTCACTTGCGATATTTTCCCTCATTAAGCCAAATTAGCTACACACTGGCGTAAACTTAGCGGGTTCGATATGCTGATCATTCAGGCGCTGCCCACACGCTACTGTATATTATGATAACAATCAAAACAGCGCTTTATTTGCGGTGGGGCAGCGCATATTGTGTGGCGCAAAACGACAAAATTAAGAAGATAATTATGCCTGTATTTACTACAAAAAGATGTTCAATGGCTGTGGCCGGCGCGTTGCTGGCTTTATCTGGCTGCTCAAAAGCCCCTCCAGCGGCTGATATTAACAATACCTCTTCCCCTGCCCAGCAGGACAATAGCCAGCAAACCTTGCTGGTGGACGAAAAACGCCTATCGATTTACCAGCCAGTAGAGCTGACCAGTGATCTAAGCCAATTCAGTGCTAAGCAAAAACAAATGATTAGCAAGCTGATTGATGCCGCTAAAATAATGGACTCGCTATTCTGGCAACAAGCTTTCCCGGGTGATAAAACCCAGTTTATCGATAATTTATCTTCCTCCTCCGTCCAGCATTTTGCGCAAATTAACTACGGCCCCTGGGATCGCTTAAATGGCGATGCAGCGTTTTTATCAGGCTATGATAGTAAACCTGCCGGTGCCGGTTTTTATCCGCAAGATATGACCAAAGCAGAATTTGAACAGGCCAGTATGGACAATAAAAAGGGCCTGTACTCGTTAGTACGCCGGGACGAAGGTGGCAAACTCTATACCCTGCCCTACTCCACAGCGTATAAAAAAGAACTAACCGAAGCGGCAGGTATACTTCGGGAAGCCGCCCAACTGGCCGAAGATGAAAGTTTTGCTAATTATCTCACGTTGCGTGCTGATGCTTTATTAAGTAACGACTATCTGGCATCTGATATGGCCTGGATGGATATGAAGACCAATCAGGTAGAGTTAGTCATCGGCCCTATTGAA
This sequence comes from Alteromonas indica, assembly GCA_003056425.1. Classification (GTDB taxonomy): domain Bacteria; phylum Pseudomonadota; class Gammaproteobacteria; order Enterobacterales; family Alteromonadaceae; genus Alteromonas; species Alteromonas indica. Next base: position 100,299 of record PYVY01000001.1, read on the forward strand.
ACGTATGAAGACCAGCTATTTGGCTACCGCGCAGCATTTGAAGCCTACGTCCTGCTGAAAGATAAAAAATGGAGCGATAAGCTTTCTCGTTACGCTAAATTTTTACCTGAGTTGCAAAAAGGCTTACCTGTACCGGCCCAATATAAAGCAGAAACGCCAGGCTCTGATGCGGATTTGAACGCCTATGATGTGGTGTACTATGCTGGGCATTCCAATGCCGGCAGTAAAACTATCGCGATTAATTTACCCAATGATGAACGCGTACAACTGGAGAAAGGCACCCGCCGGTTACAGCTAAAAAACGCAATGCAGGCCAAGTTTGATCATATTCTGATGCCTATAGCCAACGAGCTGATTGTAGTGACGCAGCGCAAACATATTACCTTTGATGCGTTTTTCGCTAACACTATGTTCCATGAAGTCGCGCATGGACTGGGGATTAAAAATACCCTGGATGGCAAGGATACGGTGCGTGGTGCGCTCAAAGAGCATGCCTCTGCACTGGAAGAAGGCAAAGCCGATATCCTGGGCTTATACATGGTGCAAAGTTTGCTGGAAAAAGGTGAAATTACCGAAGGGGTACTGGAAGACTATTATGTAACCTTTATGGCAGGCATTTTTCGTTCAGTGCGGTTTGGCGCCTCTAGCGCTCACGGCAAAGCAAATATGATTCGCTTTAACTTTTTTGCTGAAAAAGGGGCATTTGAAAAAACGCCGCAGGGCACCTACCGGGTCAATATGGACAAAATGCGTGGCGCGGTAAAAGCGTTATCTCAGTTAATTCTTACCTATCAAGGAGACGGTGATTACGCAGGCGTATCTACTCTGGTGAAAGAGATGGGTATCATTAAGCCGGATCTGGCCAGCGATTTAGCCAAACTGGAAGCAGCCGATATTCCGGTAGATATTCACTTTACTCAAGGTAAAGAAGTACTGGGCTTATAGCCGCCGTGCGCCGGTTATGGTGAACTACCGGGTTAACCGACACCCGCTGAAACAGGTTTGTATAACACGGTTAGGCAGTGTGCAGGGTAGCCTCATTAGGGTATGAAAGAGGGAGAACAAGCCAGGCTGGTGGTTCGATGGCTATAGCCGATGTACCCCCTGCTTGCCGGTTTTTTCAGTCATCCGGTAGCCTTGCACTACCTTATACACGTTTAACTGATCGCATTGTCCAGCTGGCGTGTTAAAGATAAAAAAAGAGGCATCAGCCTCTTTTTTTATTCAAGATTTTTAGGTTTATCGGTATAGGGCGGCCAGCCTAATAGTTTGCCCCCCAAAACGTGCAGATGTATGTGATACACGCTTTGTCCGCCAAACTCATTACAGTTCATTACGGTACGAAAGCCCTCCTGGTCAATGCCCATCTCACGGGCGACCTTAGCGGCGACCAAGGTTAAGTGCCCCACCACCTGCCGATCATCTTCGGTAATATCGTTGATAGTGGCTATCGCTTTTTTGGGAATAACCAAAAAATGAACTGGCGCTTGTGGATTGATATCATTAAACGCCAAACAAACATCATCTTCATACACGATATCAGCCGGTATTTCCCGGTTAATAATCTTTGTAAAAATAGTCTCAGACATACTTTTATCCTTGTTGTTACAGAAGGTACCTTAATCGGTATCAGGCGAATACGAACCACAACAGTACCGCACCCAGCACTAGCCGGTAAATGACAAACGGCAACATACCAATACGGGAAATCCAGCTTAAGAACAAAAAGATACATGCATAAGCACTGACAAAAGAAAATGCTGCGCCATACAAGAGTGCACTCCAATCCACGACCTGAGCAGACTCTACCAACTCAAGTACCGATAAAGTACCCGCCCCTAAAATCACTGGAATTGAGAGTAAAAAAGAAAACCGGGCAGCGCTTTCTCGGTCAAAGCCCAACATGAGGGCGGCAGTCATGGTAATACCAGAGCGGGAGGTGCCCGGAATCAACGCCATAGCCTGAGCAATGCCGATAATTACGGTATCTTTTAGCGTCAGGGCGGATAATACTTTGGTATGCCGGGCTGCTTTATCGGCGTACCAAAGTAACAATCCAAACACAATCGTGGTACAGGCAATAATAAGGGCCGAACGTCCATTCAGCTCTATCCAGTCTTTGAATACAAAGCCTGCAATAACTGCCGGTATAGTAGCAATTGCCACAAACCACGCCAGTTTACTGTCTTGGGTCTGATTGCGGGTAAAGCCATGTTGTAGCCAGGCCGCAATCATTCGGCCTATGTCGTTGCGAAAGTAAATCATTACCGCCAGCAAGCTGCCCACATGTACTGCTACATCAAATGCTAATCCCTGACTAACCCAGCCCAGTAATTCAGCGGGTAGAATAAGGTGTGCAGAACTACTTATAGGGAGAAACTCAGTAACTCCCTGGATAATTGCAAGTATGATAATTTCAAAAAGCGTCATCGCTTATACGTCACTCCATGTAAAGTCGACAGGCCACAGACGTTGAGCAGTTTTATCGTATTCCTGCCACAACTGTCGGTAGGTTTTTCCGGTAACCGGATGAATATCAGCCGGGACCAATTCAGCTAAAGGCTGCAGTACAAATGCATTGTACAGAATTTCTTCTCTGGGCAGGACAATAGGTTGGCGTATTATTACCTGATTAAAGGTCAATAGATCCAAATCCAACGTACGGGAACAAAACTTTTTCTCGCTGTGGGTTCGCCCATTATCTCGCTCAATACGCTTTAAGATGTCGTTAACTTGCGTCACCTCCAGTGGCGTATAGGCCTTCACTATCAGGTTGTAAAACGCCGAGCCATTAAACCCCACAGCTTCACTTTCATACACACCCGAACAGGATATATCGCTAAATTGACGGTCTAATGACGCCAACCCCGCGCGGGTATATTTTTCCCTTTCAATGTTCGAGCCAACACTGATGAGAACTTTGTTTAATGTCATTATCGAGAAGCAGAGATAACGACAGTGACAGCCTTAGCATCAGGCAAAATATCGGGTTTGGTGATTGCCAGCGTAATACTGTTTATTGCAAACCGCTGTAATACGGCATGGCAAATAGCATGCCCCAGGGCTTCAAGCAATTCAAAACTGGCTTGGGCGCCTTGCTGCTGCACAAATTCGGCAAGTTTGGCATAGTCAACAGTGTCATCTACCGCATCGGATAGCCGGGCCTGGGACAAATCAGCTGTGATGGTAATATCGAACAATAGCGTGGTAGGTCGCGTGCGTTCCCAGTCATACACACCTATCAGGCTATTAACCTGCAGGCCGGTGATTTTTATTTCTTCCATATCTTCTTTAGCTGTATACGGGTTAAAAGGGGGTATCGCAGCCGTGCTGCTTACACCGAATTACTGGCGCATTGGTATGCTTTTTAGTAGTGTGGCCCAAGTGTAACCTGAACGTCGGCAGTATGACATGCTCCCCATGACAATTTTGATGGTATGCGTAGCCTATTTGTGCGGTTCATTGTCCAGCGCAGTGATTATTTGCCGACTTTATGGGCTGCCCGACCCGCGTACCACTGGATCGCAGAATCCGGGGGCGACCAATGTGTACCGGCTGGGCGGCAGAGTGCCTGCTGCATTGGTTCTGGTGATGGATATATTAAAAGGCACCATTCCGGTGTATTGCAGTTACTGGCTGGATATTGCGCCGGTATACCTGGGCCTGGTGGCTATCGGCGCGTGTTTGGGCCATATTTTCCCCCTGTACTTTGGTTTTAAAGGGGGTAAAGCCGTAGCGACAGCATTTGGTGCTATGCTTCCGGTAGGCCTTGAGTTAGCCGGACTATTGATTGTAAGCTGGTTTATTGGCTTATTTATATGGGGTTATTCTTCCCTGGCCGCCATTCTTGCAGTGGCGCTGGCGCCCTTATTTACCTGGTTTATAAAACCAGATTACACCCTGCCGGTCGCCATGCTGGCATTACTGATTATTGTTCGGCACAAAGCCAATATTCAACGGCTGCTTAGTGGAACTGAACCCCGGGTATGGGATAAACGCGGTAAATTAAAGAACGATAGATAAGCGGAGCCATCATACCGACGCCACAAGGGTGCGTAGTGGTGTCGCCGGGCCAGTTGTCGGCACTAAATAGGATCGCGGGCAAAGATATCCATCCGTTCAAGCAATCACTGTTACTTGTGCCATTGTGACCAAGCGCAATAGCTACCCGTAATCGCTAACCGCAATAGCCTCATGCTATTCTCCGGCGCGCTTTTTACCGTAATAATGTGGGTAAATTACTGTAATCTCGCAGCCTGCTTGCTGCCATCTCATTAATAGCTTAATGCAATCCTGCTGCCAGCTTATCCAGTTTACCGTCTATCTTATTAAGTAAAGGTAACCCCATTATTTGCGCCAGGGCCGGATAGATCTCCAGATTACTGAATTTATCCAGCACCTTGCCTTGTTTAAAGGCCGGCCCGGCGGCTACAAATACTGCGCCCATATCCGGATGCTCAGGTAAATAGCCATGTCCGCCAGGGTCTAAGGGGGTATCAGCAGTGTCGGCAAAGCGACGTCCGGCCTCTACCTGCAATAGGATATCGCCGGCCAGTGTGCGGTTGTCCATATGGTACTGTTGACGCATGGCTGCACTTAACACAGTAAATCCCAGGGCAGATTGCTGGTTAAGGCGGGTAGCCAGCGCCCTGATTTCGCTGGCTGGCGTGGCGGATCGCGCATAAATATGCAACTGCGATCCATTATTGACCCACGCGAACTGCGTTTTATCGATAGCCAACTGGCTCACTACTACCGCGGCTTTCGGCTTAACCTCTAACATACCGTGGTCCGATACCAGTACCAAATTGACCGCCACAGGCAACGCCTGTAGCCGCTCATATAATTGTCCGATCAATGCATCCATACGCTGTACGGCCTGCGCGGTTTGCGAACTTTGGGGGCCATACTCGTGGCCATATGTATCCACCAACGAAAAATAGCCAGCCACAAATTGCGGGCGGGACGCTGCAGGCAGGCTTAACCAATTAACTATCTGGTCAATGCGCTGCTGATAGTCAGCATATTTTGAATAATGATAATGATAAGTCGGCGCTAAACCATTAATGCGTGCATCGGACTCTGGCCAGAAATAGGTAGCAGCTTTATTGCCATGTAGCTCTACCAGGTTCCATAAAGGGATACCGGATAACCAACTGCTATCGGTATAACCTTTGCCCATGTGATAATTCGCATAGCCCTGTTCAGCCGGCCGCTGTTTATCCAAAAATGCGTTATTCACTATGCCATGATGCTTCGGCAATAAGCCGGTGACAATGGAAAGGTGATTAGGGAACGTATTAGCCGGGTAAACCGGTGTCAGGCTTTTAGCCCGCACCCCTTGATCGGCAATGGCAGCGATCCGAGCGGCCTGATGTAACTCAATATAATCATGCCGAAAGCCATCAATAGAGAGAAGTACTACATGTTGAACATTCTCTGCAGCCTGCTCGCTAGCATAGACACTACCCGCGAGTACCAAACCAATTAACAGACTGACTATATTCCATACCCGCAACATACTAACGGCATCCTCTACCTAATTAAGCCTCTTTGATGAACGCTATCACTCTGCGATGACAAGCTGATGACCATGTGATAGCGCCAGGGGTGGGGCCGATTAAACGGGCGGCAGCGTATCTAATGCCCACCGAGGCTTCGCTGAAGCCGACAATGGTGTATGTTGGCCAGCTTTAAGGCGCTGCATTCCGGCATAGGCGATCATGGCGCCATTATCAGTGCAAAACGCCAGACTGGGATAAAACACCTCGCCATTTAATTGCTTCATTAACGCCGCCATTTTATCTCGTAGCCGGGTATTTGCACTCACCCCACCGGCAATCACCAGACGTTTCATGCCGGTTTGCTTTAGCGCTCGGCGGCATTTGATTAACAGCGTATCGACCACCGCTTCTTCAAAGGCGTAGGCTATATTTGCCTGGGTTTGCGGGGCGTTATCTGCATCCCGGATTGTATTTGCGGCAAAGGTTTTTAAACCACTAAAGCTAAAATCCAGGCCAGGCCGATCGGTCATCGGCCGGGGAAATTTATAGTGGCCGGGCTCGCCCTGCTCTGCCAGTTTGGCTAACAGGGGGCCGCCCGGGTAGTCCAGGCCCAACAGCTTCGCCGTTTTATCAAACGCTTCACCAGCGGCATCATCAATCGACTCCCCAAGTACCTCATAGCGACCGATGCCCTGCACATTCACCAACATTGAATGTCCCCCGGATACCAGCAAGGCAATAAAGGGAAAAGCGGGTGCATTTGCTTCAAGCATCGGAGCAAGTAAGTGCCCTTCCATATGGTGTACCCCTACCGCAGGGATATTCCAGGCGTACGCCAGCGATCGTCCAACTGACGATCCTACCAATAATGCCCCCATTAAACCCGGCCCCTGGGTAAAGGCGATCCCATCCAGATCGCCAGGCACGGTATGCGCATCAGCTAACGCTTTATTGATCAGCGGAACGATTTTGCGAACGTGATCTCTGGAAGCAAGTTCAGGTACCACACCGCCATAGTCGGCATGCAGCTTAACCTGTGAATAGAGTTCGTGGGAGAGCAGCCCCTGGTCATCGTCGTATACCGCTACGCCGGTTTCATCGCAGGAAGTCTCTATACCCAGTATGCGCATAATGTTAAGATCCGGTTGATTCAGTGGATTGGAATATGGCGCAGAGTTTACCGTTATTGCACAGCACTGGGAATGGTGAAGGTGATTTTTTGCCATAAATTGTCTATTTTTTGACAATTGCGGCTTTACATTTGCCGTGCGAATGATTAGAATTTCGCACCATTTTTAACCCGGGTGCCCTTTTGTGTACAACATTTCGCCCCGGTCCAACAGCAAAAATTTTGAGGTGAGAACTTAATGCCCATCGTTAAAGTTAGAGAGAACGAGCCGTTTGACGTCGCGCTTCGTCGTTTCAAGCGTTCTTGTGAAAAAGCCGGTGTTCTGTCCGAAGTACGTCGTCGTGAATTCTTCGAAAAGCCGACTTGGGAACGCAAGCGCAAGAAAGCTGCCGCGAAAAAACGTCACTTGAAAAAGCTGGCTCGCGAAAACGCTCGTCGCGTTAAACTCTACTAAGATAGTATTGGCTTTCAAAGGTGCCCTAAGGCACCTTTGTCGTTTTTACAGTCTGCGTTTTTTACTTTTATTGTCAGGTGTACACGCATGGCGCTAATTGATGATTTAAAAGACGCGCAAAAAGATGCAATGCGCGCCAGAGATAAAGTGCGGTTGGGCACTATTCGTATGGCCGTCGCAGCAATCCGTCAGCGCGAAATCGATGAGCAGATCACACTAGATGATGCCGCTGTCCTCGCTATATTAACCAAAATGGTTAAACAGCGTTTAGACGCCGCCTCTCAGTATGACGCTGCAAATCGTCCCGAGCTGGCAGAAACCGAACGAGCAGAAATTGCCGTGATCGAATCCTTTTTGCCACAACCATTAAGCGATGAAGAGCTCAATACGCTTATTGATGATGCGATGTCTCAAACTGGTGCCACCGGCATGCAGGATATGGGCAAAGTAATGGGTTTATTAAAGCCCAACGTTCAGGGGCGCACCGATATGGGCACGCTGAGCGCAAAAATCAAGGCACGCTTGAACGCCTAATGTTATGGATGCAACCGGCAACGGTTGCGTCCTGTTTTCAGCTTGTTAAAGTAACCTCATTCTTCTTTTCGAACTTTCTTCATGGCCGGAAAAATACCGCGGGATTTTATTGACGAGCTGTTATCGCGTACAGATGTGGTCGATATTGTTGATGCCCGGGTCAAACTTAAAAAAGCAGGCAAGAACTATCAAGCTTGTTGTCCCTTTCATAATGAAAAATCCCCTTCGTTTACGGTAAGTCAGGATAAACAGTTTTATCACTGCTTTGGCTGTGGTGCCCATGGCAATGCCATATCCTTTTTAATGGAATTCGATCGGCTGGAATTTGTGGAAGCCATCGAAGAGCTGGCGCGCCATCATGGCCTTGAAGTGCCTCGGGAAAAAGGCGGTCCACCACCGGTCAGCGAAGCGAAAAAACAGCAGCAGGAAGACGACTATGCGTTGATGGAAAAAGTCACCCGCTTTTTCCAGCATCAGTTGCGAAGCCACCCCAATAGCCATCACGCCATTGATTATTTAAAAGCACGGGGGCTATCGGGCGATATTGTTAAGCAGTGGGAAATCGGCTATGCCCCCAGCGAATGGGACGGTGTATTAAAAGCATTTGGTACCACCCCAGGTCGTATTCGCCAGTTAATTGACTTAAAACTGGTAAACCAGAACGATAATGGTAAACAGTACGATTTTTTTCGCGATCGTATTATGTTTCCGATCCGCGATCGCCGGGGCCGCGTGGTGGGGTTTGGTGGGCGAATCATGGAAGGTAACAGTGGGCCTAAATACCTTAACTCGCCCGAGACCCGTATTTTTCATAAAGGCCATGAACTGTTCGGGTTTCACCAGGCTCGGCAAAAAAACCGTAGCCTGGACCAGGTCATTATTGTCGAAGGTTATATGGATGTAGTGGCGCTAAGTCAGTTTGACATCAATAACGCCACCGCAGCACTGGGCACGGCGACCACGCCGGAACATTTACAGCTGTTAACCCGTTCAACCAATCATATTGTATGTTGTTATGACGGTGATAACGCTGGTCGACAGGCCGCATGGCGGGCACTTGAAAACGCCCTTCCCGCGCTTAAAGATGGGGTTAAGCTAACCTTCTTATTTTTACCTGACGGTGAAGATCCCGACACGATGGTGCGTAAGGTTGGGGCCGAAGCGTTTATGGCCTTAACCAATCAGGCTTTGCCGCTCTCGCGATTCTTTTTTGAAAGTCTGTTGAAAGCGCATGAAGCAGGCACGCCGGAAGGTAAGATGGCGTTGAAAGCAGCCGCCACCCCTCTGATTGATACCGTGCTGGGCGAAAATCAGAAGCTGCTGTTACGTGAAGAGCTGGCTAAACATACCGGCGAGTTCGACCGCTTTCGATTACAGCATGACATTGCCCAGGCGAATCAACCTGGCGGGCGCGCGGCCAACCGTAAATTTGAAACGGTCAATAAAACGCGTCAATCGCCGGTACGTATGATGGTGCGATTGCTGCTAGATACGCCCTCGCTGGCCGCACAATGCGAAGATGTGGTGCCCCAGATGCTGGCCAACAGTGGTATTAGTGGAATGGGCTTGCTGTTGGATATACATCAGTATTGTCAACAGCAACCGAGCGCAAAAACCGCCCAGGTCATTGAAAACTTCCGCGACCATCCCCATTCATCTGTCATCGCAAAGTTACTGATGCAGGAACACCTGGTCAGCGAACAGGAAGCCAGCCGGGTTTATGTAGATAGTTTTGCCCGGCTGTTGGATTGGCACTTTGATAGTAGAATTGAGACGTTGATCTCACGTTCCCGGGTTCAGCCACTTAGCCGTGCTGAAAAAGAAGAGCTTACCATGCTCATGAAGGAACGTCAGGCAACATGAGGGTTTCAGCCCTTTTTTCTGCTTAAAAAACATGCCGTGAGCCTAGTAAACATAGTGGTTTTAATGTTATACTGGTCAATTCGCTGCGAGCTTACGTAGATAAGTAGCAGAGCATTTTTCAACCGAAAACAGACCGTTTTAACGGTTCTGACAGGTGCGGTAACAAGACGACAGCAAGCATAGCTACGCCGCTTCAGGCGGTGGTTCGGGCGTGCTTTTTTGCTTAATTAATACAATGTGAGAAGTGTAGGTTCTATGGCGCAAAGCAAGCAATCTCAGATTAAACTCCTGATTGCAAAAGGTAAAGAGCAAGGTTACTTAACTTTTGCAGAAGTAAACGACCACCTGCCGCAAGACATCGTCGACTCTGATCAGATCGAAGATATCATTCGCATGATTAATGATATGGGCATTCAGGTGTCGGAGTCCGCTCCGGATTCAGATGAACTGCTCATGCAGGATAACACTGCGGACGAAGATGCTGCTGAAGCTGCTGCCCAAGCCTTGGCGACGGTAGAGAGTGAAATTGGCCGCACCACTGACCCGGTTCGCATGTATATGCGTGAAATGGGCACGGTTGAACTATTAACCCGCGAAGGCGAAATTGAAATCGCCAAACGCATTGAAGATGGCATAAATCAGGTTCAGTGTTCTGTTGCTGAATACCCTGAAGCGATCACTTACCTGCTGGAACAGTGGGATCTGTTTGAAGCAGAAGAAATTCGTCTGGGCGATATTATTTCGGGGTTTGTTGACCCGGATGATGATCGCGATCTGGCCCCTACTGCAACGCATATCGGATCGGAGTTATCTGAAGCAGAGTTGAAGGACGAAGATGAAGAAGATGACGACGACGATGATGAAGATGAAGAAGATAGCGGCGTAGATCCGGAACAGGCCCGTGCCAAGTTTGGCGAGCTGCGGGACCAGTATATCCGTACCCGTGACGTTATCGAAACGCAGGGCCGCGCGCATGCAGATTCGCGTAAAGAAATTACTGCCCTTAGCGACATTTTCAAAGAGTTCCGCTTAGTACCTAAACAATTCGATCGCATGGTAAAAAACATGCGCGATATGATGGACAAGGTACGTATTCAGGAACGCTTGGTAATGAAGTTTTGCGTAGTTAACGCAAAAATGCCGAAGAAAGAGTTTATTAAAGCGTTTGCCGGCAATGAAACCTCATCAGACTGGTTACACGTGGCGATTGCTAACGGCAAAGGATATAGCGAAGCGTTAGGTAACTTTAAAGAAGATATCGAGCGTTGCATCTCGAAGATGAACCAGGTTGAACAAGAAACTGGTTTGGTGATTGCTGATATTAAAGATATCAACCGTCGCATGTCTATCGGTGAAGCAAAAGCCCGCCGGGCGAAGAAGGAAATGGTAGAAGCCAACCTTCGGCTGGTTATCTCGATTGCGAAAAAGTACACCAACCGAGGCTTGCAGTTCCTGGATTTGATTCAGGAAGGTAATATCGGCTTGATGAAAGCGGTAGATAAGTTTGAATATCGCCGTGGTTATAAATTTTCAACGTATGCTACATGGTGGATTCGTCAGGCGATCACCCGGTCTATTGCTGACCAGGCCCGCACCATTCGTATTCCGGTGCATATGATTGAAACTATTAACAAGCTTAATCGTATATCACGCCAGATGTTGCAAGAGATGGGTCGCGAGCCAAGCCCTGAAGAATTATCTGAACGCATGGTAATGCCGGAAGATAAAATTCGTAAGGTGCTGAAAATTGCCAAAGAGCCAATTTCGATGGAAACTCCGATTGGTGATGATGAAGACTCTCATTTAGGCGACTTCATCGAAGATAGCACGATCATCCAGCCTCTGGATTCGGCTACCGGCGGCAGTTTGAAGAATGCCACTCAGGAAGTACTGGCAGGGCTGACCGCTCGTGAAGCTAAGGTACTTAGAATGCGGTTTGGTATCGATATGAACACCGACCACACGCTGGAAGAAGTAGGTAAACAGTTTGATGTAACCCGCGAACGGATTCGTCAAATTGAAGCCAAAGCGCTGCGCAAGTTGCGCCATCCCAGCCGTTCAGAGCAGCTTCGCAGCTTCCTGGACGAATAGCCCTAAAGTGATAATAAAAGCCCGCATAATGCGGGCTTTTTTGTGCCTGCCATTTTTATGTGGGTTTGCTAGTATGCTTAGCGGGTATCGCACTTAGTGATTGGTTAAATTAAGGAAACAGCTAGATGATTGAATGGCAATGGGCCACGCTAGATACGCTTAGCCCCCACGCAGTACATGCAATGTATGCCCTGCGTCAACAAGTCTTTGTATTAGAGCAAACCTGCTTATACCCGGATATCGATGCCGCTGACCTGACTGCCCATCATTTGTTAGGCTGGCAGGGTACTACTTTGGCGGCGTATGCTCGGGTATTACCCGCTGGTACAAAATACTCGGAGCCCGCCATGGGCCGGGTGGCTACGCTGGCCCCGTACCGCGGTACCGGATTAGGTAAAGCCTTAGTCGCTCAAGGTATTGCGCGGGCCGAGCATCACTACCCTGGGACTGGCTTGCGTATCTCAGCTCAGCAATATTTAATTCATTTTTATCAACATTTTGGCTTTGTAACCGAAGGCGAACCCTATGATGAGGATGGAATAGCGCATATTGAGATGCGGCTGGCGCCGGTTTAATGCCATGACAGCCGGTTTACCAGCATGCTGATGCGCTCAAGCCCCCTGTCAGTAAGCCAGGCGTAACGTGCAAATTGCTGGCGTCATGGTTATGCTGATAGGCGTATTGATACAACACATTTTTTAACCAAGGAAATTCGCGTGCTAAAGCCTCCCTATTTATTATTTATCGGTGATGCAACCGACCCCTTAAGTATAAAAATGGCCCGCAGCGCCGCTGATTGGCGTCCGGAGAAATGTATTGGTGAATACCGTTTAGCGGGTTGCGAGGTAACCACCGGTTGCCCGGCGATGTCTATTGCACAAGCTGTTGAATTAGGCGCACAGAGTTTTGTACTCGGCTTTGCTAACAGCGGAGGGCATTTGGATGAGCGCTATCTGAGCCATGTGATGGCCGCGCTGGATGCAGGTATGGACATTATCAGTGGCCTGCATGACAAACTAACCAACTATCCTGAACTGGTTAACAAAGCTCGGGAAATGAATGCCCAGCTTATCGACATTCGCCATCCTACTACGCGTTTTTCCACCGGCCGTGGTCATAAGCGCACCGGCAAACGCCTGTTAACCGTAGGCACCGATTGTTCGGTAGGAAAAATGTATACTTCGCTCAGTATCACCCGCTATATGCACCAACAAGGCATGCACGCCACATTCAGAGCTACGGGCCAAAGTGGCATTCTGGTGGCAGGTGAAGGTGTGGCTATTGATTGCGTAGTAGCTGATTTTATCTCTGGTGCAGCCGAGTCATTGAGCCCGGATAACGACCCGCAACACTGGGATATTATAGAGGGCCAGGGGTCGCTATCTCATCCGGCTTTTGCAGGTGTTAGCCTGGGCTTACTGCACGGCTCTCAGCCTGATGCGCTCATCATCTGTCATGCCCTAAACCGTAGCCACATGCGTGCGCTGCCACATGTTCCCCAACCTACGCTTGAACATACTATCGAGCTGAACCTGACCGCAGCCAGGCTAACCAATCCGAATGTCTTTGTAGCAGGAATTGCAGTTAATACATCGTCGGTGAGCGATGATGAAGCCCTGGCTTGGTGTCGCAAAACCAGCGAACAGCTGGGCTTGCCCTGCGCCGATCCGGTGCGCCATGGGGTCGCTGAGCTGGTTGCCCGGTTATGAGTATGCAGTGGCGCGCGTACCATGAAAGCCTGCCATTGGCCCGTGAATTTCGTATATCCCGTGGTGCGAAAACCCATGCAGATGTAATTGTAGTCGAGGTTTCCCAGCATGGTGCTACCGGGCGAGGTGAAGCAGTACCTTACGCCCGCTATGGGGAATCCATTGACCAGGCTTTAGCGCAACTTCAACGGGTGGCTCCCCGGCTGACCGATATCAGCATGCATAGCGACCTGCCGCAGCTGTTGGAAGCCGGGGCAGCCCGTAACGCCCTAGACTGTGCATTGTGGGATTTAACCGCCAAACTGCGCCATACCCCCGTAAGTGAGCTGATTGGCTTTACCCCTCCTCGCCACTGCCTGACCGCGCAAACCGTCAGTGTTGGCCCGCTTGACCAGATGCGCGAAGAAGCGCTTAGTTTGGGCCAAGCGCAACTGATCAAGGTCAAACTCGACCCCGAATCCGTGGTAGAAAAAATTCGCGCCATACATCAGGTATGCCCTACCAGTCAGTTTATTGTGGATGCGAATGAGGGGTGGACCCTAAAATTGTTAGAGCAAGTTGCGCCCCAACTTAGCAGCATGAACGTGGCCCTTATTGAACAGCCGCTACCGGCCCATGATGATGAACTACTGGCGCATTATCGTGGCCCTGTCCCACTGTGTGCGGATGAGTCTTGCCATACGGCCGCTACATTACCCAGCCTTAAAAACAAATACCAGGCCGTAAATATAAAGCTGGATAAAACCGGTGGTTTAACTGAAGCGGTTGCGCTATATCAGGCTGCCAAGGCCCAAAACTTTTCCGTAATGGTAGGTTGTATGGTGGCCTCATCGTTGGCCATGGCTCCGGCGTTTTTACTCTGCCAGGGGGCAGATTTTGTTGATCTGGATGGGCCAATTCTCATAAAACAGGATCGACCAAACGGTTTTATCATTGAAAACGGCATCATGCGTAACCCTGCTCAGCTATTATGGGGTATGGGTTCGGACTAATGTAATACTGTAAACAAGGACGCTCACATGGCAACACTGGATTACCTGATTATTGGCACCTACCTGGCGGGCTTGCTGCTATTAGGCGGAGTGTTTCGCCAGCAAACCTCAAAACAGGATTACTTTTTAGGCGGACGCAGTTTATCGTGGCCCGCTCTGTCTTTATCGGTCATGGCCACCCAGCTTTCGGCGGTTAGCTTTATTTCGGCCCCGGCCTTCGTAGGTTTACGCGAAGGCGGCGGATTGGTATGGCTTTCTTATGAGCTGGCGCTGCCAGCGGCGGTAGCGATTCTGTTATGGCGTTTATTGCCCTCGTTACACCGCGCCGGAGTGGTTAGCGTTTATGACTACCTGGAACAGCGGTTTTCCCGCTCAACCCGCATTCTAATCAGTTTTGTCTTCCAGTTAAGCCGCTCCTTTGCTACGGCTATTATGATTTACGCTATCTCGCTGATATTGCAGGGCACCATTGGTATGCAGCAGTGGCATGCTATTGTACTGATAGGCGTTATTACCCTGGTTTATTCTTCTATGGGGGGCATGAAAGCCGTGGTATATGGAGATGCCGCCCAGATGCTACTGATTATTGCTGGCGCCGCGGTATGCTTATGGATAGGCCTGGAGGAAGCCGGGGGGATGGATAATATTCTAGCCATGGTAGACCCAGCCAGATTGCAAGCCGTTAATATTGATAGTTTTGGCACGCAGGGCGCAGACTTCGGTTTGTTGCCTATGTTGTTTGGCGGCATTGTGTTATATGCCTCGTATTATGGCTGTGACCAGTCTGAAGCGCAGCGTTCGCTGTCCAGCCGTAACATCAAAGATATGCGCAAAATGCTGTTAAGCGTTGCCCTACTGCGCTTTCCTATCACCGCATTGTATTGCGCCACCGGCTTGGTAATTGGCACCTTATTTTTGAACGATCCGGCGCTGATGGCCCAGATTCCTGACGATAAAGCGGACTGGATGATGCCGGTATTTATTGTGCAATACCTGCCCAGCGGCATGGTGGGCTTTTTGGTCGTGGCCATTATGGCCGCAGCCATGTCCTCGTTAAGCTCAGCAATAAATAGTCTGGCGGCGGTGAGTGTAGAAGACATATCGCGTTTAAGAGGGCGTGAGCTGGACAACCAGGCCTATCTGAAACATGCACGAATAGCGGGTATTATGTGGGGCCTTATTACCCTGATTTTATCCCTGTACGCGGGTGATATAGCACCTACCGTCATAGAAGCTATCAATAAGATTGGCTCAGTATTTTATGGGCCGGTCCTGGCCACATTTTTACTGGGTATACACTCGCGGCGTGTGTCTGCCTTGGCCGTAAACATTGCATTAGTATGTGGGGTGTTGAGCAATATACTGTTATGGTTAACCGATGCTCCGTTATTCTGGTTTTGGTGGAATTTAACCAGCTTTACCATCACGACTATTACCGGTCTGGTATTACGCTATTGGTTGCCGGTGGACAGCGCGAGTAAGTTACCTTCGGTGCGCGGGGCAGGCGCTATTACCTTAGGTTGCTTAGTGATATGGAGCGTCGTGTTAACCATCTTTTGCATTTATTTACCGGATATTTTACCGCGCGGATAGTGTCCTTTCGCGCGGGTGATATGTACTTTGTGATTCAAGCAATAACCTTAATGGTCAGGAGACCCCCATGGACGCCAGTTTCTGGCAAAAAAAATGGGAAACCAATGATATTGGTTTTCATGAAGCCGACTATAACCCCGGCCTCACCCGGCATCTCGATAAACTGGGCCTGAACACAGGTAACCGGGTATTTGTGCCGCTCTGCGGTAAAACCCGGGATATACGCTATTTAATGGAACAGGGCCTTAAAGTAGTGGGCGCGGAACTTAGCGAATTGGCGGTAAAGCAATTGTTTGAAAGCCTGGGGATTACCCCAATGGTTGAAGACAGACTTGAGGGAAAGTCCTATACGGCGCAGGGCATTCAGATATTTGTAGGCGACCTGTTTGCCCTTACAGCCAATGATATTGGTAAGGTCGAGGCAATATATGATCGCGCGGCCTTGGTAGCCTTACCGGGTGAGGTACGGCAGCGCTATACCCAGCATCTTTGCACTATTACCGGCAATGCCCAGCAGTTGCTCATTTGCTTTGAGTATGATCAAAGCCAAATGGATGGCCCACCGTTTAGTGTTCCGCCCGAAGAGGTTAAACACCATTATAGTGCGGTTTATCGGCTTCAACAGGTGCAAAATAGCCCGGTTAAAGGCGGACTGAAAGGTCGTTGCGAGGCCATGACCCAAGTTTGGTTGCTACAGCCGCAATAGACCGGCGGGCCAGCCTCATTGCCCATCCCGCTGTTATGCGTATGAGATGGGCTAATCCATCGCCCTATAATTCGCTCTAGCCCGCTACACCCCAATCCACTCGTGATGGGCCGCTACCGGCATCAGGTTGGACAGCCACGCTACGCGGCCCGCTTCATTCGTTTTTTTGCATCAAGCCATCTTATATTTTCAAACAATTCTAACTGAACCGATGCGGTACATTGGTGCTACTAATAGGCACACCATTGAGCGTTACGTTCTCATCTCACAAGGATTACTTATGATGCAATATAAAAAAGCGACGATCGGCCTGGCCATGCTAAGCGGGTTAACTGCCCTTAGCGCTACTGCCGAACCTATGCAATACAATATAGATGCCGACCACACCAGTGTAGTTGCTTCGTGGGAGCATTTTGGATTTTCCCATCCGACTGCGACGTTCGACGACGCCTCGGGCGTAATCACCTTTGACGATGAAAACCCACAAGCATCCAGCATCTCGGTGACACTTCCTGTCGCTACGGTGGATAGCTACGTGGAAAAGCTGACAGAAGAGTTTTTGGGTAAAGACTATTTCAATACGGACGCTTACCCGGATGCAACGTTTAAGAGCACCAAAGTAGTAGCTACCGGCGATAATAGCTTTGAGGTTCATGGCGATTTAACCATCAAAGGTACAACCAAGCAGGTCATGTTCGAAGCTACCCTGAATAAGCAGGGCGAGCATCCTATGACGAAAAAACAAGCCATCGGGTTTGACGCCCATACTACGATTATGCGTTCGGACTTTGGCGTAGATAAATACGTACCGAATGTATCGGACGAAGTTATGCTGCGAATTACTACTGAGGCCCAGGCTAAGTAGGGCTTACCTGGCTTAGCATAGCTAATGTGTAGGCAAGCCGCAGCGCAGCTGTGTCTTGCCTTTTTGGCATCTATCTCGAGTTTTTTACTGTTCTGTTTGTCCCACCATAGTACTATCTGCGTAGATTGAGCGTTAACTGAGCCAGAACATGGATTGTGCTGTGATACCACGCGTGCGTTCCCGCGTAGCGTTATTTCTTTTTTTTCGTTATCCGGGGTTATTGTTCCTGAGTCTGCTTACTGCCTGCCATGGACAACCCTCCCCACCTGCAACCTGCGGTAGTGTGGCGGAAGCGCTAGCCGAAGAAGCCGTTTATGCCGCTTGTATTGTGCCGGTGGGTGATGCCATCTTGATGTTGCAGCGTGAGAGAACATTAGCCCTGCCTTCTGGCGCGCGAGGGCCGTCAGAAAGTAGTCAATGTGCGGCCCACCGTGCAGTATGGCAAACTACCGGCATCAACGTTGAAGTGCGTTCCTATTTAGGACACTGGCGCGGTGATACCGCGGTCTTTGCGTGCCAGGAATATGCAAGCCTCGCCCGCTGGCCAAACGCTGTTACCATCAACCACAACCAGTTAATAAAAATATCACCGTTTTTACTGCAACATAATCAGCTGAACGAACCGGATTTGCTGGTGCCGTTGCGCGGCTATTTTAACCAGGCGACCCAGGCCCTAAGCCAGCCCCTATCGGGAATGGAATAACATAGCGCAAACCCGGGTTGTGCCGGTTCGCGGGGTTTGATATTTTTTGTGACTATCCGCTGATGTTCTGTTAACCCTATGAGTGTAACTGTGTTTGAGCTAAATAATGAAAGTATCAAAGGCCAGGTAAGCGAAGCTGAATGGCAAACCCGGATAGACCTGGCGGCCTGCTATCGCTTAGTGGCCGAGATGGGCTGGGGAGATCTTATTTACACCCATATATCAGCAAAAGTACCCGATAGTGAATATTATCTGGTCAATGCCTTTGGGCTGGCCTTTGAGGAGGTCACGGCTTCCAATCTGGTGAAAGTGGATTTGCAGGGCAATGTGCAACCCATTGGCGAACGTGCGATTACTGCTACTATTAACCCGGCCGGATTTACCATTCACAGCGCTATTCATGAAGCTCGTAGCGACGCCAAGTGTGTGTTACACCTGCACACTAAAGCAATGATCACCGTGGCCTCGCTAAAAGACGGGTTACAGCCCTGGAGCCAGTATTCCTTATTTTCGCTGCCTTCATTGAGCTATCACGACTACGAAGGGTTGGCGGTAAACGATGACGAACGAGCGCGTTTACAACACAATCTGGGAACCACAAATCATATGTTACTGCCGAACCATGGCGGGCTTACGCTGGGCCCGACGGTGGGCGATGCCTTTATGCGCTTTTATGATTTACAACGCGCTTGCGAAATTCAGCTGGAGCTGATGAGCAGCAACCGTGAGGTCATTGCCATACCCGAGCCTATTGTGGCCAACATTTATCATCAGGCAAATGTAGTACATGCTGGCGCCACCGGTGGCCAGAAAGCCTGGCCAGCGATGTTGCGAAAAGCCTGGCGCCTGGACCCTGGCTTTTGCCAATAAACGGCTTCCATGCTAACGAATTAAGGACCCACCAATGAAAGTAACCAAAGTTGAAATTTTTGATATTGAATGCCCCGAACGCCCGCCCTGGAATCCGGTTTTTGTGCGTATTTATACTGATGAAGGAATTACCGGTGTAGGTGAAGCCGGGTTAGCCTACGACCTGGGACATAGCGCTGCTGCCCACATGGTAAAAGAAATAGCCGAAGCCATGGTCATTGGCTGGAACCCGTTTAACACCGAACACCTGTGGAGCCGCATGCTACGCGAAAGCTTCTGGGGATTGGGCGGCGGCCCTGTGGTCTATGCCGCCATGAGTGCCATCGACACGGCACTATGGGATATTCGCGGCAAAGCGCTAGGGGTGCCGGTATATCAGCTATTGGGGGGCAAAACCAACGATAAGCTACGTTGTTACGCCAGCCAGTTGCAGTTTGACTGGGACAGCGAAATTACCAAGCTTATTCAGCCCGAGGAATATGGCCGGGCGGCAGAAAAAGCGATGGCCGATGGCTATACCGCAGTAAAAGTCGATCCCATCGTGTATGACAAAGATGGGGTAACCCACTTTGACCGTACAAAATTATTTTCCCGAGCTGAAATGAAATTGTTCAAAGCGCGTTTGCAAGCTATTCGCGACGCTATGGGTGACGAAGGTGACATTATATTTGAATGTCACAGCCTGTTAGGAGCGTCAACGGCAATTCAACTGGGCGAAATGGTGGAAGAAATCGGCTGCATGTATTACGAAGAGCCGGTGAATTACCTTAACGCCAAACTGCACGATAAAGTCGCCAAACGGGTAAATGTGCCCATTGCCGGCGGCGAGCGCTTGTATAACCGGTGGGATGTTCGGCCTTATTTAGAAGACCAGTCGGTTGACGTATTACAGCCGGATGTAGGGTTGTGTGGTGGCTTTACGGAAACCAAAAAGGTGTGTGACTATGCTGATATCTACGATGTACGGATTCAGGCTCATGTATGTGGAGGCCCGGTAGCCACCGCCGCCAGCTTGCATCTGGAAACCGCTATTTCTAATTTTTTAATTCATGAACATCACACGTATGCCACCAAATCGTGGAACCGCGAACTGTGTATTCAGGACCCGCAACCTAAGGATGGCTATATCTGTGTGTCAGAAGAACCCGGTATTGGCATTGAACTGAATGACGACATTGTATATCGCTCACCTCATATGACCGTTACAGCGTTGAAATAACAGCGTCAGATAAGTGAATACGGTGTAAAACAGGCGCGCTTTAGCGCCTGTTTTGTATGCTTTGTTATCCCTGACTGCCCTGTCAGCCCATCCCTATGGTATAGCCCTGTCTAACGGCGCCAGGTACAGTTGTCTTTGCCGCCTCTTGCCTGCGTCAAACCAGGTTGCTTCAATTACACGCTTTTTCGTTACACCATATTTGCTAACCTGAACCCATGCGTTTGGAATTGGCTACAGTAAATGGTCTGGTAACTTGCATAGTAAACGTGTATTGCATTACACGCTTCTCGCTCCAAAAGTGGCCCTCATGTTCACCGCTATACATTCGCTTTATTCATTTTATTGTATAACGGTTCGGCAGAAGCCGGGCCCAGCAGGCTGTGCGCCGCTACGCTAACAAATTCTATGAATACGTATGCAGTTTATGTCATTAATGATAATTAAATGTAAACATAATGTTTCATCACGAGCGTTAATTAACATCAGGATGGGGACATGAAAATTACATTTAAAGCAAATCACACACTACGTAAATTGGCGTTGGGACTGGCGGTTTCTATCGGCCTGGCTGGTGCCCCGGCGCAAGCCGATGTCATCTTACATGCATTCAACTGGCAATATGACGAGGTTGCCAACAAGGCTTCGGAAATAGCCGCATTGGGATATAAAAAAGTGCTGGTATCGCCGGCCTATAAGTCTACCGGTGACCAGTGGTGGGCACGTTACCAGCCCCAGGATTATCGGGTGATTGATAATCCGCTGGGAGACACTCAGGATTTCGCCCAAATGGTTCAGGCGTTGAATGCACAAGGTGTAGAAACCTACGCTGATATTGTGTTTAATCATATGGCGAATGAAGCTTACAAACGCAGCGACCTGAATTATCCAGGCACTGATATATTAAATCAGTATGCCGCTAATATGGCCTACTATTCAGGTATCACTTTGTTTGGCGATGTTAGTAACGGACTATTTGGGGGTGGCGATTTTCATGGTACAAACGACCCCAATGGGCCGCAATGCATCAGCAATTATTCAGATGTTGGCGATGTGCAATATAATCGTTTATGCGGTGCGCCACCCGATCCAGGGCTGCCTGATTTAGACGCCAGTAACTGGGTTACCGAACAGCAAAAAAGTTACCTCAGTGCATTAAAACAGCTCGGCGTTACCGGGTTTCGGGTAGATGCAGCCAAGCATATGACAAATTACCATATTAATCAGGTGTTTGATGCTGAGATAAAAAACAATACTCACATTTTCGGCGAAATTATTACCACCGGCGGCGCTGGCTCTGCCGAGTATGATAATTTTCTGGCCCCCTATTTAAGCCAGACAGGTCATGCTGCGTATGACTTCCCCCTATTTTCTCAAATCCGAAGTGCATTTAGCCTGTCAGGTTCAATGAACGCGCTGGTTGACCCTAGTGCCTACGGTCAGGCGCTACCTGGTGGTAAAGCCATCACGTTTAGCGTGACGCATGATATTCCACTTAACGATGGTTTTCGCTATCAGTTACTCGACCCCACCGATGAATATTTAGCTAACGCCTTTATTCTGGGCCGGGACGGCGGTGTGCCGTTATTGTATTCGGACCATAATGAAAGTGGCGATAACCGTTGGAACGGCTTGTACAATCGTAGCGATGTACGAGCTATGGTGGCATTCCATAATGGGGTGCAGGGACGTGGCATGCAGGTGCTTAACAATAACGATTGTGTTTTATTATTTCAGCGTGAACATGTCGGTGTGGTGGGCATCAATAAGTGCGGCGACGGCCAGGATGTATGGGTAGATACTTCCGCCGCCGGGCTATGGTGGAACCGCCGCTACGAGGATACGCTAAGCAATGATGTACAAACCATTACCAGCCAGTGGCACAAGTTCTATTTGCCTGCTCGCCAAGCCAGGATGTGGCTAATGCAATAGC
The DNA here is from genome assembly GCA_003056425.1 of Alteromonas indica. GTDB lineage: Bacteria > Pseudomonadota > Gammaproteobacteria > Enterobacterales > Alteromonadaceae > Alteromonas > Alteromonas indica. The sequence goes on from PYVY01000001.1 coordinate 122,461, forward strand.
CATTACCAACAGGTACTTGTCGCTGCTATGGCAAACACAGACTGCTAGCGTTTCGGCGCAGCGAGATACAGCAGTAAGCCTGTCACAACAGTTCACCGCTACATCAGGCGCAGCGCTATACCGTTGTTTTTAGCCTGCCCTGCTGTAGTGGTACAACGTACGATCGTAAAATGACAAAACCTACCAGTATGCCCGTAGACATCTCCATCAACCTCAAGATAGGGCACTAACCTGAAAATAAATATCCGGAATATCGCCCGCCTAACAGGCGTAAAAGGCTTGGCTAAAATTAGGAACGAAGTGACGCAAGCCAAGCTTTTTTACGTCCTTTGTTGAGGCGCTTGTTAGCTGCGATGCTCATTCCAGAATACCTTTCTGCCATGCCCCCATTCGACCTCTTTAGATTCATAATTTCTACCGCAAGATAAGCATCTTGAAAGTACGCTATGAGAATATTCTTCTTTGTTGAAAGATTCTTCGATAATTTCAAGAATGCCTTCTAACCGATCAGGGGAATTGAACATATCTTTTTTTACGATCGAGCATGCACACTTTCCATTTTTAACTTCCGTCAGGTGCTGCCCTAAAATATATACCAACGCTAAATAACTCTTATCGTTAGGATTTGTTTGTTCAACAAGCTCATTAAAACGCTCTGCATGCGTGCTCAAGTCTTTAACGAATTCATGAGTTCGGCCTTTACACAGAATACCGCGAGCCATCATTTCTATTCTTTGACGGTCACCGGGCAGAAATTCACTTTCGATATCTTCAATGTTCATACACACTCATTATTGCAGCTAACTTCCAAATATGGGGCGTAAAAAAGTGTGCAATAATGGCGAAGCCGCGCACGTGTTTGCGTCCCAGCGAGCGGCAGCGAGTGACATAATTTGTTTGTTATAAGCCATTGTTAAAACTGCCTTGCTTAGTCTTTTTATAGTTTAACCACATTGCAACGGAAAGAACAAAACCACCGATTAATATTAGAATGGCCCTGTTTGTTTGAGTTGGCTGAAGTACGGGCGCGAGTGTGTTGAGCCATAATGGGAAAAAGAAGGCAAACGGAATAACCACGCCGATAAATACAGCAAAAAAGAGATAGCAAATTGCGTTGTTAGTTAACCCTGCTGGTCTTGGCCAACCGAAGCGAAGGTTCAACATTTTGTGACCTTTAACTAGCAAGTTTACGGCAACCAAATAGATGGCAGCGCCAATTGTAAAAATGATTATTTCCATGGGCTTACATTGGCTTATAACACTGAGCTAAGGGGCGCAAACATGTGGGCGATAATCGCGAAGCGCCCGCATGTTTGCGTCCCAGCGACCGAAGGGAGAGACTTAAGCGCCTTGTTAGCTCGTATCTGTATGCGTGTTAAATTACTCAATTTGAGACTTCTGAAGCTTCACCTTTTTCGTCAAGCTCAACGCTTTCTTCAGATTTGTTTTCTAAAAATGCACTGAAATTAGATTTAAATTTATCCCACTCTTTTTTGGCTTTGTTGAGTACAGCCAATGTGTCGATAAACTTGTTGAGCGCGTTGAGTCTCCAAGTTTTTTTATCTAACGATTTTAATCCTTTTTGTAGCTCGCTCATGTCCGATTTCATCTTCCGTATATAGGCCTTGTCTTTCTCTTGATCTTTATACATCGCCTCTAGCTTGGCCTCTAAGTCAGTAAGCTTGCTTTCTAACTCGGTTACTTCAGATTGGCTAAAAAAACGATTTTGAGGTTTATGCTTGGTTTTTAATATTATTTCTTCGTAATGCTTTCTGACCGATTCTAATTCTTCGCTCTTGATAATGGGAGCTTTACACTCTTCTTTAACTCTCTTCGCCCAAGCGCTGACACGATCCAGACCTTTTTTTAAATCAGAAAATTCATACTTTTCCATTGATAAGGCTAGCTCACCTGGACACTCATTTGTTTTAAACAAGTTGACCTTATCAACTACATGTAAAAATGGCTCTTTTTCAGATCTGAAGAATGAACTCTTTAAGGTACCGTCAGACATTTCATTTTTGCTAATTTCATATAAGGAAAACTTATATTGAGGATGGGTCTTGAATTTAATTTCAAGTAAACAAGAATTGTCCGTACGTACTTCGAAAAGGTGCTCTGACAACCCTGAAGCTTTTAAGTCTTTGATCACTGCATCTATTGTTTTGCTTCTTAAAGTCATTAAATCTCCTGAAAATTAATGAGTCAACTCCAAGCTAAGGGACGGAAACACGCAGGGAAAAATAACGAAGCGGCCGTGCGTGTTGTAGTCCCAGCAAGCCACGTCAGCGGCTTGCGACTTAAGCGCGATGTTAGCTTTTTTTCCGCCACGCGGATGCAGCCCCTTTTCTGCCTGGTATTGGTTCTATAACCCCTCTATCCTTTAGGCGCAAAAATACATTCTTCATTGTATTTTCACTTTTAATGCCTGTAATGTCCCTAGCTACACGATTAGTAATTTCCTCATTCTCCTTTAAATAATCGACTACTAACTCTTCCGGTGATGCGAGAGACTCATGAGGGATTCTTATTAGTACTGAGTTTTCTTTTTCAATTATAATGGGGGGCTTGAGCCGCAATGCCTCCATCGCAGTAAATGCAGTATTTAAACCTTCACCTACATCTTGATTTGGAGGATTTGGAAACTTGTTTATTAATCTAACTACTGTGGGGTTTCTAGCGCTTTGAGTGTCAAGTATGTTTTCTTTTGTTACATGGCCTGGTAACTTTCCTGGACTTTCAATCTCAACTCTATTATCAAATATTCTTATCTGAACATCTGATATTATGCTGTAGTCTCTGTGTAATATGGCATTTGTAATTATTTCGTGAAGAGTTTCCTGGGGGTAAGAAATTCTCTCCATACCTTTAGCTCCAAGCTTTTGTATACCCTCTATTATTTCTATTGTTTTTTCAACTGAGCTATAAATAACCGTATATGCATCACCTTCGATAGTAATCGGAACTCCATCAAGAAACTCTCTTCCAATATCATCATCCTTAGTTCTGTAGCGCATGATTTTTACGCTACATCTCTTAGGCAAATAAATAGCGGGCTCATCACAAAACAATAAAACCCCTGACACCTTACATTGCTCCTTTCGAAGAAGCTCTTGATTGTTTAGATAAGTGAGAGGTTCAGCATTAGGAACGATGTTAATCAAAAAATTAAGTACCGAAAGGCTGTTCTCTACTTTTTGCGGGTTTATATTGACCCATTCATCTTCAAAAGTAACAATACCCTTATCAAGTTCCAAGCGTGAAATCTTATCGTTGGTATCTAGTTTTGCCTTTCCTGCGTTCACTCGTACAAAGACTTCGCCCTTTGTAGACTTAACGATTTCCTTAACTTTCTTTACCGTAATGTGTAGGACGTAACCGGAAAATTCAATGCAAGTTAAAAACTCAAATATTAAATGATTACCGAAAGGGTGAGCTTGAAACAAAATCTGAGTGATGTCGTTAGCCTCTTCCACATCGTCAAACCCTTGCCATGATCGTAGCTTATCAGGGCCGCTTTCAGTAATTCCTATATAAATATCACCGCCACCTGCGTTAGCAAAAGCTGAGACAGTTTCTGACAATTTCGCTGGTTTTATTTCTTTGGCTTTAACATCATTAAGGTAGTTCTCTTCCACACTTATGATTTTTTCAGCCTGATCTGTATCAATTTCATAGACCGGATACATTATCGCTGCTCCTTAGCTAATTTTTTTTGATATTATATTCAATCATTTTAGAACGCTACCGTCACGGCTAGCGCTAATGGCTAACAATTTAATATAGCGCGATTTGCGCGTTTTTCTGCCAACGCATCGCTCGATTTTATACTTTCACTATAAATACCAAACTAACTATCATATTGCTACATATAGGGAAACTGGCGATCTGGATAATGTGCTAGGTGGGAACAAAAACGAGCGATTGGGTCGTTTTTCTGAATATGGGAGCGACGCAGCTTATTTGGGGGAGTATCAGAATGCACATTGTTGCCATTAAAGTCCCAATGAACTAGCGGCTGCTTCACGTACGGAGCGGACGCACGAAAGATGACATACCAACGACAGCACAATTGTCTCTGCGCAAAATGTCAGAACTGATCAAGCTCTGCCATGAGTAGTGTGTGGTAAAGTTGGGTTCAACCCAGCTTTTCGCCTGCGAAGTAGACCCCTAGCATTTTTTTTTGCGCAGAACGGTAAAACCCGATAGATCAGGTTAGCGCTTTTTTACTCCCTGACGGCTCACCGGCCCATTCCTGGTTCTTTACCCTTAGCTCTTTGCCGTTAGCCCTTTGCCGCTAGTGCTTAGCCGTTAGCCCTTCACTCTCATTAGCCACCTTCCCTTAACTAATCTAATATAACTGCCCGCTGGCGAAATATCGGGCCTTCACAGGTGATTTTTGCTCTGTCCGCTAATAGTCTTTCCTCGGGAACTTTAAATGTGCAGGAGTCCCCTCCCCTTATATGGTCTTATCTGCTTAATTTGCGGGAGTAGTCTAATCTGCATAACCACTGCCAATTGCACTAAATGGCAGGTCCAGTTCAAGTTCGGGTACTTGCAAGCCAACCCAGGCGGGAAAAGTGTTACTGTTTGGCCCAGGAAATACCTGATATTCATTGGCCCAGGGATATTGTGCCACTGCGTGCTCGATATCGGGTATCAGACGCGCTGCTTTATCGCCGCTTATCGACAAAATCTTTTCCGGACGCGCGCCATACCAATACCGGTCAGGGTTTACTACCTGGTATTGCTTTAAGGCGGGTAAACCTTGCTTAATACGCCAGCCCACTACTTCATAAACAGTGTATTTTTGTTCTCCCACTGCTTTAGTGGCAATCCAGGTATGCACAGCAAACCAGCCTCGCCAGCTAAAGGCATCGGCCGCGTACACTTCAATAATTGCCTGCGGATGATCCGCCGGATCAGGTGCGATACCGGCTGGCTCACGGCTCGCTGTACGCCAGTCTTGACTGGAGCAACCGGCTAAACCTAGCAGGCTGCTAACTAAGCTAATGACGATTACAAATACTTTCATTGCCACACACTATATGAATAAAGTTACATTAGGTACGTGCTCAGGCACTGGCAGTTTATTAATTTTATGCAAGCCTTGGGGTAAACCCATACCACTGTGCGGCATTATCGTGACACAGCGCCTGCTGGTATTGCGCGGGGCAGCTTTGCAGATACGTCTGCCAGGTATGCCTATAGGTAGTCGCCAGCAGGCATAGCGGAAAATTCCCGGCCAGCATGACGCGCGCAGGTGAAAACATATTAACTAAATCGTTAATAACCCGGCTAATATACTGAGTATCAAGGGTCCGTTTATCACTTAGCATTTCAAAACCCGACACTTTTACCACACACAGCTCATGCGCAGCCAGCTTTGCCATATTGGCTAACCACAGTTGGTAAAGCGTGTCGTCAGCCGCAAAGACGCGACTTTGGGCGGGTAAAGGGGGAAACCCTGCATGGTTAACGATACAGCGCAAACTATGACGGGATAGTTGTTCACAGAGTAAGTCAACGCCGGGTGTATCGGTAGCCGGCAACTGGGCTTCAAAATGCAAGCCACGCGCCGCCAGCGACGCCATGTGGCGTTGAGCGAGCGTATTGGCCAGAACCAGCGTCGCCTGCTCATCCAGAATATGTCTTACCCCTACTACGCTACGGTATTGTTGGAGCTGATCCAGCACATAATCCGCCTTTTGCTCGGTCAGCGTGATGCCGCCGACACTTCGCATCGGAAGGCTGACGGTTTGTTCAAGATAGTCAATTTCGCGCCACGGCTGTTGATTATCAAACCCAGCTTCAATATGGACCAGCCCGCGTATTGATAATGGCCCGGTAAGCTGTAAATCGGCTTGCGTTACACTGCGCTGAATAAGGGCTTTGTCGGGCCAGAGGGGGGCATTTTGAGGCTGTAGCCAGGCATAGTTACCGCGCGCTAAATCAATGAAATGAACGTGGCTATCAATGATGTCCAAAGGTAACCTCCCACTGGGTTAATACTGCTGCGCCGGTGATTTAGCGCGCAGTATAGCCGCCATCAATAACCTGTAAGCTGCCGGTAATAAAGCGGGCTTTATCGCTGGCCAGAAAACACACCAGCTCGGCAACTTCTTCGGGCTGGCCAAGCCGTCCCAACGGCTGCTGAGCGGCTTCTTCGGCGTGCACCTTTGCTGCATTTACACCTGCCTGGTTTACGTAGCGATTAATCGCATTATGGTAAAGCGGCGTTTCAATGGTGCCCGGGCATACGGCGTTGGCCCGGATATTAAAGGACGCATAATCCAAGGCGGTGGTTTTGGCTATTGAAGCCAATGCCGCTTTCGTCAGGTTATAAGCAAAAGACGAGGTTTTACCCACCAGCGACTGGTCTGAACCCATCACTATAATTGCGCCACTACGCTGCGCTTTCATAACGGGTAGCACGTGTTTTATCGCAGCATAAGCCCCTTTAACATTAATGGCAAAAAGCCGATCTAAATCAGCTTCACTGGTTTGCTCCAGCGTTCCAGAAAAATGCACACCCGCATTGGAAACCAATGCATCTATCCGGTCGGTTTGGCTGCTAACCTGCTGTATCGCCTGGCCTACCTGCGCGCTATCCGACACATCGCATGAAAGCCACGTACCCCGAGGGACCGGACGGGCGAAGTCCTCAACGTCTAAGTTAAATACCTGATAATGGTGCGCAGCAAACAGCTGGCAAATGGCTAAGCCAATTCCTTTACTACCACCGGTTACAATGGCTACAGCCGGGCTAGCGGTCATCGCGTTATATCCTGAGTGACTCAATTAAAGCGCTAGCATGACGAACTGCCCGAAAAATTGCAACACACGCCCCGCCCCGCTTTACGGGGATGCTTGATTTACCTACCAGAGACATGTCTGGTACCCAGCGAATTATTAACGCTTTTACAAATTACTTACAAGATACTTGGCCCACGGTTAATTCTGCGTATAATTAAAATTCAAACACCTGTTTAAATTATTAGGAGTGGGCTATGCCTCAGTACCAGGCGCCGCTGGCAGATTATCAGTTTTTATTAAATGACTGGTTGTCACTGGATTCACATTATCAGTCACTGAAGGTGACAGACTTTGACTTTGCCTTGGCCAATGAAGTTATTGCCCAGGGGGCCCGGTTTGCAGAAGATGTGATAGCCCCACTCAACCGCCCGGGTGATGAGCAAGGTTGTACACTAAAAGACGGCAAGGTAACTACCCCGGATGGTTTCGCCCAGGCTTATCACGATTATATCGCCAATGGCTGGAATAGTATGCTGGGCTCGGCAGACTACGACGGCCAGGAACTTCCCCACACCATGGCTGTGCCGGTTCATGAAATGCTGCACTCGGCCAACCTCAGCTGGCGGCTTACCAGCATGCTTACCGAAAGCGCCGTGCTGGCGGTTACCAAGCATGCCAGTCAAGCGCTTAAAGACACCTATCTGGCTAAGCTGATTAGTGGCGAATGGACGGGCACGATGAACCTGACCGAACCCCATGCGGGCACCGATCTGGCTTTGCTTTCGACCAAAGCAGAGCCGCAACCTGATGGCAGCTACCGGGTAACCGGCAACAAAATATTCATTACTGGCGGCGACCATGAGTGGACCAGTAATATTGTACATATGGTACTGGCCCGGTTACCCGATGCCCCTGCCGGCGTAAAAGGCATTAGCTTGTTTTTAGTGCCAAAATTTATACCCGATTCGCAGGGCGAACCCGCTGCAGCTAATGCGGTGTCGGTAGGCAGTATTGAGCATAAGATGGGCATTAAAGGCAGCCCCACCTGTGTAATGAACTACGACGGCGCGACCGGCTGGCTGGTTGGTGAGCCCAACCAAGGCCTGGCCTGCATGTTTACCATGATGAACGACGCGCGCTTTCAGGTTGGCCTGGAAGGTCTTGGCGCCAGCGAAGCTTCATTTCAAGGCGCATTAGCCTATGCTCGTGAGCGGGTCCAGTCACGGGCTCCGCAAGGCGTACAAAACCCAGATGGTAAAGCCGATCCTATTATTTTCCAGCCAGATGTAGCCCGTATGCTACTAACCCAGAAGGCGTTAACCGAAGGCTGTCGCGCATTGGCTGTATTTTATGCCGGCTACATGGATGTCGAGCGCTATGGCGATGCAGACCGTAAAGCAATAGCGGGCCAGGTACTAGGCTTTTTAACGCCAGTATGCAAAGGCTTCATGACCGATATGGGGCTGGAATCAACTAGCCTGGGCATCCAGGTATTTGGCGGCCACGGTTATATTCGCGAGTGGGGTATGGAGCAACTCATGCGTGATGTGCGTATTGCGCAGCTTTATGAGGGCACCAATGGTATTCAGGCGCTCGATCTCATTGGCCGAAAGCTTACCCGCGATAAAGGCCAGATGATGGAAGCTACCTTTACTGAATTATCAGCGCGGGTGAAGGCCATTACCGATAAGACTGCGCAATCGCAGGCGCGTGCATTATTAGATGACTGGCGGGCAACCTCGGCCGACTGCCTGGGCCTTGAAGCCAGCGATGTGGCCAGTGCTGCCAGCGATTATCTGGCTTATACCGCCTATTCAATACTCGGGGTGTTGTGGTACAGCATGGCTGATGCCGCCAGCCGTAGCGAAAATAGAACCCTGGCCAGTGCTAAACGTAAAACCTGCGATTTTTATCAGGCGCGCATCTTGCCCCGGCGGGATGCCCACAAAGTAGCTATGCAGGCAGGCGCGGCGTCTGTATTGCAGGTAAGCGGTAGCGAATTTGATTATATCTAAGCCGGCTTTCAGCACCGTGAATTAGCTAAGGCGCGTATTGCGACTGGCAATAAGTCATCGTAGCACCTTCGTTTGGCCGTCTCGGATGGATATAAAAAAGCCCCTCTTTTGAGGGGCTTTTTATGTGCAATTTGAATGGTTTATAGCACGCTTCAGGGGCCACTGGCATGGCTACGTGTATTAGCCTGCCAGTCGCCCTTAGCTTATCCCATCACTGTGTAACTAGCGGCTAAATAACCCAGCAAACGGGCTGTTGCCACGGTTTGAGGTTTCCCCTGTTGCACAGGCTCTACGGGTACATAATTTACCCAATGCAGCCACATCACGGGTATTGATTTTACCGTCACCATTTATATCAAAGCTGTCATCAATAGGCTGTCGGCGAAGAATAGCGTTAAGCAACGCCCGACTGTCCAGATAGTCGACATCGTTGTCACCATCCCAGTCGCCTATTAAAGCAAACTGATAAGTGGCCAGCACCGGATCGTGGTCAGAGGCGCGATATACCAGTGTGTTTAACCAGCTGTCTGGTTTGTATTCACTGTTGTAGTCCAGCGCCGGGCTTTCGTCGGCATTGACATGCCATACCGTGGCATCTACCAGATACTGCGCCATTGGTGCATTTGCCAGCTGGTAATCCAGAGTACCTGCGGCTCCCTGGAAGGTATAGCTATAAGTTTTCAAGCCATCGGTTTGGGCCAGCGTGTCGGTAAAACCAGCACCGGTCAGGTAACGAATAGGATCTTCCTGCGCATACGCGTTCAGGTCGCCCACCACGACGGTGGGGGTATCCCCGTAAGTCTCTGCTAACCACGCTGTCAGGGCAATAGCGGCACGGGTGCGGGTCAGGTTACAATTTCCGCCTAACGGGTCATCATCCCCGGTGCCGCACGATGAGCCTTTTGACTTAAAGTGATTCACATCGACCACAAATTCATTTCCTGTACTGTTCAGGCTGAACTTCTGGGCCAGCGATGGACGATTGTTCCAGGCAAACAGCGGCCCATTTTCATCTGCTATGCTGTTCGCTTCAGACAATATCGCGGCGCCGCCTTTGGTGGTGACTTTATCCTGGCGATAAATAATCCCCGATGTAATTTCATCGCTGCCGATGGTGGTCACGTTTGCATCCACATAGGCATAGCGCTCATCACCTGCCGCGTCGTTCATCGCTGCGGTTAACTGGGCCAGTGTACTGGTTTGGCCAAAGCCGTCATTCTCCAGCTCCAGCAAACCAATAACATCAGCGTCCAACTCGCTCATTGCAGCTACAATTTTATCCAGCTGACGCTGGTATTCAGCAAAGCTGTCTGCGCCACGCGAGGTAGGGAACCCTGCGCCTTCACCGTCACCGTTAAACAGATTCAGCACATTAAAGCTGGCTATACGTAAGCTGCCAGGCTCAATCTCAGGCTGCTCGGTACGCGCATTACTGTTTATCACATCGGCCACCTCTACCGGACGTATCCGGTAAGCAGAAAAGCCATAGTCCATGACGCCAACCACACTGGTAACAGTATCGCCACTACGCACACTGTTATACGGGCCAAACTCACCTGGCATCAACAGATGCTCGGTGGTATCAGAACCATCTGAGTTATCGTCAATCAGTACCTGATCAAGTGCATTCGCTGCTGATAGCGCCGCAGCTTCTTCGCTATCAGAGCCATATAACTGGGTAGGCACGTACAAGCGTTGCGACGAAACCGCCACTTCACCATAGCTGCCATAGTTATAGACGTTATTGATGATCCAATCAGTTGCATTGGTAACCAGCATCCCTTCAACCGCTTCAAAGCTATCTTGTGCGGTTTTAGGTAGGTTGATGACCACTGGCACGACGGTACCGCTGCCACATAGCAAGGGATCTTGCTGGGCCACCAGTTGGGTACGGCCGTATTGTTCTTCCACACTTCCTAGCACCCGAACTACATCGCCGGGTTTAAGTTCGCTACCGTCAGCCTTCACAAAGATCCCTTCGGATGTATTCTCATCGTTATCGGTATCGGCGGCTTCTTCCTGCACAAAATAACCGGATAAGGCCGGCGTTATATGGGTTACCACGCCTTCTACAACCACTGTCTTGCCAGCCAGTGCAGACGCACTTTCGGCGCCCTGAACCGTATGAATATAGGTTGCTTCATCAGCACACACACCCAATGAGTCATCACTACCACCGCCGGTAGCATCACCATAACGACCTAAATTATCAAAGCTGTTATTAGCAAACCCATCCCATTCAAACGCTGGATCAAAGGTATCGAACGCATTACTATCACCACTGGTAATACCAGCTTTACGGCGCAGTGTATTGTCTTTGGTACTGGTATCGCCAGAACCCCATTCGGTTCTTACGCCAATCTGGCCAATAGCATCAACTATCTCGCCGTTTTGCAGCAATACCACAGCGTCATCACCATTGAAATTCACCTCACCGGTTAATGCGTTTGCTACAGCGGTTATCGCCGTGTCGGCACCATCATTAGCCAGCACATACACGCCCCCGGCCGCCAGGCTTCCGCTAAGTGCAATGATACTGTTACCGGTAGTATTACCGTTGGCAAAAACCTGTACTGCATACTCGCTCAGGTCTATCTCTGTCCCGCCCACGTTAACCAGTTCCAATGCTTTATTAAAGCTGCTGCCTTCAACGTATTCGGAGAAGAACAAGGTAGCCGGCGTAAGCGCGTAGGTGCCTACCGGGATAGGTGTAGTGGCAGAACTGTTAGAGGTTTGTCCATCCAGGGTATCGGTGCCTGGCACCTGCCAGTTACTTACCTCGAATATCACGCTGGCTGAGCCGCTATTGCGATACGCAAAACTATCGGTATATTCCCACGCTTCACCCGTACCATCGGTATTAGCGTCGCCGTAGATATCGATAAGCTCACCGTGGCAAAATACTTCCACTGCGTCATCCCCATTAATGGACATCGCATTACTGGTGTAATCGGGCGCAAAGCCGAAGAAACTGGTGAAGCCATCAGCTTCACTGGCAATGTAAATGTAATCACCCGCGCGAGCTGAGACGGCAGGGAACACAAACTCTTCACCCGAAGAGCCCCCACCGTTATTGGCTGAGCCAACTCCGCATACGCTTAAATCATCAGTATCCTGAGTTACCAGTAATTCAATACCTTTAGGTACCCCACCGGATAACGGCCCATCAAATATAGCCGTCAGCATTAAACTGGCGGCAGCCGCAGGTTCACTAGGATCAGGATCGGTCGGTGGCTCAGTAGGCTCACTATCCTCACAACTACTGGCAGGATATAACAGCGCCGCCCAGTCTGGGTGATCCACAAACGGGTTTCGGTTGCCCTGATACTCGTAGATAGTATTTTGGCGGGTAAGTTCGGCGTTATCCACCGGGTCATTGTTATGCCACTCCAGTAGCACACATAATTTGCCCAGTGCAGCTTCATCACCACTGGTCAGTCGGTTGACCAGCATCAAGTCCGGGGTAATGTCGGCGCTGCTACCTTCATAGCGAACGTCCATGTACATCATCATACGCGCAACATCGCCCTTGATAGCATCGCGTGGCTCAAAGGAGTCGCCATCAACACGGTTTTCCGGCGCTTCGGCCAAAGGTGCATCGCTGTAATCAAAATCGAGGCTTGCGCGGCTGCCATTAACCGAGATATCGGTGGCTCGCAAATGCTGAATATCGGTATATGCTTCATTGCTGGTACCGCTAAAGCCATGGCTTTTTGGCCAGCTGTGCTCCCGGTTCCAGTTATCTGGATTTGAGGAGGCTGAACCCGACCCATTCGACGCTTTCGCTAAGGAACGATTGGAATAAAACAGAATGACATTGTCACTGTTGGCGGGATCTTCATCCGTTTCGGTCAGGGCGGTCCATACCTGGCTATAGGTTAGCTGGCGATGCCCTGAAGCCAGCGTTTCGCTGATCCGCTGCCGTAAAATACTGACGTCGCTGCCGGCATCGATTTCGCTTTGCACCGCACTGTAGTAGATAGCAGGATCAAACGTGCTGGCATCAGCTACTTTGTCTAGTGCCGGGCAATTGGTGCAGACACCCGCCAAGTCACCATCCTCACCGCCGGTATCCCCATCACCACCACCATCGGTAGGTGTATAGGTATGCTCGCCAAGGCCGCTGAAATCGTCTTTTTCCAGCCCGCGGAATTCGGTGGCCGGGTCAAAACTATCGCTGGGGTCGGTATCACCGCTGGCAACACTTTCGAGCCGGATAAGTGTGTTGTCCTGGGTACTGGTAAGGCCACTGCCCCACTGTGACCCTGGATCCACCCCTAACTGTCCCAGACTATCTATAATCTGGCTTCCGGCTTTAAGGATAATGGCATCATCACCATTAAAAAAACTATGGCTGGAATTAAGGTTCGCTAATGCGGTTATCGAGCCGTCAGCACTGTCATCAGCAATAATGTACGTTTGTCCAGCGGCCAAACTTCCACTTAGTTCAATGACGGTCCCTGCTGAGGTACTGCCATTAAAGTAAAATGACAATGTATACTCACCTAAATCGACCGCACTATCCGATGTGTTATACAGTTCTATCGCTTTATTATTGCTACTTCCTTCTATGTACTGCGATATCAACAAGTCGGCACTGGCCGCTGAAGATAGGCAGAACGCGAAAGGTAGCAGAGCTATTTTTTTCATTATGGCGTTTCCTGCTTGTTATTAAAAACTATCCGTAAGTTCAGGGAGAGTATCTTTGCTATGCTACAGAAACGTGACAAATTTTCGACAATTATTGACAACTTTTTGACCAGCTGGTCTACCAGCCCAGTACTGACGCAGGATTGCCCATGCCCTACCTGATGTAATAGATAGATCGCCAAGGCTTTATTTTACTAACTGATTCATTGGATGGGCCAATAAAAGGCAAGTCGGTTTTGATTGGGGAGAAAAGCAAATAGGCGCGAAGCGCGTCTGGCTCCAGGGACAAAGTGCGCGGGAATGGACCACAAGCCAATGGGGTGCAGCGTGCTAAAACGTCAGCGCGGTGACTGTTCTACGGGCTATGCTTACAGGCTTTGGTGAAAGGCTATCATGAAGGCAAAGGCCAGCGGGCTCCGTAAACGTAGGTGCGTTAACCACCCTTGCCCTCAATAAGCACTTTGCGGGTATTTGTATTGGATAAAACGCATATACACAGCAGTGGTGCGGTAGGTTGTGGCCAGGCTTTAAAACACCCTGAGATGCATTTACATTACACAAGAAGCGCCTGCAGGAACAGGCGCTTCGGCATAACGGTGAGGCTAATTTGCCGCCGTTTGTTGCATTGTTTTATCAAACCAGTCTTTAAGCATCGCTTTTTCATAACTAAGGTTTTCAAAGTTACGATTCACTCTGCCACGGTCCATAAAACTCATATCTTTTAACTTTACCTGCGCACTTTGCAAGGTATTGCCACCATCATCATTCAGTGCATAACTGAACGTCATGCGCGGAATATAAACTGACTTAACCAGGCGTATGTCGGTGCCGCCGCTGCCCCCCAGAAAACTTGATGGCCATACCTGGCCGGCCAGGTCCAGATCGGTTACTGTAAGTGACAGCGTTTGATTTTCTGGTAATGCTTCAGCTAACTTTGCCAGATACTCTTCCAAATCCGCAAATACCATTTTTCGAAACGACACCCGCGACTGGTTAGAAGGCCGAATATCCTGATATGAATCTGGGTCCTGCCAGGTTACCTCCACCTGGGCCGCCGCGGCAGCACCGCTAAATAAGCTTGCTGCTACCATAAATGTACAAAAAGACTTATCCATAATCGCCCCCGAGTAGGAATTGCCAGAGGAAAAAATCTAACTGATTAGAGTAAGAAACAGGGGCCGAGTTCAGATTGTTTTATCTAATACCCGCGCACCTGTCCTCTTAACCTATCCAAAGGTAGCTGAATTGAAGCTGAATAGCGGTGTCATCGCTTTGGTTTAAATAACAAACCCGCCTCTCCCAGTTGCTGACAAAAATAAGTCAGCGTAGCCCCGTTAATGTAGGGATTTTGCGCTGGGTGCGCGCAAAAGCGCTGATAAAACAGGTTTACATTGTCCCTGTTTTTTAGCACATCGGTTAAATAAGTTTGTTGGTAAGGCCGTAAAGTTTGATACCAGGGCGCTATTTCATCATTAAAGCGGGCTAGTTTCCGTTGGTCTGGCCATACTTCAATAATATGTAACCAGTGGCTTAGTGTATCTTGCGTATCCCCTAACCAGCCCTGTATTACCGGCATACGTAAAAGTAGAATCAATGCCCCTATCTCGACAAGTATAATTAACCAGCGTCCCATCTGTTGTCTGTCCTTTCCCTGCAGTTATCAACAAATACCAGCATATAGCACCTATATCGTTTATTAAATAGGCTATTTTTATACCTTCATATTAGTATTTATAAATAGCAAATTTTATCTCGGCAATATAGACCAGTACCTTATGCCGCAATAAAACCCATAGCGTAAATGTGCTATAAACATGATCTATATTAAGCTTTTGCACCGCCACACAGGTAGAATGTCACAGCGCTAAGTAATAGGGTAACCGTATGAGTGAGAAGATACCGGTAAAAACAGTGACCCCGGTTAATGTGCATCAACCAGCCTCCACTGCCACGAAGCATCACCGCTCGCGTAGCCGAATCTATGTACGCGCCGTGAAAGGACCGCTGGAAACATTTCGGCGCTTTTTCGGGCTGTTTTTTCTGGCCTTATTTGCGCTTATTCCCTGGTTACAGTATGACGGCCATCAGGCGGTACTACTGGACTTGGCCGAACAGCGCTTTACCCTTTTTGCTCTCACATTATGGCCCCAGGATCTTACCTTTCTGGCCTATTTATTTATTGTCTCTGCGTTTGCCTTGTTCTTTGTGACCACGTTTGCCGGGCGGGTGTGGTGCGGCTTTATGTGCCCCCAAACCACTTGGGTCTATTTATTTACCTGGTTTGAAGAAAAGATAGAGGGGACCCGCAATAAGCGCATAAAACTTGATGAACGCCCAATGGATGCTGATAAGTTTTTCAGGAAAACTGCCAAGCAGTTTTGCTGGTGGGCGGTAGCCATATTAACCGGTTTGCTATTTGTCGGTTATTTTACGCCGGTTCAGGCTCTGTTTATTAACTTTTTCACCTTTGATGCCGGATTCTGGCCCACTTTCTGGGTGGTGTTTTTTGCGGTATGTACTTACGGCAATGCAGGTTATATGCGCGAAATAATGTGCACTCACATCTGCCCTTATGCCCGTTTTCAGTCGGCAATGTTTGACCGCGACACCTATACTGTGGCCTATGATGCCGGCCGCGGCGAGTCACGCGGCCCACGGCCACGAAAATTAGCCCGCAGCACAGTGCAGGAACAAGGTTTAGGCGACTGTATTGACTGTAATTTATGTGTGCAGGTGTGTCCGACCGGCATTGATATTCGGAACGGCTTGCAATACGAATGCATCAACTGTGGGGCGTGTGTAGACGCCTGTAACGGCGTAATGGAAAAAATGAATTATCCCAAGGGCTTGATTCGCTTTACTTCCGAAGAAGAACTGGCGGGCGGCACCACCCGCGTGTTACGGCCAAAACTAATTGGCTATTTTGTGGTGCTGATGTTAATGACGGGGGTGCTGGTAGCTAATTTCATGCTGCGTTTACCCCTTGATGTGGATATTATCCGTGATCGTAATTCCCTGTACCGTGAAACGAACGATGGGCTGATTGAAAACGTTTATACGTTGAAAATCATGAACAAATCCCAGCGTGAAGCCAGCTACAAAATAGAAGTGCTTGGTTTACCAGATTACCGGTTTATTGGTAACCAAAACATCATAGTACAGGGCGGTGAAGTAGCCACCGTACCGATTTCGGTTGCCACCGATGCCTATAATCTGGAAGATCCTGTCACAGAAATACAGTTTAGGGTAAGTACCCAGCCTGAACAGGCCTCTCCTGTCAGCCTGACCGAACCCAGTAAATTTCTTTACCGATAGGTATTTATGTCAGATTTTACGTTTACCGGGCTTACGCCCGATGTGCTATTGGATGCTCTTGAGTCATGCGGTATTTTTCCGCAAACAGGCTTACTGGCGCTCAATAGTTATGAAAACCGGGTATATCAATTCCAGGCTGACGATGGCCAGCGGATGGTCGCCAAGTTTTATCGGCCTGCCCGCTGGACCAACGAGCAAATCCTTGAAGAGCACCACTTTGCGCTGGAGTTGGCCGATGCCGACATCCCGTTGGTGGCGCCCCTTATTATAAATGGCAACACGCTACATACCTTTGGCGGGTTTCGCTTCGCCGTTTTTCCGTCAGTGGGCGGCCGGCAGTTTGAAATAGACAATCTTGACCAATTGGAATGGATGGGTCGGTTTATCGGGCGTATGCATCGGGTAGCCCAGACTGCCCGCTTTTCGCACCGCCTGCCGCTGGACGCGGATCATTTTTTAGCCCAGCCGTACGCCGAGCTGCAACAAAGTACCCTGCTTCCGGATCACCTTAAAACCGCCTTTTTCGCTATTGCCGAACCCGTGATTGAACTCACCACTAAACGGTATCAGCCCTTTGGCTTGATCCGCCTACACGGCGATTGCCATCCGGGCAACATATTATGGCGCGACGGCCCAATGTTTGTCGATTTGGATGATTGCCGCATGGGGCCTGCTATTCAGGATTTGTGGATGATGCTAAGTGGCGATCGCAGCCAACAGCTATTGCAACTGGACACCATGGTAGAAGCATATGAAGAATTTCATGAACTCGACCGCCGTGAGCTTGCCCTGATTGAGCCTTTACGAGCCATGCGTATGCTGCACTACATGGCGTGGTTGTCCAAACGCTGGCAAGATGCTGCGTTTCCCCGGGCGTTTCCATGGTTTGCTGAGGACAAATACTGGGAAAACCAGATCCTAGCCCTTAAAGAGCAAATGTCGTCACTTCAGGAACCGGCACTTAGCCTGGGAATTTAGGCGCCTGTATGCTTGAAAGCCTGGGCCTACTGGGCATGTTTGTCAGTGCCTTTTTAGCCGCCACCATTTTACCGCTGGGCTCTGAAGCGGTAATGATTGCCCTATACCATAGCGGTTATTCGCCAGCCGCCCTGTGGCTGGTGGCCACCGTAGCCAATGTTGCGGGCTCGCTGGTGAACTATGTTATAGGTCGAACAGCTGGACGTCCGGGGCTTAAGGCATTGTTAAAGGTTTCTGACACCGCCTTTGCCCGCGCCGAACAGCGCTATCGCCGTTACGGTACGGTATCTTTATGTTTTGCCTGGGTACCGGTTATTGGCGATCCGCTTACCATGCTGGCAGGGGTCATTAACGTGCCATTAGCGATATTTTTAGTGCTGGTAACGTTGGGTAAGGGGTTACGCTACTGGGCCTTGTTAAGCCTTTTACCTACCTGACTTTACGCTTTTTTGCTCCATCGGTTATTGTTCAGTATACTCCTGCGCCATTCAGGTGCCTGCAATATGCAGGGTAAACGGGAAGTCAGTGCAAGGCTGACGCTGCCCCCGCAACGGTAAACTCCGCCCTTCAGGGCTCATATTCAGCAACCCTCGTATAACGGTTGCGCCACTGTGCATAGCACGGGAAGGTCATATGGCCTGACGCTGGTCAGGTGAGTAAGCCCGGATACCGGCCTGATACGTCATCAGCAATGTTGCTGATTGTTCGCTTTCATGCACTCGGGTGGAGTGTATAAACGAGAAACCACATGAAAAACCAATCTTCCTTTTTGTTACTTCCTGCTGCCACCGCAGTACTGGCGTCATTAACCTGTGGCGTTGCCCTGGCCGCGCCGGCGCCCGCCGATATCGAAACCCTGACCGTCACCGGCACCCGTTTACCCTTTGATTTAGACCAGTTAGCCGCCGCATCTACGGTCATCGACCAAGAAGAAATACGCCGCTCGGGCGCACTACAAATTACCGATTTGCTGCGCGCGCTTCCGGGTATCACTATCTCACAGTCTGGTAGTCCTGGTGCATTAACTGAAATTCGCGTACGGGGTAGCGAAACTAACCATCTGCTGGTGTTAATTGATGGGGTTGTGGCTAACGATATTGGTCAGGGTAGCGCCATCGACCTGGCCCACTTAACCGCCGACAGCATTGCCCGAATCGAATTGTTACGTGGGGCCCAAAGCGCACTTTGGGGCAGCGGTGCTATAGGTGGTGTGTTAAGTATTACGACCAAAGCCGGGGCCGGTGGCCAGGATAATACCAGTGTCACCTTAGGTATAGGTACTGACAATACGACCCAGGTCGCCCTAAATGCTACTGGCAGCCAAGATAATGTGCAGTTTGCCGCGTATGCCGACTGGCAGGAAACCGCGGGTGACAATATTGCCTTAACCGGTGATGAAGATGATGGTTATCGGAATATTACCACCGGCGGCTCTCTGAATTGGGCAATGAGCGACCAGCATGCCTTTTCTGCCTCTACCCGTCTGGTAGACTACACCACCGACTATGACGCCATCGACAATATCACCACCGGGCTACCGGTAGACGCAGCGAATGTTACTGACGGCAAACAATTAAGCGGACAACTAGGCTGGCAGTTTGCCCCGCAAAATAGTGATTATACCAGCCAGTTGCAGTTGCAATATCGTCAGGACGAGAACAACAGCAGCGCCAATGGTGTCTTTGATGGGGGGACGACCGGTGAACGTTACCAGGTGACCTGGATTAACCGTTATGCGCTGGCGGGCTGGCAACTGGCTGGCGGCTTGGAATACCTGGAACGTCAGTTTGAACAACGCGGGCTAAACCTGTATGGCGATCCAAACCAGCAGCAACAGGACGAAACGGTCAGCCTCTTTGGTGAAGCGGGCAAAGAAGTGGTATCAGATGTGTTTGCGACGATATCGGCTCGGTTCGATGACAACAGTGAGTTCGACGATGCCTTTAGTTATCGTGGCGGTCTGACCTGGCAATTAGACAACACGTATAGTGTGTACACTAGCCTGGGTAAAGCCATCAAAACCCCCACCTTTACCGAGCGTTTTGGCTATTATCCCGAGACTTTCATCGGTAACCCGGCACTGGAGCCTGAGCAAAGCCTGGAATGGGAAGTGGGCGGCCGTGCTTCCTGGAATAAAACCTGGTCAGCCGAAGTGAACTATTTCAATGCGCGGCTGGAAGACGAAATAAACGGTTTTGTTTTCGATCCGGTAACCTACTTAAGTACAGCCAGCAATAAAACGGGGACAAGCCGCCGTGAAGGGCTGGAAACACAGCTTAATTATCATGGCGATGGTGTGAGCGTGCGCGCTACCTATAGCTATACCGATGCGTCTGAAGAAGATATTCGGGAATTACGCCGGGCGTACCATCAGGCTTCTGTTACGGTTAGCGCCGACCTGCCAATAGAGGGCTTGAGTGCTTATACCAAACTGGCTTACACCGGTAGTCGCGACGATATTTTCTATCCTCCCTACCCAGCCGTGTCACAGCGCGTTGGCCTACAACCTTATACTTTGATAAGTGCTAATCTGGCGTATGCCGTGAATGCCAATTTAAAGGTAGCATTGCGCCTGGATAATGCCCTGGATGAGTCGTATCAGGATATTGTAGGCTATTCACAGAGCGAACGCCGCGCTCGCCTGTCCACTACCTATACCTTCTGATTCCCGCCCGATAAATGCCTCCCCCCACGCGGTTTTGTGCGTGGGGTGTGGCGCTTTTATTCTTTGTGTCTATATTTAGTGTGTAATTCAATAAAAACGCCGGCCCCGGGTTTTTATTTCTAGTGCGTCATTCACTGGCGTATTGGTTGCCAGCAAGAGGGATTTGCACACTTATTATGAAACAGCACTATGCGGCGATTTTACAGCAGCTTCCCGTATGCTTAATGTATAAACTCAGCGGCGCTGCTCGGTTTAGCGTGTCCCAGGAGTTTATCCGGCAATTTGCGCTGTCTGAACACGATAGTATTGACGACTACGCCTATTTTGATGTGGTTACCGGAGCGCCTTTTGCCCGCTCACCACTATTGGTGGCTGAAGAGGCGGGCGAACTGTGCCAGCGGGTAAGTATCCATACCCGGCAAAAGCGCTACCGGTGTTTGTTACATAGCCGCCACCTGCAAGACGATAGCGGACAGGCTTATCTGGTGATTCACATCAGTATTGAAGATATCCATGATATCGGGCAGCGCCCGGTTAACCGGTCTTTAGCCAGCCATTTGGCCTTCAGTATGCTGTTATCGTCTATCTCTACCCAGCTGATAAATGCCCGCCACGACAAAGTCGATTCCCTGATTGAAAAAAGTCTGGGTTCCTTTGGCCAGTTTTTTAACGCCGATCGGTGTTACCTGTTTCGCTTTTCAGCCGACAAACGCAGTATGGACAATACCCATGAATGGGTGGCGGCCAACGTTAGGCCATACAAAGATGAGCTGCAGCAGATGCCTATGAGCGCATTGCCATACTTTGATGCTGTCATTAAGGCTAACCGGGTATTTCAGGTCAACGATGTGCAACATATGCCTTCGCAGGCGCATTTAGAACAACGGGAGTTCACCCGCGAAGGCATTCGCGCCATGCTGTGTGTAGCGGTGTACCTGAACGACGATTTATTTGGCTTTATTGGTTGCGATATATTAACCGGCCCTCACCGCTGGCAACATTACGAAATTCGCTATTTAAAATTAATCGGTGAAATGGTCAGTGAAACTCTGTTAAACGTGAACAACCGCCGGTCCCTGCTTCTGCTGCAAAAAGAGTTAATTCAGGCCAACCAGGCGCTGGAAAAACAGGTTAATTTAGATGGCCTTACGGGGATTGCGAATCGCCGGCGGTTTGATGAAACCCTGACAAGGGAATGGACCAACGCCGAGCAGCAAAACCGGCTGGTTAGCTTGATCATTATCGATGTCGATTTTTTCAAATTGTACAATGACAGCTACGGCCATTTAAGCGGCGATACCGCATTACGCAAGATTGCCCGGGCCATAGATACTGAAGCGCGGTTGCATGAAGGGTTGGCGGCGCGTTACGGCGGAGAAGAATTTGCGGTTATTTTAGCCGGGCACAGCGAACAAGCCTGCCGGGGACTGGCTAAGCAGTTGCTGCGCACGATTGATCGGCTGGCGATCCCCTTTGATACCTCTTCGATTGCCCCGACCGTTACTGTAAGTCTGGGTTGTGCCAGCGCCCATTTACCCGCCCAGGATTCAATAAGATCATTGATAAAACGGGCCGACGATGCCTTGTACCACGCCAAGTCGTCGGGGCGTAACCAGGCCAGTTATGCCTCAACCGAAGCCTGTTGTACGGTATAACTTGCTTATGCAAGTATATGCCTATTTATAGATTGAAATAATCTATAAAAACTATCGACCGTTAAACTCAGGCACAGGGCTTTGCAGCTCTGGCCTGAAGCGCGAAGCACGAGCCTAAATGGGGCCTCAGTCATAGATAGCGCCATATATAAAATGTCCCCGCTGTGGTAAGGTGTACACAACTTCAGAGCGTTATTCCCATCCTGCCTTGGCGCAGGTGTAGTAGTATTCACCCATTGTTTTGTCGCCTCTGGTGGAAGCCTGAATTAACGTTCACACCCGACCTTGCCTGGAGGTTTTGCCTTTGAAACGGTTACTTGCCCGTATAGAAAAATTATCCGCTGGCCCGGTGCTTCTGAATAATGAAGTGACCACCGTAATTTCGCAATTTTGTGAACGCTTTTCATTGCAGGTACAGGAAATCAGTACCGTCAGCGATGAAGGCTACATGAAAGTCACCTTACGCGATGGTACCCCTGCGTACTGCTACATTGATACTGATGGTGATGTGCTTATCGAACTTGAACAGACGGTACACTTGTCTGTACATACGTTTCGCAAAGAGCATGGCCTATGGCAGTATGTAGGATTAACCCGTTACGACATTGCCAGTACGCAAACCCCCTACACCGCGCAGCTTGAAGCCAGAATACAACCTGCTTCGTTACAGGCTTGTAGCTAACGGCTACTAGCCCTGTTGCGCTACGCCGTTTATCTGAACGCTTTTTACGTTGCATCACCTAAGTGCGACTGGTCGCGCGATTTGTCGCATTTAGCGTAATTACTCCCACACACAGCTTGTGAATACCTGCTCTATCCTTATCTAAGGCCGTCTACACTCGTTATTAGCGGAGCTTAACATGTCCCGACGTATCCCATTTTCTATTCTCGACCTTGCCCATGTCGGGCAGGACAATACTGTTCGCGATGCTATATTAAAAAGCCAGACTATTGCCCGTCTCGCGGAAGAAACGGGTTACCAGCGGGTGTGGCTGGCAGAGCATCACGGCATGCGTGGCGTAGCCAGTGCGGCGACAGCTGTAATGCTAGCGGGTATAGGCTCGGTAACCCGAAACATCCGAATTGGCTCGGGTGGCATTATGTTACCCAACCATGCTCCGCTGGTTATTGCAGAACAGTTCGGCACGCTGGCAGCTATGTACCCCAATCGGATAGATCTGGGGTTAGGCCGCGCGCCAGGCACTGATATGGCTACCGCACGAGCGCTACGCCGTAATCTGCAAGGTGCGGTAGAAGATTACCCGGCAGACGTTGCCCAATTGCAAACTTACCTGGGTGATGCCACCGAGGATATGCCGGTTATCGCAGTGCCAGGTGAAGGCAGCAAAGTGCCCTTGTGGTTACTTGGCTCAAGCCTATATTCAGCTCAGTTGGCGGGTAAGATGGGTTTACCCTATTCGTTTGCCTCACATTTTGCCCCCGACGCGCTACACGATGCGATACGGTTATACCAAATAAACTTTAAAGCATCACAGCAGCGCAGCCAGCCTTACGTTAGCGCAGGGGTAATGGTCGTAGTGGGGCAAACCCCTGAAGAAGCCCAATATTTGTTTACCTCTGTACAACAACAGTTTGCTAATTTACGCCGCGGTGTAAATGCGCCTATGCCGGCACCGGTGAACGATATATACAGTGTACTGAGTGAACACGAGGTTAGCGCAATTAATAGTACTTTACGCTACGCAGCGGTGGGTACCCCCGAGGCTGTAGAGCAACAACTAAGTGATTTTGCTGAAGCCAGTGGCGTGGATGAGATGATTTTATCCTTTCCCATTAGCGATGAGCAAAAGTGCTTAAAAGCGATTTCTCAGGTGGGCCAAATGGTCAATGTTAAAGCCGACCCGGACTGGTTGTAAGGAATGGCTGCCATTAACCTTGCGTTATTAAACGGCGGTTAATGGCAGATTAACCTGTTAGCTAGGCGAACGTAATTTGCTGTGGTAACCTTTTGCTCAATTACGTTTAGAGGAAAGTAATGCATGAAAAAATTTGCGCTGTTATTGGTTATGGCTTTACTGGTACCGCTGCAGGCCTGCGCGGCTGATGCAAAATGGGAAGAAGGTACGCACTATACGGTGTTGGATGAACCGGCAACGGATAAACCTGTCATTACTGAATTCTTTTCTTTTTGGTGCCCGCACTGTTATCAGTTCGAGTCTTTGGTAAAAGACATCAAAAGCAAAATGAGTAAAGACACACAGTTCAACAAAATACACGTGAACTTTATGGGCTTCACTTCTACTGAAATTCAGGACGATGCCACGCGAGCGATGATGATCGCCCGTGCAATCAAACAAGAAGATGCCCTGAACGGCGCTATCTTTGACTACATTCATAAGCAACGTGCCAGCGTGACCGGCCTGGAAGATTTACGCAATATTTTTGTGGTAAACGGCGTTGATAAAGCTGAGTTCGACAAAATGGCTACCAGCTTTGGCGTGAACAACATGCTGAAGAAGAATAATAAAGAATTAGACCAGTTCCGCCAGTATGTGCGTGGTGTGCCTAACTTTATTGTAAATGGCCGTTATCAGGCGCAATTCACTTCTGACATGTCAAAAGACGATATTGTTGATCTGATTGTCTGGTTGAGTAATAAAGACTAAACAGCCCGTTATTATGGTTTAGTAAAACGCGCCTTTATGGCGCGTTTTTTTATTTGATGCCGCAGGCATCTCATTCCTTACCTATTCAAGCAGGATTATTATGAGCTCAATTCCTCAGGCCGCGTTTATTCACGAAATAGACAAGCTAAAAGCCGTAAAACGCCAACTGCGGTTACCCCATGATGAAAATCGCCAGGAAAATAGTGCAGAACATAGCTGGCATGTAGCGTTAATGGCCCTAATGCTGGCAGAGTATGCGGAACAGCCCGTAGATATTTCTCGCGTCGTGGTCATGATTTTAATCCATGATCTGGTTGAAATTGACGCCGGTGATTTATTTGCCTTTGCCGAACAGGTTGACCATGCCGAGCAGGAATTAAAAGAGCTGGCCGCAGCTAAACGAATTTTTGGCTTGCTGCCTGAAGACAGTGGCCAGCATTACCTGACTTTATGGTTAGAGTTTGAGGCGGCCGAAACCGCTGATGCGCGCTTTGCCAAAGCGATGGACAGAGTATTACCAGTATTTCAGAATATGCAAAATGAAGGGGGCAGCTGGGCCCGTCACGGGGTGACTAAAGCCCAGATTGTAAGCCGCAATGAATACCTGAAAACCTGCGCGCCGGCGCTATGGCAGTACGTTAATGAACAGTTGGATGTGGCGGTAGACAACGGCTGGCTAACCGAATAACTGACAATAATACACCTGCGCTATCCCGGTAAGCGGGTGCAGTACTAAACTGGAATACACTTGTTTTCGCCTAGTGTTTAGTATGTCAGGCTGACGGTTAATCTTGCTGTGCGTGGCTCTACAGGATGATAGTGCAAATCATCCTGTCCTGCGGCAGGTTCACCGGGTAGCCGGGAAGTATAATAATAGTCAATGTCATGTGCCTCACTATCAAAAGCATTCAATACTTCCAGTGAAATTTTCCACTGGTCGACGGCGTAGGCCAGTTGCGTGTTGATAAGAAAGGTAGAGGGCGGTGAAACGGTATCCGAACTATCTACCACTCGCGAACTAAGATAGCGGGCGCGCAATGTCGCACTGAAGCCCTGCTGATTGCTTTGCTGATACCAGGTAGTTCCTGCACTAACTACCACAGGCACTGTACCTTCGATAAAGTCGCCTTCTCCAGCCTGGGTATCACTGAATCTAGCATGTGACCACGCGGCTTCAATATCAGCATTCAGATGATGGCTCAACCAATAATATGCACTCATTTCGACCCCATAACGCTTGGAGGGTCGGCTGGCTTCGGTAAAGCCTGCATCACCTACATACACCAGTTCAGAGTCCAGTGACAATGTCCAAATAGCCGCAGATACGTTATATAACCGGTTATCGGTCCAGGTAATACCGGTTTCAGCACCCGTCGAACGTACTAATAGTGGCCCCGCGCTGGCAGCTTCATTATTGACCGGGTCAACCTGAAGTACGGCCCCCCGGGCGTCATTGGAATGATAACCCTGCCCATAGTTAATAAATGTGGTCAGAGTATCTGATAGTGCATATTTCACCGCGCCCTTCAGGCTGAACAAATCATCATCTTTAGTGCCACTATTGGCTGGTATAATGCTATCTACGTCAACATCGAGCCGATCATAACGCCCGCCTAATGTGACGTTGAGCCGTTCACTAAGATACCAGTTGGTTTGTCCGTAAAGTGCATAGGAGAAACTTGAAACACTGTCTTGCCGAGTCACGCCCGTGCGTTGTCGATTAACGGTGGGAAACAGACCGACTTCACTAATGTCATCGTAACGCCACTGCGCCCCTAGCGTAAGTGTATTGTCAGAAGCTTGAGACAATGAAAACGTATTGGCAATATCACCGCCGTAAATTTGCCGATCATCAAGCTGTTCAAACTCATCGCCCGCTTGCGGGTTATCCAATAAATAAGTGAAGTTGGAAAACAGACTTAAAGAGGTATCAATCGCGTACAATGTCGCCCGTAAAGTCTGCTGCGTGTAAACCGCCGAAACACTGTAACGCGATGCCGCCCCTCCCACATGAGTATCAATAGAGCCTAACCGATCAATTATCCCCTGGCTTACCGCTCGCTGCGGTATTTGATCGGCACCATTCCAGCTGTTGTCATAGGCCATACCGGTAAGTGTGAGCGTGCCATTCAGCCATGGTGTCGCCAGGCGCACCAACGCGTTTTTGCGGTTAATACCTTCGCTAATATCAGTCCATGGGCCGTCATAACTTTGATATTCAAATGCGCTGTAAAGTGTTGCTTGCCCAATACCGACGTGGTTTAACAATAATAAGCGCTGATAATTGTCTTCTCCCAATGTGACTGACGCCAAATGTGTGTCCAGGCTATCTTTTAGCTGGAACTGCGCACCGCCAGCGCCTGAAAAGTCGCCTATCCCCGCATAGTATGTTCCTTTAAAATAACTCAGATTATCGACAGTCTCAGGAATGACAAAGTTAAGATCAGAGTAGCCCTGACCATGCCCATGACTACGCATGTTTACCGGCATGCCGTCTACTTCAACGGCAAAATCTGTCCCGTGGTCGAGGTTAAACCCGCGTAAAAAATACTGATTAGCTTTTCCTGAGCCACTATGCTGGGTAACCATCATACCGGGTATAAATTCGAGCATTTCGCCGGTGCGCAGCATTGGTCTTTCTATAAGTGCTTCACTGGACACCCAGCCCTGTGAGGAGGATACAAATGCACCATTACGCTGGTTGCCCTGGCCAGTCACGCGGATACGCTCTGCATCAGGTTCTGCTGCCTCATACTGCGAAGCAGAACCAGGATCGCTATCCGGGTCAGCGCGGGATGCCCATACTGGGTGAGACAAACTGGCAAGCATTACACCACCAACTACCGAAACGAATGTGACGTGAGTTACCATAAAAATGCATTCCCTGGCCAAAAAATTGATTATCCCGCTGGATACGAAACAACCAGAATGCCGACCAATAATTACATTAACTTAACTTTTATATCGAGCTTTTTTACAAACCCTTCAATATGTTAATTGTTAGATAGCCAATTGATATCAAAAGTTTGTATTTCGGCTGTCTACCTGATAGACATAACTTATCTTCGTATTAAAGCTAAGCCTGTTCTGCGGCTGACTAAGAGATTCCTAATGCCCTTATTATTTCGACTGTTTACTTGCTTGTTCTTGATTTTGTTTACCGTTACGGGGGTTAAGGCCAAGGCGGCTACGCCTATGAAGCAGGTTACTGTGGCAGGAGCTAAGCCGCCCCAGTCCCCGATAATGATTCAAGGGCCTATGCCCATAGAAGCCGAGTATTTCGCTGCACTCTTGGACAATGTTGAACAGTACAGTGCCGGCAATGCGGTGTTTTACTCAGGGTACCTGAACGGTTATCCGGTGGTGGTAGTGAAAACCGGCAAAGGTTTGGAAAATACCGCAGCGGCGACCGCCATTGGCATTAGTCTTTACCACCCCAGAATAATTATTAACCAGGGAACCTCCGGGGGCCATGATCCGGCTCTCGCGGTGGGCGATATTGTGTTGGGAAGCCGCAGCGTGAATGCCAGTAACTTCAAGACCCCACACCGGGAAGCGGGCGCGGGTTCAAAGCCCCTGGACTGGATTCCGATGGATCTGATGGCCTCCCAGGGCAGCGCTGGCGAAGGTGATAGTGCCGCTGAAGCCCAGAAGTTAAGATACTATGAAGGCGATAAAGAACTGATTAGCCTGGCGATGTCGTTACAACAAAAACATTCCTCCGGCAAAGTGGTAAAAGGCACTATTGGTAGCGGTAATTTTTGGAACAATGAATTGGATCGAATTGCCTGGCTACACCAGCACCTGGGCACCAGCGTTGAAGAGATGGAAAGTGCCTCGGCCGCGCAAATTGCCCACGCCTATGGTGTACCCTTTTTAGGTATTCGTATTTTATCTAATAATATTACTAACCAGGGCGAATACAATCCGGCCACCGCCAAAGCCTGCCAGCAGTTTGTTAAAGTGGTGGTGGAAGCTTATATCCGCCGTCTTAAGGGCAGTGAGACCCACGCCGGATAGCGGCCCATAGGCCCTTGCAGGCTCATTG
The DNA here is from genome assembly GCA_003056425.1 of Alteromonas indica. GTDB lineage: Bacteria > Pseudomonadota > Gammaproteobacteria > Enterobacterales > Alteromonadaceae > Alteromonas > Alteromonas indica. Next base: position 151,170 of record PYVY01000001.1, read on the forward strand.
CATAACATCGAGGTAGTTGCCGCCTTGCAGAGTAGCCCCATGGCGTATCGCCACCGGGGCAGTCCACCGTATTTTTTGCCCACGCCTTTGGTATTTCCCCTTGATAGCTGCCCTTTGGTGTGTTCATTTGAGGTATTTTTGAACCGCTGAGGGGTTAGCATGGTAGCTATAAGTATTTAATGTGACCATCTTCGGGAAAGCCTCATGACCCCCTTTCTTTCTCAATGGGCCAACGCAGCCTTAACCAGTGTCGGATTCTTTTGGATGGCCCTGTGGGCTTTTGCCTTAGGCTATTTGGTATCAAGCCTGATTCAGATAGTGGTCACCCGAGAACAGATGCAACAGGTGATGCAGGGTGATTCAGTAAAAAGTATTTCCCTAGGCACCTTCTTTGGGTTTATTTCCAGCTCCTGTAGTTTTGCCGCCCTGGCCACTACCCGCACCCTGTTTGCCAAAGGGGCCGGCTTTGTACCGGCTATGGCGTTTTTACTTTCTTCCACCAACCTGGTCATTGAATTGGGCTTTGTCATCGCCATTTTTCTGGGTTGGCAATTTGTAGTAGCGGAATACATTGGTGGCGTATTACTAATTTTACTGGTGTGGTTACTGGTGACGGTCTACCGACCCACCCAATTAATTAAGCAGGTTCGCGAAAAACTGAATGAAAACAACAATAACGATGAAGATAACCCGCCGTCTATCAAGCAGCTATTAAGCTCACAAAAGGGCTGGCAAAAGCTGGGTATGAAATATGTCATGGAATGGCAAATGATCTGGCGCGATGTATTGATTGGTTTTACCGTAGCGGGTTTGATAGCCGCGTTTGTGCCGTCACAGTTTTTTGAAACGCTGTTTGTGGGTTCTGGCAACGACAACCCCGCCTTTTATGAGGTACTGCTACAAAGCGTTATTGGGCCGGTAGCAGCATTTTTTACTTTTATCGGATCGATGGGGAATATACCGTTGGCGGCCGTGCTGTTTGATAATGGTGTGAGCTTTGCCGGGGTAATGGCGTTTATATTTTCTGATCTGGTGGTGTTCCCGGTATTACGCATTAATGCCCGATACTATGGTTGGAAGCTGGCCTTGTATATTTTAGCATTGCTGCTAATAAGCCTCGTCGCTACCGCATTATTATTGCATTACGGGTTAGCAATGTTTGACTTACTGCCCCAAGCCAGCACCGGCAAAAGTATCACTGAGCGTGATATGTTCGCGCTCGATTCAGGCTTTTTTCTAAACCTGGTGTTTATCGGAATAAGTGCGGTTCTGGTGTATTTTTGGTATCAAATGAAGCACATGAACACGGGCGGTCATGCGCATAGCCACGGGCACGCTGAGCATCAGTCTGGCACTGACTCTCAACACAGCAGCCACCAGCAAAAAGATAGCACGCCCTCTTTGAAGGCGCGTATCGAGCAGCTAATCACAGTTATTTGTATTGGCTGGCTGCTGGCCGGGCTGGGGCTGAGCCTGTTTTATTAAGCCAGCCCGGCCAAGACAGGCGGCCGCCTGACACTGACTAAGCTAGTGTAAGCGGTGGCCCATTGCAGTATGCCCCTGATGGTTAACCAGGCAATACTGGCCAGCATTGTATTTATTTCCAGCAATTTACATTAACGCAGCGTATGCCATGGTGTGTAGCCCTACGCCTGGCTTACGGTCGCAGACTATATAGCGATAAATTGCAAATATAAGAGCGCGGCCATTACGATACCGGCGCTACTTACGGCGCCCCATACCCCCATTTTTCTAACCCCGGTTTTGAGTAGATGCCATTGCGCGGGCTTATCGCGCACCCGGACAAAACGCAGTGCATATAGGTACGTTCCAGTGAGGCATAAGCTGCTAAGCAGTAACCCGAAGCCAACATAAAGCAGCTTAGTAGGGTAGCCGCCCCAGGTACCAAAATGGAGAGGATCTGCCGCCTCGCTGATACGGTGATGCAGATTAAGCTGGTATGCAAAACGCTGCGTAAGCCATTGCCCGGTCAGCGGGTCAATAGTAATACTGTTCGCTCTGTCTCTGACCAGAATACCTTCCTGTCTGCCATCTATGCGTAGGGCATCGCCAGCTTCATTAGGTAAATACCATGCGGTAGGAGTAAAGCCGGGGCGCTGCAGCGCAATAGCGGCTTCAGCCTGGGTAATCTGTGCAACCAGCGCCTCTTTACTCTGCGCCCAGTCAGCAGCTGACCAGCGCGTAACCGGCGCCGGAGCGTAGCTGGCTTTTAAACCGTTCTGCTCAACCAAATACCATAATCCGGTAAGGCCAATAACGACAATAAGCCAGCTAGACCAGGCGCCGCTGAGTTTGTGTATGTCGGCCCAGAACAGCCGACTATTCTTGCGGCGGGGCCATTGCCATAATACCTTTTTCCAATTGGGTACCAGTACCCAGCCACTGAGCAAACTTGCCAGAAGCAATACCGCCAGGCTACTTACCAGTGTAACCCCCAGCCCCAGCGGTAACATCAGGTGGCGATGCAAACGACGCAAACTGTTTTGCCAGTTCATCCACCGCCCCGTCCCGGTAGCATCATAGCTAACCGGATCAACATACACCCGGTAGCGCTGGCCCTGTGTATTGATTACCAACGCTTCAATGGCAAAACCATTATGTTCAGGCTGATGAAGCTGAACGATACGATGACCAGCCGGAATATATCGGTTCACGACCCTATACGTTTGGGACCAATTAACCGGGTTGTTAGTGGATTGTGCACGCATCGCTGGGTTGGTCAGATAATCGAGCTCATGAGAAACCACTGCCAGCGTGCCGGTAACCAATACAAAGCAAAGCAGTATCGCCAGGTAAAACCCGGCGATACGATGCACGCTGGACCATTGCTTTCGAGTCATCCTGAACGACTAAAACCGGTACGAGGCTTCGGCCACGACTTCGCGTGGTTCGCCGGGGAAATGGCCGTTACGACGGCTAAATCCGCTAACCGCATAATGCTTATCAAACAAATTTTTGATGTTCAATTGCAGTGTCCATTGCTGCCATTGGGTGGTCCAGCTGGCATCCCATACCACATAGCTTTTTACTTTCTGATTGTCCAGACTGCGCTGTTCACTAACGTAATCGGCGCCAAGCGCCACGGCTGAGTGAAGGCTTGAAAATGCATAGCGTGTCCAGATACCAGCCTGATGTTTAGGTGCGTTGGCAAATCGTTCACCCACGCCAAACGTATTTCCTGCATCGCCTTCTGCCACTACCGTCTCGTTGTAGGCATAGTTTGCGGTAACACTCAGGGCCGCAGTAAGGTCTCCAACCAACGTAAATTCTGCCCCTTCACTCTCAACTTTGCCAAAGTTAATCAGGGCTGGTTCACTAGCATTGTTTTCGCCATCTATAAACGCCGGATTCGCCATTACCAGGTTTTCTTTGTCTATCTGATAATAAGCCAGGGTTGTCATAAGGGCGCCATCTAACCAAGATTGTTTGATGCCCAGTTCAATCTGATCCCCGGTTTCCGGCGCTAACGAGACAATTCCGGCCTCTTCCTGATCCTGGGTGTCCACCGGATTAAAACTTTGCGAGTGGTTGATATACACCGTACTGTCAGCGCTGGCAAAATAACTTAAACCCACCCGCGGGGAAACGTTACTGTCAGTGTACGCTCCGCTATTTTCTTTACTCTGTTCGTCAAAGTAATCCCACCGCGCTCCTATCATTAATGACCATTGCGGGGCCAGCGCCAGCGTATCTTGCACATACAAACTGGAACGGGTTCGCGTCAGGCCGTCACGGTTTTGATTAGTCAGGTTATAGGTTGCCGGGTCAGTCAGCCCATAATTCAACGAAAAAATATTTAAGTTAGCCACCCCGTCTGCTTCATAGCGCGCCCGGTAGTAATCATAGTCAGTATCGACATCATGCATATCTCCGCCAAATAGCAGATTGTGCTGGAGACCCGCCAAAACAAAATCATACGTGAAATCAACGGTCAGACTGACTTCGTCATTGGCCCGGTATTGCGCCCGGTATTCCCGCTTGATGGTTTGGTCATTGATATCCGCCACCCCGTCAAGGTTAACATCTACCCATTCCCGCGACTCATGATAGGCCTGCTCTCGCTCATTATTTAAGTAGCGAAGTGTGGTGTTAACTTTCAGGCTATCCGTAAAGTGATGCACTACGTTCGCCTGCAATACCAGCGCTTCAAGATTCTGGAAATCTCCTGCTTCATTGGCATTGTAGCGACGGCTTACCAAAAAGTTGCCCTCGTCATCCACCGGCACGCCGCGCAAACGGTTGCCGCCTAAATTTTGCTTGATGAAATCATAGGTGGTGGTTAGCGTGGTGTTATCGCTAATCAGGTAGGTTAGGCCCCCGGCCAACTCAATGTTCTCGGCATCGGCGTTATAGCGAAAGGAATCCTGTGCTTCATAAAACGCGCCGAAGCGATATGCCAGGGTATCGCTTAGCGACCCAGTTGAGTCAAACGAGGCACCGCCCAGGCTATAATTACCCACCGTTAGCTTAACTTCCTGCTGGTCGGTAAAAGCCGGTTTGCGAGAGACATAGTTAATCATTCCGCCAGGCTCCCCACCGCCATACAATGATGCGGCGGGGCCTTTTAACACCTCTACCCGTTCAACATTGAATAACTGGGGCACGCCAAAGCCGGAAAACGGATCGCCACGCACACCATCGTAAAAAACATTGCCGTCATCACGGAATCCCCTAAAGGTAATGCCTGAATAGCTAAATTCACTGACCCCCGCAATAGAACGGTACATGTCGGTAATATCCCGCGCCGCCTGATCATTAATCAGCTGACGGGATAAGACCTGTACTGATAACGGTATCTGCATAACGTCGGCGTCGGTTTTTGTTCCTACCCGCGTGCTGGTATCAAGATAGTACTGTTGCGCCCGACCCAATACCTGGATATTTTCAATAGCAGGTTCTGGCTGTTGCGCATAAACGGAAAACCCAGCACACAACGAGAGCGGTAATGTCGCGTAAGCAATATAAGGTCGGGAGTACATAAAAAAATCTGTATAAATGAAAACGCGAATTATTATCATTTACAGATGTAATTGCAAGGTTCTTTATAACTAAAGTAGTAGGAACGCGAAAAATCTGCTGATATATAGGTTTTTATTTATGTGGGTAAAGAGACGCGAAGTATTCCGTCAGAAGGGCGGGCGAACCAACCCATAATGCTCATTCTGCCTCAATGCTGCACAGCAATGCCGCAGAGGGTATTCGCCTGGGCTAGTAAGCTGCTCCCCCCGGCAGGTTCGGCCAGTGGTAGTGGCTAATCCAGCAAAACCGGCCTCCGTGAATCGGCTAATATCACTGCCGGTGCCAGATAGCCCGGTTATTGCAGGCCCGATATACGGCTGTAACGGGCAGCAAGCTTGCCCCTTTTGCCCTGATAACATGACCTTTTGGGGCTTTATTTGCTGTTTTGGCAAGCTACTTTAACCCACACGAGGAAGGTGGCATATGGACCGATGGTGCTAGCCCGACCGTGCCAGGCTAGCATTCAGCTACGCGATACCAAGGGTTTCACATAGCCCCCATACACGGGGTAAAGTGTGGATAAAGACTATTCCGGGACGGGACGATTGAGGTTATCCTGCCACGCATTATCTGGATCGCCGCCGTAGCGTTTGTCCTGATTTAGCTGATCAATCTGGGTTAACTCCTCATCCGTTAAAGAAAAACCATCCAGCGCTAAATTCGCCGCAATATTTTCATCGCTTTCGGATTTTGGAATGGCAATACGGCCTTGCTCAACATCCCATTTTAGAATTATCTGGCCTGCAGATACCTGGTATTTTTCGGCCAACGCAGTAATGACACTATCAGCGATGGGTTTTTCTGACTTCTCTACACCACTCCATGAACCTGTGCCCAGAGGAGACCAGCACGACACAACTATCCCTTTGCTTTCGCAGTATTCCACCAACTGTTTTTGGGTTAGATAAGGATGTAATTCAAGCTGGTTGTATACCGGTTTGATCTCGGCAAAGTCCATTAATTGCTGAATATCCTGTTTGCGAAAATTCGATAGGCCTAACGATTTGGCTAGCCCTTCAGCGTGAAGCTTTTCCATTGCCTGCCAGGTAGGCCGGGTTTTTTCTGGATACGGCCAATGCACCAGATACAGGTCGGCATAGTCCATTTGCAAACGTTCCAGGCTTTGTTCCATCGCCCGTAAAGTAGGTTGATAACCTTGTTGCGTATCCCACACTTTGGTGGTGATAAAGAACTGATCCCGCGCCATACCCGACTCTGCGATGGCTTTACCTACGCTGCGTTCATTACCGTAAAATGCCGCCGTATCTATATGTCGGTAACCGGCATCAATGGCTTTTAAAATGGTGTCTTTGACAAAGCCATCATCCTGGTGCATTTCTCCGATAGCGGCGGTACCAAAGCCAATCTGGGGTATCGCCCGACCGTCTGATAACTGAATATTTTGCATGGTGTTCTCCTGATAACATAAACCAGACTGCTACCATGTAAATAGCGCAAAACCGAAGGAAGAGATCAGCTTCTGATAGACTTAAGCAAAAGGCAATGTATGTTTTTTTCTGTTCTGCCACATGTCTGTAGCGCGCGCGCAGGCATGGGTATAGTCACAGTTTTCGATTAGCATTATATAGCTCGCCAGCGTTGCTATAACTGCTTGTGCAGCGTATTTGTGCGTGCTATCACCGCGCCAGTATGCCAGCATATCGGCTACATCCATCTGCTTATCTTTTAATGCCCAACCGCTGTCGCTGGCAGGCACTACCGCCGTGCTGGTCAGCCCATCCCGGGTAATAAATAAGGTAGTTTCACGTTCACTGTTAATCTCTGGGTCGCCACCATCTCCACGAAAACACAATGCTGCATATTGAGTATATGCTTGATTAACCTTTCCGTGTTTATCATCAAGGTGGGTATGAAAGACGCCCTGAATACTGCACGGCGCAGCACTGGGGTTAAGTAACCGCCCCAAGGTGTTAGCGCACGAACGTAAGCCAAATACCTCACGTAATTTGATAATCTCGTTTAGCGGCGGCAACACATGCGACAAATCCAGATAAGTAGCATGTTGTTGCTGTAACTGGCGGCTGGCATCCTGCACATTGGTAACCGGGGCCAAACCAAGCGCTGGCAACGCCAGGCTGGCATACAAACGGCCCGAACCAGGCTCATGGGCGCCATGCATAAAAACCTTAGTGCCTTGTCCTGCCAGGCAGGCCGCTGCCAGCAAATACCAGGGTAACTGGCGCCGCTTTCCAGCATAACAGCCAATATCCACCACTACCGGCAAGGCGCGTACTACGGTATTCACCCGGGCGCGGCAGGCATCCAGAAAGCCAATAATTTCGTCTGGCGTTTCTTCGCGCGTGCGCAGCAACATTAAAAATGCGCCGCGCTGCTCGCCCGTGACGTCGCCGTCCAGCACCATTTGCATGGCAGTAAAGGCTTCATCCCTAGTCAGACTCCGACTGCCCTTCTGGCCTTTGCCGATTATTTTGATGTATTCGCTAAATGCCGCTGACATAGTTTCTTATTTGCTTGGGGTGGATAACGTTACTTTACCACTGCCCTTGCCCCTAGCAAAGGTGCAACCGCACTGGCGCGGGTTGAGGTGATGCGGTACCGGTTTAAACGACCCCTGGTGCCGATAAGCCAGGCCCGGACAGTGGCTTAATCAACCGATTGCCGTCAAGCTTCAGGGGGCCGGAGGACTAGCCTATAACGCAAAAAAGCCCGCTGGCACGAAGGCGCAGGGGCTTTTTCGGATAATATACCGGCCCTCAGCAACACCGGCGGGCCGGGCTTTGTGCCGTTACGGGCAAGCAGTTAGCCTAACTGGTCTGAAGCTACTTTATAGCGAGGGTCTTCCACTACATTGATTTCAACAAACTTGTTGGCTTTTTTCAGTAACGCCCGGCAATCACTGCTGATATGCCGAATATGCAGTTTTTTACCCTGCTGTTCGTATTTATCTGCCAACCCATCCAGCGCATCAATGCCTGAGGAGTCCCAGATTCGGCTGTTATTAAAATCAATCACTACATCCTGCGGATCGTTGGCGATGTCGAATTGGTCTTTAAAATGGGTGATAGATCCGAAGAACAATGGACCATCCAATTCATAGACTTTCCAGCCGTCGTTATCGATATGCGTTTTAATCTCAATATGACGCGCATGTTTCCAGGCAAAGACCAGCGCTGACACAATAACCCCAACTACTACCGCAATCGCGAGATCAGCTATAACCGTAACGCCGGTTACCAGGAACAATACAAACGCATCTTCCTTGTTTACCCCACGTACAATTCTGAATGAAGCCCATTCAAAGGTAGCAATAACTACCACGAACATAACGCCCACCAGGGCCGCCAGCGGTATCATTTCAATCAAAGGCGCAGCAAATAAGATGAAAGCCAGTAGCACCAGCGCAGCGGTGATGCCCGATAAGCGCCCACGTCCGCCGGAATTAATGTTGATCATACTTTGCCCAATCATTGCGCACCCGCCCATACCGCCAAAGAAGCCATTGACCGTATTTGCGACACCCTGTCCTACGCACTCTTTGTTACCGCGGCCTCGGGTATCGGTCATTTCATCAATAAGCGATAGGGTCAGTAACGACTCAATCAGGCCAACCAGACACAGAATTATTGAAGTAGGTAGAATGATCATTAAGGTGTCCATATTAAAGGGCACCATAGGCACAGCAAAGCTTGGCAACTCGCCGGCCAATGTCGCGGTAGCCTGTTGCTCGGCGGGTAATAAATCCCGTACAAAATCAATTACAGTACGCGCTTCCAGGTTCAGCATATGCACCAGTGCGGTAACCACAATAATGGCCACCAATGATGCCGGCACAGCTTTGGTTAATTTAGGTAACAAATAAATGATAGCCATGGTTAACGCTACCAGCCCTAGCATGACGTAAAGCATAGAGCCCTGCATCCACTGCCATTCGCCAACACTGTTAAGCACTTTAAACTGCCCTAGCTGGGCTAAAAATATAACGATAGCCAACCCATTTACAAAGCCCAGCATTACCGGGTATGGCACCAGCCGGATAAATTTACCCAGCCTGAACACACCACACAGTATTTGCAATAGACCGGCCAGCACCACTGCCGCAAACAGGTATTGCACACCGTGTTGAGCCACCAACGCTACCATCACCACGGCCATTGCCCCGGTTGCCCCTGAGATCATGCCGGGGCGGCCGCCAATTGCCGAGGTTATCAAGCCCATCATAAAGGCTGCGTAGAGGCCTATCATCGGCTCTACACCGGCGACAAAAGCGAAGGCTACCGCTTCGGGGACCAAAGCTAATGCAACAGTAATCCCTGACAGTACGTCGTTTTTCACGTTGCTGTCTTTATTGGTGATCAGGTCAAACATGTGTTTCCAATTGGTGTGTTGGTTAAAAAACGGGCGGCGATTCTATCACCATGCGTAACTAAAGTCCTTTAATAGAATGTTAAAAGCGCGACGGTTCAGGCATAATTTTAACCCCCTGCTGAATGACTTCAGCACAATTTTGTATCGACAGTGGCGAGGTTATTGCAACGGCTGTTCGGCACGGGCAAACTAGCGTTTTCGCAAATATGCTAAAAGGGCAATGTCTTTAATAGGTCTGGCCCCACCGTTTATTTACTATCACTATAATTTACGCCACCAAAAGGGGGTTTCACTTGGTACCTTATTTACTCACCGGCCTATCTGTCTTAGTAGCGGGGGTTATACATTGGAGTGCACCACATGCATTTTGGCGCGCCACGCTGACCTCCACCGCCACTATCTTATTGCTTTCTGTGGCAGCCTTATTCATTTTTCAGGCGTCGGGGTTTTTAGTCAGCGAAGAAACCGGTGAAGAAGCAGATATTATGGGCTCATTACTGGTAGTTACCGCACTGGTCTCTTTCTTTGGTTTTCTAATTTCAATTTTTGTAGGTTGGTTTTTGCGCACGGTACGCCACCCCCAATCCAAACACAAATGAGAATTGTTTTCATTCAATAGATAGGTTACAGTAATCCCTTACTTTGGTTGGGGGTGCTATGCTCTGGCTTCTTTATAGTTTGGTTAGCGCTTTGCTTGCCGCATTATGTGTGGTTCGCCGCCATGCATTAAGTAATGCTACTGAGGCGGTAATGGCAGCGTTTTGCTTTATTACTTTAACTGGCCTGCTTAATATTCTGGCGGTGGGTGTGCTGCCTGGCCTGCTTTTGAGTCTGCTGTATTTAGGGCTAAGCGGGTATGCGGTGCATTTAACCCGCTGGCCAGAATGGCTGGCTGAACATTGTATTACAGAATAAGCCACAGCACCCGCTTCACCTGCGTAGTCATTCAGCTTATTGTATCTGCTTTGCCGGCCGGGTCAGTTGTGTCCATACGGCCACCCATACCAATCCCGCGGCCCAGCCGGATAATATGTCGGTCGGCCAGTGGACACCTAGGTATATCCGGCTAAAACCAATAAGCAGGGTAGTAAGCGCTGCCAACCCAAATACCAGGCCACGAATATCCGGTTTATTACTTAACCTGATAATAATCACCGCCAAAGTAAAGTACGTAATGAACGACATCATGGCATGGGCCGACGGAAAGCTACTGGTAAAGACCCGTGTGCCGTGACCGACCAGATCTGGCCGGGGCCGGGTGAACCCATGTTTTAATGCAAAAGTAACGGCCAATGCTGCCAAAATGCCTACGCCCAGTTGTACCGCCATTTTGCCGCGCCCGGTAATGGCCAGCCACGCCGCGCTAATGGCGCTTAAATATAATAGCGCCCAGTTACTTCCCAACGCGGTAATATCGCGCATACCTTCTTCCAGCCAGCCCGGGCCGATAGGATCGGCTAAATCATTGGCGTGGCGTAAGCCTTTGATAATCGCTTCGTCCAAGCCGGGAACGGGCGTGTAGATAACCCACCAGGCCAGCCCTGCGAATACAGCTAATGCCACAGCAGCGACGATAGATAAGGTTACGGGTTGTAATGTATGGCGCATAATACCTGCTGCATGAAACAAAACTGAATGAATAGTTATCAGTACTCCTGTTGCTCACAGGAAGTTTACCTGATGACCTATTTTCAGCAAAATGCTGTTAATATACAGTCACTCAGAGCGTGCGCTGAGCCAGTTTATCGCTGCTGCCAGGGTGGGTTTCTGATACCATTGCGGGTTAACCAACAAAGCCGTTTTCTTTCCTTTTGCAGGCATATCGCATTTTATGTACGGATTTATAACAAATACACTTGGCCCAGTGCTTATCCTGCTTTTAATGGGCTATTACCTGTTTAGGCGGGGCTTGTTAAATGAGCAGTTTATCGAGGCAGGTTCAAAATTAGTCTTCAACCTGGCCCTGCCCGCTTTATTGTTTTTATCCATCGCCGAAGCCGACTTTGCGCAGGCGGCAAATGGCAAGCTGATACTGGTAGGATTGGGCGGAACCTTGCTTTATTTTGCCCTGTTAATGGCATTTTGCCATGCTACCGTAACGCCTAAGAATGCCAGGGGAGTGGTAGTGCAAGGCGGTTTTCGCGCCAATATGGGCATTATTGGACTGGCCTATTGCGCCAATACTTATGGTAACGAAGGATTGGCCGCCGCCTCGGTATATCTTGGCTGTGTGACGATTTTATATAATGTGCTGTCAGTATTTGTGCTTAATTTTTATCAGGATGTGCAGCGCTCCCTCACCCAGCATATTCTGGGCATAACCACCAACCCCCTGATTCTGGCTATTCTGGCCGCCCTGCCATTTTCGTATTTTCATATCGCCCTGCCTGACTTTTTACAGGCTACCGGGGGATACTTCGCTCAACTCACCCTGCCGCTGGCGCTTATATGTACCGGCGCATCGCTCCAGTTTCGCTCGTTTGGCGTTGATAAAGTGAATATTGGCATTGCCACAGTGAGTAAGTGCCTGCTTTATCCACTGGTGCTGGTAGGGCTGGCATACTGGGCGGGTTTTACCGGTATGGCGCTGGGCATTGTGCTGCTACTGAGTATTGCGCCCACCGCCGCAGCCAGCTATGTGATGGCGCGTAACTTAGGCGGTGATCCCCGTCTGGCCGCCAGTATTATCGCCCTGACTACCCTGTTGTCGTTACCGGTCACCGCCCTGGCGTTTAGTCTGCTGTCAGCCAATGCACTGTTGTAACTCGGGGCCAGCCTGCTCTATTACGCTTTACTCCCACCCAGACATTGTGGTGAGGCTACAATATCGCCACCGCGTTCCTGCCATTGCGTTGGTGTATAAGTATGCAAGGCCAGGGCGTGCACCGGACCATCAAGGGCCTCTTTAAGCAAGGCATTAACCGTACGATGACGGGCAATCAGGCGCTGTGACTCAAATTGCGTGGATACCACGGTAACGTTGAAGTGACTTTGCGCGCCCGGCGGTACGTTATGCATATGGCTTTCATCCAATACCTTCAGGTATACCGGCGCAAGATGTTCGTTAAGGGTTGTTTCAATAAACTCTTTTATTTGTGTCATCGTTATTTAACCATGTTGCAGGCTACGCTGAATAAGGGTACACGTAGCGGAATGTAAGATTAATGCGCTCACCAACCTGGCGAGTGGTTTTATTGATACCATGTTGATACAACCGCTGTGTATCGCCTTGCATCAATAGCAAACTACCGTGCTCAAGTACAATAGTGGTGCGGGCTTTAGTTTGCTTGTTGACAAAGGCAAAGGGCCGCGGCTGGCCTAATGTAACCGAGGCAATCAGTGGCTGAGGTCCTAGTTCGGGCTCATCATCACTATGTAGCCCCATACTATCTTTGCCATCTCGATACCAGTTTGCTAATACACTGTTAAAGTGTCCCCCCGTATGCGCTTGTAACGTGTCGCGTAAAACCTTTAAATCATGGTGCCAGGGATGCGGTGATAAAGTCAGGCCCGAGTAACTGTACACTGTGTTCGTATCGCCGTACCACGCTTGTAAACGAGGAATTTTTACCAGCTTGCCAAACAGTTTAATGGTATCCTGATGCCACTGTAATTGTGACTTTAAACGGGTAGCTATCGCTGTAGCATTGTCAGCTGACAACCAGCCTGGCTGATAACTGACCGCAGCCCCGGGCAGTGCCAGATCGCGCGCGCCAGCATGGGTGTGTTCGTTATCAAATAACCCAAACTGCATACGCGCCCCCTTACAAATGAATTTCAAAAGATGATAAATGCGTTATGAATACCTGTTTTTCTTATCAGGATCGCCAGTTAACTTTAATTCGCTATCCAGCCAAACACCAACACAAATCGTTACAAGCATGGGACAGTGCAGACGAGCTGATTATTGATCATCTCAGCAGCCCCGACCACGTCTTATCTGAGGGCCAGTGTAGCATATTCAATGACGATTTCGGTGCACTGGGTACCTGGTTTGCTGATCGGCAGCCCTACTGGTACAGCGATTCCTGGATAGCCCATTGTTCGCTGGCGGCTAATCTTGAGGCCAACAATATTGCAGTGAGTATCGGCCCCCTGGGGCAGGTCTGTGCCCCGGTAACCGCGTCGGGCGATCTAACCAGCCTGCCGGAAGCACCGGGGTTGGTGATATTCAAAATTCCCCGCACCCTGGCTCTGCTTGAAGAACAACTGGCCCAGCTGCGGCATCGTGTTACTCCATCCACCCAGGTGGTGGCCGCGGCGAAAACCAAGGCGGTCACCCGCACTGTCCTGGCATTATTTGAAAAGTATCTTGGCCCTACCACAACCTCGCTGGCCCAAAAGAAATCACGCTTAATTTTTTGTACGCCAGCGCAGACGGTAATGGATAACGCGGGCAGCTCCCCTTTCCCAACAGTATGGCGCCAACGTGCCAGTACAGGTATAGATCTGCAAATAGCCAATCATGCGAATGTCTTTTCACGTGGCTCGGTGGATATCGGCGCGCGTTTGCTGCTTGAACATATGCATGTGACGAACCAGGAACAGGTTATTGATTTGGGCTGCGGCAATGGCGTGCTGGGTTTAAATGCTTTGGCCATGGCCCCCCACTCTCAGGTAACCTTTGTGGATGAATCGTTTATGGCGTTGCAAAGTGCTCGGGAGAATGTGCTAGAAAACTTTCCTGACGCACTCAACCAATGTCGGTTTATTGCCAGTAATTGCCTGGAATCTTTGCTCGCCCAGGGCCAGCAAGCCAGTCAGGATAAAGTATTGTGTAATCCGCCGTTTCATCAGCAAAATGCGGTAACTGACCATATCGCCTGGCAAATGTTTCACGACAGCCGTGACATTTTACGCCGTGGCGGGCATCTTATTGTGGTGGCAAACCGGCATCTAGGATACCACGTACAGTTAAAGCGTTTATTTGGGGGTGTGAAGGTACTTGCAAGTAATCGAAAATTCGTTATTTTGAGTGCAGCTAAGCGTTAATCAAGGGAGCAGGTATGTTTCGGTATTTACTGTTTATTCTGGTATTGGCCACCACCAGTGTCGTGGCTAAAGATAAAGACGATGGGTCAAATGTGCAGCCTGAAAACTTTTATCCCCGAGTAAAACTGGTGACCTCGATGGGCGATATTATTATTGAACTGGATCGGCGCCGGGCTCCTATTACCACCAATAATTTTTTACGCTATGTTTCTAAACGGGGCTACGACGGTACCCTGTTTCACCGGGTAGTACCTGGTTTCATTGTACAAGGCGGCGGGTACAACAAAGACTTTGAGGAAAAACCCAGTTACCCGGAAATTTTCAATGAGTCGGGCAATGGCATGAAAAACAAATTATATACCGTGGCGATGGCTCGCCAGAATGAGCCTCATTCCGCTACCCGTCAGTTTTTCTTCAATGTGAACGACAACCCCTCTTTGGACCCAGGTAAAGAGTGGGGCTACGCCGTATTTGGAATGGTGGTAGAAGGTGAAGAAGTGGTCGATAAAATGATGGAAGTGGAAACGGAGTATCAGCTACGCCTTCGAGAGCCCAGTAGCCCGATTGAGCCGATTCTGCTGGAACAAGCCACAGTGCTACCAGCCACTTAAGCAGTTTTTAGGCTGACATTTTCGGCGCAGGCGGCAGGCGAAACAGCCGGTCACGATATTTTATAATGTTCGCCAGTATAACTGCTGGCGCGTTAGTTTCGGCATAAAAAGGTGCCCCTGGTGGCGATACCCTAACCGCTCCAACAACTGGCGTGAAGGGGTATTATGCCGATGTACAATAGCGCTTAAATAACTAAACTGGTAATAGCTTTTGGCCCGCTTGATCACTGCCAGCGCGGCCTCGCTGGCATAGCCTTTACCGCGGCTTTCGGCTAAAAAGGCAAAGCCCAAATCGGGGCAGCCGAAAATGCCCCGGTTTAACAGGCCGCACATACCCAACGGTTGTCGGTCATGGCGCCGTTCAACCACCCACAGGCCATACCCCCACCGGTCGAAATGCTCATGGCTTAGGGCAATATATTTCTTCGCATCGCTGATACTATGAACGCCGCGATTACCAATAAAACGCAGCCATGCGGGATCGTTATTAAGAGTATATATCCACGGCGCATCATCCCCACACGCTTTACGCAACCCCAGGCGGCTACTAATGAACTGATAATCGCTCATGCCTGCTCCTGCAATAGTAATGCATCGATCTGGCGCTGTTGGTGGGGACTGACCCGTCCTGGCCGCGGATACGCAGGCTGCTTACGGTCCTGGCGAATGTGTTCAGGCCAGTGGGCCGTGCTGCGAATAAATGCTTGCGCGCTGGCCTGCCCGCCGTGCTCTAAACAACCAGCCAGACAGGTATCAATGTAAGTTTGCGACACCGGATAGTGGGCGTCTGCCAATTGCGTGGCCAACGACTGGCAGATCCATACCTGTTTGTGGGCTAAACGGTCTTGCAGAAATTGGCTGGACTGGATGTCGAGCCCGGCGTCAATATGCTGCGGCTGAACCTGCACAAACCGGTAGTCTTTTTCGCGACGAGCCAGCGCCGGGCTAAGTGCGGTGGGTACCATTAATGCGTTCAGCCGACCACTATGTTCAGGCCAGGCCCCAACGTAGGTTTGCTGTTCGCGAATGCTGCGGGTAATCCAACCGCGGGCGAAGCCATTGACTTCAACGAGCAGGCCGGTATGGGTAAGGTCAGAAAAACGCTGGCGACTATCGCGATTGATGAGCGAGCCGTAACCCAGAATTAAATGATTATAACTGAACGAATCAAACCACTGCTGTAACTGACTTAAGGTCAAAACTCATTCCTGTAGGATGCGCATTTTTCCAGTCAGTATAGCAAGGATGGCGGGCTGGCTCATCCCCCTGTTAGCGTGTGGTGAGCCAGCCGGTTTAGCAGTGTTGCATTAAAATAACGCCCGTACCCCTACCGTGAAATTACGCCCAGGCAGAGGCGCCTTATCTTTCAAAAATGATGTATGTATTCGTGCTTCTTCATCGGTAAGGTTATCGGCGTTGGCAAATAATACCCAGCTCACACCTTGGCGGCTGATTTCGTATTGCACGTTGGCGTTTAGCATTGTGTAACTATCGGTGATGGTTTCAAATGCGGCAACCTTATCTTGTTCGTCGTTGTAGGTAATACCCACCTCACCGCTTAACTGGTTACCGGTGTAGCTTACACGGGTACCTACCCGTAATGGCGGGATCCGCGGCAGGTCTTCGTTATCCAGCTTCGCACGAATCACATCACCAAAGACTTCCACCCGCCATTGAGCGTTTACATCGTAATAAACTTCCGCTTCCATACCATAAATATCGGCATCGGCCTGATTAAAAGCAAACACTGGTAAGCCATCTTCTGCATGCTCGTCATGCCCTTCTTCTTCGTCATGCGCCTCTTCTTCATGCGCTTCGAGGGCGGTCAGACCGGTATCTGTCTGATAGATATAATCGTCTGCCTGATTGTAGAATAGTGACGCTGTATAGCCCCAATTCCCCGTATACTTACGAAAGGTTAAATCTACATTGGTGCTGACTTCCTCTGTCACATCACGCAACGAAGAGGCTAGCTCGCCGTCTTCATCTAGCGCAAAAACCAACCCTAATTCATAGGTTTGTGAGGCCAAATGGGCGCCCCCTGAGAATAATTCCTGTTGGCTGGGCGCCCGCTCACTGCGGGACAAGGTTAAGGCAACCGACTGGCCCTGGGTGTACTCCCAGTTTGCGCCGGCTGATAACGAGGTGGACGTGAAGCTATAATCGTCAAAAGAAAATTGTAATGGGCTTTCATCATGCCCTTCTTCTTCCTCTTCATGCTCACCGGTATGCAAATCAATCTGCGTGTCACTAATATCATATTCGGTACGTTCGATACGACCACCTAATTCGGCGGTAACCTTGCCGAAGCTTTTTTGTTCAACAACATACAGGGCATAGTTGTCAGTCTGGGTCGGTGGCGAGAAGGCTTCATCACCCACAGCTTCATAATCGCTGGTACTGGCCTGGAGGCCGATAATACCGTGCCAGCCATCAATTTTAATATGGTTGGCGGTTAAACGAAGGTTGGTACTGTCATTGTTAAAGCGGGTACCAATGGCGCCGTCTTCAATCTCAACATGGGTATAGTCCGTATGCGCTGCGGCAAATTTAATACTGTTGAGAAAGCTAACCGGCGAATACAGCTCGCCTTCCATTTGATAACGGGTCATTTCCACATCAATGCTGGTGCCTTCTTCTGCATGCTCGGCTTCATCGTGCTCTATGCTGTCTTCCTCATGTTCCTCTTCATGTTCTTCTTCGTGGGCATGGCTATGACCAGGTACGCCATAGGTGTTAACCAGACGCTCAACCGCAAAACCGATATAGCCTTCATCCTGCACATAGCTGATACCGCCAGTGAAGTCTGTGGTCTCCATTGCGCTATTTTCCAAGGTACCGTACGGCTCATCGTCATCCGGCGCGACAGAGGCATAACCGGGGATATCCACATCCTGGGTGTCGCGGGTAAAACCATCAAAATGATAAGCAACGTCGCCCTGCCCGCCAGTCACGTCAATTTTGCCGAATTTTCCATTGTCTGCGGTGGAGTAACGCACTTCAGCTTCGCCTTCAAGCTGTGCCGGTACGGTTTGAGGAATACGCTTATCTACCACGTTCACTACACCACCAATGGCGCCACTGCCATACTGCAAGGTAGCCGGCCCACGTAATACTTCAACCTGGGTTGCGCTGGTGGTATTGGCCGCCACATTATGGTCCGGCCCAATGCGCGAAACATCTGAAACATCCAGGCCGTTTTGCACAATTTTCACCCGCGGGCCATCATTTCCCCGAATAACCGGACTGGAAGATACCGGCCCATAATAAGAACTGTGCACTCCCGGCGTTGATTTGAGTGTTTCGCCCAGCGTGGGTGCCTGGCGTTTACGCAGCTCATCTGCGCCCAATACTGAGACAGGGGTGACCGACTCCAGCACTGACGATTGCATGGCCGTGGCGGTGACCAAAATGTTTTCCACCGAAGATGGGGTTAAGGTGAAATCCACCACTTCGTCACCTTCAATGGCGCCTAAATCTTTATCGCCATGCAAATATTGCGCAGAAGACACATGTATATGCACATCGACCGGGGAGATATCACTGAGTGTATAGCGCCCCGCCCCGTCGGTTAGCACCACTTTGCGTGACCCTTCAACGCTGATTTTTGCGCCAGCGACTGGCTTACCTGCTTCGTTCGTAATTGTGCCTGTAATGGTATTGGCCAGGACTACTGGCGAACACGCCACCATGATGGATGCTGCAATAAGCTTACGTCTGTACATGTGCTTCCCGCTGATGCTTAATTAAAAGGTATCTGATATTGTTATGTTATAACATTTTCACGTTCATTGATAAAAATGTCAACGGTTGCTTATCGGTAGAAATGCTCAGCTGGTCGTCAATCAATGTTATTTCCACCGGATTCAACGGCGGGCTGCTTTTCATTAGCGGGCTTTGTATCACCTAGTTTTTCATCGGCGGGCTGGCGATGTCAGCGAAGGTTTGTCAGTAATCTCATTACGCTTGAAAGCATATTTACTGCATACGAAGCGAGATTAGAGCAAGAATAAGGCCATACGCTGCCAGTCGCCAGAAATGGCTACCGTTGGAAAACCTAAAGGTATAGCGATTATTAAGCAGTCGCTGGGGGACTCGCTGCACGACGGCCTTGAGCGGTATTTAGCGCGCCAGGCAGTGCCCGTGGCAGGGAACAACTTGACTGCCGCCATTTAGCGGGTTTAACTGAAAGTGACTTGGATGAAGCAGTACCGCCAGTGCAGTTTCGCTAAGCAGGCCTGAAGTGGTGCATAAATGCCTTTGGGGCCTGCTTTATACTTTAATAAACTGTCTGATAACCACGATGGGCGATAAATAGCCCTCAGGCCCGATCTATCCCAAAATTAAGCACCTCGGTGATGCACGATGCACCGGTTTTAAGCATCAATAGGCGGTCTATACCCAATGCCACGCCAGCGCAATCTGGCAACCCCGCTTCTAAAGCTGCCAAAAAGTGTTCATCTATCGGCATCTCCGGGTAACCTGCTGTTAACCGCAATGCATTATCTTGTATAAAGCGTTGACGCTGTTCGCGCGGCGCACTCAACTCGTAAAATCCGTTGGCGAGCTCAGCGCCCCGGTAATACACCTCAAAGCGATCTGCGGTGCGGGGGTCTTGCGAATTCAAACGGGCCAAAGCAGCCTGACTAGCCGGAAACCCGTGAACAAAACAAGGTACCTGCTGGCCTATTTGTGGCTCTACCACCAACGAGAACACCAATTGCAGCAAGCCATCTACCGTGAGTGAATCTGGTTCATCAATATCAATATGGTGTGTGGTAAGTGCCTCAAGCAAGGCTGGCTTGTGACAGGCTAAAGGGTCAAGGCCTGCCCATCGGATCATTGCCTGCTGGTAGCTAATATACTCGCCGGGCTCGGTATCAAGCGTATGCTGTAACAGGGCATCAACTTCATGCATTAGCTGCACATGGTCAAACCCGGTCCGATACCATTCAAGCATAGTAAATTCTGGATTATGCCAACGCCCCGCCCCTTCATGACGAAATGCTTTGCAAATTTGATAGATCGGGCCACTACCAGCACAAAGTAAACGCTTCATGGCAAATTCCGGCGATGTTTGCAGGTATAAGTCTTGGGGCTGGCCGCTACTGTCGTGATTAAAACGGGTGGCAAACGCAGCAAGGTGAACATCGGTTACGGTGCCGCGGCTTAATAATGGCGTATCAACTTCAAGCACCTGGCGGGTGTAAAAAAAATCCCTAATTTGATGCAGCAAGTCCGCTCTGGCCAAACGCTGCTGATGAGAGGTAGTGGGTTGCCATTGCATAATGTCACATCGCAGGTAGGAGGTTACAACACAACACAGCGGGTAGCAGACTACGTCGTGGCGCGCTGCTCCCCGCTTAATCTATATTTGGCTGAAGCCGGTAAGCCCAGGGCTATACCATGGGTTTGGCCGGCTCACAGGGTTGTTTTACAGGCGACTTATTTTTGTGCCCGAGAGGCGTACTCGCCTGAGCGGGTATCCACCTTAATAACTTCACCGGTTTGTACAAACAGAGGAACTCTTACTACCGCGCCAGTGCTTAATGTAGCCGGCTTGCCACCGGTGCCGGCGGTATCCCCTTTGAGGCCTGGGTCTGTTTCGGTAATTTCCAGCTCAACAAAGTTCGGCGGGGTGACGGTAATTGGCGAGCCATTCCATAAGGTAATGGTGCAAACGTCATTTTCCACCAGCCATTTAACATTGTCACCCACCGCTTTTTCGTCAGCAGCGATTTGTTCGAATGTTTCATTATTCATAAAGTGATAGAATTCGCCGTCGGTGTATAGGTAGGCCAATTCGGTATCCATAACGTCAGCACCTTCCACAGATTCACCTGAACGGAAGGTCTTCTCAAGCACTTTGCCTGAAATAAGTTTACGGATTCTAACCCGGTTAAACGCCTGGCCTTTACCCGGTTTGACGTATTCATTTTCCATGATATTGCAAGGCTCGCCATCCAGCATAATTTTCAGGCCAGCTTTGAATTCATTAGTGCTGTAATTAGCCATAAATCCTCTGCTAAAACAAAAGGTGTAAAGAACGAAGTGGCGCAAATAATACCTAAAAATCGAGTGACTGTAGAGCATAACTGGCAAAAAGAGTTAGCTTATAGTTTTACGGACCCGCTAAAGTTGCTTGAATACCTGGAATTAGACACGGCTGGGCTGGCGCATCATGGCCAGGCCAGGCAGTTATTTCCGTTACGGGTGCCGCGTCATTTTGCCGCCTTAATGGAAAAAGGCAACTGGCACGATCCGTTACTCCGGCAGGTTATGCCATTGGCAGACGAATTTGCGGTGGTGCCGGGCTACAGCGCCGATCCCCTCCTAGAGCATGACACCGCAGGCAAAGGCCTACTACACAAATACCAAAGCCGGGTTTTACTGATGGTGCGTACTGGTTGTGCGGTTAATTGTCGCTATTGTTTTCGGCGGCATTTTCCCTACGCTGAGAACGCGGTTAATAAAGCCCAGTGGCAACACAACATTGAGTATATTCAGGCCCACCCGCAGATTAATGAAGTAATTTATTCCGGCGGCGATCCACTCATGGCAAAAGATGACTTTCTGGCCTGGTTGACCGCCCAAATTGCCCAGATACCCCACGTTAAGCGCTTGCGTATTCATACCCGTTTGCCGGTGGTATTACCCGAACGCATAGACGCGGCTTTGGCTGATTGGCTGACCAGTAGCCGGTTAAAACCCGTGCTGGTGTTACATATTAACCATGCAAATGAAATCAGCGAAGCTTTAAAACAACGGTTGGCAGAACTGGCGAGACAGGGAGTTATGTTGCTGAATCAAGGCGTGCTGCTAAAAGGCGTTAACGATACAGCAGATGCTCAGGTTGCACTAAGCGAAGCATTGTTTGATGCCGGCATTTTACCCTATTACCTGTTTTTACTGGACAAAGTAGAAGGTGCTGCCCATTTTGATGTTAGCGAGGAAACGGGTAAGCAGGTCGTAGCGCAAATGATAAAGCGTCTGCCGGGCTTTCTGGTACCCAAGCTCACCAGAGAGATTGGGGGCCAACCCGGCAAGACGCCGATAGACTTACATTTACAACCGTAACTTAAGCGTAGGTATTAATGTTGGCACCTACTGCCGGGTTAGCGGAGGTGGCTTTTGGTACGTCAGCGGCTGATTCCAGCAGCTGAAGCGTCGCCTGTCCCTCTTGTTTTTGCTGACTTTTTGCCAACTTAAGAGAGGCCAACTCAAGCGAGGCTCCGGATGTTGCAGAGCTATTCGCTCCTGATATATCCATACCCGTTTCCTTTGTTGCTTGTAGCAAAGCTAAAAAGCAGGCAAAATTGCCCGCCTCATGAGGCTATCGGCCTGCACCAGCTAAACTTTAGACAACATTTCGAAGGGGCGCCATGCAAGCGGTTCACGACCAACTTCAGGAAACCATCCAGACTCTGTATCGCAAAGCGGTAGATGCAGATAATAAATTAGATGGCTTACAACAAGCTCAGCAAGGTAAATTTTCTGCGGTATTTGCCGCAGACAGTGGCTTTCGCACCCAAGCTAAGCGCTTCACCCCTTATGTTCAGGAAATTGCTGAAGACTGGCAAGCGCTTAAAACCCTTGATGAGGCACAGTTTAAAACAGCCCTGGTACCGCTGGTAGAAAAAATCCAGACCGCGCTGCAAACGCTGGCTCAGTTTCAAAAGGCGGTGTAAACCGCCCTACTCGGTGGCCTGCTGATACAAAGGAATTTGGCTTAAGCGTGCCTTAATCCGGGCCACTTCGTTTAAATATGCTTCGCTGTCGACTTTTTCGTAGCGGCGATCAAATTCTTGTTTGCTTAACCCCTCGGTAAGCCCTTCAATAGTTGGCATATAAACCCCTTCATCGGCGGCGCTGGCCAGCGCATTTTGGGTAGCAAGCGCGGTTTCCGGGTCGCCTAACACCCGCGCCAGCTCCAGACCGGCCAAATCAGCGGTTAAATCGACAAAGCTATAGCCGCTGCCGCCCATTCCCCGGTCCATTAACTCTTTGAATTCACCTATTGCAAACGTGACATCCTGTTCACTGAGCATTTTCAACGCAGCAGAGATAATAAAATGCTTGGCCAAGTCGTTGCGTCCACGTAATAAAGGCGGCGCAGCAGGCTTCAACGCATGTTCAATATCCGGTTGCACATCACCCACAAAATTGGCAATACGGTGGTGCCCGATAAAGATCGACAGGGCTAGCACGGCCGCCTTGTTGTGCATTAGCACATTATCCTGATTACTTTGCTCTCGGGCGCGGGCCATAATTTGCCGCAGGTAAAGATGAAATGGTTGGGGCTTTTTCTTTAACGCTAACTCCCTACCGGCGATGTAACGCAGGTAGTAGCCCGTCAACTCGGTCAGTTCATCGCCGCTGTCATTCCCCAGGCCACTGCGGACCTCATTTAATTCACGTAAAAACCTATCCATAGGTTCAACCGTCACGGCCACCTCTTCAGGCTGCATGCTTACCCGGGAAATTTGCTGACGTGCCTGGGTGCCAATATCGCTATCGGTCCATATATTGATGGCGTGCTCCACCAGCCCTACGGCCAGGCCGCCGGGAATATACAAGTTACCAATTTCAATATAATCGATGGTAAATTTATCGTCGGGCAAAATGCGCATATCAACATTAATATAAAGATGCCCGGCAAACACCGGTAGCGCCATACTGGCCTGCAGTTGGCTGTGCTGGCTGGCAATATCTACATTCCCGCGAATATACGGGGCGGCCCGCTGGACAAAACCAACCAGGCTGGCAACCTGTTTTTGCGACACTTTGATAGTGTGCTGGTTATGCCGATCAGAAATACTGGTTTGGATTTGGTTAAGAAGGTGATTCACGGTATCGGCATCACCAATTTGTTCAGAGGCAGATGATTTCACTGACGCTGATGTGTCAATCATCAACACCAGCAATACCCCCACGACACCCGCCAGGACGGCCGCCGCTACAGCTAACTTGCGCAATACAGACAAATCTTTTACTCACCTGAAAAATAAAAAACAGTGTATTTTTGGTTAACTGCGCCGCAAATACAACGATATTCGTAGACAATACAGTTACCGGATACGCAGGCTACCTGATAACGGCCTCATTATACGGCGTTTTTGCTATTTATGGCCTCTGCTATACGCAATTTTTCAGCGCCTTACCAGCAATAGCGCCATAGGGACGCTCGCTTTAAGGTTATAAAGGTCCGCCTAAGGTTTGGCCAGGGCTTCATCCAACCACTGCGTGAGACTATCAAAACGCCCCACCGCCCCGGTAAAGTCATGATCGCTGGAGTTCTCGGTGGGGATAGCAATACACGCAATACCAGCACCTAAAGCAGCCTGCATGCCATACATAGTGTCTTCCACGGCTACCGTTTCGCTGCCGTCGAGTTCCAACATAGCCAGCACCTTTTGATAGCAATCGGGAGCCGGCTTACTGTGTGCCACGTCTTCCACTGCAACCGTAGCGCTGAACATATCACTGAAGCCATGCGTAGTCAGGGTTTTCTCCAACGACAACCGGCTTCCGCCGGTGACAATCGCCAGGGTAAATCCCGCCTCGTAACAGCGCTCAATAGCGGCTTTAGCATCATCCATTAAAGGGAATGCCTGTTCGGCCAGGTACTGGGCGGTGAGCGCATGCTTTTGGTCTGCCAGCTCTGCGGGATCGGCATCTAACGAGAAATGCGCAATCACATCTTTGGCGTTTTGATTGACGGGGATACCGGCCATTTTCTCGTCGTGAAATTCGCGTTCCAGGGTTATATCGTAGGCGTTTAATACTTGCTGCCACAACGCAAAGTGCACCGCTTCGGAGTCGATTAAGGTGCCGTCATGGTCAAATAATATCGCCTTAGTATTGCGGTTAATACCTGCTCGGTGAGTCATTTGCTTTCCTCTGCGCCTAATAAATGAAGTTTATTGACTTATCCTGCCTTGTCGCCCTCAGTATCTCAATGAGTTTATCGATAAGCGAGCTGAGTTTTGCTCTGGGTGACCTGAGCATTTACCAGACAACTCGCTGTCCGTTAGTCGTTATCCGTGCTTGTTATGACAAATTTAATGCAAATAGTGGCAGGTAAGCACGGACTTTTTGAAAAGCCTGACTATGCTTATTGGATAAGGCGTGGCAGTGGCGCACGTAACATCGTGCCATCCACCATATACTGCATAGACACGGCCTCGGGACACACTGTTTTTTAAGGAATGTGACAGCACAGGATTGGTCAGCTTGGACAACTTTACACTTACCATTTGCACTATGCTGGTCAGCATTATGATGGCGGCTGCGATGGCCGGGCTGTATGGCACCAGCCGGGATGAAGCAGCGTTACCCGACTGGATAGCCGCGATGCTTTGCTTCTCAGTTTCTTCGCTGCTGGCGGTGGTTCATGCTTACTGGCCGCTGCCTTTTTTGCTTGTCCCGGGCATCGCCAATGCGCTGTATTTAGCCGGCCACGGGTTTATTTTCAGTGGTATACGTCAACATACCGGCGGCCGTTCAGCCTACAACTGGATAGCCGTACTCGCGCTATTTAGTCTCAGCCTGCATTTTTTACCGGCTATCGCCACCAGCCTGGATAGGCGAATTATCATTTTTTATGCGATGGTCCTGGCGTTGTGTCTGGCTTCAGCGCTATATATTTTGGTATCCAGACGGCAATGCACCATTGGCGGTTACACCCCTTTGCTATGGGTGCTAGGGCTGTTTTTCACCCAGATGTTGTTACGTGAAGTGGCGATGGTAGCCGACCTGGCCGGGGTTAGTGTGCCGGGCAGCGCCTATTTACGGTCGGCAGGCTCACTTTTTGTAATGCTGTATATTATTGCTATCGCTATGGCCTTTGCTTACCTCATTACCTGGCAAAAAGCTGAAGCATTACGTACGTCAGCGCTCACCGATAGCCTGACCGGCTGGTATAACCGCCGCGCCTTAATGCGTATGGCGCCACAGGTTTTTGATGAGTGCCGTAACAAAAATCAGTCATTATGCATTGTGATTCTGGATGTGGATCATTTTAAACAAATAAACGACACCTATGGACACGTTATTGGAGATAAGGTCTTACAGCATATCACCGTGCAAGCGCGGCAAGCTTATGGGCCGGGTAAATGGCTGTTCAGACTGGGTGGCGAAGAATTTGCTATCTTGCTGGCGGATACCGAGCCTGAACAGGCATCATCTATTGCGGAAAAGATTCGCGAAGCGGTTAATCACAGCCCCTACCAATACCATAAAGCCATTCGGGTATCGATTAGCCTGGGCATAGCGACAGCCACAGCGCAAGATGTGAGCTGGGAAGCCGTACTTGATAGAGCCGACAAAGCGCTATACCAGGCGAAAGCCACCGGACGTAATACGGTATGCAGTGACACTACCCTGGCCTTTACCGGTACTTAAGTGAGGTATAGCTAACGACGCTTCGAACTTCAGTGTAAATAGCCGCTTTACGGAGGTTGTCATCTTAGCTGCATGGTTAAGGCCGGGTGGCTAAGCGCCGCAAGTCTGTGTTGGCATTTCGCCCTATAAGTAAATAAATACTACACCTAAAGTTTATGACAGCAGAAAACTGCCGGCTTCACGCAAAATCACGGCGCGTACTTTTTTCGCTAACAGCACATTTTCCTTAGTCCATTCCCGGCTGGCCTCTCCGCGGGTTTCGGTCCACTTTTCGAACGATAAACGCGGGGTAAGTACACCACTTTCGTTCGTTTTCTGCTGACTTTTTTCAGGATTCCCCGCCCACTGTATATACTGGGCTTCGGGTACCCGAAACGCGTAACAACGCAAAGAACCGGTTTCAAAGTTGGGTTTGATAGCTAATACGCCGCGCACCGCCGGATGAGCAAACTCGTCACCATAATCCTGAGTAATATTGTTGGTCTGGAAAATGTAATCAGAAAAGTCATTTTTTACCTGCCTGTCAAGCTGGTTCAGTACTGCCTCATCAACGGTTCTGCCCGACTGATACCAGGTGCCGTTTAGCAACAAGGCGGTAGACGATGCGCTGAGTTCGTAAACCAGAATATCGGCCAGGAACTGGCAACTGGTGACCGAGTCCTGGCCCGACAGGACCCGTACCATTTCATCCACACGCTGTTCGATATTGCGAAGCAACGCCAACCGGGTTTTTGAACGGTATGTGTTGTATAGCGTACAAAACTGTTTCACCAGCTTTTCTGCTGTTTGCCGGCTGGTGACGTCCATGGTTACCGCGCAAGGATGATGACATGCCACAATCCCCCATAGTTTGCCGCCAATGATCAAGGCGATAGAATACGATGCCCCTACGTCCATGTTTTGCAGATACTGTAAATGCACGGGCGACACACTGCGTAAATCTGACCAGGTCAGATCGGCCACCGGCGAATCTTTGAGCGCCACAATATCCACAGCAGCCGCTGTTACATCAGGAATCATGCGGGAGGGGTTTTGAAAATACATTTGCCGGGCGATGGCTGGAATATCAGAGGCAGGGAATTTCAGGCCCAGGTAATCTTGTTCACCGTCGCTGACTGACTCGGCGACTACCTCACCCACCCAGTCACTTTCAAACCGGTACAGCATTAAGCGACGATAAGGCAGTACTTCATGCAACGTCGTCAGCAGGTTATCGAAGTAGTCAGTTTCCTGCCACTGCTCATCAGGCTCCGGATACAGCCTTGCTTCGAGTGCCTGGTAACTGGTGAAACTTTGTGGTGTAGTCGCCTGCTCAAGCTCAACTACCACCGCACCTTCAGCGCGAATCAGCCGGATATGACAGATGTGCGGGCCCACCACATAATCATAAAATGTGGTGCGTTGCCCTGGCTCCTGGGGCAGCCTTGCCAGCATATCTTCACGCAGCCACTCCAGCACATCAAAGTTAGCCCCTAGCAGCTGTTCCAGATCTTTTTCTACATACGCTTCAATATTAGCGCTGGCATGGGTTACCGTCTGGGACTCTTCATCCAGTAACAGGAGCGCCCCAAAGGACTGAATTTGTCCCGATAGATGTAACGCTTCTTTTTCGCAATTTGCCAGTAGCTCGGTTACATCCATTGGTCCTCCGGTAGATATTATTATTCTGTCGCTAACACGTTTTGTGGCGCAGACGATAACATCTGTGCAGTTTTATTGCTGCCTTGCGGTTCATATAAATAAAACCCCTGAACTATCTGGCATTGTTCGTTCTTTAGTATTTCCAATTGCGCTGCATTTTCCACCCCTTCGGCGACAACCTGCAAGCCCAGCGCATGCGCCATCCGGATAATTGCCAGGGTAATAGTATGGGCATCCTCAGACTCGCACATGCCGGCGATAAAACTTTTATCTATTTTAAGCTCATGTATGGGCAATTTACGTAGCTGCGATAAAGAAGACTGGCCTACGCCGAAGTCATCAACGCTAAGCACAATACCCATATCCACCAATTTATTAAGCTCTTCAATTAACACATCCATGCGCTCAGCCAGCGCACTTTCGGTAATTTCGAACTTAAGCTGTTTTGGCTTAATCTTATATTTTTTCATCAAATGTGCGGTATGGGTGACGAAACTGTCATCCTGTAACTGCTTCACCGAAATATTGATAGCGACTTTCGGCACTTCAATATTGCGGGTGTGCCAGTCATGAATTTGCTGAAACACTAAATCAAGCGCATGCAGGCCAATCTCTTCAATCAGCCGGCCGCGTTCGGCTACTTCAATGAATTTTTGCGCCGGCGTGCCTTCCAACGCTTCGCTGTCACACCGCAAAAGGGCTTCCAGGCCAACGATAGCCCCTGAATTAATCTCCACCTGGGGCTGAAAACTCATACTAAAGTGGCCTTCAGTAAGTGCGCTGCGCAAGGCCTTTTCAATCTCCATTTTGTGCACCGCCTCCTGTTTCATTTCTTCGGTGAAGAATTGATACTGGTTACGGCCCAGCTCTTTAGACCGGTACATCGCTGTATCCGCATTTTTCAGCAGCACAAAATTATCAGCACCGTCATCTGGGTATACTGAAATACCAATGCTGGCCGAAGCAAACAGCGTATGTTCATTGATTTCAAAAGGCGCGTTGATGACTTTGATAATGCGCTGTGCCACTTCATCAATTTCATTAACGCTGGTGGATTGCAAGATTGCTACAAACTCATCGCCCCCCATGCGGGCCAGAATATCGGTATCGCGAATACATTTTTGTAACCGGCGGGATACCTGCTTAAGCAACAAATCGCCCACATTATGTCCCAGGCTATCGTTAATTTTCTTAAAGTCATCCAAGTCGAAAAACAATACTGCACACATGCTTTCCTGGCGTTTGGCGGTGGTCAGCATCATGCCCAAACGTTCCATCAACACACTGCGATTGGGCAACCGGGTTAGCTCATCATGGGTTGCTAAAAACTCAATTTTGCGCTGCACATTTTTAATTTCATTTACGTCGCTGTAGGTCATAACAAAGTTGGTATGTTTGTTATTGGTATCTTTTACCGCATTAATGGTAACCCACAGCTTTAGCTCTTCGCTTTGTGCATCAAGATAGGTGACCTCGCCTTGCCAGTAATCTTGCAGGTTTAGCGCTTCATCAATTTGTTCAAAAAAGGCCGGCGAATATATATCTGCGGCAAAGTCACGGGCTTGTTTACCCATCAGCTTATCAATGCTGTAACCGGTAAGCTCGGTAAATGCCTGATTGGAAGTGATAATTTTACGGTTTTCGTCGGCAACCAAAATGGCTTCGCCGGTACGGTCGAACAATTTGCCTGCCAGTTTCAGCTGCTCGTTAGCATGGCGCGTACGGGTTATATCATTAGCCTGTGTACAGATTGATTTGACTGTTCCATCGGTGTCAAAAATCGGGAAACGCACGCTTTCAAGCACTACCGCTCCGTCATCCCGCTCAAACTCATCAACTGTTCGAACCGGCGCCAGCGAACGCATGGTATCTAAATCTTTTTCCCGCAGCATTTTGGCCATTTTTTTATTAAACAGATGATTATCTGTTTTCCCCAGCACCTCTTCTGAGGTCATGCCAAATATTTCCTCAAAGCGCGCATTAACAAACTCGTAGCGTCCAGAATTATCCTTAAGGGCAACTACCGACAGCGAATTGTTCATTATCGATAACAACTGGTCCTGGTTTTTCTCCACGTCTTCATGGGCCCGCACTAATTCAGAATTATCGATGATCACCAGGATGGCGCCGGTGGTTTTTTGGCGGGCATTAATCAGCGGCGTTATAAACAGATTCAGTGTTTCTTTTTCTGTTGGTTTAATAATGATGTTCATTTTGCGACTGGTTTTCAAAGTCGCGCGCAACTTATTTTCAATATCAATAAAGTACTCGGGCAGGTGTAGCTCTTTTGCCCGTTTTTTATACGCTAAAGAATTTAGGTGGTACTTGCGGTTCGCCGCTTCATTAGTGCGGCTTAAAAGCAGCTCATCGTCAAATACAAACAACGGAAAGTCCAATGTATTGTAGACACTTTCCAGCTCACCATTGATGGCCGATAACTCGCCCGATTTGCGCATGCTTTCTTCATTAACGCTAATCAGTTCTTCGTTGGTAGCCTGCAATTCCTCATTGGTGGCTTCCAACTCTTCGTTGTTGGCCTGAAGCTCTTCGTTGGCAGCTTGCACTTCTTCATTCAGCGCCTGCATTTCTTCGGCTGAGGCCGCCATTTCTTCGGTCAATGTCTGCAATTGTTCTCGGGTGGCAATAAGCTCAGCCACATCCGCGTTTTCGGTATCATAGGTAGTGTCATTTTTCGCTACAGGCACTTCTTCAATGCGCCGGAAATTAACGATAAACAGATCCGTTTCAAATTGCTCCAGCGGAATCACCACCACTTTCCAGTGCCGCCGGTTGTCTTTTTCAATCTGACGGGGCCGGCTAATAGCCACATCACTGTCACGCTTGGCCTTATTGAAAGTTGAAATCAGTTCAGCGGAAAACTCTGAGACTATCAGTTTGGATAGATTCAAATCCGGCGTACCCGAAGGAAAGCTTACAAATGGCTGCAGGTCACCGCGAGAGTGCAAAATAGTGAAGCGCGTATTTATCAGCACCGAGGGGCCGAATTCACGAATAATTGTTTCGTTGAATAGGCGCTCATAACTGTTGCTCGGGGTATCCTTTGCCTTTGACGGAGTGATCACCCCTTTGAGCATGCGCGGTACAGCCGGACGCTTGGAGTTCTGGCTAACCTTGAAAATCCGGCTTCGACGGTCTACCGCCACGAAATACTCTTCTTTCAGGCCAATAGACTCAGATTTACCTAAAAACAATATACCGGCATTTAAAAGTGAATAACGAAATAGCGATAATACGCGCTGCTGCAGCTCCGTATTGAAATAAATCATCACATTACGAAATGAAATCATATCTAAATGCAGAAACGGCGGATCGCGGGTGATATCCTGGCGCGAAAAGGTAATGATGTCGCGAAGCTTTTTGGAAGGGTAAAACGAGTCTTCTTCAAACCGAAAATACTTTTCTACCAGTTCTGAGTCCAGACTACTGATAGAGTGTGTAGAGTAGCTTCCCTTGCGAGCGACTGCCAAGGCATTGTCATCAATATCTGTACCAAATACCTGGATGGAAAGCTCTTTGTTTTGCCGGCGCATTTCCTCCAAGAATAAAATTGCCAGCGAATAGGCCTCTTCACCCGTAGCGCAGCCGGCCACCCACAGACGAATATTTTCACCTTCTTTTTTATTCTCAACAATGTCGCAGATATAGCTACGAATAGCCTCGAAGGCTTCTTTATCGCGGAAAAAATTGGTAACCGAAATAAGCAGCTCTTTCGACAGTAACCGCACCTCATCAGTATCATGGTGTAACTGGGCTAAGTAGTCTTTGAGGTTATCATTGTTGGTGGCTATTAAACGCCGATTGACCCGCCGCAATAACGTTGACTGCTTATAAAAGCTGAAGTCAATTTTGGTGGTATCACGCACCACATCATACAATTCCGTCATCAGCTGGTTTTTTTCTTCGTCTGAGTTCGGAAAAAAACTTTTGATCAGGTTGCTGCAAAAATTCGCAATCTCCGCGCCGATTTCATGCGGTGAAAGCACCCGGTCAACCTCCACCGATTGTAATGAGGCGGTCGGCATCCCATCATATTTTGCGGTTTCAGGGCTTTGCACAATAGCATAGCCACCCGCACTTTTTACTGCTCTTAGACCACGTGAGCCATCACTACCAGTGCCGGATAACACCACTCCTACACTGTGATCGCCCAGTTCATCGGCCAGCGATTCAAACAACAGGTTCACCGAGGGCTTAGGGGTTACATCTTCAGGATTTTTTTCCAGCCGAAGGCGCCCTTGCCGGTAAATAACGTGGTGACCGGGCGGCCCCACATAGATAACATTGTTTTTAGGCGCCACATTGTCTTCAATTTCCTGAACTTCATAGCGGGTTTCGCGGGCCAGAATATCTGTCATCTGGCTTTTATGACTAGGCGATAAATGCTGCGCGATAACCAGGCTGGCGTTAAGTTTTTCTGGTAAGTTCGATACCAGATTAATTAACGCCTCAATGCCTCCAGCTGAAGATCCTACGCCAACCACAAATGGCATCTGGCTTGTTTGGTCAGCTTGCGAGGCTGCGGTATTTCCCATATTCAATTCGTTTCCTGTACCCTGTTTGGTCACCCAGCTGGCATTAAAGACAGACAAACTTACTATCCCGCTGAGTCATTATTCTTACTGCAATGAATCCAATTTCGATGATATTAAGGCGAATTTTATACGACTTCAGCCATATTCCCTTTGCTTTCCAGCCAGCTTTTACGATCGCCACTACGCTTTTTAGCTAATAGCATATCCATCAGCTCAAGCATATGTGAGGTATCGTCTACAGTAAGCTGAACCAAGCGTCGTGTATTCGGGTCCATGGTGGTTTCGCGCAATTGGATGGGGTTCATCTCGCCTAACCCTTTAAAGCGTTGTACATTGATTTTGCCGCGCTTTTTCTCAGCTTCAATACGATCCAAAATGCCCTGTTTTTCACTTTCATCCAGGGCGTAAAATACTTCCTTACCCACATCAATTCGATACAAAGGGGGCATTGCTACATAAACGTGCCCTTTTTCTACCAGCGTCGTGAAATGGCGCACAAACAGCGCACACAGTAAGGTAGCAATGTGCAGCCCGTCGGAGTCAGCATCGGCCAGAATACAAATTTTGCCGTAACGTAACCCGCTTAAATCTTCTGACGCCGGATCAATACCCAAGGCAACAGAAATGTCGTGGATTTCCTGTGAAGCCAATACTTGCGAAGGGTCAACTTCCCAGCTGTTCAGAATTTTCCCACGCAGCGGCATAATGGCCTGAAATTCGCGGTCTCGAGCTTGTTTTGCCGAGCCGCCCGCCGAGTCACCTTCGACCAGAAACAGTTCTGAATAATTAATATCCTGTGACGAGCAATCGGTCAGTTTGCCAGGCAATGCCGGCCCCTGGGTGACCTTTTTGCGGGCAACTTTTTTATTTTGCCGCAAGCGCCGCTGGGCGTTGCTAATACACATCTCAGCCAGTGCTTCAGCTATTTCGGTATGCTGGTTCAGCCACAAGCTGAAAGCATCTTTTACCACGCCAGAAACAAACGCTGACGACTGACGCGACGATAAGCGTTCTTTGGTCTGGCCAGCAAACTGGGGGTCCTGCATTTTGGTCGACAAAATATAGGCACAACGGTCCCAGATATCATCCGGCGTTAGCTTTACCCCCCGGGGTAACAAATGTCGAAATTCGCAAAATTCGCGCATTGATTCCAGTAGCCCCTGGCGTAGACCATTAACATGGGTTCCGCCCTGTGCGGTGGGGATAAGGTTAACATAGCTTTCCGTAACCAAATCGCCACCCTGAGGCAGCCACATAACAGCCCAGTCTGCCGCTTCTGTATTGCCTTTAAAACTGCCAATAAATGGCTCTTCTGCCGGTAAGGTTTCAAACTGCGCTACCGACTGATACAGGTAATCCTGCAGGCCATCTTCAAAATGCCATTCGTAGGTTTCTTTAGAGACTTTATTATCAAACTTGATGCGCAGGCCCGGACATAACACGGCCTTTGCACGTAAGTTGTGAATCAACCGCGAGGCCGAAAACTTGGCTGAATCAAAATACTGAGGATCTGGCCAAAAATGCACCCGGGTCCCGGTGTTGCGCTTGCCGCACGAGTCAATCACCCGTAGCTCTTCGGTTTTATCGCCATTGGCAAAGTCAATCTGATAAACATTACTGTCCCGGCGAATGGTCACTTCAACCTTGGTCGATAATGCATTGACCACAGAAATACCTACGCCGTGCAAACCACCGGAAAACGCATAATTCTGGTTCGAAAATTTGCCGCCAGCATGCAGCTTAGACATTATAAGCTCCACCCCGGATATTTTTTCTTCAGGGTGAATATCGACCGGCATGCCACGCCCATCGTCCGTCACTTCCAACGACTGATCTTCATGCAAAATAACTTTAATATTGGTTGCATGACCGGCCAGTGCTTCATCCACACTGTTATCGATAACTTCCTGTCCCAAATGGTTAGGTCGCACCGTGTCGGTATACATGCCGGGACGGCGTTTGACCGGGTCAAGGCCATTTAACACTTCAATAGCGTCTGAATTATACTGGGTTGCCATAGTTATTTTTTCTCTTAAGGCCGTCACGCAAAGGGTGGGTAGCGCATCCGCTTCTTCCCAACACTTGCCAGGTATGCAACGCGCGCGCGGGCGCGTTTACCATTGTACATACAGTTAAGGTTATCAGGGGCGTCACCCCCCGGCAAATAGCTTAGACTTTTGTCTTATACTGCTAGAAAACGCGCAATCTTTGGTAACTGATTGGAATAGTTTACAAAACTATGGTCGCCGCCTTGTTCAATGTGTAGCTGGCTGGCCTGATATTTCTGCTGCGCCTGCCGATAGTCCAGCGTTTCGTCGCCGGTTTGCAGTAATACCATATAGTTTTCCGGGTGCTTAAGAAGGGGGGTATCAAGTTGCTGCAAACGATCCATATCCTCATTAACGATAGAAAAAGGTTCCTGAGTATAAGGATTTACATGATTGCCAACATACCCCAGTAATAGCTCGTACGGCCTGACTGCCGGATTAATTAAAACCGCCCGGCCACCGTGCTGCTCTACCAAATAGCTGGCCAGATACCCGCCCATCGAACTGCCAATGACTTTTAGCCCCTGGGCCGTCAGTTCAGGATGCGCTGCCAGGTAGTCATCTAACTGCGCTTTTACCTTGCCTGGAAAATTCGACAGTTGCGGAATATGTAACCGAATGTGTGGCCGATGTTGTGCAAACCACTGTGCTGTAGCTTGCGCTTTAACTGACTGGGGTGAGCTTAAAAAGCCATGCAGGTACAACAGGTCACTCATTTTACTCTCCTGATATGGGTTTGCCAGCTTCCATCTGCAGCTAAATCAAGTATCCGAATACCGGCAGCCTGGTGGGCTTGCGCAAAAGTAGGTTGCAACGCCCATTGCCAACAGGTGGAGGGCGCGCCTAATGTTGTTAGCTGCTGGTGACGGTTAGCTACCGTATGGTGTAAGTGACCGTGTA
This sequence comes from Alteromonas indica, assembly GCA_003056425.1. Taxonomy (GTDB): domain Bacteria; phylum Pseudomonadota; class Gammaproteobacteria; order Enterobacterales; family Alteromonadaceae; genus Alteromonas; species Alteromonas indica. Next base: position 186,705 of record PYVY01000001.1, read on the forward strand.
CCATCAAGCGAACCGGCTGTCCGGCAAGCTGCCGCCACAGGTAATCAGTATTGGTTAAACAATGCCTATCCATCCAGCTATGGCTGGACACCGGATGGTGGTGTAGAGCAAGCAGATGATGCCGGTGGTGATGCTGCTGCATAGCATGTCGCAGCGCATTGAGCTCATGTGGCTTAACCCGCCCCTGCCCCGCCATAAAGCGAGTATCCAGGCCATGCAGCGCCCAGTTGGCAATTAGCCACGGCTGCCCGGCGCCTAACGTATGCGCCGCCAGTAAACTATTAAAATACGGGTTATTATCATGGTTACCGGCGATGACTTTGAATGGCAGATGCGCTGCATAGCGTGCTAATAATGCAATAAAATGCCGGTAGCTGGCCTGGCTATCATCTCCACTAATATCGCCGGTGATTAGCAGAGCATCAGGTTTGCTGCCCACGGCCATCTGTAAGCACCGTTTAAAGCCAGCGTACGGGGCGATACCTGCGTAGCCGGTTTGGTCAGGCTCGGAAAAAAGATGGCAGTCGGTTAGCTGAACCAGCCGCATCAGGCCTCGCTGGCCACTTTGGGCCGATGTTTAAGACAAAACTGTAACCATTCACCTAAAAACTGATTGACCATTTGCTTTTCATTACGCTGACGCATATTGCGATTAGGATAGTCATAGGAGGGGGCGAAGGCCCCGGTATTCTGGCTGCTAATAACTTCCGCCATACGGGCATCATGATACAACCGTACTATCATCGATGGTTTCAGATAGGCTGGTGTATGGGCATTGAGCTGCTCTACCATCAAACTGGTGGTATAACGTGCCGCTTCGGTAATCGTAATGCGATAACTCAGGTTTGCCCCAACCGTAAATTCAAAACACAGATCCTGGGTGTCGCAGTCAGGCAGGACACGCAAAAACCGCGAGTAATTCACCTCGCAGGTAGCCTGCATACTGGGCAGGTGGGGGACATACTTTCGTTGTTGACTACTCACAGTGATGCCAGTTCTCCAGCAATGTTTGTTTGTGCATAAAAAACCATTGTAGCGCAATAATCGACGCTGCATTGTCAATGTGGCCATTTTCCAGCCAATCAAGGGCATCCTGCTCTTTTACCCGGTGTACCTGAATATCTTCCGCCTCGTCTTCAAGGCCATGAATGCCTTTGGCCTGATGCGCGTCGGTTTTGGCAACAAAGATGTGAATTCGCTCGGTGGTGCCGCCTGGACTGGCCAGATAACTTAAGGCTTTGGTCAAATGAGAAAGGGCTATCCCGGCTTCTTCCTGGGCTTCACGGTGACACACCGCTTCAGGGCTTTCACCGGCATCAATAATACCAGCAACCACTTCAATGAGCCACGGTGTTTGCGAGGTCGGCAACGCGCCTATCCTTATTTGCTCAATTAGCACAAACTCTTTGGCCACCGGATCATACGGTAAAACGGCTACCGCGTGGCCGCGCTCAAAAATTTCCCGTTTAACGGTATCGCTCCAGCCCCCGGCAAATAATTTATGGGTAAAGTCATACCGGACCATTTTGAAAAACCCGTCATAGAGGGTTTCGGTTTTCTCGATTTTGACGTCGTTTGAGTTAAATCTATGGATTTTATTGCTCACTTACATTCACTCTCGCATGTAAAAAGGTTATTATACGTGCAAAATAAGAGTCGTGGATTTACACGAACGTGGTTGGCAGCGCAATTGGGTGGCAATCGCTGGTCTATTGTTGGCGCTATTTGACATAATATTATTCACATATTCTGTTACAGTTAAATACGCGCTGAAACGACTATAGACTACCGATTTGCAGTTGACTTTCATACACTTTACAACCTTTAGCAGTCTGAAGACTCAAATAGAATACATAGAAGGCGGACTAATGAAACGAACACTTCTGTCGCTGGTGATAAGTTTAGGAGTGACTACTTCTGCTTTAGCTGATGACTTATTACAGGTTTATCAGCAAGCACTGGCTAATGATCCAATTGTTAATGGTGCGAAAGCCCAGCGCGATGCTTCTTTTGAAGGAATATCAATTAGTCGCGCCAATTTGCTGCCACAAATTTCGGGTACCGTGGGGTATACCACAGCAAGTCGTGAAAGTACGCAGTTTACCGGGACCGATGAAGATAACCTGGCATTGATTACTCTCGACTCAGATACGGATACACTGGATTATGGTATTTCGGCCACAATGTCGTTGTATGACCATGCCAACTGGGTAGGCTTAGATCGAGCGGAAAAGGTCGCTGAGCAAAGTGATGCGCAACTGGCGGCCAGCATGCAGGATTTGATTGTGCGTACTGTTACCGCTTACTTTGATGTATTACGCGCGAAAGACAGCCTGGAATTTGTGCGCGCCGAAAAACGTGCTATCGATCGCCAGCTGGAACAAACTAAGCAGCGTTTTGAAGTTGGTTTGACCGCAATCACAGATGTGCATGAAGCTCAGGCGAACTACGACAGTACCGTGGCGCAGGAAATTCAGGCCGAAAACCAGGTAGAACTTGCCCTGGAAGCGCTACGCGTGATCACTGGCAAATACCACGACCGTATTTACAGCCTGAATACTGAGTCATTTTCAGCCTCAATGCCAAGCCCATCAACCCCTGAAGCCTGGCTAAAAATTGCTGAAGACGCCAACTTGTCTTTGCTGGTCGACCGCCTGGCGCTGGATATTGCCAAAGAAGATATACAAAGTGCGCGTGCCGGACACTTCCCTACGCTGGACTTGTCCGCAGGTGCTAACCGTACTAAAAACGATATTTCCAGCGACCGGATTGATTATGAAACGCCGTGGCTGGACAGCTACAGTGTTGGTGTCAATCTGACCGTACCTATTTTCCAGGGGTTACGGGTCACGGCGCAAACGCAGCAAGCTAAATACCTGTACATTGCAACCAGTCAGGATTTAGAACAAACCTACCGCCAAACCGTTCAGTCGGTCAGAAGCTCGTTTAACGATGTGAATGCAGCGATTTCAACGATTCGCGCACTGGAGCAGTCGGTAGTGTCGGCCCAAAGTGCACTGAAAGCCACAGAAGCTGGCTTTGATGTAGGTACACGTACTATCGTAGACGTATTAGACAGCACTCGTAATCTGTTTGATGCCCGCCGCAATCTTTCAGTAGCCCGCTATGACTTTATCCAGTCAGTGGTTAATCTGAAACAGGCCGCCGGTACGCTGACCAGTGAAGATGTTAAAATGATCAATGGCGGTCTACAACCTGCCTCAGAAAACAACACATCTACACAATAAATTGTAGGTATAAAAAAACCGGGGCGTTTGCTCCGGTTTTTTGCTGTCTGTAATGCCTTAATTTACGCCTGTGGCATATTTAATTGGCGATTTTATGGTTTACCTGGCTTAGCAACTCAGCCAATAATTTCACCTGCTGCTGCAATTCTGCGAGGTTAGTCGCAGATGGCTCAAAATTTTCCAGTCGGTCAGAAAATTGATTTAATTTGCTCTGCAACGTTATAAGATCCATATCCATTTGAATTTTACTTTACATAAAAACCAGGCCTAATTGCCTGATAAGCCGCCGAAATCAGATGAACTATAGTCTAATATTTCGCCGCTTATTGCAATAACCCTGAATGTAATTAACCCCTTTGATATTGAAGATACATTCATGCAAGCTGTTGAACTACAAGATCGTTTCGAGGCTGTCCGCGCGAACAAGCTATTTGAGACCTTTGTTATTATTGTTATTGTGTTTTCGGCGCTGCTGGTGGGGGCCAAAACATACGATATCCCCGCCCCGTTTGGCACTATCACCTTACTCTTAGACTGGTTTATCAGCTTTTTCTTTCTAACCGAAATCGCCATTCGGTTTATGGCCGAAAAACATAAAAAGCATTTTTTCAAAAGCTTCTGGAACTGGTTTGATTCGTTGATTGTCGTGGTTTCACTGATACCGGCTGATAATGCTGAGTTGGCCGTAGTAGGCAGACTGGTGCGTGTGTTTCGGGTATTACGGATGGTTTCGTTTATTCCCGAGCTGCGTATATTGCTGGTTTCTTTGGTCAAAGCCCTGCCCCAGCTAGGCTACGTTATGCTGCTGATGTTTATCATTTTTTATATTTACGCGGCGATTGGCAGTACATTATTTGAAGCAATAAACCCTGTGTTATGGGGCGACATTTCTATCTCTTTACTGACGTTGTTCAGGGTTATGACCTTTGAAGACTGGACCGATGTAATGTATGAAACCATGGAAGTGTACCCGCTGAGTTGGGCGTTTTATCTTAGCTTTATCTTTTTTACCGCTTTTGCGTTTCTAAATATGGTAATTGGTATTGTGGTCAATGTGATGGAGCAGGAAAACGCTAAGGCGAGAATGGAGGCCGAGGAACAAAGCGATGAGCCCAGCCTGAGCGAAATCATGCAGGAAATAAAAGCTTTGAAAGCCCAGCTTAAACAACGCGAACGCGACTAAGAATGGGCGATTAGCGTATCTTTGCTTTCAATAATTCACCCGTACGGCCAGCGGCTGCACGGGTGAAAGCATTTACAACGTTTCGCGTAGAGCCTGGGCGCGCTGTTGGTCTTCGGGCTGGGAAAACTGCCGGGAGTCCAGGCGACGCTTGGCTAGCTGGCGTTGTTGTGCTGTGATCAGTAACTCAACATAGTTAAGATAGACCGCGTCACTGCCCACATTTTCAATCTTAATCTTGTCATAAAAACTGAGCGCCTCAGCGGTTTTTTGTTGCTGCTTCAGTATTTGTGCCAAAGTATCCACAGCCTCCGCATTTTTAGGCTGTAACGCCACCGCACGCCGGGCCAATGGCTCTGCATCAGCAATCTGTCCTTGCTCCAGGTACAAATACGCCAAATTATTCAGTACCACGAAGTTCTCTGGCATAGCGTTCAACAGTTTTGCGTAAATTTGTGCAGCTTCGGCCGGATTCTGGCTAATCATTCGTTCGGCATACAACAAGGCCGAGCGCACATCCTGCGGATAATTATTATAGTGCTGTTGTAAAAACTCAAAGGCTTGCTGACGCTGCCCACTGCTTTCATATCCGGCAACCACCAATAAGGTGTTTTTGGGGTTTTGCGCATGCTCATAGGCGACTTTAGCATCTGCCAGCGCCGCCTCGCTATTTCCTTCAAGCAGGCTTAATCGCGCCGTAATCCCTTTTACGAAGGGTAAACTGAGCACCTGTTCAGGCACTTCTTGCAAAGAACGCCGAGCTTCCTTGGTCTTTTGCTGCAAACCAAGAAAATACGCTTTCAATACCTGAATTTGCGTATCTGGGCGCTTCTCCAAAAACTGATTGACCGTGACTAGTGCCTCTTTGTATTTACCCTGGGCGTCATTTAATAGCAGCTTGCCCAATACCGCCGTTTTATCCAGCGGATACAAATTTACCCATTGTTTGTAATGGGTGTTGGCTTTAGCCACATCATTTGTTCGAATTAATGCCTGCCCTTTTAAATTCCAGAATGTTACCGGCGCTGCTGTATCAGCCTTAATAGAATTCAGGGTAGTCAGAACGTCGGCGTATTGCTGCTGCGCAAATTGCATTCGGGCCAGCAAGATACGCAGTGACATATTATCCTGTGCCTGCTGTAATGCCGCCGCGGTACGTTTTTGTATTTTCTCCACCGCTTGTGCACTTTCGCCCTGCGCCAGGGAATACAATAACGATAATGCCTGGGTATCAGCCGGATTCTGCTTTAGCAGCTTTTCTAACCGCTGTTGAGCGGCGCCATAGTCCTGCGCAATAATATCGAACTTGATACTGGCCAGGGTAAGCTCGCGACTTTGCGGAGCCCGTGCTTTAGCACTCTCCAACAGTTTTTTCGCCTGCGCCATGTCGTTATCTTTCATGGCCAGTTCCGCCAGATAGATATACGGTACTGCGTCATCGGGGCTTTGTTCGAGCCATTGCTTAGCAAGCTCGCGGGCTTTTTGCTGTTGCCCGGTGCTCACATAAGCGGCCATCAGTGTTTTTTGCGTAGCCACGTTATCCGGGGCTTTTTCCAGTGCCGTTTCTAAATTAACAATACCCTCGATATCGTTAACTGACAGTTGCAATACACCCAACCGCGCGAGATCGGCAGCGCTGGTGCTCAGCTCGCCGCTTTTTTCTATCATTTTCTTCGCATCGACCATATTGCCTTCACGCAGCAATTGGAAGCCAGCTTTAGAAAACAATTCGGCGTCCTGCTCGGTATTGCCCCCGACCCGGTTTAATATATCTGAGGCTTCTTCATTTTCGCCTTGGCGCAATAAGCTGTCAGCCAACATGCGCAGGCCAGGATGGTTATCAGGTAACGTAGAGGCGACCATTGACAAATGTTGGCTGGCCGCGGCAAAGTCTTGCAGTTGGTAAGCCGAAAAGCCGGCTACCAGGCGCGCCGCAGGGCCGCTTTGTCCAGATTGAATAGCTTTTTCCAAATGCCGCTGAGCGCTTTCAAACCTCCCCAGGGTTGAGTCAATCAAGCCTTGATACTGATTAAGCAGGCCGTTTTTGGGGTGTTTTTTTAATAACGGCGTGACATATGGTTGGGCTTCTTCGGTTCGACGATTTTCAATCAGCAAACCAATCAAAGCGAACTGTTTAGTGATATCGGCCGGATACAGCTCAACGTATTGTTTATAGACGTCAATGGCTTCGGCGGGCTGCTTGGTCAACGCGTATAAGCGGCCAAGTTGTTGCAGTACATCTTTATTGTCGGGCGCCTGCTCGGCTAGTCGTTCGGTTTTTTCCAGGGCCGCCGGATAATCGGTGTTTAAAATGTCTGCATACGCTTCACTGAGCCCGATATATACCGAGTCGCTATCAAGTTCGCGTAATTCACTTATAAGCGCCTGCGCTTCGGTTTTTTTGTCCAGCTGGGCTAACGCTTGTAATTTATAAAAGCCAACTTCAGCCTGCTCTTGCGGGCTCATCCCGGCAACCTGGTAATCCATCTCCACTAGCGCGTTTTCAGCCCCCGTTTGTTGGTAAGCCTGAGATAACAGCGGAATTACTGCCGATGCCGGATGGCCTAATTCTATCGCGCGGTTGAGTTCTTTTTCGGCCGCTTCAAACTGGTTGCTCAGTAAATAAAGACGCCCCAACTCAAATCGCGGTGCTGGCGCTTGGGGGTTCTGCCGAATAGCATTTTTGTATTCGATTACTGCCGCTTGTGTATCCTGACGCTGCGCATAATCGCGTGCCATGGTCAGGTGCTCATCCATTGATTTTTCGCTACAGCCTGACAATGCCCCTGATACCGCTAATGCGATACACATGGGCATGATAATTTTTTTACCTGCCGTAATTAGCTTCATCCTTACACCTGCTTTATTTGTTATGTTTTTGTTTGGCAACGGGGAGTTTACCTTTCGTTGTCGAATAATCCAGTTCAGCTGACGAAAAAATCATCCATTTTTGATGCGATCTTGCCCGGATTAAATGGTATCTGGAGCGCGAATGCCTTATAATATCGCTTTTGCAACACATGCCAGCATTTACGAAGCTGTGCCCGCCTTACCCATCAGGATCCTGAATGACCACTACTGTCGATTTGACATTTAAAGACCTCAACCTTCCAGAACCCATCTTACAAGCACTGGAAAAGGTTGGCTATGAGAAACCCTCGCCGATCCAGGCTGAAAGTATTCCATTGCTAATGCAGGGCCATGACCTGCTTGGCCAAGCCCAGACCGGAACAGGAAAAACCGCCGCGTTTGCCCTGCCAATGCTGGCCAATATTGACCCAGAAGCCAAGCTGCCACAGTTGTTGGTACTGGCACCGACCCGTGAATTGGCGATCCAGGTTGCTGAAGCGTTTCAGGTCTATGCTAGCTTCTCCAAAAAAATTAAAGTACTACCGGTTTACGGTGGACAGTCTTATGACAATCAGATTCGTCAGTTAAAACGTGGCGTTCAGGTAGTAGTGGGTACCCCAGGCCGAATTATTGACCACATTAACCGCAAAACGCTAAACCTTAGCGAACTGCGCTTTTTGGTGCTGGATGAAGCCGATGAAATGCTACGGATGGGTTTCATTGATGATGTTGAAACCATTTTGTCTAATGCCCCGGCCACCCGCCAGACTGCGCTGTTTTCTGCCACCATGCCCGGGCCAATCAAAAAGATCACTCAGCGTTATCTGAAAGATCCTAAGCATGTGAAAATTGCCTCTAAAGTCTCTACTGCGTCGACAATTCGTCAACGTTACTGCCAGATTGCAGGGCATCACAAACTTGAAGCGCTGACGCGTATTATGGAAGTAGAACCGTTTGATGCGGTTATTATTTTCGTACGTACTAAAACAGCCACAGTTGAACTGGCCGACAAGCTTTCTGCTCGCGGTTACGATGTAGAGCCGCTTAATGGTGACATTCCTCAGAATGCCCGGGAGCGGACGGTAGAGAAGCTGAAACAGGGTGCTATCGATATTCTGGTAGCCACTGACGTTGTAGCGCGTGGGCTGGACGTTGAGCGTGTTAGCCATGTTATCAACTATGACATTCCTTACGATACAGAGTCTTACGTTCACCGTATAGGCCGTACTGGCCGTGCCGGCCGGGCCGGTGATGCGATTTTGTTTATCTCGCATCGTGAAAAGCGTTTGTTATTCGCCATCGAGAAAACCACTCGGCAGGCTATCGAACAAATGCCGATCCCTTCGATCAGCGAATTGAACGAAACCCGGCTTTCGCGTTTTAAACAATCAGTTGTTGAAGCGTGTAATGATGACAGCATTGAATCGCTGATGTCATTAGTTGAAACCCTGCAAAAAGAAACCGAAGCGGCACCTGAGCGGCTAATTGCTGCGCTAATTAAATTGGCGCAGGGTGATGAGCCGTTACTGCTTAAAGAAGGCGACCGTCCTGATCTAAACAGTAAGCCACCGCGTGATTACAATGAGCGTAATGACCGTGGCGGCGAACGTGGCCGTGGTGGTGAGCGTCGTAAGCCTACCAAAGCCCGTGGAAAGCCAGAAGCTGGTATGCAACGTTTTCGCATAGAGGTAGGACACTCGCATGGTGCTAAGCCAGGCAACATCGTTGGTGCGATTGCCAATGAAGCAAACCTGAAAAGCAAAAACATTGGCGCTATTGAAATCTTCGATACGTATAGTACCGTTGACTTGCCAGATGCCATGCCAGAGCCGACCAAAGATATCCTGCGTAAAGCACGGGTAGCCGGCCAGCGCCTTAACTTGCGCGAGTGGTCAGATACCCCACCCAAACGTAAAGGGCCACCAAAACGTTAATGGCATAGGTATATAACAAAAAGCAATATAAAGTTGGTTTTTGTTGTTTCTCATAAGTAAAGAAAAGCGTCAGAATGACGCTTTTCTTGTATGTGGTATTAGGTAAAACGATGCGTTATTTTCCAGTATTTATTGATGCACAAAACTTGCGATGTTTGATTGTCGGCGCAGGTGAAGTAGCAGCGCGTAAGCTGGAACTGATGCTTAAAAGCCCCGCCCATGTCACCGTGGTGGCACCTGATATCTGCAATACTGTAAGAAGTTATGCAGATCATCCGCAAGTAACGCTGGTAAACCGCAGCTTTACTGAAACCGATTTAACGGATATCGAAATGGTCTTTGTGGCCACCGATGATGAGACCTTAAACGCCCATATTCATGATGTAGCACGCGCCCGCAAAATTCTGGTGAATGTGGTAGATAATACGCCATTGTGCCAGTTTATAACGCCTTCTATTATAGACCGTTCGCCCATAACCATTGCGCTAAGTAGTGGCGGGGTGGCGCCGGTGCTATTGCGCTATTTACGGCAAAAGCTGGAAAGTGTGATTCCGGCGAATATCAGCGCGTTAGGCCGTTTTTCCGAAAAGTTTCGCGACACGGTAAAGCAAACATTAAAAGGCGTAACCGCACGCCGGTACTTTTGGGAAGATGTGCTCGATGGCGATATTGCCGAGCTGGTAGAAAAAGGTCAGCAGCAAAAAGCCGAACACTGTTTTGAACAGGCCTTACACGCTGCGGCCAATGATCAGCAGCCCCAGGGCCAGGTTTATCTGGTTGGTGCCGGACCAGGCGATCCAGATTTACTGACCTTTCGGGCCCTGCGTTTAATGCAAAAAGCCGACGTGGTAGTGTATGACCGTTTAGTGTCACCGCAGATCCTGGAACTGGTACGCCGCGATGCAGAAAAAGTGTATGTGGGTAAAGCCAAAAGTAACCATACTCTGCCTCAGGATGACATCAACATGCTGATGGTAACAGAGGCGAAAAAAGGTAACCGGGTAGTCAGACTGAAAGGCGGCGATCCGTTCATTTTTGGCCGTGGTGGTGAAGAAATCCAAACCCTCATTGAACACGACATCGACTTTCAGGTAGTGCCCGGAATTACGGCTGCCAGTGGCGCGGCCAGTTATGCCGGCATCCCCCTAACCCATCGCGATCATGCCCAATCAGTGTTGTTTGCGACGGGCCACCTAAAAGACGGTACTATCGATTTAAACTGGTCAGCATTGGCGCACAGTAACCAGACTCTGGTCTTTTATATGGGGTTAACGGGTTTACCTATTATTTGTCAGAAGCTGATGGCACATGGATTGGCAGATACCACGCCTATTGCATTGGTTCAGCAGGCTACGTTAGCAGAACAAAAAGTCGTCACCGGTACCTTGGCCGATATTAATGACAATCCGCAAACGGCGCTGTTAAAGCCACCCACACTGATTATTGTGGGGTCTGTGGTATCCCTGCATAAACAACTGGACTGGTTTACGCCGGGCAAAAATTAAACAACTTACATTTTCGATTCGCCGTAGTATAGTGCCCACATAGTGAGCGACAAAGGCAGTATACTATGCGCGTATGTGTGGCCCTGTTATGTGTATTGGTGTTGAACGGTCTGCCCAGTGCAGCGGCCCGCCAGTTAATGTTTGACAGCCAGCGTGAGGAAGCGCAGTTAACCTATCAGTATCGCTGGGAAGATTTCCAGCAAGCAGAGCAAGAGTTGACCTTTACTTTGGATGCGCAGGCGCTGGCCCGCGCCCCGGGCGAACCGGTTCGCTACACCCAGGCTAGAGTACAACGCTACATTTATGTGGCGTTGGTAAAGGCTGCCCGAGAGGTGGATCCCAAGCAGGCGCGTGTAAATATCACCCAGCAAAATGATGGGGTTCAGATTGCGGTCCGCTCAACCAGTCAGGCGCTTAATCAACAGTTAAGCACCTCATTAAAGCAAACCAAAGAAGCCGCCTTCGACGCTTTTTTACAAGAACATTACTATACCCGTTATACCACCGTGTTTAATGAATCGGCGGTTAAACCTGACCATGCCCGGTATGTAGCTGAATATACTAAGCCGCTGGTACCGCTATCGCAGGCTATTTACGAGCAAATAGAACAAACTTCAGATGCCCGCCGGTATTTCGATTTGTTGTTAAGCTGGGTGCAGTCAATCCCCTACGATACCCTTGAAGATCGCTCGCAAAACAGCGGGGCGGGCTTTAACCCGCCCGCGCGTTTGTTGGCATCCAATCAAGGCGACTGTGACAGCAAGTCTGTGTTAACAGCCGCTATTACCCGCGCTTTTTTACCCGATACACCGCTTATTTTAGTTCTGTTACCCCAACATGCTTTATTAGGCGTGGCGCTGACCCCCAAAAAAGGCGAGCAAACTATTGATCATGACGGTAATACCTATATTTTGTTTGAACCCACCGGTCCCGCCCAGCTACCTTTCGGTGAAGTCGCTGAACAGACTTACCGCCACCTAGCTAACGGACATTACACCGTAGAGGCGCTGTAATGCTGGCTTATCCGCTGCGGCTTCGCCAACCAGGTCTATTGAAACCAACAGCAAAATAAGGTCGATATAAGTAAATGCGATCTCACCTAATGACGCGGGCGGCGCGGCATTCGATGCGGATTGCGCTGTTTTAGCCTACGGCACGAAGAGCGCGACGTTTAGAGGCTCTGAATCAGGGTAAGCGTCAGAAACAGGGCCAGTACGTAGTCATCGCCTTCATACATAGGTGGTCTGACTATCTTCACCCAAAGCAAGTAACGCGCGACTAAAGCCCACACTCGCCCCGGCTTAGCCAGTTTCGCTCACAGAGCTGGCGCCCAGCCTTAGCCGGCTAATTACGTTAAGGCTTTGAGAAGACGTGAAAAAAGTACGTGTTAGGGCTACTTACCCAGGCCCACTACGCGGCTATCGCTTTCTATTCCAGGTATACACTGGAGGCTATAGAAACCCGATTATCGTGGGGTAATAAAAAGCCGGGTGCCTGTAGGGCCATCCCGGCGTTGTTGTTAGGTACGTAAACTACTGCTACCCCGTGCTTACATTTGTTCCTCTGCAAACTGGGCCAGACGCGAGCGCACGACCCCATCCAGATTAATGGTGGCACTGCCCGAAAAGTTTTTAAATTTCTCTACCAGGTAGGTTAAGCCAGACGTCACCGGCGAGAGATAATTACTGTCTATCTGCGCCAGGTTACCACTGCAAATCAACTTAGTGCCCTCCCCGCAACGGGTTATGATTGTTTTAAGCTGTGATGCCGTGAGGTTTTGTGACTCATCCAAAATCACTATAGAATTTTGAATGCTACGGCCGCGCATAAAATTCACCGACTTAAACTGTATATTGGCTTTCTCCATTATGTAATTCATGGAGCTTTTAGCGTTCTCATCATGTTTGTGCAGGACCTCCAGCGAATCGGTAATAGCAGCCAGCCAGGGCGCCATCTTTTCTTCTTCGGTACCGGGCAGAAAACCAATAGATTCGGCAATATCCGGGGTACTACGCGTTACAATGATTTTGTCGTACATGTTTTTTTCGACCACCATTTCCAGCGCAGCAGCCAGTGCCAGTAAGGTTTTACCGCTACCGGCCGGCCCGGTGAGAATAACCAGGTCAATATGCGCATCGAGCAATGCATGCAGGGCCATCGCCTGCCCTACGTTTTTCGGCGATATGCCCCATGCATGTCGGCTCATTAAACGCTCATAGCCCAAATCCAGCACTTCAAGGTGTTCATCATCCATCGACTCAACCAGGCCGGCGAACTGTTTACTGTCGTCCAGCAAAAACTCGTTTACATAAGCTTCGGGCAAGACATTACGCGGTAAGGTGTGAATGGTATCGCGCCCTTCCGAGCGACTTTCCACAGATTTAACCTGATCCCAAAAATTACCCGTGAACTCATGATAGCCACGCGACAGATATTTAATATCGCTAATCAGCTGGTCAGTACGGTAGTCTTCGACATGGGCAAGGCCGGCTCCTTTGGCTTTTAGCCGCATGTTGAGGTCTTTGGTAACCAGGACGATTTGCTGGGGTGCATAGGTTTTTTGCAGATGTAACGCCACATTAATAATGCGGTTGTCATTTTCGTTACTGGTGAATACTTGCTGGGCCTCCATCATGTTAAGATCAGCAAATATAGATAATGCGCCGGTCGGGGCGTCTTTACCCGCGCCGAGCCCCGCCATACTGACTCCCGCCAGCATTTGCTCCGGGGTAGCGTCATGCAAAAGATCTTCCATCGAACGAATCGACACTCTGGCATCACGGGCTACGTCTTTTTTACTGTCTTTGATATAATCCAGTTCTTCCAGCACGGTCATTGGTACAACGACATCATGTTCTTTGAAAGAGAGAAAGGCGTAAGGTTCGTGAAGCAGAATGTTGGTGTCGAGGACGTAGATTTTGGTTTCGTTGGATTTTTTTCTAGGCATCCTTCACTCCGGTAAATAAAACCATGCCCGTCTGAATCACTGACGTGCAGCAGACGATGCGAGAAGGAAATTGTTGGGCCGAACGTAACGACCCAGTTTCCGTGTCGTATCGACTTACACTTTCACCATAATCCAGATTTTGCAGATGCGCACGCCTTTTGTGGATTTATTTTTTTGTCACATTGTGGCTTTAGGATGACGTACCCTGGTAAGGCTTTAGCCAAATTTGTGGTGTATTTAACCGCGCGGAATTTTTTTCATGAAGTAAACTTTATTCGCGGCTATCGGATAAGTACAATACCGCCCTTTTATTATAAGCGACCAGAGAAAACATGAGTTCAGTAAGCGAATACGCTGTGGGCCAGCGTTGGCTAAGTAATACGGAATCAGAGCTAGGGTTAGGCGCGATTATTAATCAGGACGGACGTTCTGTAGAGGTCTATTTCCCAGCCACCGGCGATAGCCGTAAATATACAAAGCATGATGCGCCCCTCACACGGCTAACATTCGCCGAAGGTGACGATATTAAAAGCCAGGATGGCTGGACCATGACCGTAACGTCGACCGAGCTCAGCCACGGCGCGATAATTTATTATGGTACCCGTCGCGACACCCAAGCGTCAGCGAAGTTACCTGAAACCCTGCTTGATCACCAAATTCGGCTGAATCAGCCAGAACAACGTTTAATGAGTATGCAGCACGATAAGCCGAAATGGTTTGATTTGCGGCTGCGAGCATTTACTTATTTAAGTGATTACTATCGCTCATCAATAATTGGCCTGGCCGGTGCGCGGATAGAGTTGATTCCGCATCAGCTGCATATTGCCTCTCAGGTGGGGAACCGAAATGCCCCGCGGGTATTACTGGCCGATGAAGTTGGTTTAGGTAAAACCATTGAAGCGGCGCTAATTATTCACCAACAGTTAAAGACCTCGCGCGCCCAACGTGTCCTGATTGTCGTACCCGATTCGCTGGTACACCAATGGTTGGTAGAGATGCTACGGCGGGTGAACCTGGCTTTTTCAGTGTTCGACGAAGACCGCTGCCAGGCGATGGATGAAGACGGTGACAACCCGTTTGAACAAGAACAATTGGTGCTGTGTAGCCTAAGCTTTTTAACCGGTAGCACAAAACGCCATGAACAGGCATTGGCTGCGGGCTGGGATATGCTGGTAGTCGATGAAGCACATCATTTAGCCTGGTCACCTGACGCGCCTTCAGCAGGCTACCAGTGTATTGAAGCTTTAGCCCAACAGGTGCCGGGCGTATTATTGTTAACCGCGACGCCCGATCAATTGGGTCATGAAAGTCACTTTGCCCGATTACGTCTGCTTGATGCCGCCCGTTTTCATAGCTATGAGCGCTTTCTAGAAGAGGAAAGTCATTATAGCGAGCTGGCTGAAGCCGTGGCTCCCTTATTGGAAGACGGCGAGCTGGACGATACACAGCTTGCCCGGCTTGAAGAATTAGCCCCCAATAGCACCGCCGCACTGACTAACCTGAATGACATGGACGAACGTGATGCGCTACTACACCGGCTAATTGACCGCCATGGTACTGGCCGCTTGTTATTCAGAAATCGTCGGGCCGGGATTAGCGGCTTCCCCGCGCGCGAGCTAAATACCTACGCACAACCGTTGCCCGATGTATATGAAGATGCGCTTGCTGTGGAAAGCGATTTACAGCAGGCCTTGTACCCTGAACGCCAGGCTGCCCTGGTCGATATCTGGACAGAACTCGATCCCAGAGTAGAGTGGTTGCTGGCGTTCCTGCCAACGGTGAAACCTGAAAAAGTTCTGCTTATATGTGCCAGTGCAATTACCGCACAGCAATTGGGCGAGGCCATCCGCCAGCGTACCGGTATTCGCCATAGCGTATTTCATGAAGGTATGAGTATTGTGGAGCGCGACAAAGCCGCCCATTTCTTTGCGGACGCCGAAGAAGGTGCCCAAATCTTACTGTGCAGTGAAATAGGCAGTGAAGGCCGCAACTTTCAGTTTGCGCATCACCTGGTGTTATTTGATTTACCCATGACACCTGATTTACTGGAACAGCGAATTGGGCGTCTTGACCGCATTGGCCAAACTGAAGATATTCAGATTCATATTCCTTATTTGGAAGATTCTGCGCAGGCGGTATTGTTGCGCTGGTATGACGAGGGTCTAAACGCGTTTAACCAAACCTGCCCCACCGGCGCGGCAGTATATCAGCAAGTTGAAGGCCAACTGTTAAGCTGTTTGGAGATGCCCGAAGATGAGGCTGGGCTGGAGGAATTAATCGCTGAAAGCCGAACGCTTAACACCACACTTAAACAACAACTCGATCAGGGCCGCGATCGTTTATTGGAATTAAACGCCTCCGGTCAGGGTAAAGTTGAAGATTTGCTTGATGACATCATTGCGGAAGATGCGAATAGTCATCTTCCAGAATTTATGTCGTGGCTGTTTGATGCAATCGGTATCAATCAGGAAGAAAAAGGTGATGATTGCTTTATTATCAGCCCCGGCGAGTCGATGATAAACAACCTGCCAGGGCTTGATCCTGATGGTATGACAATTACCTTCAGACGGCGTGTGGCCACTACCTTAGAGCATGTACATTATATTAGTTGGGATCACCCGCTAGTACATAATGCAGTAGATCTTATCTTAACCGACACGGTGGGTAAGGCCAGCTTAGGTTTTATTGGCGATCGGATGCTGCCAAAAGGTGCCTACTGGCTTGAGGCACTATTTGTACTAGGGGTAAACGCCCCTGCCCATTTACAGGCGCACCGTTTTTTACCCCAAACACCCATTAAACTGTGCATTGATGCTGAGGGTGAAGCCAGTGATATCAGTTTCGATAAAACCCGCCGGGCGAACAAGAAGATCGCCCAGCAATTGCTGCAAGCATTAAAAGATCCGGTAAATAAGCAAATTGAGACCGCCCGCCAGCTTGCTCAGATTAAAGCCGATGCTTTATTGCAGGCAGCGCGGATCAGTATGCAGACCTCCCTACGTGACGAAATGAGCCGTTTGCAGGCATTACAAAAACAGAACCCGGCCATCCGTGACAGTGAAATCAGCTTTATTGACAATCAGCTCAGTGAATTGACCAAAGCATTCGAGCAAGCTGAAGTTCAGCTGGATGCACTGCGAATCGTAGTGAACAACCCTTAATGGCAAATCCTTCGTTTGTATACGATCCACCAATGTCGCCTTATCTTGATATTTTATATCAGGATGAGGCTATTATTGTGGCTAATAAGCCCAGTGGGCTGCTTAGTGTCCCTGGAAAAGCTGCCGCGCATAAAGATGCTTTGATAAACCGGGTGCAACGGGTTTATCCCAGCGCGTCGGTGGTGCATCGGCTGGATATGGCTACATCAGGTATTATGATAATGGCCATGAGCAAAGACAGTAATCGCTATCTGTCACATCAGTTTGCTACCCGCCAAACACAAAAGCGTTATTTTGCGCGGGTTAAAGGCCGGATGACTCAACCTGGTGGAATGGTCGATTTGCCGCTGATTTGTGACTGGCCAAATCGTCCCAAACAAATGGTAGACCACCAAAAGGGTAAGTCGTCACTGACCTATTATACTGTGATCCAACGCCAAGATAACGAAACTCTGGTGGCGCTTAAACCGGTGACCGGACGTTCGCATCAGTTACGGGTGCATATGCTAGCTTTGGGCCACCCCATATTGGGGGATAGGCTATACGCCGATGCCGAGGGGAAAGCAATGGCGCCCCGTTTACAGTTACATGCGCAGACGTTGATTATCCGGCATCCGCATACCCAGCAGTGGTGTCATTTTGTGACGCCCATTCCCTTTAGTGATTATCAGCCCCCCGCCCTGGCGTTACCCGAGTATATCAACGATTAAGTTTTGGTCTGCCTGGCCGATACCGTACTACCCTTTGTAGTATTTACGACCCAGGCAGATTGTTATGCGTTTACCCCGC
Organism: Alteromonas indica; assembly: GCA_003056425.1. Lineage (GTDB taxonomy): Bacteria > Pseudomonadota > Gammaproteobacteria > Enterobacterales > Alteromonadaceae > Alteromonas > Alteromonas indica. The sequence continues at coordinate 204,319 of PYVY01000001.1, forward strand.
TTATTGATTACCGCAACGCTTAGTATGTGGGTATGTATTGGCCATGCGTCGATGCTGTCTGAAGAACTTAAAGCCCGCTATCCTGGCGAGCAGCATCTTGCCCTTAGTGCTGGCGAAGATGCGCTCACTGTGCTGCAAACCTCTTCGCGAACCACTTTACCTCGTGGCGTAGCCATTATTCTGGTGGAAACCGGTTATCAGGGGCTGACCATACCTGGCGCCTGGCAATTATCTCAGCGGATGAGTCGCTGGGGTTGGCATGTGTTGATAGCACCGGTTGAAATTAACACCGTTGCGCAAAATACAGAAAACGGCGCACCAACTGAGATTACCCGCTTTACTGATAGCAGCCATAGCTGGGTAGATGCGAGTGGCTGGGACACCCAGGTAATGCTTATTCTTAATGCAGCGTTTGCTGCGGTAGACAGTGAGCCTGGCTACCGACTGGTTATCAGCCAGGGTATGAGCGCCGCAAGTGTGTTGAAACTGGATGCCCAGAACAAGTTGCCAGCCACCGATTCATTGGTAACGATTGCGCCTTTTTGGCCTCAGGCCGGGTTAAACCAGCGGATTGCTCAGTATCTAAAAGATAGCCCCACCCCGGTATTGGATATCAGTGGTGGACTGCGTAACCGATGGTCAGCACTTACCGCATCGGAACGGGCACGCCAGGCTACCGTTAATCTCAAATTACACTACCGTCAACAAGCTATCAGCGACGATTTTGCAGGCTCATCGCTGGATACCCAACTGGGCTCAGTATTCGTTAATCAGGTGGGCAAAACCATCTATGGTTGGGTGGATTATCTGGGGTGGTAGCGAGGTTACCAGGCAGCGTAGCGCCGCGGGTTTTCCGCCAAATGCAAATAAGAACTTTTTTTACTGGCATTTCAACGTTCTGTTTGTTTTACTAATAAGCAGGATGAAATCGGCAAATAACAAACTATACTTGGACAAAAATAACAACATAACCGGCTCTGGCTTAGTGAAAGTAAATGCCTTTATAGATAACAAAGCGAAGCAGCTATGCTATTACCTCCGGGGTTTTTGGGGTAATCAGATTGCCTATAGCGAACTGGAACTCTTCTTCTGGGACATCCTTGAAGAGTGGAGTCAGGTTGACTACGATTTGTCACAGCCCTATTCCAGTAAAGAGCGCGCCTTCTGGCATTTATTGCATCAAATGCATTTCTGGGATGCTGAAAAGCTGATGTACGATGATGAGCTTATTGAAGAACTTCAAGGTTGTGCAAATTACCTGGAAGGTAAAGGTGCCTGTCCGGCAGATTGCATTGGTATTCGTCCCTGAGACACATTATATTTTCCCTCCTGCGCTTCTCATTTGTTCTAAGCTGACCCCCTATGTCGTTATTGCAACTTCTTAATGCCTACCGCGATCGTCGGTTATTAAGTATTTTTCTGTTTGGTATCTCCAGTGGTTTCCCTTTTGTCATGATAGGCTCGGTGATGTCAGCGTGGTTGTCTGACGAAGGATTATCCCGGGCCAGCATTGGCTTGTTTGGCATTATTTTTAACGTCTATGCGTTTAACTTTTTGTGGTCTCCGCTGCTTGACCGTCTTCGGCTACCCTGGTTAGGGCAGCGCCGGGGCTGGATAGTTACTATGCAACTGGCTATTGTTGGGTGCTGTATGTACATGTCGACGCTGGATGTACAAAACGCACTGTACACCATGGCTTTACTGGGTCTACTTATCGCCATTTTCTCGGCCACCCAGGATATCGCCATAGACGCCTATCGAATTGATATTATTGCGGATAATGAGAAAGATAAACTATCAGCAGCATCGTCACTGGCGACTGCCGGGTGGTGGACGGGTTACGGCGGGCTTGGCGCCCTCCCCTTTGTGATTGCAGACTTACCCGGCTGGAGCTGGTCTGATATTTATTTATTGCTGGCAGGCATTATGGCCGGCATAGCGGTATTCACGCTGCTGGCAAAAGAGCCTGACATAGACCGGGCAGCGCTTGTGCAACAGGCCCAGGCCAGGTACGCACAAGCCACTAAAGGCGCCAGCACCGCGTTATCCGGGCTTATCGCCTGGCTAGCGGTTGCTTTAATTGAGCCTTTTCGCGAATTTTTCAGCCGCAATGGGGTCCGGCTGGCTTTATCAATTTTGGCATTTATTTTCCTGTTCAAGCTCGGTGAAGCCTTTTTGGGCCGTATGAGTATTGTGTTCTATAAAGAAGTTGGGTTCAGCAATACTGATATTGGCTATTATTCCAAACTGCTGAACTGGTGGGTTACCATTATATTTTCGGTGATCGGTGGCCTGATGAATATTCGCTACGGTATTTATCGCGGGTTATTCATCGCGGGTCTGGCGATGGCGGCCAGCAACCTTATGTTTGCCTGGATTGCTGAGGTGGGGCCCAGCAAAGGCTTATTTGCTGCGACCATTATCGTAGATGGGTTTACCTCAGCATGGAGTACAGTGGCTATGGTAGCGTTTATCAGTTTAATGTGTAATCGCACCTTTTCGGCGTCACAGTATGCGCTGATGGCATCGCTTAGTGTTGCAGGAAAAAATACTCTGGCCACCAGCAGCGGCTGGATAGTCGATAGCCTCAATGGTAACTGGAGTTTATTCTTTATTTTAACGGCGGTGATGGTAACACCGGGGCTGCTTTTTTTGCGGACACTGCGGCAAGATATTGCTATCGCAGAAAAAAACGCGGCAAAAATGTAATTTGGAAAACCGCAAAATATTACCTATCTTTGTTAAATAGGATTTTTACCCGCCAGGAAAACAATGATAACGGTAAGTCAGCTCAAGCAAACCATCGCCCGCACCTACCGGCTTGGTTTCGGTATTATTGCGATCATTATCACGGTATTTTTCGGCTACAACTATTATCAAATTACCTCTATTGACCTGCAACCGGCCATTATCAATATTGCCGGTAAACAGCGTATGCTGTCGCAACGTATAGCACTGATAGAGAGCTTATTGTTAAACGAGCCTAATCATGCAAAAGTTGCTATTTTAAAAGCTGAACTTAGCAGTCGAGCGCAGGAATTCGCTGATAATCATGAAATTCTGGTCGGCCGTCAGCCCCGCGATAACCAACTAAATATATTGCCGGCGGTGATTGAAGAACATTATTTCGGCGGCCGTCAGCCGTTAGATACCCAGGTAAGGGTGTATGCCGAACGCGCTTTACGCATGGCCTCTGAAACAGATATTACCCGCTACCCACCTTTATCAATTGATGAAATAACCGAGCTGTTATGGCGCTTAGACAAATCAGTCAGTTTATTTGAAGCCCGCTTAGGTAATGCTTTTGAAAAAGAAAAACGGCTAACCATTTTAGCGTATGTACTCATGCTGATAACGATGTTAATCACCGTTTTTAAATTATTCAGACCAGTTGAAAAGCTGATGTTCGAGCAACATGACTTTGCCCTTGATGCGCATTATGATGCAGCCCAACAAAAGCGCGAGGCAAGAGAAGCCGCCATTGCTAAACAGCTGTTTTTAGCCCGCATGAGTCATGAGTTCAGAACGCCTATTGCCTCTATGATTGGCGCGTTAGAGTTACTGCCTAATATGCTGGATAAACAAAAAGAACTTACGGCAAAAGCCACGCAAGCTTGTCATCAGTTACTGAGCCTGACCAATAACCTGGTAGACACAATGGCAAGCGCCGAAATTCAGCAGGAACGCGCCGGCCAGCCATTTGATCTGATTCGACTAATCGATGAATGTATCAGTGTGTATTCCTACCAGTGTAAACAACAAGGCCTGACCTTAAGTATTAAGGGCAGTGAAACACTTCCTCAGTACGTATTTGGCCCGCCTGTGGCACTCTCTAAAAGCATAAAAAACGTACTAGATAATGCGGTTAAGTTCACCCATAGTGGCGCGGTAACCGTGACTCTTGCAATGGCCGCAAAAGATGAACGTAATGTTATTACAGTCACCGTTACCGACACTGGCCCCGGCATCCCGACCGGCGAGCAACCTTTCATCTTTGATTCCTTTTTTCGCGGCGAACAAGCACGTAAAAACAACTGCCCCGGCGCCGGCGTGGGGCTTGGCGTAGCAAAGCTGCAATTGGAAGCAAATGGCGGTAAGCTTGAGCTGGTGCGCTCCGATAAAAATGGCACAACATTTATGCTGTCCATTGGATTGCAAATAGCGGAAAGTGAACAGACCGGTGTGGTGGCCCGCCAGCCCGGCCACTTTGCTGTCATCGATGATATCGAAATTTCGCGTCAACACTTGAGCAACCTGATTAAATCCCAGGGTTTTTCCGTGGATACTTTTAGCTCCGGCGCGGAGCTGCTTACCCGGCAAAGCGATATTAAACAGTACAATGGCATTGTAATGGACTATTTTATGCCTGGCTTATCGGGTATGGAATTATCTACCAATCTGCAGGCTATGTACGCTGATGCTGTGCCGCCCATTATCTTTATTTCCGCCACCCCGGACATAGCCAACCTGGTGCATGGCTCCAATTTGCAAATATGGCAGACCTTCGTTAAACCGGTAGACCGAAACCGGTTTGTGGATGCGTTACACCACCTGGCTTCCAGTACGGCATTTAAAGGGGTGGAACAACGCGAGGCTGACATTCTGGTGGTAGAAGATGAGCCTATCAATCAGGAAATATTAAAAGCCATGGTGGAAAACTTAGGCTATAAGTGTTGGGTGGCCTCTACCGCAGAAGAAGCACTCAATGCCACCCTTAAGCGGCGTTTTGATGTGATTTTGCTGGATATCAATTTACCGGATCAAAGCGGTCTGCAGGTAGCTGAGCAAATCAGGCTGAACGGAACTACCACACCTCTTATCGCCGTAACCGCCCATGCTTATGAGGCCGATCGTGAAGCTACCCGTTTGGCCGGCATCCGCTACCATCTGATAAAGCCGGTCGCATATCAGGAGTTGCGCCATACGCTGAAGCAGGCATTACTGATTCGCTAAAACACTGCTGCGCCGCAGTAGGTCAAACCGATAACGTTTGGCGCAACTGTTGTTTTCAGTCTTCTTCGTTATACACAATGGCCAGATTGCGGCCACTGGCTTTGGCATCGTAAAGCGCCATGTCTGCTTGCTCCAACCACGCCATAGCAGAGGTCACTTCGTGGTCAAACGGGGCCAGCCCAAGGCTTACTGTAAAGCGTATAGGCTGGTCATCGTGTAGCACTGTGGCCGCTTCGGCAGCCAGCCGAATTCGCTCGGCTACTAAGTGGGCTTGCTGCGCATTGGCATCAGGTAGTACCAATGCAAATTCCTCTCCCCCGTAGCGTCCGGCCAGGTCGGTTTCACGTATGCATTGGTTGATTAGCCCGGCCAGGGTCTGAATCACTTTATCGCCGGCCTGATGACCGTACGTATCGTTAATTTTTTTGAAATGGTCGATATCCAGCATGACTGCGGCTACCTCAGCATCGCGGCGCTTATAAAGTTTGAAAATGCTATCAAACCGTTCCTGCCAGTAACGTCGGTTATACAACCCAGTCATGCCGTCTACCCGGCTCATGTATTCGAGTTCTTCGTTCAGCCGCTCTACTCGCAGTTTACCCAAAGCTTGATCTGTCACGTCGTACACCAGCATACATAATTGCTTGGTTTGGCCGTTATCGCAGGTTAACGGAAACATAGTGACATTTTGGTACATACAGGCTGAATCTGAGGTAATTGGCCGGTTGGAACCGAAACGAAATAAATACGGCCGTTGTTCCCAAATTAAAAAAACCGGCGTTTGTAAATTGAATACCGGCTCCGCTTTCGCCCGCAGCCAGCTTTCGTCAATATCGTCAAAATGGTGGAACAACGACTGACCACAAATTTGCGCCGGGCGAATATCAGAATGGTTTTCCATGAACTGATTCCAGACTTCAACTCTGAAATTCTCATCCAGCACAACAATACCCACCTCTATTGAGCTAAGTAATTCCTGCTGCCAGTTCACCGCCGCAGCGTAATTGCGTGTCATATGGCCTCCTGCCCTAACAACATCAGCCGGGTATAAATCTTTTCCATGGCATCGTCGGGAAACAACAATAATAAGTCAAAACTGATATCACGACTTTTGATAGCATACGCTATCTCTACGGCCATCACCTTACTCCAGCGCGAGATATTGTCGCTAAGCAACACATCCAGCCCACGATGGCGGCCCAATAATTCTGGCTGACTATGGCTGAAATTCACATTCAGTTGGTCGGATAGCGCATTTAAACAGGCGCCGGTCAAAATGTTCGACACATCCATCAATGCTTCAAGCTGTAATTGAATATCATCGGCTTTACCACGGTATTGCAATAGCTCAATAATATTATGGGTATTAGTGTCGTTAAAGATCACCAGGGCTTCGCCTTTAATACCGGCACTCACAAACCCTTTAGATACCGCGGAGACGCTTTCATTATGCTGTATTTCAGCAATCGCCATATGCAGCTCATTGCTTTCGATTAGATTGACATTGGGGATTGGTAAGTCAATAAACTCGCCCAGGAGTTTAGCCAGGTTTTCGCCCGCCCGGCCCATGGCGACATTAACCAGTTCGCGATAAGCATCCAGCTTGTCTTCAGCGGTACTGTCGCTGGCGCAAAGCCGCTTTGACGCCGGTTCAGGTGCCGCCTGTCCGTTATAGATACCGTATTGGCTTAGTAATTCACACAGGCGGGGGTTATCGATAGGTTTGCGGATAAAATCCAGCGCCCCCATGCTAATCATACGTTTTCGTGCTTGCTCCTGAACATCGCCGGAAACCACTATCACCAAACAGGGCAAATCTTCTTCGCGAATGACCTGCATGGTTTGATAGCCGTCCATTATCGGCATATTTAAATCCAGAAACACCACATCGGCCTTGCCTTGGCGAATTGCAGTAATGGCTTCTTCACCATTACTGGCAAACGACAACGCCACATCCCAACCTTCGGGTATAGCGCGAGCCATCTGCTTGCGGGCAAAACCGGAATCATCGCAGATAAGCACGGGCGTGGTCATCTAGCAAACTCCTTAAATAGCAACCGGCGCTTTGATATGCGGATGAGCCTGGTAATCTTGCAGGCTAAAATCGTCAAAGCAAAATGCAGATAAATCCTTTACCTGCGGGTTGATGTGCATAGTTGGCCGGGCAAATGGCACCCGGGATAATTGAGTATCGGCCTGCTCTAAATGGTTTACATACAGGTGCGCATCGCCCAGGGTGTGGATAAATTCACCGGGTTCGAGGTCACATACCTGCGCAACCATCATGGTCAGCAATGCATAACTGGCGATATTAAACGGCACGCCCAAAAAGACATCGCCGCTACGCTGGTATAACTGGCAAGATAGTTTGCCTTCCAGCACATAGAATTGGAACATCGTATGACACGGCGGTAGCGCCTGCAAGCCTTTCGCTGCGTTGGCTTTTGGCGAAATACTACTATCCGGCAATACTGCGGGGTTCCAGGCACTGACTATCAGGCGCCGCGAGTCTGGGTTGGTTTTGATTTGTTCCACAACCTGGCTAATTTGGTCAATGGTGGCCCCGTCGGGTGCAGGCCAGCTTCGCCATTGGGCACCATAGACCGGGCCCAGCTCACCCTCATCGGTAGCCCACTCATCCCAGATAGACACACCATGCTGTTTAAGATAGGCGGTATTCGTCTCGCCTTTTAAAAACCACAACAGCTCATGAATAATGGATTTAAGATGGCATTTTTTGGTGGTAACAAGGGGAAAGCCCTGTTGTAGATCAAACCGCATTTGATAGCCAAAAACACTTAACGTACCGGTACCAGTCCGATCTTCTTTTTTGATGCCGTGCTCGCGCACATGCTGCATGAGTTGCAAATATTCTTTCATAGTTGATTGCTTTTTGTTTTTGTTTTCATGTTCTTCATCGGCGCCGCTGCGGTACGATAAGCCCGGACAATTAGCCAAATGCCTAACGCTATCATTGGCAAACAAAGCAGCTGCCCCTGGCTTAACCCACTATTGTATAACCCAATATGAGCATCCGGCTGACGGAAATATTCAACAAAGAAGCGGAACGCACCATAGCCCAGCAAAAATAGGCCGCTTACTGCGCCAACCGGGCGACGCTTAGCAGAATACAACCAGAGTATGATAAACAACAGTACACCTTCAAGCGCAAATTCGTACAGTTGTGAAGGGTGACGGGGTAAATTGCCGGCATTAGGAAAGATAATTGCCCAAGGTACATCGGTAGTGCGGCCCCATAGTTCAGCATTCAAAAAGTTGCCGATACGGCCTGCCCCCAGACCGATGGGAACCAAGGGCGCAACAAAATCGCCCACCTGTAAAAAGGTGGCGTTCATTTTCTTCGCACGCCAGTACATGGCTGCCAATACCCCTAGCAGGCCACCATGAAAAGACATGCCGCCGGTCCATATTTTTACCAGGTAGGTAGGGTCATCCAAAAACAGACCGAATTGATAGAATAATACATACCCTACACGTCCCCCGATAATGACCCCAACAAAGCTCCAGAATAACAAGTCGCCCAGCTGGTCTTTATTCCATTGGGTTTGTTCCAGACGTTTGTGTGCTAATAAATAGGCTGCCACAAACCCCACCAGGTACATCAGCCCATACCAACGCACATGCAATGGCCCCAAACTAACGATAATCGGATCTATGTTCGGAAATACTAAAAAACTACTTTCCACCATGGGTTACTCTATTCCTGCAATCATTCGAATACTCACCAGTACCAATAGTACGGCCAGTAACTTTTTTAAAATACCTGTATCTATTTTCTGCCCAAGTCTGGCACCAAAACCAGCGGTGAAAACAGAGGTGGTTACAATACCTAGCGTCGCGGGTAAATACACATACCCTATGGCGGCGGACGGTAAGCTGGTTTCCTGTAATCCGGCTAACACAAAACTTGCCGTACCGAACAACGCTATCACCAGGCCACTAACGGCAGCACAGCCTATAGCCTGACGAATATTGACCTGAAACCAGACCAGCGCAGGTACCAGCAAAGCACCACCGCCAATCCCCATGAGGGCGCTTACCACGCCGGTTCCTGTGCCGATACCCAGCAAAATAGGTTTGCTGGCCGGCCGCGACGAGGTGCCACTACGCCCAAATACCATTTGCAAAGCAATTAGCATCACCAGCACCGCAAAAACATTTTTTAGGGTATGGCCCGAGATACCGCTAGCCACCTGGGCACCTACCACCGCACCTACGGCAATTCCCACGCCGCACCACAACACCAGGTAACGGTTGATATTTCCTAACCGGTAGTGCGCCAATGCAGACGAGCTACCCGTAAAAATAATGGTCGATAGCGACGTGGCAACCGCCATTGGCATGACCAGTTCAGTGTCCAAATGGAGACCATGAACCAGCAAATAGGATAAAGCCGGAACAATAATAAGGCCACCACCTATTCCCAATAAACCGGCCAGCAAACCAACCACGATACCGAGCCCCAGACAACTGACAAAGATCAGAGTTACCGGTTCCATACTGTGCTCCAGGAAGGTTAAATAGAGCGCTCGCCTTGTACCTCATGTACTTACGCGCAGTGCGCAGCTAGACTACCACACAATCTTGTACAAGCGAGTGCAAGGCTGTGAAATAGCCGTTAGGTAAGACCGGTGAGCAGGGTGTGGTTTATGAACCGGCGCGGACCAGCCCGCCAAGCCCTTTTTGTTCCAGATACTGATTGATATGGGTAAACACTTCCTGATGTGTATGCGAAGTCAACACGCAGGCCAACAGATCTCGGCTTTCGGCCAAATTGACATTGCGAATAACCCAGTTGATTTTGCGTAGGTTGTGGGCGTTCATGCTCAGGCGGCGGTAACCCATGGCCATCAACAAAATAGCGCCGCCCGGCTCGCCGGCAATTTCGCCACACACCGAGACCGGAATTTGATTGGCGTCAGCTTGTTTGACAATATCGTACAGCGCACTTAGCACCGCTGGGTGGTAACTGTTGTACAGCCCAGCCACGCGGGTATTGTTACGGTCTACCGCCAGCAGGTATTGGGTAAGATCATTACTGCCTACCGAGAAAAAGTCTACATGCCGGGCCAGTTGGGGTAACTGATACAAGACTGACGGTACTTCAAGCATAATTCCCAACCGCGGACGTTGTAGGCGTACCGCACCGGCACTGATTTCCTCAGTAACCTCATAAAAAGCCTGGTCAATTAATCGTTTGGCCTCCTGGACCTCATTGACGGAGGAAATCATCGGCAACAGAATCTGTAGATTATTCAACCCAAGGCTGGCCTTGAGCATAGCCCGAATCTGCACCAAAAAAATCTCAGGATGATCCAGGGTTAGCCGAACGCCCCGCCACCCCAGAAAAGGGTTCTCTTCGTTGATAGGAAAATAGGGCAAGGGTTTGTCGCCGCCCACATCAAGGGTTCGCATGGTTACCAACTGCTCGGGCACACATGACAACACTTCTCGATAAAGTTTCGCCTGCTCTTTCTCGGAAGGAAAGCTTTCGCGCAACATAAAGGGAATTTCAGTTCGGTAAAGGCCAATACCATTACCATGATGGCGGGCAGCGGTTTCTACCTCGACCGAGAGCCCGGCATTGATCATCAGCATAATCCGACAGCCATCTTCACTTTCACAGGCTTTATCCGCTTCGGCATCGATTTTTTCCGACAACAATGACTCTTCAGCCACCAATTGTATAAATTCTTTACGAATATGCCGCTCTGGGGTAACGATCACCTCGCCGGAATACCCATCCAACAAAATTTCTTTGCCTTCAAGCAAACTGGGCGACACATTCTGGCACCCCATCACCGCAGGTACCCCCATGGCTCGGGCCAGGATGGCAGCGTGCGAGTTATTTGACCCGCGGATAGATATAATCCCTTTGAGGAATTGCTGAGGGAATTCGGCCAGCATGGTCGCCGATACTTCTTCGGCCACCAGAATACTGTCTTGTTCCGCTTGAGGAGCGCGCTTATGTTCGCCCTGTGCTTCGAGCAAAATATTGGTCAATATGCGGTTAGACAGGTCGATAATATCGATAGCTCGTTCCTGCATATAGGGGTCTTCCATATTCTGGAAGCGGGCAGCGTAGTCTTCAACAACCATTTTAAGCGAAGAACCGGCGTTCCAGTTCTGCTGAATTTTTGCCTCTACCTCTCGGCCCAAACTATTGGCGTCGAGCAAATGATGATAAAGCTGAAAAATAGCCTTAACATCTTCGGGTATCCCTTCATCCAAGCGTTTGGATAGCTCGTCTACCTGGCGACGGGTGATCTCTACGGCTTTGCGGTAAATTTGCACTTCCCGGCTTTGATCATCAGTGCGTCTAACCACCAGACGCCGTAAATCCACGGTAGAATCGGTGGAGTAGCCGCGGCCAATAGCCAACCCCGGGGAACCGGCGATGCCCCGCACATTTTTCTGAACTGGCCCGGTATCCACCGAATTCGTATTGTTTAGCGCGCCGCGAATATCTGCATTGGTAATCTCTAATGCCAGTTGCGCCGCCAGCGTAACCAGAAACGCTTCCTCTTCTTCATTAAAGAAGCGTTTTTGGGCCTGCTGCATAGTAATAACACCCAACACTTTACGTTGGTGAATAATCGGCGTGCCTAGAAAGGCTTTATAGGTTTCTTCTTTTACTTCTGGGTAATGTTTAAAGCGGGGGTGTTGGTGCGCATCTTCGATATTAAGCGGTTCTTCACGCTGGCCCACCAGGCCAATAAGCCCTTCGGTGAAACCTATACGCACCCGTTCAACAGCATCAGGATGCAGGCCATCGGTGGCTTTTAAGACAAAATCCTGATTTTTGTAATCTGCCAGGTAAATCGAGCAAGAATCAACAGACATAACCTGTTTGACCCGGCTGGCCAGGCGCAGCAGGGCTTGATCAAGTGCAGGGATCTGACTGATCTCCTGCACTATCCGCTTTAACACTGTCAGCATGCTGCCCTGGTTAGCCACTAAGACGGTCTCCTGCCATCAACCCCGACGACGTTTGCGCTGACGTTTAGACACATGGCCAGAAGGTATGCGCCCTGTTGCTGGCATAGCCACAGGCACAAACTCTTTCATTACCTTGCGATAGACGTCACGTTTAAACGACACCACATTTCGCACCGGATACCAGTAACTGACCCAGCGCCAGTCGTCAAATTCCGGATGGCCGGTTTTCAGCACATCCACATCGGTTTCCTGGCAGTCCAGCTGCAACAAAAACCACTTTTGTTTTTGGCCTATACAAACGGGATTGCTGCCCTGACGTATTAGTCGCTTGGGTAATTTATATCTTAACCAATTACGGGTAACGCCCAGTATTGTCACGTCTTTAGGGTGTAACCCTACTTCTTCGTGCAACTCCCTGTACATAGCTTGTTCTGCAGTTTCCCCTTCATCGATTCCGCCTTGTGGAAACTGCCATGAATGTTGACCATAACGCCTTGCCCAAAATACTTGACCCATTTTGTTGCAAATCACTATGCCCACATTCGCACGGAATCCATCGGCATCTATCACTTAGACTCCCGGGCACGATAACCTTTGTTATGCTAGCATTTGACCATAAACTGTTGCCCTTTCAAAGTATTAATGGTATTTCCAATTTTGCAAGGTCGATAAAGGACTCATCACAGGTCAGCTGAACTGCGCGCTATCCCTTATATGGCCTTACTTTCGTCCATATTCAAAGTACTATGCGCCGGGTAAAAATATCTTTCTTCGTCACTACAAAAATATAGGTTTTTATTGTGCATCCGCCTACATCCCCACCCTCCTGTGCGGCGCAACTGCTTGACCGCTGCCAACAAATCGCCGGCCTGAGCCTTGGTGAGCTGGCGGCCATGGCGGGTATTGCGGTACCTGCGACCCTGCAACGTCATAAAGGTTGGCAAGGCCAATTATTGGAATTGTGGCTGGGCGCCAGCGCCGGCTCAAAGCCCCAACAGGATTTTCCTGATTTGGGTATTGAGCTAAAAACATTACCCATTGATGCGAACTGGCAACCGCTGGAAACTACCTATGTATGTTACGCACCTTTGATGGCACCGCCAGGAATTACCTGGCAGCGTAGCAACGTACGCAATAAACTGGGTCAGGTACTGTGGCTGCCATTAGAGGGCGACCGCCGCATTCCCGTCGCCGAACGCAGAGTCGCCAATGCTATTATGTGGTCGCCCACCAAAGCACAGGATGCACAACTGTGCGCCGACTGGGAAGAATTAACCGAAATGATTGTGCTGGGACAGGTAGAGCAAATTACTGCTCGCCAGGGACAGGCACTTCACGTGCGCCCTAAAGCAGCTAATGGCAGTGTGTTAACCGATGCCCTGGGGCCAGAAGGGGAACGCATTCGCACCCGCCCCAGAGGTTTTTATTTACGCAAAACATTTACCCGGCAAATTCTGCTTAACGCTTTTGCGCAGTAACGATATGCAACCGCTGGACGGCCGTGCTATAGCCGATGGCCAGATTATATATGCTGCGTATGCCGGTTAGGCTGTTCCCGGTAGGCCTGGCTTTCCTGCATCACCTGCTCAGCTTTATCTACCGTTTCACGTAACATCGCCTGTTCAGTATGGGGTGCATCCAGTTGCTCGTAATCCAGTAACGACGGGGCGGTACGCTGTGGAATTAACAGCAGATACAGAACGGTCAGCATAACTATCGCTAACACCAAATCCAATCCACTTTGCCACATCAATACAGATAAAAAGCCGAACGTAACTGCGGTCACCAGAAGTGTCAGGATAACGGAGATGCCGGCAATAGCAGACATCGCAATAACAATATAACGCAGCCGGTACTGTTGTGGGTTAGCGACCTGCTCAGGCAGGTGTTTATGATATTTTTGCACGGTTTCGGTAATCAGCAGGCTAAGCACCAGTACGCCGAAACATACCAGCATGGCAATGGAATAGACTGGCCAAAAGTCCAGAGGATGACCGATGGGGCCGCCAGCGGTTAATACTTGTTTTTCTGCTAAGCCGCCCAGTGCCAGCGGTAGTTGCATTAAGAAACACAGGCTCACCGGAAGCCACAACGCCCATTTACTGGGTTTGACTTGCGCCACCAATGATGGCTTCAGTGCGCGGTAAAATAGGGTCATCAGTAGGACGGGCACCCAATCTGTCCAGCCGTAAAGCATGATCCACTCACCGCCCGCCAGGAGCGCCGCTTCATCCAGCAAACATAATGGCCATACTACCCAGCATACAATAAGCCACTTACTGCCTTTAATGGAGCCCTGTAAACGCAGTAGTAACCCTGCGGCACCAAGCCAGGCTAGGCCCAGTCCCATTAAACAATACAGTACCCAGGTTGTATATTCGGGCATTCCCACGTCCTTTTTATCTGTAAACTGATACCAGCGTTACCAGTATGTGTCGCCTTGCATACCCACCTGGCGGGTGCGCTCCATTACTGTCAATAAGCTTGCTGTCTTCTGGGCAATCCATTCATGCAGCTCCTGCGTATCTTCCGAGTCCGTTTCCTGGATAATCTTTTCCAGCAACATCAGGGCTTTAAGTTCTTCTATACCAGTCAAAATGTCAAGCCACGGGGCCCTGAATGCGGCCTTTTCACCACTGAACAAATCCGCCAGCAGGAAGCCGTTCCACAAGGTCTGGCGTAAGACAATTTCTATCGCAATATAATTTGCAGTGGCCATGGTGCGGCTCGACGGTAAACTTTGTTGCACTGTTTGCCAGCCTTGCGACAACCAGCCACGAGCATGGTCAATGGCAGGCATCCTATAGCTATTTGCTTCTTCCCGCCAGGGTAGTTCATTTAATAGCCGCGTCACACTTAACTTAATCTCGGTCGATTCAGTGGCAAAGAACAAACCTTGTGGATCATGTGCATGAATAAGGCCGGCTTTGCGCCCTTGCAGATAGCTGTGCAACGACGGATAACGGTTCAAGCATTTGTGAAACAAACTTTTACGCGACACCAGGTAACGTAAGGCTTGTAAGTCGTCCTGCCATAACCACTGGGGGGCGTATTTCATCAGCGCACTATGTAATTCAAGTAGCTGGCTACACTGCAGTACCGGCAAGTAAAGCGATACACATTGCAACAATAAGCGAATACTTCTGGCGACTTCAGCGAGCATCTTCACCGAGCCGGTTTGCATATACAGGTACTCATGATGTTGCCAATGTTGCAGCGCCTGCTGGGCAGCAGCTGTAAACGCCTGTTCGGTAGACACCTGCGCCGGTAAAGGGAGAAAATCAGGCAATGGTTTGACCGTAGCCGTTATGCCATTTAATAACTGATACCCCTGGGCCGCCTTAGACACATCACAGACCGTTACCGGCAAAATACTGTTAATGACCCCGGCAATATCAAACAATACGCTAACGTCGCCGCGTTTAATCTCAAGTTCTATCTCATTGATCGGCGACTGGGCTTTCCCGGTGGTCGCCTCTCCTTCATCCAGCACCACTTCGATAACCGTGTCATCCATCGCGACATCATAAGCAATACGAGTGAAGTTGGTAGAAAACTGGCGCTGCAATCGCGCATTGAGTCGCGCGGGGTCCAGGCTATTAGGCCATACCTGCTTGTCAAACATTCGAAGATCAGGGGTGGCCTGTTCCAAAGCGATATTATGCTCGGCCCGTTCGTGTAAACCACCGCTAACTTTCCCCTGGGTTTTCAGGGTTTGTTCAAACACACCGTCATTACCGCGGACCCGAAAGCCAATTTTATGTTTCTGAAAATCGTGCTCCGGCGTATCATAGTAATCGTTTTGTAGTTGCATCCGTTTTGCCGGTGATACTGTCATCCCTAACTGAGTCAGGGCAGGTATTACTTTTGCGGAAAATTCGTTTACTGTGTGGCGCGGTGTGACAAACTTTAATTCAATTTCTGCCATGGAAGAGTTGAGCAGGTGTAGTAATCAATGATGTTCGACACCTTACCCCTGCCGGGTGGAATTGGCAATGGGCGGGTGTGGTTACTTGCTAAAATGTGTACAAACTTAAGACAGCTCAGGATGAAACGCCGGATACCTCAGACATGTATACGGCACGAAGCTTGCCTTTAGTATTCACAGTCTCTAACATCTTTTGCTGGTTTAACAAATTAACGGATACCTTATGTTACGAAAATGGCTTACGGTCATGATGATTGCGTTTTCTTTTCAGGCGTTTGGCCTGCAGGATACTCCGGATCTGGAGCCTTCCTCATCCCATTATATTCGGGACGATTTGTTCGTGTTCATACATACAGGTCCGGGCCGTAATTATCGTATATTGGGCAGTATTGAAGCCGGCACGCCCATTACTATACTCAAAAATGACCGCGATGCTGAGTTCATGCAGATTCGCGATCATGTTGAAGATCGTACTGGCTGGGTGGAGTCAAAATATGTCAGTGATCAGATGTCACGGGCCGAGCAGCTACCGATCATCAGCCAGAAGCTGGCAGATAGCCAAGCAAGTCAACAGGGGCTGCAATCTGAAAATGGCCGCCTGAAACGTCAGCTAAGCGAAGCCAGACAGGAACTATCAACTTTATCCAGTCAAACTGATGAACAAAGCCGTGAGATTAAGAAATTATCTACCCAGCTTGATAATCAGGAAAAAGACGAGATGATTAAATGGTTTACCCGTGGCGGTATGGTTGCCGGCGCCGGCATTCTATTGGGGGTGATTTTGACTTATCTGCCGAAGAAACGTGGCCGTAATAGTGAGTGGGTTTAACCAGCCCTGCTTCGCACTTTACCGTCCATAGGTTACCTATTGACGGTAAAGCTGTAGCGAAATAGCAACAAGCCAGTATTTGTTTACCATAAAAAAGCCCCTGTCACAGCCATGTGAACAGGGGCTTTTTATAGGCTACGCTTTACTCTTCGTCTTCAACCAACGTCATTAACGAGGTGTTACCCCCTGACGCTGTAGTATCAATACTCACCGTCTTCTCGGTCATGACACGCTGAATAAGGTTATCATTATATTCTGCGGTAATTACCGGGAGAATAGCACCGCCATCGCGCGAGGCTAGCATCGCCGAAATCTGCGCAGTACGCTCGGTATGTGAGTCAACCACTACGCCGGCCAGGTCTTCATCTTTAAGCAACGCATCAAGATGCTTCAACCGCGCTACCTGGAACACCCCTTTAGGCGCACCTGTAGCATTGAATTTTTCCTGAAACTCCAGCGCCTCTTCATAAAACAAGTCAGACACCACTGAAACGACTACGTTGCCGGTAGCCAAGGCGGTTACCACAGACAGTGTCCAGTATTCAAAGCTGACCCCTTTATCGGCGAAACAGACCAGAATACCACGCGGTTCACGGTACAGTTTATTCGACTCACCCGTTGGCCCAGGCAAGGTAATCGGGTTTTTCAGGCGGCGTTCAATCTCAGTTAATTGCTGACGAGACGTCGCCAATGTACGGTTAAGATCGTCTGCCAATTCCTCAACAATATCTACCTTGGCAATTTTCGCCAGTAACTGACGGACCATGGATAATCTGTCGTTTAATGCAGTGTGCCGCCAGGTAGATTCCACCGCCAGGCCGTTGTCCATAAGACGCGCGGCGGCTTCCTCTTCGCTTTTGTCTCCCGACAACGCTTCATCCAGATGCTCAAGATCTTTTACCTGTGATGGTTTAGGCGTGGCCCGTTCCATCATCAACCGTGGCAGATAATTGGGGCCACCTGCTTTCGGGCCGGTTCCTGAAAGCCCACGTCCGCCAAAGGGTTGTACGCCTACAATGGCACCAATCATATTACGGTTGATATAAACGTTACCGGCACGGCTCAACGCTGCCAGTTCATAGGCACGGTCTTCAATACGAGAATGAATACCCATAGTAAGGCCGTAGCCTGTACTGTTGATTTGCTCAACTACCTTTTCAATATCTTTGCCTTTAAAGCGAACGATATGGATAACCGGCCCAAATACTTCTTTTTCCAACACGTTGATGTTGTCAATTTCATATAAAGTGGGCGGGAAGAAGGTCGCGTTATCGGTACCTTCTGGTAAAGGACAGGCATGCAGTAATTTGCCCTTGCCTTCCATATATTCACGGTGTTCAGTCAGGCTTTTCAGCGCTTTGCCATCAATCACCGGCCCAATATCAGTTTTTAGATACATGGGGTTGCCGATTTGCAGCTCTTTCATCGCCCCTATCAACATTTCTGTCAGATTGTCGGCAATATCTTTCTGAACAAACAACACGCGTAATGCTGAGCAGCGTTGTCCGGCGCTTTGGAAACCAGAAAATACGACATCGTCAATAACTTGCTCTGGTAGCGCAGTAGAATCTACTATCATGCAGTTTTGCCCACCGGTTTCGGCTATCAATGGGACCTGCTCACCACCGCGGGCCGCTAGGGTCTGCGATATAAGTGTACCGGTTTGAGTAGAGCCGGTGAACATCACCGCTTTAATGCGCTCATCAGGCAACAGGGTTTCACCCACTTCTTTACCCGGACAAATAAGTAGTTGCAACGCATCTTCAGGCAAACCTACAGAGTGCATTATTTCAATACAACGTCTGGCGATAATACTGGTTTGTTCTGCGGGTTTGGCAATAACCGTATTACCGGTAACCAATGCCGCTGCCACCTGCCCCGTAAAGATAGCAAGAGGGAAGTTCCACGGAGAAATACACAATACTGTGCCCCGCGGCACCAACCGTTGATCTTCTTCTAACTCTTTGGCTCGCGCAGCGTAGTAGCGCAAGAAATCAACCGCTTCACGTACTTCATCAATGCTATCCTGGGCAACTTTACCGGCTTCCCGGATACAGATGGCAATAAGCTCACCCATATGTCGCTCAAGGGCATTGGCAGAGCGCTCTAAAATATCGGCGCGATCTTTCACTGAGCGCTTCGACCAGGGTACGAAAGCATCTGCCGTTTTATCCAAAGCGGCGAGCATGTCTTCTTTAGTGGCGTAAACGTGATACCCCACAATATCGTTGTGATCGGCCGGGTTACGCACCGCTGTGCCATTTTCCGGTATGTCGGACTCAGCAATCTTATAGACCGTATTCCAACGCTCCAATTCGTGCTGCAGAGCATTGACTGCAATATGATCGGTTAGGTCCAGCCCGCGCGAATTATCACGCTCGGGGGCATACAGGCCCCGTGGGGTTTTAATCAATTTGTTATAACGGTTTTTCAGCCGCTGGGTTTTCTCAACCGGGTCTTCAAGTAACGACTCAACCGGTTTTTCATCATCCACAATAGCATTAACAAATGAAGAGTTAGCGCCGTTTTCAAGCAGACGACGTACCAAATAGGCCAACAATTCTTCATGTTCGCCCACCGGTGCATACACCCGGCACTGAATTTTATCTTCGGTCACTACCTGGTCATACAAGGTATCGCCCATGCCATGCAAGCACTGGAATTCAAAACCGTCTTTGTCGTCACCCGCCAGTTCCAGAATAACCGAGGCTGAGTAAGCATTATGAGTAGCAAATTGCGGATAAATAGTGTCACGATAGTCTAGCAGGCGGTTGGCACACGCATGGTAGGACACATCGGTAGATGACTTACGGGTAAACACCGGGAACGTTTCCAGGCCAGCCTGTTGGGTAAGTTTAATTTCGGTATCCCAATAAGCGCCTTTAACTAACCGAACCATCATATTGCGGCCAGTGTCTTCGGTTAATTTACGAATCCAGTCAATCACGTGCAGGCCGCGTTTTTGGTAAGCCTGTACCGCGATACCAAAGCCCGTCCAGCCCTCTAAATCGGCATCGCGGAATACCGCTTCAATAATGTCGAGAGATAAGTCCAGTCGATCGGCTTCTTCTGCATCTACGGTCAGACCGATATCGTATTCTTTGGCCATTAGGCAAAGCTCTTTCAGCTTCGGCGGAATTTCAGCCATAACCCGGTCGTACTGCAGGAATTCAAAGCGCGGATGCAAGGCCGACAGCTTAACCGATATACCCGGCGAACGCTTAGGTCCGCGGCCATCAGCGGCTTTTCCAATAACTTTAATGGCTTTGGCATACGACTCGAAGAAGCGATTCGCATCGGTCATCGTCCGCGCCGCTTCGCCTAACATATCGTAAGAGTAAACGTACCCTTTCTTTTCTTTCTCGCGCGCCCGGTTAACCGCATCTTCAATGGTTTCGCCCATTACAAACTGACGACCCATGACCCGCATGGCAATATTCATTGAGCGGCGGATGACCGGCTCGCCCAGGCGGCCTAGTGTACGTTTTAACAGTCCGAACTGTTCGCTTTTACGCTTGTCGGCATAGTTAACCATGCTGCCTGTTAGCAACAGACCCCAGGCAGAAGCGTTGACAAACAGCGATTCGGAATTGCCCAAATGCGGTGTCCACTGCCCTTGCGATAGTTTGTCGCGAATCAGTACATCCTGGGTTTCTTCGTCTGGCACCCGCAATAAAGCTTCTGCCAAGCACATCAGTACTACCCCTTCGGAGGTCGACAACGAATATTCATTTAGCAGTGCATCGACACCACCATGGCCTTCTTGTTCGCGGCGAATTTTCAGTACCATTTTACGGGCACGTTCCCAGGCCCGGCTGCGGGCGCGAGGATTAACTTCCGCAATGGGCAGGATCTGGTCAATGGCGACAGACTCATCGATGCGGTAGTGATCGCGAATTCGCTGTCGAATCGAGGTTAAAGTATTGAGGTCTTGGTTAGTAAGCATTACTCGCCTTTTAAAAATAGCTGTTCAAAAATGGTGTAGGGTAAATTCACGCACACAGTCGCGCTGTTGTCCCCGCATTGCAAGTGCAATTGCACGTCAAGCCACAGTGTCTGGAAATCAGGTTTCCACTGCCTATGGGCTTTTAACTCTGCAGCGTTGTTAAGAGATCAGCCTACCGCCTAATAAACCGCGGATACTAGCACATCATTAAGGGCTTTCCAGCGTACTTATCACGCGGCTTCAAAGACCTACAACATAATGTAAATAAAAAGGTAATTATTTGTTAAGGCAAACACCTGTTCGCCAGCTACACTAATAGAAAAAGACCTGAAGAGGATGTTTAATGGGCTGGTTAAGAAATTTTAATGTTATTCAACGTCTCGGTATGATGATTGGATTGGTGAGTGTGTTGTTTATCATAATGACTGTGGTCATATTACAACAACATTATCAGGCGCAAAAAGATAGCGCCTATGAAGAGACCCGGCATTTAGTAGAAGCGGCGACGACTACACTATCAGCATTTTACAACGCTGCCCAGCAAAACGAGATGAGCGAAATCGAAGCAAAAGCACTGGCCTTAGCCGCCATTGAAAGTATGCGCTATGACACCGACAATTACTTTTGGGTACAGGACGACCAACCCAAAATGATTATGCATCCCTTTAAACCTGATCTGAATGGGCAGGATTTAAGCGGGTTTGCCGATGCCAATGGTACGCATTTGTTTGCCGAAATGGCAGCCATCACCCAACGCAGCGGCGAAGGCTTTGTACCCTACGTCTGGCCCCTGCCCGGCATGGACGAACCGGTTGCTAAAATATCTTTTGTAAAACGGTTTGCGCCCTGGCAATGGACGGTCGGCTCAGGTATTTACCTGACCCGGCTGGACGAGGACTTTGCCCATATCAGAAATATCTTCATTGGCCTGGGGCTGGTGAGTATTGCGTTGATATGTGGGGTGTGTTTGCTGATTGGCCGCAGTATTATTGTGCCACTGGTAGAGGCCACAGATCGCATGCAGGATATAGCCAAAGGGGAAGGTGATCTTACCCGAACATTGCCCGTGCAGGGCAAAGACGAGGTCACCAAGCTGGCTATTTATTTCAATGAGTTTACCCAGAAAATGCGCGACTCATTATTGGATGTGAAAAACCGTGTGACCCAGATATCTGATAGTGCGCAGCGTCTGGCGATAACCAGCAAAGACAGCTCCGATCAGGCCACCGGCCAATCGGACAGCACCATGCAAGTGGCCACGGCCATGGAACAAATGACCACTCAGATTCGCGATGTGACAGATGCGGCAAACAGTGCGGATCAAGCGGCTATCAGTGTTCGCCAAAACGTGAGTGAGGGTAATCATGCGGTTAATCAAACAGTAATGGAAATACGCGCCCTTAGTAGTAATATCCAGCAAGTCAGCGATGTAGTGGCGCAGCTGGCCGAGCAAAGTGAGAAAATCGGCACGGTACTGGACGTCATACGTGGTATTTCTGAACAGACCAACCTATTGGCGTTAAATGCGGCTATTGAAGCGGCCAGAGCCGGTGAGCAAGGTCGAGGCTTTGCTGTGGTAGCCGATGAAGTACGTACCTTGGCCAGTCGTACGGCGCAAAGTACTGATGAAATTCAAGGGATGATTCAGCAACTTCAGCAGGGCGCAAAAACTGCTGTTGATGCGGTAGATGTTAGTCACAAAGCGGTTCACAATACCGAAGAAAACGCTGCCCGGACCAATGAAACCCTGGCTAGCCTGGATCAGCTTATCAGTGATATTTCTGCAATGAGCAGTCAGATAGCCACCGCAACCGGACAACAAGCCGAAGCAGCGCAGGAAATAAACCTGCGGGTGAATGATTTATCCGGCGCAGCAAATCAGGGTCAGGCAGTTGCCGTGCAGCTTGCCGATGCCAGTGAGAATCTGCAGGACAGCGCGCAAGCGATGCAGCTTATTGTGCAGCGCTTTAAGCTGGAATAAACACACACGTTACCCGACTAACTGTAATCCCCCAGGCCCCTGGCCAGGGCGTGGAATGCAAAGCCGTTGGCGTGTAATGTAGGCCCGCTGTCCGTGGCAATAAGCCGGGTTAGAGGCCACTGCTACAGGTGCACCTTATGTGCACCTGTAGCTTGCTTATAGTAAGGCTTACCAAAGTGCGGTTAGCAAATAACACGCGAAAGTCCCTATTGGCAGTAAACCCTACCAAAGCCTTCGGCATGTTGGAGAATATTGGCGGTTTTGCGTATGCTTTCGCCATAGGCCAGTACCGTTACGGCAAACCAAGCTGGGCACGACGGTTAAAGAAAAAAAGAAAATCTGCTTAAAAACCTTAAAGGTAAATTAGGAAAGTGGTGCTTTTTACCTATGAAACAACGACGCCAGACGGCATAATATGGCGCGTTCATAAGAGCAGGTGACAGCTGTGTTGAAAGACAAATGTATTCCAATTTTGTTGCTGGTTCTGCTGGGTTTACTTCAATATCGCTTGTGGTTTGGTAAAAACAGCATTCCAGATTACATCGCACTGAAAGAAGAAGTGCATCGCCAGTCATTGCAAAATGCCAATCTGGCTCAGCGTAATGCCCTGCTTGAGGCCGATATAAGCGATCTTAAAATTGGCCTTGAAGCTATCGAGGAACGTGCCCGTAATGAACTGGGCTTGATTAAACGAGGCGAAACTTTTTATCGAATTTTGCCCGCTGACCAGCAGTAATATGAAACCACAACCTACTATTATTGCCGTGGTGCCCGCGGCAGGCATTGGCAGCCGCATGCAGGCAGACCGCCCCAAACAATACTTGCTGATTAATGGCAAAACCATTCTGGAACATACCTTACAAGCCCTGCATAGCCATCCGGCGATAGAACATGTAGTGGTGGCAATCAGTCCGGAAGACCCATTTTTTGCTGAGCTACCGGTGGCCTCTGCTTCCTGGCTCACCCGCATAGCGGGCGGTCAGGAGCGCGCCGATTCGGTACTTCGCGCAGTGGCCACGTTGCCCGCTGATTGCTGGGCCCTGGTGCATGATGCTGCCCGCCCCTGTTTAAGTCATGCAGACATCGATAAACTGGTGGGCGTTTGCACCCAGCAAGAGGTAGCCGGAGGCATATTAGCCACACCGGTTCGTGATACAATGAAACGAGCCCGGCCCGGGGCTAGCCAATCACCTGAAATAGCGCATACTGAGTGCCGCGAGAACCTTTGGCATGCGCTAACCCCGCAGTTATTTCGGGCAGACCAGTTAACGCAGGCGCTGGCCCAGGGGCTGGCCCAGGGACTGCCAATAACTGATGAAGCGTCGGCTATGGAAGCCGCGGGCTACTGTGTAGCATTGGTAGATGGGAACCCGGCCAATATTAAAATTACCCGCCCCGCTGATATGCCTTTGGCACAGTTTTACTTATCGGCGCTGCAAGAACACAATTGAAAGGTAACCTATGCGAATTGGACACGGTTTTGATGTGCATAAATTTGGTGGCGAAGGCCCCATCACCGTCGGTGGTGTTAACATAGATTATGCACAGGGCTTACTGGCTCATTCTGATGGCGATGTATTATTACACGCGTTATGCGATGCCTTGTTAGGCGCCGCCGCCTTAGGCGATATCGGCAAGCATTTTCCCGACACTGACGACACCTATGCTGGTGCGGATAGCCGTCAATTGCTCCGGCATGTGGTGGCTATTGTCAAACAACAAGGCTGGCAATTGGTTAATGCAGATACCACTATTGTGGCCCAAGCACCTAAAATGGCGCCGCATATCACCGCTATGCGTGAGATTATCGCCACCGACTGTAATGTGGCGTTGCAGGCCATCAATGTCAAAGCTACAACCACCGAAAAGCTTGGCTATACCGGTCGTAAAGAAGGTATTGCCGCCCACGCTGTAGTATTGCTGGAAGCCGTTCACCCATGACAATGACCACAGCGAACTGGCATTATCTTAACGGTAAGCCGCAAACTCATGGCATTTTCAAACAACATGCTGAAGACTTTGTGGTCATTGAAGATTTGGGCTACCCGCTCACCGGCGAAGGTGAACATCAGTTCATTCTGGTTGAAAAAATAAACAACAATACGGCATTTGTTGCCGAGGCACTGGCCAAGTTTACCGGCTTGGCGCTGCGTAATGTGACGTATGCCGGCCGCAAAGACAAGTTTGCTTTGACGCGCCAGTGGTTTGGTTTACATGCGCCCGGCCAGGCTGATTTTGATTTTAGCGGTTTAAATTTGCCCGGGGTAAACATACTTAGCCAAACCCGACATAATAAAAAGCTTAAAACCGGCCAGCTTAAAGGTAACCGGTTTACTATTGTGTTACGTGAGGTGAGCGCTCCAGAGCAGGCCATCAAACGGTTTGAACAGGCGGCGCAACAAGGCGTGCCTAACTATTACGGCGAACAGCGGTTTGGCGTCGTACGGCAAAACTCTGAGGGTGAACGCATGGAAGGCGGTAACCTGCAATTGGCTCAGCGGATGGTAGAGGGGGAAACCATTCGTAACCGTAACAAACGGTCAATGGCGGTATCGGCACTGCGTAGTTACATATTCAATTGCAACCTTTCAGCGCGTATAGAAGCTGCCAGGTTTGATGCTGTGTTAGAAGGCGACGCGCTGATGCTATCAGGCTCCAATAGTTTCTTTATTAATGATGGCAGCGACCCCAGCGTACAGCAACGTTATATCGAGAAAGACCTCGCGCCCTCAGCCCCCTTGTGGGGGAAAGGACCTTTGCCTAGCACCGGCGAGGTCGCTGCCATGGAGCGCCAGGTAGCCGAGCAGTATACCGCAGCAGCAACATTTTTAGCCGATGCCGGCTTGCGCCAAGAACGCCGAGCCATAAAAATATGGCCGCAAAATCTTGAATGGGATCAGCAAGGTGATACATTAACGCTTTGCTTTTCGCTGCCCAGTGGCTGTTTTGCCACCTCCGTATTACGCGAATGTATTAATGCGCGCGAGCCGCAAAACAATACATAACAAATGCCCCAGCAGGCAATGATGGACCAGTGGAGTCAAGCATGAGAATTCTTTTAAGTAATGATGATAGTGTCTTTGCCAAAGGCATTCAGGTTTTACATCAGGCCTTAGCCCAGGAACATGAAGTAACGGTTATCGCCCCGGACCGAAATTGTAGCGGGGCCAGTAATGCTCTGTCATTGCATCAGCCTTTGCGTATACAACAATTGGACAATGGCTTTTATTCAGTAAATGGTACACCATCTGATTGCGTCCACCTTGGGGTGAACCGTTTTATGCAGCAAGAGCCTGATTTAGTGGTATCGGGTATTAATCATGGCGCCAATCTGGGCGATGATGTGATTTACTCGGGCACCGTGGCCGCAGCAACGGAAGGACGCTATATGGGCTTACCTGCCATCGCCGTGTCATTAGCCAGCCACGATGGTGAACATTTTGAAACAGCAGCCAAAGTGGTACTGGATATCATTGCAAAATTGCAATTGCATCCTTTGCCTGCCAATCAGATACTGAACGTTAATGTACCTGATGTTCCTTATGAAGCATTAGCTGGGATTAAAGTGACCCGTCAGGGTCGGCGACACCGGGCTGAAGGCATGCAACAGAGCCAGGACCCGTTTGGCCGCACTATCTTTTGGTACGGCCCGGCCGGCGCGGAACAAGATGCGTCAGAAGGAACAGATTTTCATGCTATTAGCCAGGGATATTGCTCGGTTACCCCGCTGGATGTGGATATGACCGCGCACCGTAGTCTTGATGAGATGCAGGACTGGCTAAATCGATAATAATAACAGTGCTTTTCTTTTAGGAAATTTAGACACACATGAGATCATCGAGAAAAGGGGAAACTCTCGCTGAACTGCTCTACCAGGAAGGGGTGAGGAATCAGCAGGTATTGAACGCGGTGGCAGCCACCCCGCGCGAGTTATTTTTGCCCGATGCCTTACGCCATAAAGCGTATCAGAATACGGCCTTACCGATTGGGCAGGGCCAAACTATCTCGCAACCCTATATTGTTGCCAAAATGACTGAATTGTTGCTAAACGCGACAAATCAACCAAGGAAGGTACTAGAAATAGGGACCGGCTCTGGTTACCAAACTGCCATCCTGGCACAGTTATTTAATGACGTTTACAGCGTCGAACGTATTAAAAGCCTGCAATTTCAGGCAAAACGCCGAATGAATCAGCTGGATCTTCACAATATTGCCATGAAACATGGCGACGGTTGGAAAGGCTGGGCATCTAAGGGCCCATTCGATGCCATCATTGTTACCGCAGCGGCTAGCCGTATTCCTGATGATTTGCTTGCGCAAATTATTGAAGGCGGCAGGCTGGTTATTCCTGTCGGTAATGAGCAACAACAGCTTCTTTGTATAGACCGTATTGACGGACAATTGCACACCGAGACAGTAGAAGCGGTGAGATTTGTTCCGTTGATCGCAGGAGATCTTCAGTGAAAATTTTTCAGCCATGTTACGACATGGCAATCCGGTGGTCACGCCACCGCCACGCCAGCCGCTATTTAGGTGGGCTTAGTTTTGCCGAATCAATGTTCTTTCCGATTCCGCCAGATGTGATGCTAGCCCCCATGTCGCTTTCCCAGCCTCATCGAGCCTGGTACTTTGCTTTACTTACCACCCTTACGTCTGTACTTGGCGGGGTCGCGGGCTATCTATTGGGCTATTTTGCGTTTGAAGCCTGGTTGCAACCGCTGATTATCTCTGCCGGCTACGAACACAAGCTAGAGATAGCCATGGGCTGGTTTGAAGATTATGGCGTATGGATAGTATTTTTGGCGGGCTTTTCACCGATCCCCTATAAAGTGTTTACCATTAGTGCAGGTGTTCTGCAGATGGCATTTATCCCCTTTATTATTGCTTCTGCTATAGGTCGCGGCGCGCGTTTTTTCTTGGTCGCCGGGCTCATGCGCTGGGGCGGTGCCCCCATGGAAGCCAAACTTCGCCAATATGTTGAAGTGCTGGGCTGGGCGGTGATCGCACTGGCGATACTGGCTTATTTTATCATAAAAGGATAGCGAGCATGACGAGCAGAATAAAGTGGTATCTGCTCACTGCTATGACCGCGCAGCTCGCCCTGGGCTGCGCTTCTGAGCACAAACCTGCCCCCTTGGTAGTGCTTGACAGCCAGCCTGAAGTTAAAGACTTTCACTACCGAGCCGATACCTACACTGTACGTAAAGGTGACACATTATTCGCCATAGCCTGGTACGCCAATAAGGATTATCGGGATATCGCCAGGTATAACAACCTTACGGTGCCGTACAGTATTTATCCGGGTCAAGCGCTACGATTACAGCCTGCGAAAGCGGCTCGCAACGCAGTAAAAGAAGATTCGGATCAATCTGTGGAAGCTGGTCAAACCACACAAATATTAGCCAAAAGGCGTGTTGACCAGCCTAAAGAGCAGGCGTATCGTAAGAGTGAAAATAATGTTAACAACCAACCGGTTAATAGCGTCAAGAAGCCGCCGCAGAGCGTCAAAAATGTGACGAAAAAACGGTTCCCAGCTCAGGTTACTACCTGGGTATGGCCCGCGAAAGGAAAATTAACCGGGACGTTTAATCGCAGTGAAACAGGCCAGAAAGGCATTGAGATAAGTGCTGCTATTGGCACTCCAATTCTTGCATCAGCGGCGGGAAAAGTAGTGTACGCAGGCAACGGTTTACGGGGCTACGGTAACTTAATAATCATTAAGCATACTGACAGTTTTTTAAGCGCGTATGCTCATAATGATTCGATAGCGGTTAGCGAGCAGCAATGGGTTGATGCAGGTCAGCAAATTGCTCGCATGGGGAAAAGTGGCACGGATTTCGTAAAGCTTCATTTTGAAGTGCGGTACCGGGGAAAATCGTTAGATCCTCTTCGTTACCTACCGAAACGCCAATAATAACAATAAATAATAATTATATTCCAAGGAGAACGTCTTAAGGTAACCATGTAAAGCAGGAGATACCGCTATGGGACAAACTAAAACCGCAGTTATTGAGTTAAAGTCTCGCGATGAAATGGACAATATCGATACTATCGATATGAAAACTGAAGAAACCTTAAACGAGGAATCGAACGACGATAATGATGTTTTCGCCGTTCATGAAGAAACCCACAAAAACCTTGATGCGACCCAGCTGTATTTAGGCGAAATTGGTTTCTCCCCTCTGCTAACCGCAGAAGAAGAAGTGTATTTTGCACGCCGTGCACTCAAAGGGTGTGAAGCATCCCGTAAGCGTATGATCGTAAGCAATCTTCGTCTGGTTGTGAAGATAGCCCGCCGTTATAATAATCGTGGCCTGGCCTTGCTAGACTTGATTGAAGAAGGCAACTTAGGCTTGATTCGCGCGGTAGAAAAGTTCGACCCTGAACGTGGTTTCAGATTCTCGACCTATGCCACCTGGTGGATTCGCCAGACCATAGAACGGGCGATCATGAACCAGACCCGCACCATTCGCTTACCTATCCATGTTGTTAAAGAATTAAATGTGTATTTACGTGCAGCCCGTGAGTTGTCGCAGAAACTTGATCACGAGCCTACCGCAGAAGAAATTGCATTTGCGTTAGATAAGCCTGTAGAAGATGTCACTAAGATGCTTCGTTTGAACGAGCGTATTACTTCAGTGGATACCCCCATTGGTGGGGAGAACGACAAAGCTTTATTGGATATTTTGACAGACCATAATGACTATGGCCCTGAAGAAAATCTTCAAGATGATGATATTAAATCAAACATCGTTAAATGGCTTGAAGAACTTAACCCGAAACAACGTGAAGTTCTGGCGCGCCGCTTTGGTTTATTAGGCTACGAGCCTAGTACGCTGGAAGATGTAGGTGCTGAGATTGGTTTAACCCGCGAGCGGGTTCGCCAAATTCAGGTAGAAGCATTGCGCAGACTACGTGATATGTTAAGCCATCAGGGCTTATCATTAGAAAATATGTTCGATCATATGGGTGAGTAAACGTTATTGATACGCCGTCTTTAATGAGCACATCATCTCTTTTAGGTACATTATCTGACGTATAAAAAAACCCGCAGCTTGCGGGTTTTTTGTCATTGTGAACTAGCCGGTATGACGCTTAAGCGTTACAAAGTCGTAAGCGTAGGGGTTCTTCTCGTCAGCCGTATGGCATTGCCGGGAAATTTCAAGCCAGTGCCCAGCTTCGCGATAATCAGGAAATTGTGTATCGCCAGCGACGTCAGTATGGATAAAAGTCAGATATAAAATATCGGCCTGGCTCAGCAAAGCGCTATACACTTTACCGCCACCTATAACCATCACTTCATCGTTTTCACCCACTAAGGCAGTGGCAGCGGTTAACGCAGCATCAATACTCTCTACGGTTGTAGCATCTGCCAGACGATAATCACGCTGACTACTTATAACAATGTTCGGCCGGCCAGGTAGCGCTTTGCCTATAGACTCATAGGTTTTACGCCCCATAATAACCGGCTTACCCAAGGTTAACTGCTTAAAATGACGTAAGTCTGCAGGCAAATGCCACGGCATAGTATTGTTAGCGCCAATCACCCTATGGTCCGCCATTGCAGCAATCATCGCTATTTTCATTACGCCTGCAACCCTTTACTTACGGTATTCCACATCAACATCGTAGTCATCTTCGTCCCAATCATCGTCGTCTAAGTCGTCACTTAGCTCGCTTTCCTGAGCCAATGTACTCTTGTGGTATGAGTCCCACTTAAACGCCACTTCTTCTTCTTCGATGTCCTGCTCTTCTGGGGCTGGAAGGGTTTCGATAAAGTCCATAACGTCACGGCATAAGCTGTCAGTATGCATTTTCTGAAAGGCAGAAATTTTATATACCGGGCCTTCCCAGTTCAGCTCACTGATCACCCGTTCGGCAACTTCTTCGACTTCATCTTCAAGTAGCAAGTCCGCTTTATTAAATACCAGCCAACGTGGTTTGTCCGCCAGTTTTGGGCTGTATTTCTCCAGCTCCTGAATAATTGCTTTTGCATTGTGTGCAGGATCGCTAAGATCGGCAGGCAATAAATCCACCATATGCAACAATACCCGGCAACGTTCCAGATGTTTTAAGAATCGAATACCTAAGCCAGCGCCATCGGCTGCGCCTTCAATTAGCCCGGGAATATCAGCAATAACAAAACTACGTTGTGCATCCTGTCTGACTACGCCCAAATTAGGCACCAGGGTAGTAAACGGATAATCAGCCACTTTAGGTTTTGCCGCAGAAACTGAACGAATAAAGGTTGATTTACCCGCGTTCGGCATTCCAAGCAAACCCACATCGGCCAGTAGCATCAGTTCCAGTTTAAGATTCCGAATTTCGCCGGGTGTACCATTGGTTTTTTGCCGTGGCGCGCGGTTCGTGCTGCTTTTAAAACGCGCATTTCCCAAACCGTGGAACCCACCTTGGGCTACTTTTAACTTTTGACCATGACGGGTTAAGTCGCCCAGCACTTCGCCTGTTTCGATATCCGTGGCGCGGGTACCTACAGGCACCTTCATGGAAAGATCTTCCCCGCCACGGCCAGTACAATCGCTTCCCTGGCCATTCTGGCCACGTTCGGCACGGTGAAAACGTTCAAAACGATAATCAATCAGCGTGTTCAGGTTTTCGTCAGCTTCAAGATAGACACTACCGCCATCGCCCCCATCACCGCCATCCGGGCCGCCTTTAGGAACATACTTTTCCCGTCGAAAGCCAATTGTGCCGTTGCCACCATCGCCGGCTTCAACACGAACTTCAGCTTCATCAACAAATTTCATTTATAACTCCGGATTTAACCAGTTTGCACTGAATAGGCAGGATGACAGCGTCTGCCTGCTGTAATACCTGCAGTTTACACTATTAAAAGACCCGCATCACGATTCGGCGGCAGAAAAGCCATATCCTTTCTCACTAATTGCTAAAGGATCTTAGACGGTAGCGCACTGACCAGCTAACCAGTCAATGTCGTTAATCTGGGGGCGCCAGAAACAAAAAACCCCGCTGACGCGGGGTTTTTTAAGCCTTAAAGGCATGTGCGTTCGTGCTTACTCAGCAACGATGCTCACAAACTTACGGTTGTTAGGACCTTTTACTTCGAATTGGACCTTACCGTCTTTTAATGCGAACAACGTGTGGTCTTTACCGATACCCATATTGTTGCCAGCGTGGAAACGTGTTCCACGTTGTCTTACGATGATGTTACCAGCAAGAACAGATTCACCGCCAAAGCGTTTAACACCAAGGCGTTTACTTTCTGAATCACGACCGTTTTTGGTACTACCACCAGCTTTTTTGTGTGCCATGTGTTCGTGCTCCTATTATGCGTTAATACCAGTGATTTTCACTTCCGTGAACCACTGACGGTGACCCGCTTGCTTGCGGGAATGCTTACGACGACGGAACTTGACGATTTTAATCTTTTCGCCACGACCATGCGTCACAACTTCAGCAGTAATTTTACCACCAGATACTAAAGGGGTGCCAATCTTAACGTCGTCACCATTGCTAACCATTAATACGTTATCGAATTCAACAGTCTCGCCTGGCGCGACTTCGATCTTCTCTAGACGAACGGTCTGGCCTTCAGCCACACGGTGCTGTTTACCGCCACTTTGGAAAACCGCGTACATATTCTACTCCGCTCTGCGTCTCTAG
The DNA here is from genome assembly GCA_003056425.1 of Alteromonas indica. GTDB lineage: Bacteria > Pseudomonadota > Gammaproteobacteria > Enterobacterales > Alteromonadaceae > Alteromonas > Alteromonas indica. The sequence goes on from PYVY01000001.1 coordinate 236,561, forward strand.
ACGCTTCAATTCAAAAAACAGGGCGCGAATTGTACGTGAAACATCCGCAATTCACAACCCCGTAACGCATAAAATTTGATTATTTTTCACACGGGGACGCAATCGCTGTACAGACTCGCGAAATTAGGTGCATAAATTTACCACAGTGTACAGCGAATTGTCAGCGAAATCTTATGCCTAGCGTATACTTTTTTATTTATTTGCCCTTTGCCACACGCCCGGATCGCGCTGCGATCGCGGTAATTTCGCCCTGCGATCTAGTGAAAAACCGCTCAAAATTGCCTCCTCACAAGCAATCTACGGTAATACCTACAAAAACCGCTATTTATGCCTTTTACAGCGTTTACGCGGTTAACTGCCCGCTTTTTCCGACAATCAGGTGGCGTAGCGCGAACATTCAGGTACAATCGGCTGCAAACCCACTGTACCTGTGTTTTATTTTTGCCGATGCATATGGACTTAGAGCAAATTCGGGAGCTCACCGCCGATGATATGAAGGCGGTAAACCAACTGATACAACAACAAGTCGATTCTGATGTTTCACTGATCAACCAGCTCGGTTTTTACATTGTGAACAGCGGCGGTAAACGGCTACGTCCACTTTTGAGTGTACTGGCCTCCCGCGCGATGAATATCGATAATAATGATCACCATACACTGGCGGCAATTATAGAGTTTATTCATACCGCTACGTTGCTACATGACGATGTGGTAGATGAGTCAACCTTACGCCGGGGCCGTGAAACTGCCAATGCTATCTTTGGTAATCAGGCCAGTGTGTTAGTGGGCGATTTTCTGTATACCCGCTCATTTCAGATGATGGTGAATTTAAAACGCATGCGGGTAATGGAAATTTTATCCGAAGCGACCAACCAGATTGCTGAAGGCGAAGTGTTACAGCTAATGAACTGTAACGACCCACAAACCACTGAAAAACGCTACTTCGATGTAATTTACGGTAAAACTGCACGTTTGTTTGAGGCGGCTACCCAGTTAGCGGCGGTCCTGACCGACCAGCCCGCCGAATTGGAACAGGCAATGCAAAATTACGGTAAACATTTAGGAACCGCTTTCCAGTTAGCGGATGATATCCTCGACTATGCTGCAGATGCCGCAGAAATGGGCAAAAATGTAGGTGATGATCTGGCCGAAGGTAAACCTACATTGCCATTGTTGTATGCTATGTGGAAAGCCAGCAATGATGATGACAGCGCCCTTATCAAGGAAGCCATTGAGCAGGCTAACGGTTTGGAACATTTATCCCGTATTCAGGGTATTATGGATAGGACTGGTGCGCTTGATTACACACGTCAGTGTGCAGATAAAGAAGTAGCCCAGGCCATTGATAGCCTAAGCATTGTGCCTGACTCGCCGTACAAAGATGCGTTGATTGCCCTGGCCCATATGTCAGTAGCCCGCACCAAATAATAGCGAGCTATCATCATCCCGAATTAAGCATGGTGCGCCCGGCCCGTTCAACGGGCCGGGCAATGCCAAGGACTTCACTGTCAGGGTGGCTTTTATCCCCCGCCTTCCAGCATGTAACCGATCATACCAATTAAAAAGCCCAATACCGCACCAAATGGCGGCAACCAGGTATTTTCCATTCGGACTTGGGGCGCAATATCCTGAAATACTGAATAGAGTATGCCACCTGCGGCAAATAGCATAATCCCTCCAATAAGCAGAGGATAAGCTGCCAGCACATAATAGCCTACCAATGCCATTATCGGCCCAAGCAGCGCCATGCCGGCAAATTTCAGAACTAACTTAGAGGGCCGTCGATGGCCTTCTGCGGACTGCATTTCCCGATAAGCGTTAAACCCTTCCGGTAAATTCTGTACCGTAATAAGTACACCTATCAGCAACGTGCTGCCACCCAAGGCGGCGGCTGTGCCTAAGGCAATTGACTCGGGAATAAAATCACTTAGCATGGCAGCTAATTGGCTGGCCGGGGTTTCATGGGCGGCCAGGTAACGGTCTAGCGCCATAAATGCCAATGCCCCGGCAAGTAAACACAGGCCGCCGGTTAGGGGGGAATGATGCGAACTACCTTCGGGTACCAGCACCAACGCAACGGCCGATATCAGGGCCCCCGCCCCTAAGGCCATGACGCCGTGCCTGATTTCCTGTTCCAACCATTGGGGTTGGAGATTATCAATTTTCGCTAATAACGCCCCTGCCGGCATCGCCATGCCGGCTATCAGTGCGATGGCAACTAAATACATTACCCCGGGTTCTGTCATAACACACTCGCTTTCAGGCTTATTTCAGTCCGAGATCGCGTGTCATGTTTTCATTGCGATCCCGGTGCACAATAATATTATCTTCTATGCGGATACCGCCGTAAGGACGGAACAGATCGACTTTGTCCCAGTTAATGTATTTAGAGGCGGCTGAGGTTTTAAGATCGGCCAGTAACGAATCAATAAAATACAAACCCGGCTCGATAGTAAATACCTGGCGGGGTTCCACCATGCGGGTACACCGTAAAAACGGATGATCTTCAGGCGATGGTTTAGGCGTTCCACGGTCATCGTTCACCAGCCCGCCTACATCGTGGACCTGTAAACCCAGGAAGTGGCCAATACCATGCGGGAAGAATGTGCGGGTAATGCCCTGCTCTACCATATCCTGCGGTTGCAGATTAACAATCCCCATGTCGTGCAGTATCTGCGCAACCCCATCATGGGCCAGCAAATGAATATCGGTATAGGCTACATTCGGCTTGAGGGTGTCGCACAAGGTTGTTGTAACTTTATCCATACGTTGGATAAGTTCAGCAAAGCGGTCGTCTTCGCGACTGTAGGTACGGGTAATATCGGCGGCATAACCGTGATAAGTCGCCCCGGCATCAATTAAAAAGGAACGGTTATAAGCGGGTGCTACCGTATCGCACTGCATATAGTGCAATATCGCCGTATGCTCATTCAGCGCCACAATGCTGGTATAGGGCACATCGTTATCGCCCTGACGGCTGGCAAGCGCATAAGCCTGGTTGATGTCAAACTCACTCTTGCCGTCATGAAAGGCCTGAGCAGCGGCGCGGTGGCCTGCCACAGCAAGCTTATTCGCCTCACGCATACATTCAAGTTCATAGTCAGTTTTGTAAGCGCGCTGGTAGTGCAGATAGTGCAGTACCCGGTCCGGATTGACATTATTAAAGCCTAACGCGCGGGCAACCTCAATGTATTCACCAATATAAGCGAACCGAGGTTTGTCATAAGGCAAATGTTTTTCTACTGCATCGGCTTGTTTTAGCAAAACAATATCAAAATGCTCAGCCCAGAAAGCACTCGGCTCAGGAGGGACTTTGTGCCAAAAATCCACCGGACGGTAAAAGATGAGTTTAGGTTTGTCCTGCCCATTAACCACCAGCCAGCAGTTAGGGTTATCTATGACCGGAAGCCAGGCTTTAAACTGCGGATTCACCTTAAAAGGGTAATGGTTGTCATCTAAAAACAGGCGTTTACTTTGCCCTGAATGAATAACCAGACCATCCAGTCCTTCGCGCTGCAACGCTTCTTTAGTGCGCGCCTGCAAAGTGGCGATATGTTCTTTGTAGGCTTCGTGATGCGTAGTCATAGTACCTCTTTTTATCGTTAGGCGGAGTTACCGCTATCTTATCATCTGATGCTTCTTACGACGCAGAGCGAGCCGCGGTTTGCTGGCGGTGGTGCGCTGCACGCCACATCTATTTTATCACGCCTTAGCCTTGCTGGTTTGCAGGGGAATGGCAAGTATCAGACAGTAAATAAGCAAATTTATGAGAGCAAATACAATTTATGCGCTAATTTTATACTGAAGCTGCACAATTTATAAACGTCTGATGCCGTTACGGGCAACCAGAATAGTATAGAAAACTGGCCGATCAATAGCGTAAAACGGCATCTGGTCTATAGTTATACAATCGTTCGACCACGAAGTTGTTCCGTATAATAAGCAACAAACAGAGGTAGTTATGGACATAGAAGTCGCGTGGGCGCAAAACGACAGTACTGATATGCTGGTAGCTAATGTGCTCAGACAATTACCTGAGCAACGCACCCCTTCTATACTGTTTGTATTTTTTAACGCCAACCATAACGCCGAGCTTATTCGGCACATTATCAACACGCGCCTGAAGACGGTGATACTGATGGCATCGTCCAGCCACGGTGCCTTTGCCAATACCCCCGATAGCGCCAATGCCGCTGCTGACCTGACCGTCTTTGCGGTGTACGACGAGCAAGGACACTATGGTACCGGCAGTGTTTCAGTGACCGATATGTCTGTGCAAGAAGCCGCCCGACAAGCGACCCTGGCGGCACTTGAAAATAGCCAGGTGCCGTATGAAGCCCCGGCAATGCTGTGGTGCGCCATGCCGTCCGGTTGTGAAGAGGCCTTACTGGCTGGCATTGCGGACATTGTGGGCGAACATATACCGGTTTTTGGTGGCACTATCGCAGACAATGACATCAATGGCGATTGGTTTGGCGGAGATGCTCACCAAGGCGGCTGCGACTATGTGACCATTGCAGCGCTGTATCCTTCCCAGGCCCCTGGGGCCAGTTATAGTTCAGGCTACAGCCCAGGTTCACAGGCCTGCAAAGTTACAGCAGTAGAAGCACGTAATATTACCCACCTTAATAACGCGCCCGCCGCCGAGGTTTACAACGGCCTAACCCAAAACAGTATCGGCAGTATGCTGGCCGGCGGCTCTATTCTGGCGTTAACCACTTTGCAGCCATTAGGACGGGTAATTCCTTCGCCAGCCGGGTTACCAGAATATCTACTCAGTCACCCTGACGCGGTTACCGCTCAAGGCGGCCTTTCGTTATTTTCCCAAGTCGAGGTTGATACCAATTTAGTGGTGATGCAAGGCAGCGTAGAAAGCCTGATAGAGCGAGCCGAAAAAGTTATCGCTAATGCAATTGCGCTATTACCTGACCAAAGCGAGCCTGCGGGCGTTTTGCTGGTGTATTGTGCAGGTTGCATGTTCACTGTGGCCGAACAGTTACCCGCGATGTTAGCGCGGGTTCGTGCGCGGTTCCCGGCCCTGCCTATTGCCGGTATATACACATTTGGTGAACAGGGGTGTTTCCTGGACGGCCACAACCGCCATGGAAACTTAATGATTTCAGCCGTAGCGTTCGCCAAATGAAAGATCGTTACGAAGATGCGTTAGAAAATTTGAATCTGGTATACCGGCTAAAAGAGCAGGCGGAAGCCGCCCGTTATCAGTCTGAACTGATGTTACGGGGGGTAAGAGCCGTATTAGATGCCGACTCTCCGGATGATTTATATCAGCGGATGTTCAGTAATTTTCACGACATCGTCCCCTATAATATCTGTTTAATTCTGGAACAGTCTGAACCAGGCTTTATGCTGTGCAGTTCATCTACCCGACAAGATATCGTAGGCACACGCTGGGCGGTGGGTGACATGTTACGTAAGGTTATCGGGGGCAAGACCATTGCTATGTATAACGCACCATTGCACCCCCAGTGGTGTAGTGTGCCGTTACCTGATGCCTGTCAGATAAAAAGCCTGCTGTTCAGCCCGTTTTTATTCAAAAATGATATGGCGATTATTGTGTTTGCGCATCAGCAGTTGGGTTTTTATACCCAGCAACATATACAGATTGCAACCCGCTATCGTGAATTTACCGAACAAACCTTACTTAGTGTAAATGCTCGGCTGCAAGCCTTAGAGTCGGCTCAACTTAAGCGCGACAAAGCCCGCGTCGAACAGTCACTTATTGATTCAGAGAAGATGGCATCGGTAGGATTATTAGCGGCCGGCGTAGCCCATGAAATCAATAACCCGGTCGGGTTTATCAGTAGCAACATAGAATATCTGAAACAGTCTGTCCCTACACTGGCGGGCTTTTTTCATCAGTTGGAAGGGCTATTTGCCGCCAGTAATGATGCGGAACGTTTACGCGGGTTGGCAGCTTGTCAGCAATGTTACGAAACCGAACAGATTGCCGGTTTGATTACCGACATTGAAGACATATGCAATGAATCTGATGAAGGATTACAACGGGTAGCGGATATTACCACCAGTCTGAAAAGCTTCACCCGGGCCGACCCGAAAACCAACGACCCGTTTTGTGTAAACCAGACCATCAACGATACCTTGCCCTTAGTGAACCCTGAACTTAAGCATCATGTGAAGGTGAATGTATCACTTAACGAGGTGCCGACAGTGCTAGGCAGTTCGCGAAAACTAAGCCAGGTTTTGATTAACTTACTGGTAAATGCTGGCCAGGCTATTCATAGCCACGGCGAAATTAATCTGTCTACCGATTGCCATATTGACGCAGACGGTCGTAAATGGGTGGTGATTACGGTGGCCGACAATGGATGCGGCATCAGCCAACACGCCGTAGACAAAATATTTCAGCCCTTTTTTACCACCAAACCGGTGGGCCAGGGCACCGGCCTTGGCCTGTATATCTCGTTAGCCATTATGAAATCAATGGGCGGAGACATTCAGGTCGTCAGCCGTATGAATCAGGGCACCACATTTTCGCTTTTTCTGCCCGACGAACCCAGCCGGCTGGCTCAGTCTGGCGCTAGCTGAAGCTGCCGTCCGCTTTCATCCAACTGACTGGACGCCGGTATAGCATCGGTTGCCAGTTGTTGAAACAGCTCGCTTGGCGTGCCTAACTGATACTCATAAATATAGCGGTAAGCCATCACTGCTTTCACGTATCGTCGGGTTTCCTTGTAGGGAATGTTTTCAATCCAGATATCGGTAGCGATATCATTTGACTGGGGTAACCATTCTAACACTTTGCGCCATCCGGCATTATAGGAAGCTGATACCAATACCGGATTATTGGCCAGTTTGTCGCCCAGATAACGTAAATACTGTACCCCAAACTGCAGGTTTCGTTCCGGCTCAAACAATACCGAACGATTGAGATTTTTCTTTGCCAGATACTGGGCTGTACCGGGCATCAGTTGCATTAAACCTGTGGCCCCTGCGGGCGAGACGGCATCAGCCATAAACGAGCTTTCACGGCGTGCTATGGCCATGGCGAAAGCAGGATGTACATCATAGGTTTTACTGGCCGCATCAAATTGCGAGGCATAGGCTAAGGGGAAGCGCTTCTCGACATCATCCAGATAACCACTGCGGGTAAAGCTGATGATAGATTGATCATACCAACCCCATTCACTGGCCACCAGCGCTGCCGCGGTGAGCTTGTCACTGTCAATATGAGTAAGCAAATAATGCCATTCCCGCCGCGCCTCAAATTGGCGCCCTAACTGCAAAAACTCGTAAGCGCGTTGCGCAGCGGGTAATTCAGCCACAGCGGTAAGCTGTTGCTGAACACGTTCTACCGGTTGATGCATCAAAGCTGGTTTAGCACCCACCCGGGCGCTGGCCATAAAGCCATAGTAATGTCGCTGCCCCGCGAGTTGAGAAAATACCTGTTCAGCTTGTTCCGCGCGCCCCAAAGCCGCCAGGCTACGGGCCCGCCAATATAAATAGTTGTCGTTTTTTTGCTGGCGTGGGGGAGCTTGTTCTATGAGCTTTAGCACCCGTTCCCAGTGCTGCTCTCGAAGCAAAAACGCCATATGCCAGCGTTTGACATCATCTTCAGCGCCATCGACATCGGCTTTTTCCAACCAAGATAACGCATCAGATTGATGATCAATCGCTTTGCTTAACGCAATGGCCCGATGAATTGCGTGAAGGTTGTCAGTGCTAAATAACTTTTTCCCCACCCAATGATGATAGGCTCTTACCGCTTTATCAGCATCCTGCCAGGCCAGTTTTTCTAAACCAAACGCCAGCATGCGCGCTTCCTCATCCACATGCGATAACGGAAACTGACGAAAATTCAGTATATACGCCGGATCATTTCGTACCGCCAACCATAGGTCAGCCAGATATTGGGCGTCTGCGGGTAATTTCCCTTTGAGATAAGGGACCAGACGAGGATTCCCGTTGACCGCGGCTTTACGTATACGGCCAAGAATCAGTTCCTCCGTTAGCATCCCGGCTTGTTGCCACTGACGAAATATAGGGTCACACTCGTTCGGCTGGGATTGCCCGCTAAGCCAGATAGGTTTGACTTTATTAAGCCAATATTTGGGATTGGCTGCCCCCTGCAGCTGATAGCGTAAATACTGACAGGTTATCGTCGCCCCAAGCCCCTCCCGGTAGTTAGCCAAAAATGCTGACTTATCGTTGCGCTCAGATAAATAACGTAACCAGGAGCCGCGCATTCCATAACTGACCGGCTGACCATTATACGTCGCTAAAAATGTTTCTATTTGCGGCCGGTGGGTTATATCCATTTGGCGATAAAGCCGTTGGCGTACCAGATAGGGATATAAGGGGTAGGACTTTAAGGCGGCAATATCATCATCAAGAGTGTCAAGCTTGGTACGTGAAGTCGTGCGCAAAGCGTTTTCCACCCGCTCAAACTGCGCTCGCATGGCTACCTCACCGGCGTCGGGCAGTAGCTGTGCCAGCGCCCGGGGAGTGCTTACTATACCTAGTAATAACACGTTAAATAACACCAGGTTTGCCCAAAATACTTGCTTGCGATACTGCATTACTGCCATCCCATTTAAACCTCTACAACACATCTGCACTTCATTGGATGCAACCCTTGCATCGGGGAAATCGGCAGCCTGTTATGATTAAGTATAGACAAAGAAAATAGTGCGGCCAGATTTGAATGAACAGATATCTTGAAGATTATGTGAGTACTGCGTAAGAACGCCATTTGTCGCAGGTTTGCACGACTTTTCGCCACCGATTATACGCTTGATAATCAAAATTTCGAGCTTGAATTGTCAATCTGCCACCACCACCTGTAAACTAAATTGAAACAGTCGTTTGAATTTTTGTTGAATTTTTCTTTTGGTTTGTCAAAAATCAACGCACCCTAACGCGTTAATGTACGACAGCGGATCCATTTTGAGGGTTCCATTGCGGCCACATTAACAATCCGGCCATCGCCGAAGGAGAATAGAATGATATATGAAGGCAAAAGTCTGGCAGTGTCACTGCTGGACGATGGTTTTGCTGAACTGGTATTTAATGCCCAGGGTTCAGTTAATAAATTCGACCGTCAGACTGTAAATGAACTGGATGAAGCTACCGCCGCGCTGAGCCAGCGCGATGATGTAAAAGGCCTGATAGTACGCAGTGCTAAATCAGCTTTCATTGTAGGGGCTGATATTACCGAGTTCACGGCGATGTTCAGTTTATCCAAAGCAGAAATTAATACGTGGGTGGCAAAAACATCCCAAGTATTTGACCGCTTTGAAGACCTGCCCTTCCCTACCATTGCTGCAGTAAATGGGTTCGCCTTAGGCGGCGGCTGCGAAATGGCGCTGGCCTGTGATATGCGTGTAGCCGATACCACGGCGGCCATCGGCTTACCCGAGGTCAAACTAGGCCTGATGCCGGGCTTTGGCGGAACCGTGCGTTTGCCACGCCTTATCGGCGCCGATAATGCACTGGAGTGGATGACCACAGGGAAAGACCGCAAAGCTGATAAGGCAATGGCTGAGGGCGCTGTGGATGCCGTGGTAGCGCCAGAGAAACTGGTGGAAGCCGCGTTAAGTATGGTTAAAGATGCCGCTGCTGAAACATTTAACTGGCAGGCTCGCCGCGCGCAGAAAAAAGCCCCGCTGACGTTGAGCAAAAATGAAGGCATGATGAGCTTTTCTACGGCCGCTGCAATGGTAGCAGCCATGGCAGGCAAGCATTACCCAGCCCCCCATTTAATGGTAGAGACCGTTAAAAATGCTGCATCAATGGACCGAGAAGGTGCGCTTAAGCTGGAAAATGAAGGCTTCACTACGTTAGCCAAAACCGACGCTGCTCAAGCTCAGATAGGTATATTCCTGGCTGACCAGCTAGTGAAAAGTAAAGGCAAAAAAATGGCGAAGGCCTCGACCAAAGAACAGCAGCTTACTGCCGTTCTAGGGGCCGGCATTATGGGTGGCGGTATTGCTTACCAAAGTGCTGTCAAAGGGACGCCGGTGGTAATGAAAGACATCAATCGGGAAGCGCTGGATTTAGGCCTTAAAGAAGCAGCAAAAATCCTCAGTAAAGGCATCCAAAAAGGGAAAGTGGACCCGGCACAAATGGCCACTACCCTTAACGCCATTACGCCCACCCTTGAGTACAGCACGTTGAAAGAAGCGGACCTGGTTATTGAAGCGGTGGTGGAAAACCCGAAGGTCAAAGGCTCGGTGCTCAAAGAAGTCGAACAGACTGTCAGCGAAGATGCCATTATCTGCTCCAATACTTCCACAATTTCAATTGATAAGCTGGCTGCCAATCTGGATAAACCTGGCCGGTTCTGTGGTATGCACTTTTTTAATCCGGTGCACCGTATGCCGTTGGTGGAAATTATTCGCGGTAAAGATACCACAGACGACACGGTAAACGCGGTCGTCGCAGCAACGCTCAAAATGGGCAAAACCCCTATTGTGGTAAACGATTGCCCTGGCTTTTTGGTAAATCGGGTATTGTTCCCGTATTTTGCCGGTTTCAGTAAACTGGTACTCGATGGTGCCGATTTTGCGCAAGTCGATAAGGTTATGGAAAAAGTGTTTGGTTGGCCGATGGGCCCCGCTTACCTGCTGGATGTCGTAGGTATGGATACCGCTAACCATGCGTCCGGCGTTATGGCCGAAGGGTTTCCTGAACGCATGAGTAAGCTCACTAACGACCCTGTCACTCTGATGTATAACGATAAACGTTACGGGCAGAAAAATGGCAAAGGTTTTTATGAGTACGGTACCGATAAACGCGGCCGCCCCACTAAACAAGCGGCTGATCGGGCCTATGAGTTGATTAATGCACAAGCCGCTGATACTGCTGAGTTTGACAACGATGATGTGATTGCCCGGCTGATGATTCCAATGGCCAACGAAACTATACGCTGCCTGGAAGAAGGGATTGTTGGAAGTGCCGCTGAAGCCGATATGGCACTGCTTTACGGCATAGGTTTCCCACCATTCCGGGGCGGTGTTTTCCGCTGGATTGAAACAATGGGGGTCGACAAGTTTGTTGAACTTGCCGACAAGTATGCGCACTTAGGTCCACTTTACGAAGTAACCGAAGGTACGCGCCAGATGGCCGCTGATGGTAAATCCTACTTCGCTTAACCCCAGGAGATTGAACATGAAAGATGTGGTAGTTATAGATTGTATCCGTACCCCCATGGGACGCTCCAAGGGTGGTATTTTTAGAAATGTTCGTGCTGAAACATTATCGGCACATCTGATGACCCAGTTACTTGAACGTAACCCTGGGGTTAATCCGGCTGAAATAGAAGACATTATTTGGGGATGCGTGCAGCAAACCAAAGAGCAGGGATTTAACATTGCCCGTAATGCTCAGTTACTGACGAAGATCCCCCGAAGTACCGGTGCGGTCACCGTCAATCGCTTGTGTGGTTCATCTATGCAGGCGTTGCATGATGCGGCGAAAGGTATTATGACCGGCAACGGTGAGGTATTTATGATTGGTGGGGTTGAACACATGGGCCATGTGCCAATGAATTACAACCTTGATTTTCATCCAGGGCTGGCAAAGTATACGGCTAAAGCTTCCGGTAATATGGGTATGACGGCCGAACTACTGGGCCGTCAAAATGGTATTACCCGAGACATGCAGGATGCCTTTGGGGCTCGTTCGCATCAGCGCGCTGCGAAAGCCCATGAAGAAGGCCGTTGGGCCAATGAAATTGCGCCTATCGAAGCGCATGATCAAGATGGCGTGCTAAGAATGATTGATTATGATGAAGTTATTCGACCCGACACGACAGTGGACACGCTAGCGGGCTTACGCCCGGTGTTCGACCCGGTGAATGGGACGGTAACCGCCGGCACCTCCTCGGCCATCTCAGATGGTGCTTCTGCGATGTTATTGATGTCGGCAGATCGTGCCAAAGCCCTGGGCTTAAAACCACGGGCAAAAATTCGCGCGATGGCAGTGGCAGGTTGCGACGCAGCTATTATGGGTTTTGGTCCGGTGCCTGCTACGCAAAAAGCCCTAAAACGCGCGGGCATGACCATGGATGATATTCAGTTAGCTGAATTTAATGAGGCATTTTCGGCCCAAGCGCTTTCCTGCATCAAGCAGTTAGGCTGGCTGGACAACTATGATGAAAAGGTCAACCTAAATGGTGGGGCTATCGCACTTGGCCATCCATTAGGATGTTCTGGGGCGCGAATCAGCACCACCTTACTTAATTTGATGGAAGCGAACGATAAGTCTGTTGGTCTGGCCACTATGTGTATTGGCCTGGGACAAGGTATCGCCACTATCTTCGAACGCGTATAAACACCTGTTTTCGGCAGGTCGCGTAGAAAGGAGCCTTCGGGCTCCTTTTTTTCTTTGCCGCTGCGGTTAAATAACGCAATAATAATACTCGAAAACAACAATGACGGCTCCGGTCTAAGATAGCTTTACTGGTAACCATCTGTGCGTATACCGTTGACCGACCCATGCCAAGACCACATCCTATTATCTGGTTTACATTACTTTTTTTCACCCATGTAAGCTGGGCTTCATCAACCATACCCAACCCACCTGCCGCCTTTGATAACCAACATGACTTACTATTGTTTAATTTTGACCTTAAAACCGATGTTGACGATCTGCATACCGTTGCGGCGCTGGATTTAATTCTTAATAACGAAAAATATCGCCCGCACCATTATATTGCGCTGCACGGCACCTATGGGCTTCAGGCGGGCCTGTTTGTCCCGGCCAAGGCTCTGTTCAGGCACACGTTTGGCAGCCATTGGGTAGATATACACGGTAATCGCGATAAAGCATTTGCTACCGTACTTACTGCAATGCACAAAACGTTGTCTAACCAAGGGCGTATTTGGATTGCTGAAGCAGGCCAGAGCGATATTAGCGCAGCGTTAATATCTTCCTACCGCACCCGGTATGGGGCGCTCGGGAAATCCCAAATAGTGATTGTGCAGCATAGCCAGTGGAATGAAGACGAAACCAGTCAAGAAGCACTGGCATTGGTAAAACAACATGCGACTTATATTAAAATACCCGATGGCAACGCTGCTGATAACGGCACGCCGGGCTTCAATGATCCGACATTTGCCGTCAATAAGCTCGAACAACCGGGCCAGCTTAGTCGCCAAACCTGGCAACTGGCAAACCAACTCAGTCGGCAATATAACGGTAAAAACGAGCGTTATTTAAATCAAACTATTGCCAACGGTGGCGCAGATTTTTCTGATTTAGCTGAAGTCATCTGGATATTACAGATAGCAGAGGTCGATACTGTGGCGGCATTTTTCGCGCAGTTTAGCGGTGCTGAATGACCGTTATGCGATAGATAGAATGCGCTCGCTGCACCTGGTTAGCGTCCTGTCAGACAGGTAGTACAAGCGTATGCCCTAACGTAAATAGCCAGTTTTAATACTCACAGGCTATGCTAGCATGCCAGTAATGTTAAACCTGCCCGGCAACGGTAAGGCAGTTTTTTCACTGCGTTACCAGGCTATTGCCGGGTGGATTGTTATCAATTGTCATGGGATATGTCATGAAATTTTTGGTTTTTTTGGGCACCATTCGCGACAGTACACCGCCCCGGCCGGCCCGATTGGGTTTACGCGTGGCCCGAGCGAGCCTTGATTGTTTACAAAGCCGCTATAGTGAACATGAATTTGAATTAATCGATGCGTTAGATTACCCACCCGAGCCCGTATTCAAACCTCATTTTGCCTATGCAAAAAGCAACGTTCCCCCAGCGTTAAGTGAATTGGCTGATAAAATCGAACAAGCTGATGGTTATATTATGGTGAGCCCCGAATACAACCATTCAATGAGCCCGGCACTAGCACATTTGCTTAATCACTTTGGCAGCTCATTATATTCTTACAAACCCAGCGCCATCGTAACCTATTCGGCGGGCCAGTGGGGCGGTATGCGCGCAGCAGTGGGAATGCGCACCTTTTTATCAGAGTTAGGCTGTTTACCTGTGTCGGCAATGGTGCATATTCCTAATGCTGAACAGGTTTTCAACGAAGCTGGCGCGGTCGAGACCAATGAAGACAGTGACCGGTGGTTTAATTACATGGGCCGTACCTTCTGCCAATTAATATGGTGGGCCCAGGCTACACTTAACCATCGGCAAGAGGTCGATCCTCACGCCCAAATCAAGACTTTCAATTCGACGCCGTCGCAGCGTAATGCGCCTTAAGGCTAAACCTATCAATGATTACTTTTCACAATAGCATTCGACGATAATAGCAAACATGTATACTTCGTCTGCTTCACCCATCCGCCAGGTAGCCATTGTGACCGGAGCCTCCCGCGGTATTGGCGCGGCCACCGCGCAGCTGCTTGCCCGCCAGCAATTTGCGGTGTGCGTGAATTACCGATCTAATCACGAGGCGGCCCACAATGTGGTGGCCAGTATCCGCCAGCATGGTGGCCAGGCGATCAGTTACCAGGCTGATGTTACCGACGAAAATCAGGTTGCAGCGCTGTTTGAAGAAACCCGAAATACCTTCGGTGAGGTTACCCATCTGGTCAATAACGCAGGCGTATTACAGCGGCAGACGCGCCTGGAAAATATCGATTCCGACCGCTTTCAAAATATTTTGTTAGGCAATGTAATGGGAACGTTTTTATGTTGCAGGGCTTTTATACGGCAGGCCGCCAAAGGCGCAGCAATTGTAAATGTTTCTTCCGCCGCGGCCAGAACCGGCGCGCCATTAGAATACATTGATTATGCCGCCGCCAAAGGCGCCATTGATAGTTTAACCAAAGGCTTATCGGTGGAACTGGCGGCGCGCAATATCAGAGTGAACGCCGTACGCCCTGGTTTTATACATACCGATATGCACCGTGACGGGGGCGAACCTGAACGGGTCAGCCGACTGGCACCAAGTATCCCTTTAAAGCGAGGCGGTACTGCTGAAGAAGTTGCCCAGGCTATCTACTGGTTACTGTCACAGGAGGCGTCCTATGTTACAGGCTCGTTTATCGATATTGCCGGCGGCCGTTGAGCCGTTCTCTTTAACCACTGTGTAACGCTACCGGCGGCGATATCCGCCTGGTACATAGTCAGTAAACGCTACCTCAGGTACGCTTTACGCTCGTTTCCCCCCCATGCCGAGTTTTCTTTCATTCGTTGTAAAGTATCCTTGCGCGCAGCCGATACGCAGGCGCAATCTCATTAAACCTCCTGATTGTTGAGTTATTGCCTATACTCTCAATGCAGTGCGGCCACCTCGGTTTATCGCGGCTTACGCTAAACACCTTATTTTTGTTTACTATCATGGCTATACAATCAATGAAAAAAAACCTATCACTTACCTTCAAGCTTATGTCGGTTGTAGGGATATTATTTATTTTACTGGCAACCGTATTTATTTTTGTCAGTTATTTTTTACTTAATAATGCCGAAGACAAAATCACCCGCCATGTAAGCAGCGAGGTCCAGTCGCAAATCGAGGCTACGGTGTCCGCTAAAGCCGCTCAATATGCTGCCCAAACACAGTCACTTATTAGTACAGCCCAT
Source organism: Alteromonas indica (assembly GCA_003056425.1). Taxonomy (GTDB): domain Bacteria; phylum Pseudomonadota; class Gammaproteobacteria; order Enterobacterales; family Alteromonadaceae; genus Alteromonas; species Alteromonas indica. The sequence goes on from PYVY01000001.1 coordinate 252,090, forward strand.
CAAATACCTAATACGCTGGCTACACAGCTATCTGCCAGTATTGAAGCGGCTGACACCCACTCACTAACCCGCGAACAAACCCAACGCATAGTGGGAAGTTTGTTGAAGACCGGGGTGACTTCCAGCATGTATGCTCAATTCGAAACAAACCTTTTTGATAACCGGGCAAACGACTACCGCAATGGCGCGAGTCATTCGGTGCCAGGGACCGGTAGCCTGGAAGTGTATTTTATACGTAATCCTGATGGCAGCATTCAGCAGGTGCCCATTGATGATGCCAGCGCCAAGCATGACACCACGTTAGATGAATTCGGGTTTCGTGCGTCACAGTGGTATTTATGTAATAAAGAAAAAATGAAACCGTGTATTTCCAATCCCTACCAGTTTGAAATACGACCTGGTTATGAAGAGCTTATGACCAGCCTTACGGTGCCGGTTATTGCCAATGGCCAATTTCGCGGGGTCGTCGGCACTGACCTTAATCTGCCCATATTACAAGAGCAGGCAAAGGTGCTTAAGGCGTCATTATATGGCGGCCAGGCCAATGTTTATGTGGTGAGCCAGAATGGTCTGGTAGTGGCGGCAACCAGTGCGGCTGATAAGCTTGCGCGCCCCTTTAAAGAAATATTTTCTACGGGCACCCAAAGTCAGGATATCTTAACCGCAGCAGAGACCAGTGCCTCTGTGCTTATTGAAGATATGCTATATGTTACCCGTCCAATTGCTCTTCCATTACCGGGCGTACAATGGCACATGGTAGTGGGCGTAGATGTAAACGCAGCGCTAGCACCAGTGCAGACGATTGAACAGATGATAGCCGCAGCTATCACCTCGCTCCTTACCACGCAATTCCTGGTCGCGCTGTGCTCAACACTTATTGCGCTAACCCTTATTTATTTGTTTACCCGGAGTATTATTCTGCCAGTTAAACAGGTGGCCGACCGGATGGAACAATTAGCGGGTCAAGGTGGTGATTTAACCCAGAATATTCAGATAGATTCTCACGCCGAACTCATTCAGCTAAGCCAGGCGTTTAACCACTTTAAAGAAAAAGTCCGTGAGTTACTGGAACAGGCTAAGACATCTTGCACCCAGGTTATTGGCTTAAGTGAACAAACCCAGCACCACGCTACCAGTACTAATAAGCAAATTCAGGTGCAGCAGGCGGAAATAGACAGTGTGGTAACCGCTATTACCGAGATGTCGCAAACCGCCCAGGAAGTTGCGCGCACGGCGGCTAATGCGGCCGACAATGCAGACAATGCCAATCAGTCAGTACGCCATACAGAACAGGAAATTTCTGAGGCGGCAACCACTGTGACAGCGTTATCAGCTGAAATGCGCACTGCTTCTGGCGCAGTCTCGGCGGTATCCGAACGTAGCGCTGACATTAAAAAAATTCTTGATGTGATTGATGCTATCGCTGACCAAACCAACCTGTTAGCACTGAATGCGGCAATAGAAGCCGCGCGGGCCGGTGAAAACGGCCGAGGGTTTAGCGTAGTAGCGGACGAGGTGCGTTCGCTGGCATCAAAAACGGCTGATTCTGTAGGCGAGATTGGCCGCGTGATCACCGCCTTGCAAAGCGAAGTTGAGAACACCGTCAGTATTATCAAAAACGGCAACGACAAGGCCGAAGCGGCCTCGCTTAGCTCGCAATCTGCATTGGAAAAAATGCAAACAACCGTGACCCAAATTGATGAAATAAGCCAACGGATGACGCAGATGGCCGCTGCTGCTGAAGAGCAAAGCCAGGTGAGCGAGGAGTTAAACCGTAACATGGTGATTATTGGCAATGCTACCGAAGAAGTGTCGCAAAACTCGCAGGCCTCAGCGCAAAGCTCGCAAGATATCTATAACGCGATAAACACACTAAACGCAGTACTGGCGAAACTAAAAACCCGTTAGCCGGGGCCCTTGGTGGGGCCGGGCTGCCTGAGCAACCCGGCCTCAGTGCCTATATCACTGCGAGGGTAGCTTATTACATGCAGTTAAGTTTAGGCGGTGGTGTAGCCTCAACGAATTAGCGAAATGAATAATTGGGTGCCCCACCCTATTGTCATCCAAATCGAATAACCACGGTTGGGTTTTGGTGATAATCTGCGAGCAAAACGAGACAACGATATATCCTTTTACATTTACACGCTGGCACTGCCTTTTTTTGTATGTACTATGACCAGTAAAGTGGTTGCAAATATCGGCAAAAACGCTATGCGCTCATACATTCTGCTTACCTTATTAAGCTCACTCTATATTATTCTTTACCTGTTATATCAGTATTTTACCACTGGCATTGAAGGGCATTACTTGTTTAACAATAAGGCGCTACCGTATTTTTCTAATAGTTGGGGGCTGATACTTATTCCCTTGGTAACGCTTAGCATGACGCTGTGGATCAACCAGCAATATAGCCCTGCGCACAAGACCTATCCAGGTGCAGTGTGGCGAGCACTGGTGATGGCCGGCACCGGCGCTGCGATAGTGTCCCTCGCGTTTTTCGGTGGCTACGCCGGGTTGGTATCAATGTTTTCCCTGCCTGTAATGTTGCTGCTAGGCATGCTTTTACCCACGTACCGCCCTGCTTATTTATTAGGTTATTACCTGGTATCCACAATAGGTTTTGGCGCGGTCATCCCACTGATTGGCACAGCTATGTTAGGGCTAACCGGGCTAATAGGTTTTAAACTACTTCGCCCATTACTCCTGTATCCGTTTACCTCACAACACCGTTAGCGCCGCTTGATGCTCGGCTAAGACAATGCGTGCCTAACACTTATGGCCCATTATCTTAAAGTGGCCCACCACCGTGTAGCCTGTTAAGGGTACTAAAATGACAGTACATTGATTTCAGTATGGCTTAGCTGGTTAGCCAGCCCTTGCTGATACAAAGAAACGATGGCCTCGGTCCTATTATATTCATCCACTGTAATGTGGCGCTCAATATGCTTAATAAAACCCTCCCAGGCTTGTGCATACCGGCTATCAAATGCTTCTTTACCTTACTTTTTGGTGCGTTTTCCAACCCGGTGCGGCACAAAAAATAATTCACCCTGTAGTTTTCCTTTGGGCTTATTCTCCTGAGATTTAATGTCCGCGGCGCCAGTGAAGAGTTCACGAGTCAGACTATTTTTTAACAGCGTCTGCAAATCAAGCAGCAGCTATTTTATTACCGGCAAAAGCCAGTACCCAGGTTTCACCATCGGTAGGCAGGCTGGCTGGCTGGCTGGCTGGCAAGACCAGTGTATTCGACAACCTTGTCTTAGCACACCAGCGCTTCGCAAAAGCTTGGTTAGCCGAGCTAGTTAGTCCTATTACGCGATATGGCACGGCGCGGGCTCGTTTTTGCTACATAAGCAAATGCGCACGATCATACGCCGTTTTACTGAAGGCACTGGTTAACACAATAGTACGTACCTGGTCGTAAAGATGTCTCGCACAAACTCATCCAATACAAAAGATGTTATAAAGAATGGCGAAAATTCAGTAGCCAGTGCTGGGTGGCTTCACTAAATACTGCATTGCTCGCGCAGCGCAGCTAATTATCATAAATCGAAGAATTGCTTTTGCGTGGGGGAAGCTGGTCTATCACGCTGCAGTGGCTGGCTTTGCCCACCGCAATGGGTAAATGACTGGCCATTGGCAAATAGCCAGTCTTTGCTCGCCAGCCTTTAGCTGAGGATGATGCGAAGCGCTTACCGTGGCCATGCCCTACACGGGTATCATGCCCTACACGAGTATAATGCCCTACCCATTACCCCCTGGAAAAACCACCAGTAACCCATTTTTCTCCGGTCAATGCACAACTGATATTATTCGCCGAAAACTAAATCTATTGACCTGTAACATCGCCTCGCCATCTTCCTGCCTATCTTTATTCATTGTCTTTTGCACAATCCTGGCTTGGCTTATATCGGTTTTGTTCACCCATATATCGATGGTAGTCATGGTATTTTCGTAAGCCATAAAAACGCCGTCAGTAGACAAAAGTGAGGGTTTATTATGGCGTCGGCGCTTTGGCTTTATTGGCTAATCTGCAGCATATTCTTGAAAAGGCCGACATCAAACTGACTCATTTTCAAGCTATTGCGGGCACTATACGCTGACCCCAAAAAGCGTGACCCCGGCCCGTTATAGGTGGGGTAAGGTGCGGGTTTGCATTAACCTGAATATCGTCCATTTACCGCTTCGACGCGCTTTTGGCTGGCTTATAGGTCACATAGTTTGTTACATCTATTTGCGCAGGACGTATTGTTTTAACCAAACCGGTTGCTATAGTTTTCCCCTGTGTAGCATTACACCTGCCGGTAAATTGATTGACCTACCTATAAGGAATTCAACATGGAAGAAGTAATTAGCGGCGTATTTAAAGGGTTCGGCATATTACTGTTAGATTTTATCTTTTGGCATGTCTGTTACCGGGTAGGTTTGCCGGTGTGTAAACTTGTTACGCTGGGTCGCTACCCGTCTCCATCAGCCGTGCCGCACCAGCGTCGTCCCCAGGGCGTGGTCTGTGGAATAACCGGCTTACTGGTTATAATAGGTGTGTTTTTTGTGCTTATCACTTACGTCTAACCACTGCTTTGCCATTGCTGGGCGTGCCTTGTCCTTGCTGGCCGGCCCAACACGACAGCGGCTGTGTAAGCAGAGTCGATGCGCTGTGTATTAAGCCGGCTAGCCGAGAGAGGGGCCGCTTGGCACAGTCGTCACCAAACCGCCATCTTCCTGCAATAATTTTTTCACTAAACCTTCAATAATTGTCCAACCCTGCGTCATATAACGACTGCATACTTCCCCGCGCTTTAATCATTATAATTTTAAAACCGGGAAACACACATGAAGCTTCAAACACAACGGAACATCCTATCGGGTGCGATTCTGCTCGCCCTTAGTAATCAGGCAATGGCAGTAGCACAGCCGGCGCCAGCCAATGATGTTATTGAAGAAGTCACTGTAGTTGGCCGAAGCGTCTCGTATGCTAATAACGCAGTAAGCAGTGAAATGATTAATCAGCAAAGTGCAATGACCAGCGCGCTGGCCGTGATTGACAATTTGCCGGGCGTATTGATAAACGAAGGCGATACGTTTGGCTCAGACGATTGGTCGACCACAGTGTCTATCCGGGGTTTTCAGCTTAGTTTGGATGAGCAACAGATAGGTATCACTATTGATGGTATTGCCAATGGTAATTCAAACTATGGGGGCGGCTCGAAAGCCAACCGCTATATTGACACCGAAAACCTCGGCACCGTAGAAGTTTCGCAGGGGACGGCGGATGTGGCCTCTCGCTCCAATGAGGCTTTAGGCGGAACGCTGAACTTCACCACCATGGATCCGGGCACCGAACAGCGTTTAACCGTTAGCCTGACCGGTGGTGACTTTGATGCGCAGAAATATTTTGCCCGCTTTGAAACCGGTGAAATAGCCAAAAACACCTATGCCTGGATAAGCCTTTCAAGTTCAGCCAATTCTGACTGGATTCAGCAAGTAGCCGATAACGAGCACGATCATCTAGCGGGCAAAATTATCAGTAAACTGGGTGCGGTGGACGTAACAGCTTATGCTTCTTATGATGATGCAATAGAAGCCAATTATCAGCGAATTAGTTTGGAGCAGTTCGCTGAGGATCCTAGCTGGGACCGGTTAATTGGGCAGGTTACTGACGTGCCTTATATTAATCAGGTTTATCGGAATGGTTGGCAAACCCATCGCGAAAACGTATTTACTTACCTGCAGGGTGATTATGCCGTAGACAGCCTGGAAGTAACGGCCAATGCCTATTACCACCACAATGAAGGTCACGGCGACTGGGTGCCACCCTATGTGGTAGATGTTAACGATGACGGTATGTCTGCCAATAGTGAGTTAGTGTCAGGTACCACCTATTATGGCGGGGAAGCGCTTGGTAGGTTGTATTATGTGGATAGCACGGGCAATACACTATCACCCAACGCTGGCTGCGCTTCCAGCTTAACTTTCCCTTATGGCGGCGCAGGCGCCGAATACGATCCGGCATGCTACGCGGCGGGTGCAGTACCGGTAGCTTCGTACCGGCACACCCACTATGGAAAAGATCGGGTCGGCCTCAACGCTGACTTCACCTGGTATGCCCAAATTGGCGAATTTAATAATACCTTGCGTGGCGGCTTTTGGTATGAAGATTACGAGCGTGAAGAATGGCGGGACTGGCATCGTCAAATAGATCCACGAGTATCGGCAAACTTCGACAACACACCTTATTGGGTACAGTACAGCCGGGAATTCTTCGTGGATACCACTATGTTTTATCTGGAAGATGAAATCGATTTTGAGGTTGCTCGCCTACGCTTAGGTGCAAAAAAGTTCCTGGTTGACCTGGAGGCGCAGGATGTCTTTGGCGAGCGTAATAACATTAGTGTGGACTCTGATTCCGATACCCTGCTTAGTGCCGGTATTGTGGTGCCGGTAGGGGCATCCCTGGAAGTGTTTGCCGGTTATGCAGAAAACTTTGCGGCCATCAAAGACACTGTGTTAGAGCGTGATGCATCTGCCCTTGAAAGTATTGAACCGGAAACCGCAGAAAATATAGATCTGGGGCTTCGCTATGATACTGACAGATTCTCTGCCAGTCTGACTTACTACGATATTACCTTTGATAACCGACTTACCTTTATTGCGCCTGATTCGCCAGATGGTATTGATTTTCTCATTGGCACCAGTGGGCAGTTTGTCAATGTAGGTGGCATTGAATCCAGCGGTATTGAAGCGTCAGCTACCTGGTATGTTTCTAATCAATGGTCGGTGTACGCTTCTTATACCAACAACGACTCTACCTATACTGGCGAGCTGAGTGACTTTCCCAGTGGCAACACGGTATACGGTTCTGCCGAAGACCTGTTAGTCGTGAGCGTGGACTGGGCCAAAGAAAACTACTTTGCCGGACTGTCCGGTAAGTATGTGGGTGAGCGCTATATGGATGCTCTGAACACCCAGCGGGTAGATGATTACACTACCTATGACTTTTATGCCGGTGTGTCGTTGAGCGCCCCGGTAGAAGGCATACAGCAGATGGACCTACGCGTCACCGTTAATAATATCACTGATGAAAGCTACATTGGCGGTATCTCTGGTCAGGCCGGCTGGATTGGTGCGCCACGTACCGCTGCGGTTAACCTTAAATTAGCGTTTTAGCTTTTTGAATGTTGGCGGCACCAGGACCAGCAGTCATTGTCTTGGTGCCGCTATTGTTTCCCTAAAAGGAGAAAAAGCAATGCGCCGATTTATCTTATGCCTGATGTTATTGGCCCCGCACGCTGCCTACAGCGCGCAGAATGTGATTGTAGTGACGCTGGACGGGGTGCGGTGGCAAGAGGTATACCGCGGCCTTGATACCCGCTTGATATCCTCCGATAACGTTACGAATAAAGCTCAACTACTGGCCGACTTCGACGCGCCAGACAACCAGCAAAAAGCCCGTAAACTTATGCCCTTTGTTTGGCAGACTATGGCTACCGAAGGCGTGCTGCTTGGTAATCAGGATGTTGGCTCTACAATGCAGGTAAGCAACAACTGGTATATTTCCTACCCCGGATACAATGAACTGATTACCGGACGGGCAGACAATCGCATAGACAGTAATACGCCGCGGGCTAACCCGAACATCAGTTTTTTCGAATGGCTGCAGCAACGCCCGGGTTTTGCTCAACCGTTTGGGGTATTCGCCAGCTGGGACGTATTTCCGGCCATATTTAACCGGGCGCGCAGTGGGTTACATATTAATGCCGGGTTTACGCCGGGTTCTCTGGACACCCCCGCAGAAGCCCTACTCAATACATTGCAACAGCAAATACCCAGCCCTTGGGAACATGTCAGGCTCGATGCCTTTACCTATCATTATGCACTGCAATATTTACGCACCAACCAACCCAGACTGTTATACATTGGCTTAGGGGAAAGTGATGACTTTGCCCATGACGGTAATTATGAGCAGTATATACGTTCAATCCATCGCAGTGATGCGCTGCTCAAGGCCTTATGGCAAAGCATTCAAAGCCTGCCCGGGTATCACAACCAAACCGCCTTGCTGGTCACAACTGATCATGGGCGAGGTGCTACGCTGGAAGACTGGCAGCACCATAGCTCGCGCCAGGCCATTGCCAAACAGGCCCCTGAATTGCTGCCCAGCGCGCCCCAGGGAATTACCGGCAGCCAGTATATTTGGCTGGCCGCAATAGGCAAAGACATTGCTTCTGGCGGGGTGGTCAAGGGCCCAGGCAAACCCGCCACACTGGCCCAGGTAGCCGCCACTGTTTTACAACTGTTAGGCCAACAGCCCAGTGAATATCATTCAGATATCGCCCCGCCTATGCAATCTGTGCTGGCCACCACATTACAGGAACCAACCCAATGAACCATGCTTTACTGTGGCTGTTAGTTACCGGGACGCTTTTATTTAGCCCCATAAGCGCTGCTCAGACCAACGCTGCCCCACCCCCAAAAAGCGCCCTGGCACCGGGCAAGATTCTGTTTGGCTCGTGCAGTCATCAGGCTAAAACCATGCCTATCCTGAAGGCCATAAATGCCGAGCAAGCTGATGTATTTTTATTTTTAGGCGACAATATTTACGGCGATACCGAAGATATGCATGTCCTCAATACAAAATATCAGCAGCTAAAAGCGCAACCCGGATTCCAGACTCTGCTGGATAACCATCAGATTATGGCCATCTGGGACGATCATGATTTTGGGGTCAATGATGGCGGGCGGGAATATCCCCAAAAAGAAGCGTCACGGCAGCTGATGCTCGATTTTTTTAATGTGGCAGCCGACGCGCCCCGCCGCCATCGCCAGGACGGTATTTATACAGCCCGTCGCTTTGGAGACGATGCCCATTCGGTCAATATCATCATGCCTGATTTACGCTGGAACCGTCCGCCAATTAACCAGGTATCGCGTGCTGAGTATTTACAACAACGTAAGCCGGCTAATCAGGGCCCTTACGCGGTACACCAGGATCCTACGGCCAGTATGCTGGGCGAAGCGCAGTGGCAATGGCTGGAAACTGAATTGAAAAAACCCGCCAAAATAAAAATCATTGCTTCCAGTCTGCAATTATTACCTGAGTTTACCGGCTGGGAAGCCTGGGCTAACTTTCCCTACGATCGCCAGCGGTTATTACAGTTTATCGCGCAACATAATATAACCGGGGTCGTGATAGTAAGCGGCGATACCCATTGGGGCGAAGTATCCCGGGTGGCCAGAGCGAGCGACACCACCTTACCCTATCCGTTGTGGGAGGTCACCAGCTCCGGGCTGACCGAAGAATGGAAACATATAAGTCCCAACCGGCACAGGGTAAGCGATGCCACGCATGAGGTGAACTATGGGTTCATTACCATTGATTGGCAACAACCTGACCCGGCAATCTCTTTGGGCCTTAAAGACGTGAACGGTGATATGGTCACCCAACGAACGCTTACCCTCAGTGAGTTACAGCCTTGAGCGAAGACTAGCGTAAAGAACACTGCCCTGAACCATGAAAACGGCTTTGAGCGAGTACTGGCTTGCACAGGCATAGTGTCAAGCGCGGTTGATACAGGGTCTCAGTACAGGGGCGTACCGGCTTACCCCGTGTTGTGCTATTGCTGTGGGCACCTTGGTCGCTTTATGGTGGCCCACTACCCTTACCGCGGCCACGTTGTTTGCTATCTCTTTTACCCAGCCCCATCAATAGGCTACTCTGGCACTGCTTTCACCTTTGCCCCAGGCTAGATGACAAGTACCGCAAATTAGCGTACAAAAAAGGCGGAATTTTGCTTACCGCACCTGCTATGGAACAAAATCTGCCATGAAGCTAACTATTGATGTGATAAACGCGTTTACCGAAACCCAGTTCGGCGGCAATCCAGCAGCAGTGGTAATAACCGATGACTGGCTGGCCGACCCCCTAATGCAGCGTATAGCTGCGCAAAATAATCTTTCAGAAACTGCCTTTGTGGTCCCCCTTGACCAGCCTGAAGCTGGCCTCCCATCAACCACACAATATGCAATTCGTTGGTTTTCACCTATCACAGAAATAGATTTTTGCGGGCATGCTACCTTAGCTGCCGCGTTTGTGTTGTTCAACCGCCGCCCACCGGCAAATGCGCTTGATAGCCATAGCGCAGTGTGCCCTAGCACCCTGACGATGCATGCCCGCGCAGTCGGCAGCTTGCATCTTCAATACAGCGGCGACGGTACCATTGAAATGGATTTTCCACGGCGCGATCCTGTGGTGCCCGAGCGGGTACCCGCTGCGCTGATGCGCGGGTTATCTTTACCCCCTCAAACGGTATTGCAAAATGCTCAGGCTTATATAGCGGTGTATTCCAGCGCACAGGAAATTCTGGAGGTTACGCAAGATATTAATCAAATCAAACAGCTAGCCCCTTACGACGTAGTAATCACTGCACCGGGCGATACCACCGATTTTGTATCCCGCTATTTCTGGCCCGCGAACGGGACTGAAGAAGATCCGGTAACCGGCTCTATACATACAGGATTAGCGCCGTATTGGGCCCAGCGGCTGGGTCAATCGGAGCTAACGGCTTACCAAGCATCTTTACGTGGTGGCATGCTTTATTGCCGGGTAACAGAGACGCGTGTTTACATCAGTGGCAAAGCGGTCCAGTATCTGCACGGACAAATTATTATCTAGCACCCTAACCATTAGCGTGCCCCCTGCCCGGAATGGGTCTTTTGCTACAGCAGGCATTAGCGCTCCTATTTATTTATAACGAGAACTCCATGAAAAAAGTCAGCCTGTTTGTTGATGTGCAAAATGTGTATTACACCACCCGCAGCAGTTATCGTAAAAACTTCGACTATAATCGGTTTTGGGCTGAGGTAAGCGAATACGGCGATATTACTCACGCTTTCGCCTATGCCATTGACCGCGGCGATGAAAAGCAAATGCAGTTTCAGAATATTCTGCGGGCCATTGGTTTCGAAGTGAAATTAAAACCATTTATCCAACGGGCAGACGGCTCTGCTAAAGGGGACTGGGACGTCGGTATTACGGTAGATATTATGGAGTACGCAGCACAAAGCGACTTGGTGGTATTGGTATCTGGTGATGGCGACTTTGACATTCTGGTCGATCGGGTTCAGCAAAAATATGGCGTCGAAGTGGCCGTTTATGGCGTACCAGAGCTTACTGCCGCCAGTTTGCAACAGGCCGCTAGCCGTTACTACCCGATTGGCCCTGATTTACTATTGTAGCCAAGGGAAGTATATCCCTCTTTAACGCTTACCAGGTATTTTGTATGCTGTTAAAGAAACTCCCATAAAAGGCGTTACGCCATTTATGGTTATACCAACCTCATCAGGGAGATGCCATGCACTGGTATATTAAAGTACTTAAACACTATGCAGTATTTACCGGGCGGGCCCGGCGCGAAGAGTACTGGATGTTTTTCTTATTTAATCTGATTATCGGCTTTGTGCTGACATTATTTGAAAGGGTGCTTGGCGTCGATCCTTTTTTAAGTGGCCTTTATAATCTTGCCATTTTTATTCCGTTTTTAGCTGTCACCGTGCGCAGGTTACACGATACCGACCGTAGTGGCTGGTGGTGGTTTATTGTCATGATACCCCTGCTCGGCGCGCTGATTCTTTTCGTGTTCACTCTGTTAGACAGCACGCCCGGCAGGAATGTCTATGGCGACAACCCCAAAAACGTGAACGAATGAAACGCCCCGTGCTGTGGGCGTTGTTTATCTGCTAAACGCGCCCTATTGATTGCATTCACCAAACCCATTTCCACCACAAAAATAATAGCAAAAAACCAAATAAATAGATTAGCCCAAGATAGCTAAATAGGGTGAGCAATGGGCCAGATTTCAGTTCATCGGCTAAGGGTGCGCGCCGAACTAACCGATGGTTTAACCAGGCGAACATGGGGGTAGTAACGAAGGCCAGAGTCATAGCGAAGCTTAACATGGCCAGTAGTGCCGATTTAAAAAACAACACGATGCTAAAGCTTATCACTGCCACGCCAATCAGGGTTTTCGTAAACACCGCCGAAGATGCCGCGGCTGAGCCTTTGAACAACATAATAGCTTCAGCTACGGCTCTGGAATAGCCATCGTAAACGGTAAGTGCTGAACCAAAAATACATAAAAATGCAATGAGTGCGATAAGCCAGCGCGACCACTCGCCTATCGTATTGGCGTATAAATCAACCAACTGCTGAGCAAAACCGATACTGCCACTGGCTAGGTTTTGCCCGCTACCGTGCAATACCAGTGCGCCCAGCGCCAAAAATACCAGCGCCAAAAGCATGGTGGTGAAATACCCCAGGTTGAAGTCAAACAGCGCCGAGCGCGGCGTAACCGCGGTATCCTTACATTGGCGTTTTAACCACAGTGAAGTAATTGCTGAAATTTCAATAGGCGCCGGCATCCATCCCATTGTAACCACCAAAAAACCGATACTGGCCATTGTCCATGGCGAAGGTGACACATAATCATCCGGCGCCACCGGCCCATTACTGATTGCCACCAGGGTAGCCGTGACGGTGGCGATCACCAACAGCACCATAATCACTTTGGCCACATTATCCAGCGCAGCAAAATGACCCGCTAACAAAATAAACAGAATAGCCGCCAGTACAATGCCCGCTAGCGCCGCCATCGGCAATGCCACTGGCATAAAGTAACCCAGCAAACTAGCTGCAAACATCAGCAAAGCTGCCGCATTAACTACCGCCGAAATACAATTTAGCCCTAGTGCTACACCCAAATAGCCTTTACCCATATCGCGATAGCCGGTTTGCAAGGTTTGCCCGGTACTGATGGTATAGCTTACCCCCGCTCTGAAAAATGGGTATTTAAGCAAGTTAACCAGTAGCACCAGTAACGCCAGTTGCCAGCCATAGTTTGCCCCCGCCTGGGTAGAAGCTACCAGATGGCTACCGCCAATGGCAGCGGTGGCCATGAGTACGCCGGGGCCAAGCAAACGTATAATACTGCGAAGCGTTGTGGCCGAACCACCTACTGCTTTTTCCACCACCGATTCCTTTTCCAGCTGCTGTTTATTTATATAAAGACCGCTAAGCATTACACTTACTGCCCTGCGGTTCAATTACCTTCAGCAAAAGCCTATCGCAGGCGTATAATCATTAACCAGCAACCACTCATTACGCTTGCACTCAGACTTGCTTTCTGACCATGACTAAGGCAAAAATAGACAGGGAAGTAACCATTGGCAACGCACTCTTTGAGCCTGCAGTTGTCACCATGCTTTACTACCCGCGTTAGACGCAAATTATGCTCTGGCATCGCGGCCCAACAGTAGAGGACCGCGGTAGGGTTAAAGCAATCTTTACGGCTACTTTTAGGGCTGGCACACTTTGATGAACAGCAGTGCCTGGTGCTGGCCTATGCGTTATATCCAAGCCCACCCATCCGTATAAAGGGGCCACAAGGGGGCCGATAGTGCCCGTTACAAATAGCCAGAAGCACACGGAGAGGCAAGGTGGCTGAACGCCAATCGATAAAAAAGCCCCTGGTAGCGCGGCTAAACAGAGCCGGGCAAGGTGTACGTAGTGCCCCGATAGCGGCAAGGAGGTTTAGATGTATCAACCAAGAACGGTGACCTCACATCCGTCGTGGCGAGATAGCGACGGCGTGAAGCTTTATGCGATTGCTTCACAACACCGCAGTGTCAATGTGGACCGGTTTTATCCGCAGTTAGCTACGATGAAGCAGGCAGTGCAGGGTAGTTGGCTTAGCACCGCGGCGTTCGCTATTTTACATGCTGGCGAGGGGGCAGATTATTTAGTATTAGCATGGTGGGGTAACGATAATGAGCTATTTACTCAGGTCGCCGTGCATACCGGCGCCGACTGGGTTATTGATGCCAGCCGTTTCTCCTTTTGTTTATACGATATGAGCGTAATGTGGCAAGAGCGCGCCGCCTATATTAAAACAATGGATTGCGCCGCGCCTTCCTTAGCGGCTTATCAGGCCTGCCGGGGATAAACTGACCGAAATACTATGCTGGCGACAGGACGGGGGACTTGGGTTCAACTGGCAGGCGTCCCGGCCAACACTATCAATATAACCGATTGAGCTAAACAGTATGGGGGTTGTGCCAACTACACATCAGTTGAACAATATTCCCCCCATTACCATTGTCACTGAATGCGACCGTTTCGCCTTCAGTCAACCATCAACCTGATACACCAAGATTAATGAGCAAACATACCACGGTGCGGGCCGTCACTCCCGAAGATACAGCGGCAATAACCGCCATATACAACCACTATATTCAAACTTCATTGGCCACCTTTGAAGAGCAACCTGTTACTACCGAAGATATGGCCCAGCGTATAGCTACCTGTTCGGCCAATGGCTATCCCTGGCTGGTAGCAGTAAGCCAGGGGGTGATCACCGGTTATGCGTATGCCGGCGTGTGGAAAGCCCGTTCAGCGTACCGTTTTACCAGTGAAATAACGGTTTACCTGCACCCTCAATACTACCGGACAGGAAACGGAACAGCGTTGTATTCAGCACTTTTTGAAGCCCTCAGAGCAACCCCTGTACGAACCGTCATTGCGGTCATTACGCTGCCTAATGAGGCCAGTGTAGCCCTGCACGAAAAATTTGCTATGCACAAGGTAGCGCATTTTGCCCAAGTCGGGTTCAAGTTCAATCAATGGCAAGATGTGGGGTACTGGCAGGGAGCGCTTTGATACCCTTTTGCTGAAGGTTTCAAAACCCTCAGGTTTGCGCTATGGTGATGTATTGAATCCTGCCTGGTGGGGCCAAACAATGAAGGTTTACGGCGACATTGTTTCGGGTAATTGCTACAAAGTTAAACTGGTATTGGCCATGCTGGGGATTTCGCACGACTGGATTCATATTGATATTATGGTGGGCGAGACAACCAACAGCGCCTTTTTAAAGCGCCATCCCTTGGGTAAAATTCCGTTGCTTGAAACACCCTCAGGTGAGTTTCTAAGCGAATCAAATGCAATAATCAATTATCTGGCCGCTGGCACGCCGCTGGTAGGGCAGAACGCATTTAGCTACGCCAAAATCCAACAATGGCAGTTTTTTGAGCAGTACAGCCACGAACCTTACATAGCCGTTGCCCGGTTTATTAATAAATACCTGGGTTGTCCTATCGACCGTCAGCAGGAATTCGCCGCGAAACAAGCCGGCGGGCACCGCGCGTTAGGTTATATGGATCAGCAACTATCTATGACCCCATTTTTAACCGGCGCAGTATTTACCACAGCAGATATTGCGCTTTACGCTTACACCCATGTGGCACACGAGGGTGGTTTTGCCTTGTCCGGCTACCCGGCGCTGGGCCGCTGGTTGTCCCTGGTTGCCGCGCAACCCGGCTATATCAGTATGCACGACGCCGCTCGGGAGCAGGGTATAACGCTTTAATGAGGTAATATATTATGCAAAAAGTTACTGGTATTGGCGGACTGTTCTTTCGTTCAGAAACGCCCCGTGAACTGGCTACGTGGTATCACACACATTTGGGTATTAGTACCGTGCCTGACAACTACGATGACCCCGGATGGCAGCAACAAGCCGGCACCACCGTGTTTGCTCCGTTTGAACAAACCAGTGACTATTTTGGCAACCCCGATAAAGTCTGGATGATTAATTTCCGGGTAGACGATCTCAACGCGATGGTACAACAGTTAAGAAACGCGGGTATTGAGGTCACTGTAGATGAGCAAACCTATCCCAACGGCCGGTTTGCTCGCTTAATAGACCCTGAAGGCAACCCTATTGAACTGTGGGAACCGGCTACAGATATGCGCTGAAACGGTCGCGCTCGCGGGTTACTTTCGACTTACAAAACAACAGCAAGGAACACCATGAACCACCCTATGACCTGCGAATGTGGCCATTTGCAAGGCTACGTCGTCCCTGGTGGGACCTGTAGCCGGGTATTATGCTACTGCAAAGACTGTCAGGCATTTGCTTATTATCTCAACCGGCAGGATACGGTACTTAATGTCCAAGGCGGAACGCATTTAGTGCAGCTTTCGCCGCATCGAGTGGTATTTACTCAGGGGCAGCAGCAACTGGCCTCAATCCGCTTAAGTCCTAATGGTTTGATACGCTGGTATGCGAGCTGCTGTAACACCCCGGTGGGGAATACATTGTCTACCCCCACGGTAGCCTTTGTAGGTCTGGTTGATAACATCCTGAATACTGCTGCCATACCAAACGATTTTCCCGGTAAAATGGCCGTGGTACATACCGACTCAGCGCAGGGCAGTCCTAAGCCCACCCCCAAGGGTCTACCGGGTACCGTCTGGCGGTTTACTAAGTTAGCCGTGAAAGGTCGCTTTTCAAAACACCATCAACAATCGCCGTTTTTTAACGATGCTGGTCAACCCATCGTGGAGCCTCAGGTGTTGGATCATACCCAGCGCCAGGCCTTGTTACCCTACCGACGTTAGCTTAACGCCAATATAACGGGCCCGATGGGACCAGGGCGATAGGATAACCAGCAGGGTATTTCACCCGGTAGATTGATTCCCCTTATAAGGCTGTGCCAAACTACCGCCTTACCGTATAACGTGATTGCTTGCGCCACGCCAGCCATACGGCTGATGGCGCTACATCCTTGTTGGCATAAAAGCAAAATGAAAAGACGTCCCATATCCTGTTTTTTGATTGTTCGCAATGAAGCGGATCGTATCGAGGCTTGTCTGCAGGGACTGGCTGGCTGGGTCGACCAGCTAATTATTCTGGACTCTGGCAGCACTGATAATACAGCTCAGTTATGCCGACAATACACCGATGAAGTGTATATTACAGACTGGCCGGGCTATGGGCCGCAGCGTAATCGGGCGCTGGCTAAATGTCAGCACGAATGGGTACTTAACCTGGATGCCGACGAAAATATTACCGACGATCTGAAAGCAGAAATTGATACGGTTTTAAGCGAACCAGATTTAGACGCCAATATTCTGCGTTTACCCTGGCAGACCTATTTGTTTGGTAAGCCACTAAACCACGGCCGTTACTCTACTGCGCAAGGTAAATTATTCCTGAATAAAGATGGCGCGCAATTCAAAAATTCGCAGGTTCATGAAGTATTACAAATAGCCAATCCAAAGGTGCGCACGTTACGGCATCCGCTCAAACATTACAGTTGGCGAACGTATCAGCATTTGCAGGAAAAACACCTTAAATATGCGTGTATTCTGGCACAAGAAAAGCACGCCAGAGGCAAAACCGGCTCACTTCCTTATGCCGCTTTACGCTTTGTAACGGACTTTTTGCAGCAATATGTACTGCGTGGCGGCTTTTTAGACGGTAAACAGGGCTTTTTTATGGCAATGGTGTTAGGTCAATACGCGTTTCACAAATACGCTGCCCTGGCCGCCTTGCAAATGCAACAGGATGCCGATAATACGCCGTCCAGAGAGACCTCATCATGAGCACCCCCATCAGTGTGTTTTTGATCACCTGCAATGAGCAGGAAACCTTACCCGCAGTATTGCGGTCAGTGAGCATGTTCGCCGAAATTATCGTGGTGGATTCGGGCTCGCAAGATCGTACCACCGCAATAGCGCAAGAATTCGGGGCCAAAGTTATACACCAGCCTTGGCTTGGGTTTGCCCGGCAAAAAGCATTTGCTATGCAAGCCTGTACGCATAATTGGTGTTTTAATATTGATGGCGATGAAGTAGTACCTGAAGCCGTCGCCAAAAGCATTCAACAGCAGGTGGATGCCAATGAGGCTAACGGTTTACGGGTATATTTTGAAGACTTTTTTATGGGCCAACCTATGCATCGGTCCTCGCATAAACGGTCTATCGTCAGAGTATTTAAACAGGATAAAACCCGCTACCCGCAAGATCGGCTGGTTCACGAAAATGTTACGGTGGACGGCCCTACACAAAAAGTCCCCGGCACCATAATTCATTATGGCTATGACGATGTGGCCACCTATATGGAAAAGCAAAATCGATATTCTTCTTTAAGCGCCCAGGAAAAGTTTAACCGACAAAAGCCTTATTCTTTGGCCAAGCTAATGTTGGTATTTCCATTAATGTTTTTTAAAGAGTACGTATTACGCAAACAGTTCTTATCTGGGGCCCGTGGATTGGTACACGCGACTATTGACGCCATGTATGCGTTTTTGAAGGAAGCCAAATTATATGAGCTGCACCGCCGTCAGAAACACAAGTAATCGCGGTCCCGTGCCTGTCTTCTTAACCTACCTATTCACCTAAAGTTCAGTTTTCCGTTTCCGGTTATTAGGCTACCTTTGTGACTATCAGGATCGTTACACCGGCTAAGGCTATAAAAGGTCAATAGCACTATTGGGTGTAGACAGAACAGGACGTCTGGGAATGGATATCAATAGAAGTGTTGTGATCAGTGGCCCCCGGGCTAAGCAATCGCGTTTATTGATGCTCGCTCTTGGGCCGTGCTCCCTTATCGTTGTTATGGGGTGGATTATGCAGTCAACATTGTTTATTTGGGTCGCCTTGATACCGGCGGTAGCAGCAATTGCGCTTAGTCGGGTGATAGATAAACCCACGGTGCCGCGCCTGCTAAGCCCGTGGGACAATTTATTTATTGACGGTGACGATTTGATAATAGGCGACTATCGCTTCCCTGTTGAAAACATACCAGAGATAGTAATGGGGCGCTGTGAGGATACAGCCTGGCTGCAAATTCCTGTGCAAAACGCTGGTGGTAGTTTACCGCGGGTCACTTTTTCTTCGGTTTATTGCCCGGCTGTAGAAGCATTTGTGCGGATGAGATTGCCAGTGGCAACATTTCAGGTACTCCACTGATATTTCTCATAATGTTGCAACTGTGTAAAAATAACATTGGGTGTTGGGTACACTAGAACACCTTGGTTTACTCGCTCTTGGACGCCTATCTATATAGACTTTAGGCGTATATGTGACGAATAAATGAACTTTTTACTAAAATTCATTTACTGATATATAGGAATCTGCGGTTTATTTGTATATAATTTGTTAACACGCAATGATGATGTTGCGTCTGCGCAGACAGGTTATAAAGGCAATAATAGTACCCGCAGCGTGGTTTTCACTTGTGCAGAAGAGGGGCAAGCGTATGTCTGTCTATCTTTTAATTAGCGGTAGCATATTTGGTTTATACGTTATCGTTAATTTATGGGCTATGAGCTCTAATCGATTAAATCGCCCCGCCTATGTTCTGGCGGAATTTGATGGCATAGTAGGTGTACGTCATAACAGTCTGTCGAGGCTATTTGCCGGCTTTACTACGTTTGTCTCTAAGCAGCATATTAGCCGCATTCAGGTAACCCAGGAGTGCCTTACCTTATTTACCGACAACAATGATACGGTTGATATATGGTTGTCAGACCAATACTTAGGCTCCAACGCCAGCTATGCAAAACTATTATTTCCTAAGGCAGAGTTTATTAACAGCCCCGCCTGACCCTAAAAAACCCGGCTTAACGGCCGGTTTTTTGTGCTCGCCCTGCCTGATTTTACACATAACTCCTACTTTGTTTACATTATATAAATAACTCGTAAAGCTTAAGCACCGCATTAGCGGGTTGCACCAATTTGAACATTGGCCTGCCGACTACTTTCCCTAAGTTAGCTACGTATAATTGCGCCGTCTCAGCATATGCTGGCAATCATCCAACGCAAGGGGGTTATTTTATGGCGAAAACAAACCATGGTTTCATAGAAGATTTATTTGCTTTGTTAAGTGCCGGCCTGTTTGTGGCATTCGGGGTGTATTTATTTCAGTCGCAAGATTTAATGGTAGGCGGGGCCGCTGGGTTGGCGTTGCTTAGCACCTACGCATTGCCTTTGGATTTTGGACAAATGTTCTTTTTGATTAATATCCCATTTTACGCACTGGCCTGGACGCAGATAAGTAAGCGTTTTACTTTAAATACTTTTATATCGGTCACTACCGTTTCTGTGTTATCAGACCAGATACCCGCGTTTGTGGATATTTCCCACGCGAATCCTGTGTTCAGCGCAGTATTTGGCGGTATTTTGATCGGTGTAGGTATGCTGATAATGTTCAGACACAGCTCAAGCCTCGGTGGGGTCGGTATACTCGCCTTTTATCTTCAGGCTAAATATGGTCTACGG
The DNA here is from genome assembly GCA_003056425.1 of Alteromonas indica. Classification (GTDB taxonomy): domain Bacteria; phylum Pseudomonadota; class Gammaproteobacteria; order Enterobacterales; family Alteromonadaceae; genus Alteromonas; species Alteromonas indica. Next base: position 272,206 of record PYVY01000001.1, read on the forward strand.
GCAGGTATATTTCAGCTGTGCGTGGACGTCGCTATTTTAGCCGGGGCGTTAGCGTTCATAGCCTGGCCTCTGGTATTAATATCCGTGCTTGCTGCCTTCTGTCTGAATATGGTTATTTCACTTAACCACCGGCCAGAACGCTATGCCACGCCGCCCAAAAAAACAGTTCAGGAAGCCGCTGAAACCAATCTTGACGATAATCTGCAACCGCAAAATAGTTAAACGCAGGTAGCATATCGCCACGCGAAGGATTTAAAAATTTGCGGGTTACCCCTGGCTTTTGGCAAAGCACACTAGCGTGCTAAAAAGAAAACCCGGCGCCAGGCCGGGTTGGAATAAGGTCTTACTTCGTGGCTTTTTTCGGAACGGGTTTTGAAAACATACCTCTGTTTACCCGAGGGCGTGAATAAGAAGTACGCATAGAAAAAACCTCTCTTGTGTTATTGACTGCATCCTTACAACAAAAAGGCGTCCGAAGTGTTGCGCAACAGGGGTCACTATAACCGCTCCGACTTTTCCTTACCTTAATCCTTTAGGCTATATCTTGCAGCTAACCGGTTAATATACATTAGAAAAATTCTATACTTCAGGATGTATCCACGGGTTGGGGGCATTGATCATCACTATACGCTGACGCCAGCCACACACAATTGGCCACAGCCGCCGTCTGGCGTAATAATACCGCTGATGAGCGCAGTAGCGGTTACAAGCTGGTATCCAACAGCATCATTACCACAAAACCAATCAGCAATGTAAAAGTCGCTAAATTCTGGTTACCGTTGTTGTGAGTTTCAGGGATAATTTCGTCGCTGATAATAAACAGCATGGCGCCGGCGGCAAAAGCCAGAGCCCATGGCATAACAGTAGCGGCACTAGAAACGGCCACCGCACCAATTAAACCGCCCACCGGCTCAACTAATCCGGATAATATTCCGATAAGCGCCGATCTGCCGGTGCTATAGCCCACTGACAGCAACGCCACGGAAACGGCCAGCCCTTCGGGAATGTTCTGTAAACCTATACCTACCGCCAGCGTTATACCGTTTTCAAGCTCACCACCGGCAAACCCAACCCCCACGGCGAGGCCTTCGGGAACATTATGCAAGGTAATGGCGGTAACAAACAGCCAGATTCGGCCAAGTTTATAATGGTTGCCGCCTTCGCGACCAGCAGTGAAATGTTCATGCGGCACATACTGGTGAATCGCGAATAAGGTAAAGGCCCCCAACAAGGTGCCAGCCCCTACTGCAGCGCCACCTAAGATATCGGAGTGATAATTGCTACTGGCGTGCTCTAAAGCAGGTAACAGCAGCGAGAAAAAGGTCGCCGCAAGCATAATGCCGGCGGCCAGGCTAAGTAAGCCATCTTCCATCCGCCGGGACAATTTGCGAATAGCAAAAACACCCAGGCTGCCGACAGCGGTGCCCAGGCTGGCGCAAAAACTGGCCGTAAAGCCCATTAAAATGACATCGCTGGCTTGCATTAGTACTCAATTACTACAACAGATAGTTCTTTATAACACCATTCTACGGGCTTCGGTTCACTTATCTACTGATACCGAACCACCCTGGGTACGCGTGGCGATACCCGGGTTACCAGCTCATAGGCTACCGTCTGCGCACAGCTGGCTACTTCATCAACCGATAGTTGCTCCCCCCATAATTCGACGGTGTCGCCCAGCGCTACCGCAGGAATATCTGTTACATCAATGCTGAGCATATCCATGGACACTCGCCCTACCAATGCCGCGCGCGCGCCACGTACCAGTACCGGCGTACCATTAGGGCAATGCCGGGGATATCCATCAGCATAACCAATTCCGACGGTAGCAATCAGGCTATCTCGCGGCGCCTGCCAGACCTGGCCATACCCTACCCCTTCACCCGCGCGAACTTGGCGCAGAGCAATAACACTGGCCCGCAATGTCATAGCCGGTTGTAATGTGAGTCGGCTGGGGGCTGGATGCAACGGATTAGCACCATATAGCGCGAGACCCAACCGATTCCACGCGCCATGGCTACCGGACAGGCTCAGGGTGGCAGGTGAATTGGCCACCGACACAGGCATATTAACGGCTTTTGCCAATTGAGAAAGGCGAGCCAGTTGCTGGGTATTTAACGCCAAATCAGGTTCATCAGCGCATGCCAGGTGTGAAACCAGCACACTGTGTTCATTTAATAAATGCTGATAAGTATTGACCAATGAAACTAATTGCGCCGGTGGCAAGCCAAGGCGATGCATACCGGTGTCTACTTTGAGCCATATAGCAATACGCAGCTGTAATTCATCCACCCAGCGCAACTGGCTTTCGTCATGCAGCACTAAGGTCAGGTTGTGCTGGCTCGCCAGTATGCAATCTTTTTTCTGGTGGGGGCCTTCCAACACCACAATCGGCTCTTTGACCCCGTTTTCACGCAGCTTTATTGCTTCTTCAGTAATGGCTACCGCAAAGGCCTGCACATGACCTCGTAAAATCCGCGCAATGTTTACCGCGCCATGACCATACGCATCGGCTTTGATGACCGCCATCGCCTGACTCCCCGGTGCCAGCCGGGTCAAGGCGGTGTAATTATTCAGTATTGCATCGGCATGGATTATTGCCTGTGTCTGTCTGCTCAATGGCCTCAAATTCCCAAACATTCACTCGCTAAGTAGCCGCATATTAACATGATTTCGCGCCCGCACCGCCGGTATACTTTAGACCTCGAATAATCTAAGCTGACTGACAAATGCCGCTACTGACTGAATACTATGTTTGCTCACTTTGCCTTGGCTGATATCGCCGTGCTGGGCGGGTATGCTGCTATTATAGTGGTCACCGGTGTCGCCCTAAACCGGCGCACTCAATCCACTCAGTCGTTTTTTTTGGGTAGCCAGCAAATGCCGGTTTGGGCGGTGGCCATTTCAGTGTTGGCTACCTCCCAGTCTGCCGCTACTTTTCTGGGCGGTCCGGATCAAGGATACCGGGGCGATTTAACCTATTTGTCGACCAGTCTGGCAGCGATTATAGGCGCCTTGTTAGTCGCCATCTTCTTACTGCCCCGGTACTACCAACACCGGGTGTTTACCGTTTACGAATTATTGGCAGTACGCTTTGGCGACAACAGCAAGCGACACGCCGCGCTGTTTTATCTCTTTGGCCGATTGTTTGCCAGCGGCGCCCGCTTATATATGGCCGCCCTGGCTATCGCTATGCTGTTATACGGTAATATTGCGCCGCCGAGTGTGCTTACCTCGATTGCCCTGCTGGCGGTAGTGGGCCTGCTCTATACCCTTGCTGGGGGCATCCGTACGGTTATTTATACGGATGTGATTCAGGCCGGCCTATACATCAGCGCGGCGCTGGCCCTGGTGATATCGTTAATGCAATTTATTCCCGCTGACCTTAGCCATATTTTGCAAGCCCTACAACAGCCCACGCCGGACGCCACCTCCAAATTACGGCTTCTAAACTGGTCATGGGATTTTAGCCCATCGGGCGTGTTCTCAATGGGCTCAGTCCTAACCGGCTTTGTACTATTAAATGTGGCCGCCTTCGGCCTTGATCAGGACATGACACAGCGCTTACTGACCTGTCATAATAAGCGTAAAGCCACGCATGCTATGCTGTTGTCTACAGTAGTGGGTATTCCGGTCATTGCGCTATTTATATTGGCCGGCATGCTGCTTTTTATCGTCTATCAACGTCCTGATTTAATGCATGACAAACTTGCGCTGTTCGATGGCAAAACTGAAACTGTATTTATGCACTATGTGCTTAACGGATTAGCCCCCGGGCTTAAAGGACTGGTCACCGTAGGAATTATTGCCGCCGCCTTGTCTACCCTGAATTCGGGCTTAAATTCTATGGCCAGTGTAGTAGTGCAGGATATTTACCGGCCATACCGGATGCGCCGGCTTAAACAGGATGACGATACCCATTTTGTTCTGGCTGCCAGGGTCGCCATGGTGTTGGTGGCGTTTGGACTAAGTATCCTTGCTGCCTTATGTTTTTATTGGCAGCAATACACACAAACCCCCTTACTCCAGTTCGCCCTTGGCGTAATGGTGTTTTCCTATAGTGGTTTACTGGGGGTTTACTTTGTCACGCTGTTCAGTCGGCGCGGTAATCAACACAGTGTGCTGGCGGCCCTGATCAGTGGTTTTATTGCGCCACTGCTATTACAACCTTACGTACAAACCTGGTGGTTACCCGCCCCCTGGCAGGTATCACTGGGTTTTACCTGGCTATTACTTATTGGTACTGCCGTGGCGATGGCGGTATGTGCGCTGGGCACCCCTCACTCAATTATCAGGAATAACACTTATGAGCCTTCAGCATAATGACATCATGCAGCAGTTAACCCAACTGATGTCAGAGGGTCGAAACCCGGACACTATGAACCTGGACGCCGGTAGCACGCTGGAGATTGTCAGTGCGATAAATGCCGAAGATCAAAAGGTCGCGCCGGCCGTCGCTACGCAATTACCTGCCATTGCCCGTGCGGTAGATATTATTGTAGAACGATTGCGCCGCAAAGGGCGGTTGATTTATGTTGGCGCGGGCACCAGCGGCCGGCTAGGGATACTGGATGCGGTAGAATGTCGCCCAACTTTTAGCGTGCCCGACACGCTCGTAGTGGGGGTAATTGCCGGCGGCCAACGTGCTATCGAACACGCCGTAGAAGGCGCTGAAGACAATGAGCCGCAAGGTGCCCAGGACTTACAGGCGCTATCCCTCCAATCAAATGATGTAGTGGTAGGCCTGTCGGCCAGCGGCCGCACGCCTTATGTGGCCGGGGCTCTGGCTTATGCGCAGGCCACCGGTTGCGCCACTATAGCTATCGCCTGCTCCCCTGGCACCCGTATTTTGCAGCAAGCTGATGTGGCAATCTGTCCCCAGGTAGGGCCCGAAGCTCTTACTGGTTCCACCAGAATGAAGTCCGGTACTGCGCAAAAACTGGTACTCAATACATTATCGACAGCCAGCATGGTAAAGCTGGGTAAAAGCTATTCTAACTTGATGGTTGATGTGAATGCCTCTAATCATAAACTGCGCGCGCGTGCGGTAAGAATTGTAATGCAGGCAACCGAGTGTGATGAAGCTACTGCGAAGACAGCGTTACAGGAGGCGGGCCAACAGGCTAAAGTCGCTATTTTAATGATTCTCAGTGGGGCTAGTGCCGAGCACGCCAGCGCCTTGCTAAATCAACAGCAGGGCTATTTGCGTAACGCCTTAGCGGCAGGCCGCTAATGTTGCGACTAGTATTTACCACCCTTTGGTTATGCCTGGTAACAAGCCCGGCAAGTGCGCTAACCGTTGGGGCAGAGCAACCTGCGCGCTATTTACCGTTACTTAAAAATAAAAATGTGGCACTGGTGGTCAACCAAACCTCACGGGTGCAGCAGACACATCTGGTCGATTATTTGCTACAACAGCAGGTTAACGTCGTGAATGTGATGGCGCCTGAACATGGCTTTCGCGGCCAGCAGGGAGCGGGCGAGCATATTGCTGATAACACCGACGCAAAAACCGGTCTGCCCATTACCTCGTTGTACGGCGTTACAAAAAAACCCACAGCCAGGATGTTGCGTGGGGTTGATGTAATAGTGTTTGACATTCAGGATGTGGGCGCGCGGTTTTACACCTACATCAGTACCTTACACTATGTGTTGGAGGCGGCAGCACAACAGGCGATACCGGTTATTGTACTGGATCGACCAAATCCTAATGGACGCTTTGTAGACGGTCCGGTGCGCGAGGCAGCGTTCAGCTCTTTCGTGGGCGTGGATCCGTTGCCTGTATTACACGGCATGACAGTGGGCGAGTTAGCCTTAATGATACAGGGCGAAAACTGGATTGAGCAGGCTCAGTCTCTGGCGCTGACAATTATCGATATAACAGATTACCAGCGTGATATGCCCTATACATTACCTTATGCGCCCAGCCCTAATTTGCCTAACGCCACCGCGATACGGCTTTACCCTTCGCTATGCTTTTTTGAGGCTACCAGCGTTAGCATTGGCCGAGGCACCGACCTGCCCTTTCAAGTGGCTGGGCACTCAAAGGTTAGACTGGGTTCGCTGACGCTCACGCCAACCTCGCGGCCCCAGGCCGCGGCGCCTAAATTGGCAGGGCAACAGGTGTGGTATAAAGACTTGCGTCATAGCGCCATGCAAGGCCTGGATTTATCTTTATTTATAGAAACTTACCAGCAATTCATGCAGGCAAATGAGACCTTTTTTACTGCCCCGGCATTTATGGACAAATTAGCGGGTACCGACAAATTACGTAAAGCAATTGAACAAGGACAAAGCATAAACGCGATTCGAGCAACATGGCAAGCTGACCTTGAACACTTTCGTAAGGCCCGTGAGCCGTATTTGCTATACCCATAAAGCATTGAAGATAACACCGGTTTGCAGAAAAGCAGTTGATCAGCAAGGCTAAATCTTCTTAAATGAACGTTCCGTTATGTTGTTAAGGATGGGTATGCCTGAGAAGACTGCCATGGATGCTCGCCACTGGCACGGATTCACCACCGCCATAGGCGAGGTGTTGCGTCCTGAACAGTGTATCAGCGATTTGCCCCGCCGCCTTGCCTATAGTACCGATGCCAGTTTCTATACGCTGATACCGCAACTCGTGCTGCAGTTGGACAACCTGGCTGAGGTGCGCCAGGTTCTGCGATTAGCGACCCAATGGTCTATTCCCCTCACCTTTCGCGCGGCAGGTACCAGTTTATCCGGCCAGGCGATCAGCGACAGTGTACTGCTTACGCTCAGCACCAAATGGCAGCAGGCAGAGGTATTGGAGCAAGGTGCCCGCATCAGGATGCAGCCCGGTTTAATCGGGGCCAAAGCGAACGCTGCCCTGGCACCTTTGGGCTATAAAATCGGTCCTGATCCGGCTTCTATCAATACCTGTAAAATTGGGGGTATTGCCGCTAACAACGCATCGGGTATGTGCTGCGGCATTGTTCACAACAGTTATCACACCTTAGCTGATATGACCCTGGTATTGGCTGATGGCAGTATGCTCAATACGCACGATGAACAATCTGTATCGCAGTTTCGGCAAACTCACAAAGCACTCCTTGACGGGTTGGCGAGCCTGCGGGACAGGGTGCGCGCTGATGCTATTCTAAGCCAGCGTATACGGCATCAATACCGACTTAAGAACACCATGGGTTATGGGTTAAATGCACTGCTGGATTACACAGATCCATTGGCTATCTTAACTCACCTGATGATTGGCTCTGAAGGCACATTGGGATTTATCGGGGAACTAACCCTGCATACCGTCAAAGTTGCGCCCTTGCGCGCTACCGGCTTGTTTTTATTTGACAACGCCAGTGCCGCATGTGCCTGTATTGCGAGCTTAAAGCAACTTGGCGCTGCCGCCGTCGAATTGATGGACGCCCGGGCGTTACGCCGTGTAGCCGATATGCTGAATACATATTCTACCGCCCCCGTGGCCGATACCGCCGTGGCCCTGCTCATTGATGTTACCGATAGCAACGCCCCGGCTTTGGCGACCCGCTTAGCCAACATAATGGCCGCGCTAGAGCAGTCGGCCAGGGTACAGGTAATGTGCCCCTTTACCCAGGTCAGTGAAGAAATTGAACGTTTATGGCAAATTAGAAAAGGCCTGTTTCCTGCGGTAGGCGCTATACGAGAGAGTGGCAGCACAGTCATTATTGAAGATATAGCCTTCGGCTTGGCCGACCTGGCAGCAGGGCTAGGGGCGCTCGATACCTTGTTTACCCGCCATGGGTATGATGAAGCAATTGTGTTTGGCCATGCGCTGGACGGAAATGTGCACTTCGTTTTTACCCAAAAGTTCGAGACTGCAGAGGATATTGCCCGATACCAGGCTTTTATGCAGGAAGTGAGCACACTGGTAGTCGAGCAGTTTGCGGGCACGCTTAAAGCCGAACATGGTACCGGCCGTAATATGGCCCCCTTTCTAACTCAGCAATGGGGCAGTGCGGCGGTACAGGTCATGCAGCAAATTAAGCATCTAATTGATCCGGCCGGTATTCTAAACCCGGGGGTTATTATTAATCCCAACAAACACGCTCATTTGCAGCATTTAAAACAGCTTCCCGCTGTCGATCCTATTGTAGATAAGTGTATTGAATGTGGTTTTTGTGAACCGCAGTGCCCATCACGTAATCTCACCCTGACACCACGTCAGCGTATCGCGCTTATGCGCCGCGCCAGCCTGCTGCCGGTGGCCGCCCGCGCCGAGGTAGAAAAGGCCTTTGGCTATTTGGCCGATACCACTTGTGCAGCTACCGGAATGTGTGCCACCAGCTGCCCCGTCGGTATAGATACCGGAGCCTGGATAAAACAGCGTCGTGCGCTCCATACCCCGGACGCAGCAAGTTTTATGGCTAATCATCTTGCTCTGACCCATCGGGCCTCCCGCAGTGCTTTATCCACCGTTTCCTGGCTAGCCAAAACTATCCCGGTATCAATACTGGAAACGGCAAGCCAACGGGCCCATGAAATAAGCCGCGCCCTACCGGTTTACCACCGCTATGTACCGGCTGGGGCTACGACAGTGATGCCCACGTCCGCTGGCTATAAAGACAAGGTGGTTTATGTACCCGGCTGCCCCAACCGCCTATTTGCGGCCCCGCCCGGGTACGATCCACTACCCGATGTGGTCGTCAGGCTGCTCAACAAAGCGGGAATTGAAGTTATTATTCCTGCAAAATATTCCCGTCACTGTTGTGGCCAGCCATGGCGTAGTAAAGGCAATATAGCAGCAGCTTCCCACCACGAAGCGGCCATGAGCAGTTTGCTTGCCAGTTATACGGAACAAGGTAGGTGGCCGGTGATCACCGACGCCAGCCCCTGCGCACTTAATCTGCATACCCAACAGGGGCTTAATATTGTTGAACTTGCCGAGTTTCTGTTAACCACAGTGGTACCCCGTCTCGAGATCAGCCCACACCCCGAACCATTGATGTTGCATGTATCCTGTAGCAGCCAGCAGCTGGATGGCGGAAAGTCTTTGCGTACGCTGGCCAAACGGCTATCGGTAGAGGTTACTGAAGCTCAGGATATAAGTTGCTGTGGGTTTGCCGGTGACAAAGGCTTTACCTGCCCGCAGCTAAATGAAAGTGCACTGGCCTCGCTAGCCGGCCAAATTCCGCCCCGCACGCAGTGGGGCTTTAGCAATAGCCGAACCTGTGAAATAGGCCTGACTAAAGCCGCCGGCATTCACTATCAACACATTGCCTATTTACTCGATAAGGTTAGTGAGTCTTTACCTTCAAATTTCTCAGGGGCCGTTTATGCACCATAGTCTGATAGCGCATCTAGCCCAACTGGCGCAGCATCGATGCCTGCCCGGCTTGAATAAACCCCATCTATGCTTTGACGACATTGCGCCAATAATGCATCAATTAGCCCACCACCCAGAGGTTAGTTCACAGCTTGTTGGCCATTCATTTAATGGTACCCCTATTTACCGCTTAAGTGTGGGGCATGGCCCCCTGGTGGTCTTAGGCTGGACACAAATGCACGGCGATGAGCCTACCGCTACCGCCGCTGTACTGGACTGGCTCAGCCTGTTAGTTGACCAGCCTGAATTTAGCCCTGCTGAAGCGTGGCAACATCAATGCACTATCCATATGATTGTGATGCTGAACCCGGATGGCGCCAGACTCCAACGGCGCGAAAATGCCCAGGGTATTGATATAAACCGGGATGCCAGCGTATTGCAATCGCCCGAAGGGGCTCTGTTGATGCGCCAGGTTGAGCAGTTAAAACCGCTGGTAGCCTTCAATCTGCATGACCAGAATCCTTACTATGCGGCAGGGCCAGCCGGAGCAAAACCGTCGACCTTAGCCTTTTTGGCGCCGCCTTTTGACGCGCCTGAAACCATAGATACGCGACGAAAACGGGCCATGCAGCTAATTGCAGCCATGTATCAGGGACTTCGGGCGGTTAGCGAGGTGGGCCTGGCGCGTTATATTGAAGGTTATTCCCCACGCTGTTTTGGCGATAATGTTGCAGCCCATTGCAGCACTATATTAATAGAAAGTGGTGCCTGTTTGAATGACCCCAACCGTCAGCAGGCACGCAGTCTTAACGTGGTCGCTTTGCAATTGGCGCTAGATCATTTACTGCACAATACGCTGGATGATTTTGCGTTAACAGACTATCTGGCGATTCCTGAAAATAAAGAGGACGGCTATTGTGACATTGTTTTACGTCATGTTTGCCAGCAACGTGAACAACAACGCTTTTTTACCGATATCGCTATCAATCATAGCGCTGAGGCCCCTTATGCGCTTATCACGGCAATAGGCGATCTTCAGCCTCAGCAGGGCTTTATTGAAATAGACTGTGATGGGCTGACCTTGTTACCGGCTAAAGGTGTCCGTGTCGCCCCAGGCACAAAACTGACCGAAGAAATAGCCCTGAACTGGCTAAAAGCAGGCTATAACCATATTTCTCAGTGTGAAGACTCACTAACCCAAGAAGCGAACAAAATCGGATTAAAAGTTCAAAATTCACCCCAACTCTATCCGTTTAAAGGAGATACGGCAGCCTTAATTCTGGCACGTAATGGTAAGCCGGAGATTGCCATTATTGGCGCCCGGGTTTGGACCCTCAAAGACTAATGCTGACGCAACGGTATAGTGACCGGTGAGCGCCCGGTTAATGGTATTTTACCGTACAGGCCCTGCGCCAATGCTTCGAACACCGCCCCCCGGGCCGTAGTGCGCTGCGCGTCCTTATGAGGCAAGGTCTGTACATTGTAGCCAAAAGTAGCCAGGGCGGCATCGCTGACCGCCTCATAGTCGCGTATTTGGTAAGGCGCCCGCATACTTACAAACACCGTCTTCTTGCCCGCTGTCTTTGCCTGTTTCAACAGGGCATATTGCCACTGCTGCCGGGCATTAGCTGAGATTCGCCCGGCGAGTGTAGCAGGGTTGTCCAGGCCGCCGGTTTCGGCCACGCTATGAACCGGTGTAATGTCAGCTAACACCACTATGTCAGCTGATTGCCAGCCAGCCGTCTGCCGCATATCACTTGCGAGCAATGAGGTATAGCACTGCACTTTGATTGCCGGACTGATCCCAGTCAGCGCTGCGGTAAAAGCATGACAGCGAGCCGTATCTGGCATGATGGCGGCTATACGCTGGGTGATATCCAATGGCAGCACTTTGGTATTGAATAGCTGGGTCAGTGCTGCTTGGGCTAATGCCAGTTCGGTGGCCTGCTGGGCGGCCGAAGGTAAGGCCGCCGTAGCCCTTGCCTGGCGCACCAGCAGTGATTGCTGTAAAAACTGCCCGGCGGCATAGCCTTCCTTCAGCGCAAGGATGCGTGCGGCTGAAGCAGTGAATTCGGTATGTGATAATGCGCCGGAAGCTAATGCGCCAAGCACATGTTGTCTTATCTGATTAAACCGATGGATGTCGTCTGGATTACGAATAGAAAATGGCATCAAGGCAATATCGGCGCCCGCCGAAAATGTCTGCACCAGCGCCTGGCTAGGCGTAAAATATTGCGCGATACCTGCCATATCAAGTGCATCTGTCACAATTAACCCCGTATAGCCCAGTTGGTTACGCAATAAACCGGTAAGAATTTTTTTCGATAGGGTCGCCGGCAACGCTATTTCTTCACCCGTCCGGGAGGTGACTTTTGTATCATCAAGCGCAGGATACTGAATATGTGCACTCATGATCATTTGAGGGGGCGTCGCGCTTTTAATGGCCCGTACAAACGGCAGCAAATCAGCGCGCTTTATGTGGGCTAAACTATGCTCAACTTTGGGCAACCCGGTATGGCTGTCGACACTGGTATCGCCGTGACCCGGAAAGTGTTTAACCGCGCTGACAATCTGCTGCTTTTGTAGCGCGGCAATGGTTGCTATGCCCAGCTCGGCCACCAAAGTAGGTGACTCTCCATAGCTTCGCACATTAATTACAGGATTATGCGGATTACTATTCACGTCAATCGAAGGTGCAAAATTAACGTTAAATCCTAATAATCTAAGTGAGTTAGCCAACCCATTCGCTACCTGCGTAGCAAACTCGGTATCATAAGCAGCATAACTGGCTCCAATTGCCATATTGCCTACGTACCGGGTAGCCATAGCATCTGGGATACGTGCAACCCGTCCACCTTCCTGATCAATAGCAATAAACAGAGGTGGCAGATTATTATCGTGCATAAGTTTTTGCAGCTGATAATTGAATTTGACCACCTGAGCTACAGAGCGAATATTTTCGCTAAACAAGATTACGCCACCGATGGCGCCGGAGGTAAGTATGTCAGCCAGTGCCGGGGTTAACTCAGTGACAGGCTGACGACACGTGGCAGCCGGCGTATTGTCCGCACAGAAATAGCGAAAATCCAGTATCATTTTTTGTCCGAGCATCTCGCTATCAGATAACGAACGCGCGGCGTTTGCTGCACCACAGCCTATCAACAACAGCAAAAATCCGGCAAAATACTTCATAGCAAGGCACACACCAAAACAAACAGTGCACGTATGCTACTGCACCCCTGCAATAAATCAAAACAACGGCTTGCGAAAGTTAACGACAATTGCGTACAGTACAGGCAGTGTCTTTTTTATAATGTCTGTTTATGCGCGGTAACCTTATTGCGCTGTTAGCGCTGATAACGCTGTTGGCTGCTTGCAGCCATACTCCTATTGCTCATCTCCCTTCGGCCAACAAAGGCCAGCGGGTAAAGTCTGTGGTGATACATTTTACCACGGTCGATTACGCCGAATCGGTGCATGCGCTTAGCGCACCAGGCGGCGTAAGTGCCCATTACCTGATCAGTCAGCAGGCCGATGCCAGTAGCCCGTTTGCTACGGCAACTACGGTCCAAATGGTAGACGAGCATGACCGCGCCTGGCATGCCGGTATCAGCTACTGGCAGCAGCGCGACAGACTCAACGATACCTCTATTGGTATCGAGCTGGTCTATCAGCCCCGTTGCGATCGCTTAAGCCTGGCGCAGGCACAGGCCGCCGCCGCTAGCGCACGGCTGTGTCAGTTCCCTGACTATGACCCCGATCAGATTGAAGCGCTGGTGGAGTTGCTAACCGCCATACAGCAGCGCTATCCTGATATTTCACCGACCTCGATTGTGGGCCATGCCGATATCGCTTTTGCGCGTAAAATGGACCCCGGTCCACGGTTTCCCTGGCAACAGCTATACCACGCAGGGATTGGCGCCTGGTATGATGATGAAGCGCTGTATCACCATTGGCAATTATTTTCCCAGCGGCCCCTATCTATAGCATTGCTGCAACAGGCGCTTTTTGATTACGGCTACGGGGTGACGCTGACCGGAATCCTCGACCTGCAAACACGCCATGCCCTGGCGGCTTTTCAAATGCATTTTGTGCCCTGGCAGGTCACCGGCGAGCCCGATCCGCCCACCAGTGCGGCAGTGATGGCACTACTACAAAAGTATTTTACCCAGCAGCACAGTCAGATCATGACGGTCTATCGTGCCGCTGAGCGCCCTACCGAAAAACCTGCCGGTCCTTTATTACACGCCGCCTTAAGTAAAGATGCAGCATTGGGGTTTGCTACCCTACAAGGTCAGGGCAATCTGACCCTGCGCAGCACCGCGAACCTGGCGCTAAATATCCGGATAAATGGCAAAAACCTCGCTATCGACAGGCCTGTTAAAGCTGGCCAAAAGTATGCTTACAACCTGAGCAAACTCACCCGTTCAGGGTTGAATAGCTTGCAGATAACAGGGCTCGACCACCGTGATGCCACACTCCAGGTGGCCATAGATTATCCGCAACTACTAAGCCCCGTATCGCCAGACGCCCGGCTTTCAACATGGCAACCGCCCGACTCGCTTGCAGTAACGGTGATTGAGCAGGGTAAATTATTATACCAAACCGGCCCCGCCGGACCCGGCGTCGGCCAGGCGGTAACTCAGTTAAGTCAGCTTTTGGCCGCGCATTATCAACAAAAGCTTCAATTGGAGTATCCCGTCATTCACTATGTCCCTTATTTTTCCGGAGCCGGGCGTGAACGGTGCCGGGTAAAGGATATTCTCTCGCTGGTGTGCCGCTATCGCGGGGCTGGCGCTAAAAACACTCCGGTTAACCATGAAAGCGCCTATTATGACCCATTTGCCAAGCCTGCTTACTGGCGCCACATACAGCCAGCGGAATTAACCGGCTCCTTACGCGCTTCATCGGGATTGCCGCCGGCAAATGCTCAGCAGTGGGCGGCGGCGAGTGCGCTTCTCAATAGCCTGCTAAAAGTAACTGTGTCCAATACTGATTATCCGGCTTTCTTCGCGGCGCCGACGCAACCAATGAGCGAACAAGAAGCCAGGCAGCCCCTTGATAGCGCCGCTATCCCCCAATCAGAGTTACCCGCTAAGGCGCCAGTAGCAGAAACTGAGCAGCTCATACAACGTTTGCTAAACGCTGGGGGGTATGGCGATAATCACCGGTTTTCAATACGCGAATGGCAAAGCTTTGCGGCGAGCCTGAGACCACAAAAAGGCTATGGGTGGAGCGCACCAGGCGAGCAAAGCTGGCTACCGGCCCTGGCTTCACCCCAGGCGGTGGGGCTAGCCTTGCCTTGTGAATTGCTGGTCATTGACCCGGCGCTTTATCTGGCAATCACCGTCACGCAGAAAGATTGCGCTGTGGCCACCGCGGCGGGCAAACCACTATTGGCCCAAAGCAGTATAACCACCTTACAACACGTGTACTTAGCCTTATTGAATAACTGATTGGCCTCGGTTAATCGTCAAATACTGTTGGCTCGGGCAAAAGGGTATCTTTAAAAGGTAATTCTGGGTAGGCTAACCGCCTGTAATAAAATGCCGTGGGTAGAGGTTTGCGTTTATTCATGCTGGGCCCATTCCCCGCGCTATCCCCTAAAGGCAACGAAAGGCTTCCGCTGAATGGCGGCGAATGTTGCCAAACCATACCAAGAACATTGTAGGAAAATATATGGATTGGGTGTCAATCATCCCCCCACTGGTCGCTATTGTTGTTGTTTTCTGGAAACGGGAAGTCATCATGGCGCTGCTGCTGGCTGTATTAAGTGCCGAGGCGCTCATTCTGGTTCAAGCAGCACAAAGCAGTATTATCATGGCCCCCATTACCTCAATGGAGCGTGTTATTGAAGTAGCTGCCAGCCCGGGCAACACCCGTATATTGCTGTTCTCGGTGCTGGTTGGGGCTCTGCTGGCTTATATTCGTGATTCTGGTGGGGTGACCGCTACAGTAAACTGGTTGATTGGCAAAGGCGTAGCGAAAAGCCGTCGGCAGGTGGGAAGCCTGACTATGCTTACCGGTATTGCGGTTTTTATTGAGTCTAATTTAAGTGTACTGACCGCAGGCATATTCGCCCGGGGGCTATTTGATAAATTCAAAATGAGCCGGGCCAGACTGGCCTATATCATAGACAGTACCAGTGCCCCGGTATGTATTTTGATTCTGCTAAATGGGTGGGGCGCGTTTGTTTTAGGTATGCTCGATACTTACGACCTGCCGGCCTCTTCGGTAAGTATCCTATGGGGTTCTGTCCCCCTGAACTTCTATGCGTTAATCACCTTGGCGATGGTAGTTTACACCATTGCTAAAGATAAAGTTCATGGGCCCATGGCGGTAGAAGATGAAAAACAACAGCATCTGCAGACCCCGGTGGAAACCACCCCGGCTACCAAGGCCCGGTTTATGATAGTGCCCCTGGTAACCATGGTGGTGAGTATGGTGGGCTTCATGATCTGGACCGGCAACGGGGATTTGGCGCAGGGTAGCGGAAGTAAATCGGTGTTATATGCTACCGTTCTGGCCACCGCCGTCGCCTATTTATTGCTGATTACCTACCAGCGTTTTAGCCACCAGCAAGCCGTGGAAATTGGATTTAAAGGAATGGGCGAGTTGCTGCCGCTGGTCACCATTGTGCTGCTGTCGCTCACCTTAGGCAGTAGCCTTAAAGTATTGGGTACCGGAATATTTGTTTCTGGAATTGTGGGTGAGTACCTACCTTTGGTACTAGTCGTCCCTATGCTTTTTTTAGCCGGCGCCGTTATGTCGTTTACCACCGGCACGTCATGGGGAACTTTCGCCATTCTGATCCCCATAGGAGTACCGCTCATCCAATCCTTAGGTTTGCCGCCCTCATTGGTCATCGCAGCTATATTGGGTGGCGGCATCTTTGGTGATCACTGTTCGCCAATATCAGATACCTCTGCGGTATCCTCTATTGCTGCCGGCTGCGATCTGTTAACCCATGTTCGCACACAGCTTCCTTACGCATTGGTAGCCGGGGGGCTGACCCTCGTTGCCTATGTCATCGCCAGTATACTCATGATTGGATAACACAATGTGCCACTTATTATGGTTAAGTCTGTTTGTTTTTATTACCGGCTGTAGCGGTCATTTACCCGATTCCAGTACGGTTACCCCCCCACCCCAACACGCTGTAGCCACGCCAGATACGTTTAGCGCCGATGCCGCTATGGCGGTGCTTAACGAACAAGGTAACGCCATTGATGCGGCTATCGCCACCCAGTTTGTGCTGGCGGTGACCCTGCCGGAAGCCGGCAATATCGGCGGCGGCGGCTTTATGACCCTGGTGTATGAGGATGAACCGGCGTTTCTGGATTTTCGTGAAATGGCACCGGGGAAAGCCCATCGGGACATGTATTTAGATGCGCAGGGAAAGGTCAAACCGTTGGACTCATTGTATGGAGTGCGGGCGTCAGGCGTACCTGGGTCGGTGGCTGGCATGTGGGCCGCTCATCAAAAATACGGTAGTTTGCCCTGGGCAAGGCTGGTGCAACCGGCCATAGATTTAGCGCAGAATGGGTTCGTCGTACCTGAACAATTAGCCGCGGGTATCGAAAAGTATATTGAACGTAGCGAGGCAAAAGGCGTTAACGCGAATTTTGCCCGCTATTTTGGTCATGCTAAAGCGGGCAAGGTGTTTAAGCAACCTGAACTGGCAGCCACCTTAATACGTATTCGCGACCAAGGTAAAGCGGGCTTTTACGCTGGCCAGACGGCGCAATTGCTTACCGACTATATGCAAGCTAATCAGGGTTTGATTACCCAGGATGATCTTAACCGGTATCAAGCTATCTGGCGCGATCCCATCCTCTTTAAGTGGCAGGATTACACCCTGGTTACTGCGCCGCCCCCCAGCTCTGGTGGTATCGCGGTAGCGCAATGGATCGGTATGTTGGAGCAATTGGAAAAGGGGCAGGCGCCCGCTGCGCATAATTCCGCGCGCTATATCCATTTGATGTCAGAAATTGGTAAACGCGTATTTGCCGATCGCGCGCAATATCTGGGCGATCCGGATTTTATTGAGGTGCCGGTAAAGGCGCTAACGGCTGATGACTATATCGTTGAACGTGCCAACCAGGTGAATGTTGAGGCGATATCAGTTAGTGAAGATATACAGCCTGGCTTGTATGAAAGTGAGCAAACCACCCACTTCAGTATTGTTGACCAGTGGGGTAATGCTGTCGCCATTACTACTACCTTGAACCTGGGCTTTGGCAATGGTGTGGTAGTAGATGGCGCAGGCTTCCTGCTTAACGATGAAATGGACGATTTTAGTGCAAAAGCCGGCGTCCCTAATTTCTTTGGCGCAATAGGTGGGAAAGCGAATGAAATCCAACCTTACAAACGCATGCTGTCGTCTATGACGCCTACAGTGGTGCTGGATAACCAACAACATGTTGTGCTGGTGACCGGCTCTCCGGGTGGCACTACTATTATCTCGTCCGTCACTCAGTCTTTGCTGAATGCCCTGCATTTTGATATGAACGCCGAACGCGCTACCAACGCACCCCGGTTTCATCATCAGCTGTGGCCCAAAGATACTATTCGAGTGCACGAAGGACTAACTGACGAGGTCAAACAGTCGCTTGAGGCACTTGGCTATACGCTGGATGAGCGTCATTTTGGTGATGTTCAGTTAATTAAACGTACTATGGACGGGCTTGACGCGGCGTCTGAACAAAGCGGCCGGGGCAAAAGCCTGGTTAAACCGGCGCTGGAACACTAGCGAATGGCATGCCCGCGCTAGCGGGCAAATAACTGCTGTATATCAGCGAAGGCTTTAAATTCCAAAGCATTGCCCGCTGGGTCTTTAAAAAACATCGTAGCCTGCTCACCTGGCTGACCTTTAAAACGTATATAAGGCGCAATAACAAATTCAACTTGCGCGGCTTTTAAAGTGTCAGCCAATTTTTGCCATTGTTCCATTGTTAGTACCACACCAAAATGGGGTACCGGCACAGCATGATTATCCACCTCGTTGGGCACGGCTGACGTCGGCATTTTTGCTACTTTATGGGTAACTAGCTGGTGTCCATAAAAATCCCAGTCAATCCACTGCACATCACTGCGGCCGCGCTGGCACCCTAAAAGCGTGCCATAAAAGTCCGCTGCTGCATCAAGATCATCAACAGGTATCGCTAAATGAAAAGGTTGTGGCATAAATTTGCTCCTAAAGTAATTTTTTTAGCATAGCCAGCTTGCGCGCCGAAAATGGCGCATAACGTAACGCCACGTCCAGCCAGAATTTTCTTACCATCACCGATTTTAAATGACTTAACCGGTCAAACCCGGCACTTCCATGGTACTGGCCCATCCCACTACTACCTACCCCGCCAAACGGTAACGCAGGATTGGCCATAAATAGCATCACATCGTTCACACAGACACTTCCGGCACTCATGGTGTTAATGACCCGGTGGGTTAACGTCGCATCGTTGGTAAACAAATACAGGGCCAGAGGCTTAGGGCGATCGCGCACGAATGCCAGGCTTTCGGATATCTGGGTGGTCGTGATAACGGGCAGTATCGGCCCAAATATTTCGTTTTGCATCAACGCACTATCCAGATTGGGATCCAGCACAATAGTCGGCGCCATTTTATGCCGCTGTTCGTCAATTTCGCCACCGTGATAAATCGTATGATCACCAAGATAGCTGCGTACTCTGGCCAAATGCGAAGCATTTATAATAGTGCCATAGTCGTTACTACGAAGAGGTTGTTTACCGTATTGTTCTACTAACGCTCTTTTTAATGCGTTGAGCAATGCTTCTTTGATACATTCTTCCACGATAATGTAATCAGGCGCTATGCAGGTTTGACCTGCGTTCATCCATTTACCCCAAACAATACGCCGGGCGGTTACCTCAATATCTGCAGAACGCTCTACTAAACAAGGGCTTTTGCCGCCTAACTCTAAGGTAACCGGGGTTAGGTATTCACTGGCTGCCCGCATGACAATTTTAGCAACCGCTTCACCACCGGTATAAAAAATATGATCCCAGTGGCAGCGAAGCAATGCGGTAGTCGGCGCTTCGCCGCCTTCGATCACCGCGATCGCACTGGGGTCAAGGTACCTGGGGATAAGTTTTTTGATCAGTGCAGAGGTAGCCGGGGCAAGCTCTGAGGGCTTAAGTAAAACACAGTTGCCTGCCGCAAGTGCTGCGATGCACGGCGCCAGCGTGAGTTGTAAGGGATAATTCCAGGCACCGATGACAAGCACTACGCCCAGTGGCTCAGGTAAAATATAGCTGGTACCTGGCTGGGCAATTAATGGGGTGCGCACCTTTCTAGGTTTACTCCAGCGTTTCAGGTGCTTCAGCGTATGTTTAATATCACTTAATAAAAAGCCTATTTCAGAGGTCCAGGCTTCTGCTACTGATTTCCCTAAGTCCTCATGTAGCGCTTGGATCAGGGCATCCTGATGCTGTTCAAGTAATGCTTTTAACGCCTCTAACTGACCAGTCCGCCACTGCAATGGATGCGTTCGCCCACTGTTTGCGCTTTGTTTAAGTTGCTGGTAGCTGTCATTTATCAACGCACTTTCAGCAGCGTCTAATGGTGCGGTGTGGTCAGGGGCGCTATACATTGCCAAATCATAATCTAATGAATTTGAAGCAGTATATCAGAGCGTTTTATGCTGAAAAGAGGATAACAAGAGAAGCCAGAATATTGTGCCTGAAACAACACAGCCTGCACGAAGCAGGCTGTGGATAACTTATTGGATAAAGTGTGATCAGGCGTCGTAAGGATTGCGTAAAACGATCGTTTCGTTGCGATCCGGGCCAGTAGAGATAATGTCTACTGGCACGCCGGTAATCGTTTCCAGACGATTGATGTAGTTTTTCGCTTCCTGCGGAAGGTCGGCAAAAGATTGCACCCCAAACGTCGTTTGCGACCAACCAGGCATTTCTTCATAGACCGGTTTGATTTTGTCGTAACCGTCGGCCGCCATGGGAGGAACATCTTTTACGTTACCCTGGGCGTCTTCATAGCCAATACAAATCTGTAATGACTCCAACCCATCCAGTACATCCAGCTTAGTTAAACAAAAACCGGTAATGGAGTTGATTTGTACTGCACGTTTCATGGCCACGGCATCAAACCATCCCGTGCGACGTTTACGGCCGGTGGTAGCGCCAAATTCGTGGCCTTTTTCGCCCAGATGCTGGCCCACATCACAGGCCAGCTCAGTAGGAAATGGACCAGAGCCCACGCGTGTGGTGTAGGCTTTTACAATACCCAAAACATAATCGAGTTTCAGCGGACCAAAACCGGCGCCGGTGGCCACCCCACCAACGGTAGTATTAGACGATGTAACATAAGGATAGGTGCCGTGGTCAATATCCAGCAACGTACCTTGAGCGCCTTCAAACATAATTGGAGAGCCAGCGCGATGGGCCTTGTCCAATACATCTGTTACATCCACCACCATGGCTTTGAGAATGTCTGCCACTGCCATCGCCTGAGCATAGACTTCATCAAAATCGACCGCTTCTACCTTGTAATACTGGGTCAACGTGAAGTTATGAATATCCAGAACTTCTTTAAGTTTAACTTTGAAGTCTTCAGCATTGAAAAGGTCGCCTACACGCAGGCCACGACGGGATACTTTATCTTCGTAGGCAGGGCCAATACCGCGCCCGGTGGTGCCGATAGCTTTATCGCCACGGGCCTTTTCACGCGCCACATCCAGCGCAATATGATAAGGCAGAATTAAAGGACAGGCTTCGCTGATTCTAAGGCGTTCCCGTACCGGGACGCCTCGATCTTCCAACATTTTCATCTCTGTCATCAGGGCTTCGGGGCTAAGTACCACGCCGTTACCAATAATGCAGGTTACGTTTTCACGAAGAATACCAGAGGGGATTAAGTGAAGAACTGTCTTCTCACCGTCAATTACCAGAGTATGCCCGGCATTGTGTCCACCTTGATAGCGCACCACATATTTTGCCCGGTCTGTGAGAAGATCTACTACTTTACCTTTACCCTCGTCACCCCATTGGGTGCCAAGTACCACTACGTTCTTTGCCATGAATCGAATGTGTAAGAAAATTAGGCGAAGATTCTATCAAAGATCAGCGGCGTTGATCACCTCTTTTTACACGCATCTGCGCTACAGCCATCGAATAGCGCCCCGGTATTAGGGGAATGCCGGGGCCTTTGAGCCGTCTCCCGGTATAAGCTCTGTTGCTTATTCACGGCCAGAACCAATACAGGGTTACGCCGCCAGCAACAACCATGATTCCGCCGATTTTACGCAGCGTTTCAGAGGGTTGCTGGCTCATTTCGAGTAAAAACAAACGCCAGCGATGGGGCATGAGCATAGGCCCCAAGCCCTCGATAATCAGCACTATTGCCAGGGCCAACAAAAATAGTTGCATAAGCTATTTATACTTCAAATATTGGTTAAAAAATGTAGGTTTAGCTGGCCGGGATCATGATACATACCAAAGCCAAAGCGCAGCCTCGCCCCCCGGTAATCGGTCAGTATACCTTGCGACTCCAGCGCCTCAGCCAGCTGCTGAGTGGTTTGTGCATCGCTAAATTCAAAGGTAAGAAAATGGCCGCAGTCCGATAACGCGTTCACCACCAGGTTACGGCGGTTCAACAGGGTATGATTGGTATCATCTAATTGCCGTAAAAATGCCTCCTGGACGGCTTTTACATGGCGGTTAATATCGTCTACTTCTATTCGGTGTACTGCCAAGAGCCGGTAAACGGCCCGTAGGCGATACAGCGCACAAAAATCCATGGTAGCGCCAGCAAACTGCAGACCATTCCCGGCATAACCCACCGCGCCCTGCTGGGTTTTCGCCAGCGCACCAAATTCGGCAAACCAGCCGGTAAATGTCGGGCGTAAGCCATTGTCCGGGGGCACATGAGCAAAGCATACGCCTTCGCCTGCCTGGGCATACTTGTACCCTCCGGCAATAAAAAATACCCGTTGTGCAAGAGCCTGCAAATCTATCGGTTGCGCCATAAAACTGTGGTACCCATCTATAACGATGATGGTTTCACTGTGGGTGACTGCCTCTACAATACGGGGCAGGTTCTTCACCACATAGCCGGAATTGAAAAATACCTGGCTGAAGATAACCATATCCCACTGGCGCGCGGCAAGCGCGTCAATAAAACGCTGCTCAAAGTTATCGAATGGCTGGGTAGCGATACGTTCGCACGTTATTACTCCGGCTTCTTCGAGCCGACGAAGTTGCCTATTCACGCTGTGAAATTCGCTATCGGTCGTCAGTATGGCCGGCGGTGCGGGGGCGCTAGAGCATACCGGCAAACAGCTAAGTAATCTGGCAATAAGTTCATGTGTATTAGGCGCAAAGACAATTTGCTCTGGCATACGGGTATTAAGCGTATTGCTTATATATTGCTGTACTTCGGGAATCACTTCTGTAAAGAAAAAATCCCACTTGCGATCGGCCAGACGGGCGCTGTCGTCCCAGAATTCCAACATGGCATCACGGGTCACATCAGGCCAAAAATAGTGGCTGTGGCAAGCAAAATGCTGTTGATCCTGGTGGGCGGCTAAAAAGCGCCGGTAAAATTGTTGATACATAACGACCTGCCACAGAAACGGGATAAAGCAATGTAGCAGAGTTCAACAATTCAGGGTACTGGTTAGCGTACTCGTCGCTTGTACACAAGCACTATAAAACAACTACGACCAGTGATATCTATTAGGGTATTCCCCGTAGTTTCTGCTATACCTTAAATATAGAACAAGCCAGGTACGAAAGGAATGCGATTTCCAAGTTACGGACAATATGCGCTTGATGTGTCAGGCAACATGCTGGAAGTGTACGCCACTGGCTCATGGAACCGGGCGACCACAGAGCAGGTGGTGGAAGATATTCAGGCCACTATTACTGTGTTTGACCAGCAGCCGTGGGGCGCTTTGTTAGATGGTCGCCGCTGGGTATTGACCACTCCTGAATGCCAAAACCTCATGGCAGAATCAATCCGTCATTGTATTGGGGCAGGGCTATGCAGAGCCGCTTATGTCCTTGATAGCGGTATGGTTAAGCGTGCGCAAATTGAGCGTACCCATCCCCACTCTTTCGCTAACACATTGCATGCTGACTATCAGCGGGATTATTTTTTCAGCTATTTTGAGGCTCTCAAATGGCTGAAGTCTGAAGGCTATAGCCCCTATCCATAGCCCTTATCATAGCCCCTATTTATAACCCCGCTTAGGCAGACCGTATGGGTGCCTACGTATGTGCGCCTTGCCAACAAGGCCCGGGCCGTGGTCAACGCTCCGGGCCAGCCACCTAATAGAGTAAGCTATATACTTTACGCCGATAAAGCGACTTTAACGGTTCGCCATCGGGTAACGCGTTAATCATATCCAGCATGGTTTTTTTGGCTTCGCCAAAATTTAAATCGGTTAGCAGTACCTGGTGCAATAGGGCCAGCGCTTCATCTGCTTTATGTGCCTGTTGTAATTGCACCGCAAGCTCAATTTTCAGTTGTAAATTATCTGGGTCGCTGGCTACTGCTTCTTGCAGCTGCTTCAGCTCTGGCGACTCTGCCGCCTGCTCGGCTAATTCTACTTTGCCTACCAGGGTTTGATAACGGGCATCCTGATCCACCAGCCGGATACCTTGTAGCTCAGTCTTGGCTTGGGCTACCGAACCGGTCTCAATAAGACAATCGATATATATATAGCGGGCATCAATATTCTCAGGGCCCAAATCTACCGCTTGTTTGGCTAAGGGAAAAGCGGCCTGATAATCGCCTTGCTGACATAGCTGGGCAGCTTGTTGCAGTTCTTCATCGCCAGGCTGAGGTAAATACTTGGCGAGTAGCTCACGAATTTGGCTCTCGGTTTGCATTCCGGCAAACCCATCCACTGGCTGACCATCCTTCACAAGCATTACCGTGGGCAGGTTACGTATACCAAACTGGGCAGCAATATCCTGCTGCTCTTCACAATCAACGCGAGCCAGTATCATATCGTTTTGATATTCAGCCGCGATGCGTTCCAGCATTGGCATTAAATCTTTACACGGTTCACACCAAGAAGCCCAGAAGTCAACCATCACCAGTTTTTCCTGAGACTGCTGTAATATTACTTGTTGGAAGTTTTCCAGCGTAATATCAACCACATTGTTTTGTACCAAGTTGTCCATCTTCGTTTGCCCGTAAGAATGTATTTGCCAAATGATATGGGGCGCGGCTGTTAAAAAACAAGCCATCGATAGATTGCAAACGCCCCCTAAGCACTTTACAGTTTACAATTGTTTTACAACCTTGTGAGTGCGCTATGGCTTCGCCTGTCCGTTTCACCCGCTTCGCAGATTTTTACCCTTACTATCTTAGTGAGCATCAACATGCTACTTGCCGGCAACTTCACTTTGCAGGTTCATCGTTGGTGTTGGTCGTGGTGCTATTAGCCATTACGTATAGCAACGCGTTACTGCTGGGGCTTCTGCCGGTTATCGGTTACGGCTTCGCCTGGGTCGGTCACTTTTTCTTCGAAAAAAACCGGCCAGCCACGTTTCGGTACCCTCTTTACAGTTTATGGGGAGACTGGGCTATGTTTAAAGACATCCTGATTGGTAGAGTTTCTCTGAAAGGTCAGGCTTATGACACCGCCCCCGGTTTAAAAGGATAAAATATGGGACTTTTTCGTTTACCCTCCCGGTTAGTTGCCTTCGCCGCAGTCTGGCTTTGCTGCCCCCAACTTAATGCCTCGACTACCGCCTCGCAGATGTTACGTTATCAGGATGTATTTAATATTGAATATGCCGGTGCGCCGTTTTTTAGCCAAGATGGTAAAACGCTGTATTACGTCCGTCACAGCATGGATATCATGCAAGATAAGTCCACCAGCAGTGTATGGCAAATTGATCTTAGCAGCGATGAGCAACGACCGCTGTTAGCCGATAACGGCAACATTACGCAACCGGTACTCTCACCCGATGGCAGTAAACTAGCGTATATCAGTGACATCAGCGGGCAGCCGCAGGTTTATCTGCATTATCTGGACAACGGACTAACGACACCACTCACCCGGCTACAACAAAAACCCTCGCACCTGAGCTGGTCGCCTGACGGTAAGCAACTGGCTTTTACACTTTTTACCCCGGTTACTACTGCGCCATTATTTTCCCAGATGCCCGACAAACCTGATGGTGCTAAATGGGCCGAACAAGCACACTTTATTGAACGCACCGAATACCGCGCTGATGGGGCCGGTTACCTGCCAACTGGTTTTGCTCAAATTTATGTGTTACCGGTAACTGGGGGCACCCCTCGTCAGCTCACGTTCGGCGCCTATCCCATCGATAGCCAGCTGAGCTATTCTGCTGACGGCCAATGGCTTTACTATGCCACCGACCCTACCGAAGACTATGCGCTACACCCGTTACGCAGCGATCTTTACCGGGTTAATGTGGCGACCGCTACTACCGAGCAAGTTACTCGTATGGCCGGGCCTGAAGGAAGCCCCAAAGTCAGCCCTGATGGCCAGTATCTGGCATTCACCCAACTGAATGACCAGCGTATGTCATATCAAAATAGTGATTTGGTGGTGCTTAATTTGACCACGAATAAACTAACGCGGTTAACCACAAAGCTTGATCGTTCGCTCGGCGACTTTATGTGGGATACCGATAGTCGCTCGCTGGTACTTGGCTATTTGGATAAAGGCCATCAACGGTTGGCACGGGTTTCAATTAACGGCAAATTAAGCAAATTAGATGTCGATGTTGGGGGACAATCGCTAGGCCGTCCTTATACCTCTGGCGAGTTTACCCTATCAAACCGTGGGGATATTGCCTACACCTTAGCCAGCGCGCAGCGTCCCGCTGACCTGGCGCTACACGATAGTAACGGTAAGCAGCGGACACTGACCCAATTAAATGAGGATGCTTTGGGCCATTTGAAGCTGGCCGATACTGTCGCACTGAATGTGACCTCCAGCACGGACGGGCGCGCTATAGACGCCTGGATTGCCTACCCGCCCGGCTTTGATGCGGCCGCAACAGGCCAAAGGTTCCCGCTAATTCTGGAAATCCACGGGGGCCCGCATGCGGCATATGGACCGCATTTTGCCCTGGAAATACAGCTTATGGCGGCGCAAGGATATATTGTGGTGTGGGCCAACCCGCGCGGCAGTGCTTCTTATGGGGCCAAATTTGGTAATCTTATTCATCACAATTATCCGTCAGCTGACTATCAGGACCTTATGGATGTCGTCGATGCCAGCGTGGCAACCGGCCATGTGGATGAACAAAATCTGTTTATTACCGGTGGCTCTGGTGGCGGGGTACTCACGGCCTGGGCTATCGGTAAAACGGATCGGTTCGCCGCTGCAGTGGTGGCCAAGCCGGTGATTAACTGGCTGAGCTTTGCCCTGACGGCGGATGCTTACCCTTATTTTTCTCAATACTGGATGCCGGGAAAGCCCTGGGAAGTTGCTGATCATTTATGGCAGCATTCGCCGTTGTCGTTAGTGGGAAATGTTACCACCCCCACCCTGTTGTTAACCGGCGAAGCAGACTATCGCACCCCTATTAGTGAATCCGAACAGTTTTACCAGGCCCTGCAATTACAGGGTGTGGCGTCAGCCATGTTAAGGATACCGGGTGCATCCCACGGTATAGCCGCACGGCCCTCCCGCCTCATTCAAAAAACCGGGAATATTCTGGCCTGGTTTGAGCGCTACAAAAATCCCGGAAAAGCAAAAGCTAAGCCGCGCCAATAGGCCGCACTCTGTCGCTTTATCCCACGTCGGATATGACCACAAAAAATGGCGGCTTAGGGCCGCCATTATTAAGGTAACGCAAAGACCCTTTTACTGGGCCTTAATAACACCACATAACACTCTGGGGCCGCCGCCACCAAGTTTTTCCGGTGAGTCAGAATAATTGTCACCACCTTCATGAACCATTAAGGCTTTGCCTTCTACGTCTTCCAGTGCTAAGCGTGTTGCCAATACCGGGTGTGTCGCCTGACCATCTTCGCTGACATATAATAAGGGCAGATCGCCAATATGATTCTGGCCGTCCCACGGGTAGCCGTGGGATCCGGTTTTGTCTGGATCTAAATGGCTGCCTGCAGCGCCTGCTGGCACTTTCTCGCCGTCTTTCATGGCGCTATCACATGAGCCGTTTTCATGTACATGAAAACCATGCCCGCCTGGGGTCAAACCATCAACGGAAGGTTTGAAAACCAGACCATCTTCGTGTTCTTCAATCAGTACTGAGCCTGCAGATTCGTTGCTCTTTACATTTTTCATATCTACTTTAATGCTGTCTGCCACAGCATATTGCGTACTTAACGCCAGTAGTGTAGCCGATAACCCTGTTAATATTTTGCCCATATGACCTTATCCTTACTTGGTGAGTGTCTTGTGCGCGCCCACTGAGAACCTTAAGAAAACCTAACCCGGTGGGTTTACCCGATGGGGATGCAAGGCGCAGAGCGCAGTTAAAACACATAAACTTTGGACTAATTTCTACATGACAAAGGTACGATGTAGATCAGAAATCGTACCGGCTAAAGAGCAAAAAAAACCAGTGCATGCACTGGTTTTCTATATAACAAATTTTCTATATAACAAAATGTTACTTTGGCGGCGATAACTGCAGTAGCTTACCATCCGGTGCATCCGTTAACAGATAGATAAGACCATCCGGTCCTACTTCTACATCACGGATCCTAGCGGCCTGGTCGCGTAAGTACTCATGTTGTTTACCGGGCTTACCATTATCGATTTCTATCCGTCGTAAATGGGTAAACTTCAGTGAGCCTACTAATAAGTCACCTTCCCAGTCTTTAAAGGCCGTCCCCGTGTAAAATGCCATACCGCTTGGGGCTATAGAGGGATCCCAATACAACCAGGGCTGTTCCATACCTTCCTGCTCGGTTTTGTCAGAAATGATTTCACCGCTGTAATCAATACCGTAGGTAATCACCGGCCAGCCATAATTACTGCCCTTTTCTAACACATTGATTTCATCGCCACCTTTAGGGCCGTGCTCCATCGACCACACCGCGCCACTTTGCGGATGAATGGTCAGTCCCTGTACATTGCGATGGCCGTAAGTAAATACTTCGGGGGCTTTACCTTTGGCGAACGGATTAGTGGCGGGCACGCTACCATCGGTGTTAATGCGTACTATTTTCCCCAGATGGTTGTCGGTATTTTGCGCTTCGTCCATGTATTTATACCGATCGCCCAGCGTAATGTATAAATGCTTATCTGCATCAAACGCTAGCCTGCACCCAAAATGAAAACCATTATCTACTAATGGATTGGCTACAAATATTGTGCTTACATCCGACAAGGCCTGCCCATTTAATTTGGCCTTTGCCACCGCGCTACTGCGGCCACCATCACCGGCTTTGGAATAACAAAAATAAATAGTGTTATTCGTGGCGTAATCCGGATCAATTGCGATATCCAGCATTCCACCCTGGTTGACCGCGTCAACCTTAGGTACATTGGTTAAGGGTTCACTTAGCCCATCATTAAACGAAAAACGCCGAATGGCCCCGGCTCGCTCGGTCACCAGTACATCGCCTTCGGGCAAAAATACCATGCCCCACGGGTTTTTGAGCCCGCTAGCTAACTCTGTAACCTGTAAATCATTCGTTTGTGCCGCATGGGCGCCAAAAAACACAAAAGCGCCAGGCAGCAAAGCCGCCAGGCGCTTTTTCAACATTCCAGTAGGTTTGTTCATGAGGTTAATTGATTACCTTATCTTGGTAATGTTGCGCGTAGCATCCACGCTGTTTTTTCATGGACTCGCATACGGTCAGAAATCAGGGCTGTAGAGGACTCATCATCTGCCTCTTGCGCTTTTTTCAAGGCGTCGCGGCATGTTTTAACTACTTGCTCATGGCCATGCGTAAGTAAGCGCACCATTTCGGTTGCCTCTGGTACACCTTCTACTTCTTCAATAGAGCTTAGTTCTGCTAACGCCTTGTAAGTACCGGGTGCAACAACATCCAAAGTACGGATACGCTCTGCGATATCATCAACCGCTTCAGCCAGTTCAACATAATGTTCTTCAAACATCAGATGTAATTCACGAAACTGTGGGCCCGTTACGTTCCAATGGAAGTTGTGAGTTTGTAGATACAGTGTATAAGAATCTGCCAACAGGCTCTTCAAACCTTCAGCTACCGTATTACGATCGTTCTCTGAAATACCGATATCAATCTTGCTCATCGTTTGCTCCTTTATCAGTTTTTGCGATAAATAATAGAGTTTATCATCTTACTTTTAGATACTGAACTGAGCGCGATTTGGATTACTTCCGCCCTCTTTGCTGTCAGCCCGGTTAATTAATGATGATGGTGACGCCCCGCCCCATTATCAAGTTGCTTAACCGTAAAGTTTATTTGTTGCGTATTGATGTCGCTAAAGTAAAACGTTACCGGAACCACTGTCCCTACGGTTAAGGCCTTTTGTAATCCATGTAGCATAATATGCTTACCGCCTGGCGAAAACCTAACCTGTTCGCCCGCAGCGAGAGTCACTCCGTCTGCCAGGGCGCGCATTTTTGCCATACCATTTTCCATTACGCTGGTATGCAACGTAGCCTTACTGGCCACATGGTTATTCACAGTAATGCGAACTAGCGTCACCGGTTTATCAGAGTGGTTGGAAAGTGTCATGTAGCCTGCTGCGGTACTGGACATCGCGAAGCCAGCTGCAAAATAAGGGTTATCTACGATAATATCCGACGCAGCTTGAGCACAACTGCCCAAAAGCAGCATACACAGCATAACCACACGAAATATCACAGGCATAACGCAACTTTAGCCGAAGAGTTTGGTTTATATTACTGAAGTTAGCAGATGAAGCAAATAAACTGTAAAAGTCGTATTTTTGTGGGGAAGCGGGAGAAAAAATGGTGCCGACTGCCGGAATCGAACTGGCGACCTACTGATTACAAGTCAGTTGCTCTACCAACTGAGCTAAGTCGGCACACTGGGTACTACACGCTTGCAAAGGTGTGCCTAAGCAAGCGGAGCGTATTCTAATCTTAGCCACAATATTGTCAAGGGGCTTTATGGCTTTTCTGTGAGTTTACTGAGTTTTTCTGCTTCGTCAGGCAACATCGGAAAGGCTTCGCTTGGCACGTAGCCTGCCAACTGTGCCATTTTATTGCCTAACTGCTGATAGTTATCGGCAGTTAAGTTAATGTGGCCCATCTTACGTTTTTCCCGCACTGTTTTGCCATACCAATGTAAATGACAGCCAGGGATACTAAGCAAATCGCGCGAGAACGCGCCACACCCGATAATATTGACCATAGCCGCAGGCGTGCGCGCCTGGGTATCACCAAGCGGTAAGCCAACAATTGCCCGTAAATGATTTTCAAACTGGCTGGTATCACTGCCGCTGTTGGTCCAGTGTCCGGAGTTATGCACTCTGGGTGCTAACTCATTTACTAATAAGGTATCGCCACACTGAAACATCTCTACGGCCAATACGCCGGTATATTGCATGCCCTGCGCCAGTCGGGTGAAAATTTCCTGCGCCTGTTGCCAGATAGCCTGGGTTACACCGGGGGCTGGTGCCACCGATACGTGTAGCTGTCCTTGATAATGTAAATTTTCGGTCAGCGGATAGACTTTGATTTCACCGCTTTTGCTGCGTACACCGATTAACGACAACTCACGGTCAAACGACAACATCTGCTCTACGATTAGCGGAACCTGTTGCAGATTCAGGCCACTAAGAGAGGCTTTAATATCCTCTAATTGGGCGGCCTCGGTTAAACGCCATTGCCCATATCCATCGTAACCATCCCGGCTAGCTTTGATAATAAGTTTATCGCCCAGTTCCTGCAGGCAACGATCCAGCTCATCCAGCTGGGTAACGATACGGTGGGGGCAATTTGCCACCTGCAAGTTATCTAGCAAGGCTTTTTCGCGAACCCGGTCTGCGCCGACTAAAATAGCTTCCATTGAAGGCATTAGCTTGCCGCTTTTTTCAGCCTGTTCCAACAGGTGTTCAGGCACATGCTCAAACTCTACTGTCAGGGCATCTGCCGCTTCGATAGCCTGGGCTAATGTCGCCTCTAAGGGTAGCTTGCTGACCGGATGAACTAAAGTCTCGGTGTTTACGTCTACCGCTTCAACTTCTATTCCTAACGGTGCACCAGCCAGATACATCATCTGCGCCAGTTGTCCGGCGCCATACACCAGTACTCTCATTACTCAAGCTCCAGCTTGCTGTTCGCCATAACTTTGTCGGTTTGCTGCTGTCTGAACGCAATAATTGCCTGACGCACGTTGGGATCCTGGAGTGCTACCACCTGAGCTGCCAACAGCCCAGCATTAGCAGCGCCTGCCTCGCCAATAGCCAGGGTGCCTACGGCCACCCCTTTGGGCATCTGTACAATAGACAGTAAGGAGTCTAACCCATTCAATGCTTTGGATTTAACCGGGCAACCGAATACCGGCAAATGAGTGTGGGCGGCAAGCATGCCAGGCAAGTGCGCAGCGCCCCCTGCCCCCGCGATAATACAACTGAAACCTTGTGCTTCAGCTTGCTCAGCAAATTCGACCAACAGGTTGGGCGTACGGTGAGCGGAAACTACGCTGGCGTCATACTCAACACCAAACTCTTTAAGCATCAGTGCTGCTTGCTGCATGGTAGGCCAATCCGAGGTGGAGCCCATAACTATCGCGACTTTAGCCATCAAATGCTTCCTTTAATGGAGGTAAACGAGGGAATATTAGTGCACTGGCATAGTGTCAGTGCCATTAAAGGCGCCAGATTGTAGCGTAAAAAGTCCTCAAAGCCTACAAAATGACTGTGCGCCAACTGAACCATAACCGCATTTTCTAGATACAAATCTATTCTTAGGACAGTTTAATTTACATAAGGCAATGTGCGGCGAATATTATGAATAGTTTGACCTTTCGCTTACTCGAAGTGTTTCAGGAAGTGGTAGATGGCGGCTCTGTAACCGCTGCGTCCAAT
The DNA here is from genome assembly GCA_003056425.1 of Alteromonas indica. Classification (GTDB taxonomy): domain Bacteria; phylum Pseudomonadota; class Gammaproteobacteria; order Enterobacterales; family Alteromonadaceae; genus Alteromonas; species Alteromonas indica. The sequence continues at coordinate 304,473 of PYVY01000001.1, forward strand.
GCACTGGCCTTATCTCAGCCAACGGTATCGCTTCAGCTTAAAAAGTTATCAACCATTGTGGGCTTGCCCCTGCTAGAGCATTTTAACGGTAAAGTGCATATGACCGAAGCGGGGGAAGCAGTGTACCGCTGTGCCCAGGAGGTTTTGTCGTCTCAAGCCACATTACGTAGCCAGATTCAGGCGCTACAGGGAATGGAAACCGGTTCGTTAAAACTGGCGGCTGTCACCACGGCAAAGTACATAGCTCCGCCTTTATTGAGTGCATTCTGTAAAGCCCATCCTAACATCGATGTGCATTTTACGGTGGGTAACCGCGAGCAAATTGCCCAGCGTTTAAAACAGAACCGGGACGATATTTATATTTTTAGTCAGCCACCGGAAGACCCGATAGTGCAGGCAGAGCCGTTTTTAGATAATAATCTGGTGGTAATCGCTCCGGGCGACTATACCGGTCCGGACCGGTGTACATTACATGATCTGGTGAATGAGAAATTTCTATTACGGGAACACGGTAGCGGTACGCGTAAAGCTGTAGATGAATTCTGCACTCGGGCTGGGTTCACTTTTCGTGATCCTATGATTATTGAGAGCAATGAAGCGATACGGCTGTCGGTGGCATCCGGGCTAGGCCTGGCTATTTTATCAGAACACACGCTGGCACAAGTCAGTAGCAACGATATTAAGATACTGCGGGTAGATGGATTCCCGTTAAGTAGTTCGTGGCATGTCGTCACGCGAAAAAACCGTCCGTTAAGTCTGGCCGCTACGGCTTTTGCCCAGTCACTATTAAACAAAACGCCCGCCTAAAGTGCAGTATAAACCGCAATTTCGGGGCTAAACGAAGTGAAATGCCCCTTTACCGCTTAGCACACGCCCTGCCCCGGTAACGACAACCCGATCATTATCTACCGTACGCGGCGAGATTTCTCGCCGCGGCCCTGAAGGTTTAGCGTTTAGCGCTGTTCATATAGTCAAGCGTCATATTGGTCAGCAATTCCACGCCCAGTTTCATCCCTTTATCGTCGACAAAGAATTCCGGCGTGTGGTGGGCTGGCGAGTCTTTTTCAGAAACATCCAGCGGCTTGCCGCCTAACCATAAAAACAACCCGGGAACCTGCTCCTGATAAAACGAGAAATCCTCGGCGCCGGTTACCGGATTAGACAACAGTACGTTGTCTTTGCCCGCCGTACGATTAAGTGTGGGCAGCATTTGGGCCGTTAACTGAGGATCGTTATAGGTAATCGGGTAGCTATAGTCCAGCGGTAAGGTAAGCTCAGCCTGCGCGCCCATACTCATCGCAATACCCTTAACTTTCCGTTGCATCGCTTCATACACATGCTCTCGGGCGTCTTTATCCAACGTGCGTATAGTACCGATGAGCTCCACTTCATTAGGAATGATATTAGAGCGGTTACCGCCATGGATTGACCCTACAGAAACCACGGCAGCTGCATCAATTAATTTTAGCTCCCGGCTGACAATGGTCTGTAATGACATTACCATTTGCGCGGCGGTGACAATGGGGTCCACACTTTTCCAGGGGTATGCGCCATGGGCTTGCTTACCTTTAATGACTATTTTAAAGGGATCAACTGCTGCCATGCTGCCTTTAGGAGTGTAACGCACCTTACCTATATCAGTATTAGCATTGATGTGGAGGCCAAAAATAACATCCACATCGGGGTTTTTCAGCACCCCCTCTTTGACCATGATTTCAGCCCCACCTTTTTCTCCCGGCGGCGCCCCTTCTTCAGCGGGCTGAAAGATAAACTTCACTTTTCCATGCAGTTGATCTTTCATTTGGCTCAATACTTTGGCGGTGCCCATTAACATTGCCATATGGGTATCGTGGCCACAGGCATGCATTACCGGGACGGTATTGCCGTTGTATTGTGCTGTTTGGGTTGATTTATAGGCAAGTTCGTTTTGCTCTGGTACGGGTAAGCCATCCATATCAGCACGCAGCGCTATTACCGGGCCTGGCTTACCGCTATCAAGCACCGCCACCACGCCGGTTTTAGCTACCCCGGTGGTAATTTCCACGTCAAGTGTTTGCAAAAATGATGTGATGTATTTAGCGGTTTCAAACTCACGGTTGGATAATTCCGGGAACTCATGAAAATGATGACGCCAGTCGATAACCTGCGGCTCAACCTTGTCGATGAGTGTATTGATATCCTGTGCGGCATGCGCAAATGTGGTGGTTAGCAAACACGCTATACCCAGTGCTGTGCGTTTCATTGTTGTTCCCTGTGTGTTTTTTTTTACAGTAGCGAATAAATCGTTGTACTAACAGTACTATTCGCTACGGCCAAAGAAAATATAATTCGGCACCTTGCACTAACCTTTGCCCAATAACAGGCATAAAAAAGGCGCGTTATAAACGCGCCTTAGATATGACATTCAACCTGCGGTTAGCTTCGCTGCCGTTTCATCGAATCAAAAAACTCATCATTGGTTTTGGTCATAGAGAGCTTATTGATCAAGAACTCAATGGCGTCCACTTCCGACATTTCATGAACAATTTTACGCAGGATCCACATTTTTTGCAGTTCTTCCTGGCTGGTCAGCAGCTCTTCACGGCGGGTACCTGAGCGATTAAAATCAATCGCTGGGAATACACGTCTCTCTGCAATCTTACGATGCAGGTGAAGCTCCATGTTACCGGTACCTTTAAACTCTTCATAGATAACTTCATCCATTTTAGAGCCGGTATCGACCAGGGCGGTGGCGATAATGGTTAAACTACCACCTTCTTCCACATTCCGTGCAGCCCCAAAAAAGCGCTTAGGCTTGTGCAGTGCATTTGCATCGACACCACCGGTAAGTACCTTTCCAGAGGAAGGGATAATGGTGTTATAGGCACGTGCCAGACGGGTAATAGAATCAAGCAGGATGATCACATCTTTTTTGTGCTCAACCAGCCGTTTGGCTTTCTCGATAACCATTTCGGCTACTTGCACATGGCGGCTAGCAGGTTCGTCAAAGGTCGAAGCAACCACTTCACCTTGAACCAAGCGATGCATCTCGGTAACTTCTTCAGGACGCTCGTCAATCAGTAGAACCATTAATTCGCATTCTGGCTGATTGGCCGCAATCGACTGTGCAATATTTTGCAGCAGTAGGGTTTTACCAGCTTTTGGCGGTGCTACGATTAGACCACGTTGGCCTTTACCGATTGGCGACGCCAAATCCAGTACCCGTGCGGTGATATCTTCCGTTGACCCATTACCACGTTCCATCCGCATACGAGTAGCAGCATGCAGTGGAGTGAGGTTTTCAAACAGGATTTTATTACGGGAGTTTTCAGGCTTGTCGAAGTTAACTTCGCGGATTTTTAGCAGGGCAAAATAACGCTCACTATCTTTAGGTGGCCTTATTTTCCCGGCAATCGTATCGCCGGTGCGCAGATTAAAACGTCGAATCTGGCTAGGAGATACATAGATATCATCTGGTCCGGCTAAATAAGACGAGTCGGCCGAGCGTAAAAAGCCAAAGCCATCCTGAAGAATCTCCAGAACACCGTCGCCGAATATATCTTCACCACTTTTTGCGTGGGTCTTTAGGATAGAAAAGATGATGTCTTGCTTTCTGGCTCGCGCCATATTTTCCAGGCCCATTTCTTCGGCCAGGGCAACCAATTCATTGATTGGTTTGTTCTTCAATTCAGTTAAATTCATACTGGTGGGTCTTTGTGCTTGTGTGCTTGGACTTTGCTTCAGGACTTCTACGTCACTAACTCGTTATATAGAAAAGGTTATGTACGCCCGGATATGGGTAAGCAGAACGCTGCTCAGATATGAGCTATTTGAACGTTAGCACCTAAAATTCATAACGTCCAGTAAATTGACCTTTAATTGTTAAAAAACTTCGCGTTTATAGAACAAAGGACGTAGGACTTAATATTTTATTCGCCGATATGATACTGCATATTGCAGCATTTAGATGACTATTTTAAAAAAAACTTTAAATTAATTAAAAAACCGGTGCGCAGGGCACCGGTTTAGCGCATAAACAAACCCGTAGAATTACAGGTTTTCGTTTAGGAACTCATTTAGCTGAGTTTTAGATAACGCACCCACTTTAGTGGCCGCTACATTGCCGCCTTTGAAAAGTAACAGAGTAGGAATGCCCCGAATGCCGTATTTAGGCGGTGTTTCATTATTTTCATCGACATTCAACTTACCAACTGTTAACTTGCCTTCAAACTCGGAAGCAACTTCTTCCAAGATAGGTGCGATCATTTTACAAGGGCCGCACCACTCAGCCCAGAAGTCAACCAGCACAGGACCTTCAGCATTGATTACATCTGCTTCAAATTTGTCGTCAGTTAACTGGATAATTTTGTCGCTCATTCTGTTCTCCATTGTTTGGACTGTCGCTGATTTGTTCAGCCACACCATAAGTGTTATAAGAAACTGTCTTTTTTAATGCAAGCACCGATAAGCTATAAGCTATGCAAACAACTCATTTAACCGAAACAAATTTTTCCGATCTGCCTATCAATCCAAAAGTGCTTGATGCACTTAAAGCAGCTAATTTTACCCATTGTACACCGATTCAGGCTCTGGCATTACCCCCCTTACTTGAAGGACTGGATATTGCCGGGCAAGCCCAAACAGGTACAGGTAAAACTATTGCGTTTTTGGTGGCAACATTTCATTACCTGCTTTCCAATACTCAGGAAAACACCACTACATCAAAAGGCCCAAGAGCAATCATTATGGCTCCTACCCGCGAACTCGCGGTTCAGATCTATAACGATGCCAAACCTCTCAGCGAACACTCCGGTTTATCGCTTGGTTTGATATATGGGGGTGAAGGATATCAAAGTCAACGCGAAGTGCTAGAAGAAGGTGTAGATATCATGATCGGGACCACCGGTCGTATTCTTGATTACTACAAACAAAATATCTTCTCACTGAACAATATTCAGGTTGCCGTACTTGATGAAGCCGATCGCATGTTCGATTTGGGCTTTATTAAAGATATCCGCTATCTGTTTAAGCGTATGCCGCCGGCCTCAGAACGCCTCAGTATGCTGTTTTCTGCCACGTTGAGCTATCGCGTGCAGGAACTGGCTTATGAGCATATGAATAACCCTACCCATGTGCAGGTTGAGCCAGAAACCAAAACCGCTAAACGGGTTTCTGAAGAACTGTTTTATCCTTCTGATGAAGATAAAATGCGTTTGTTGCTAACCCTAATGGAAGAAGAGTGGCCAGAGCGGGCGATTGTCTTTGCCAATACCAAGCATACCTGTGAAAAGGTAAATGACTGGCTGGAAAACGATGGTCACCGGGTGGGTCTATTAAGCGGCGATGTACCGCAGAAAAAGCGCATGAGTATCTTAGATGACTTTACCAAAGGTCGTTTGGATATTCTGGTAGCCACCGATGTGGCCGCTCGCGGATTGCATATTGATGCAGTAACCCATGTTTTCAACTATGATTTACCTGATGATGCCGAAGACTACGTACATCGGATTGGCCGAACCGGCCGCGCCGGCAAAAGTGGTATCGCCATCAGTTTTGCCTGTGAGAAGTATGCACTTAACTTGCCTGCCATTGAGCAGTATATTCAGCATACTATCCCGGTAACAGATTATGATCGGAATGCTTTGCTTGATGATGTAACGGCGCCCAAAGCCCGCCCTCGCAAGCGCACGCCAAACGCCCGTAATTCAAACCGACGTGGGCGAGGACGAGGTAAACCGACATCAGCTAAGAAAAGTTAATCTATGCAGCCAGAAATCCGACACGATACCCTTGTACATAGTGAGCATTACGCCGCCGTAGATCTGGGTTCAAATAGTTTTCATATGGTCATTGTGCACGTTGTGAACGGCAACGTGCAGATTATAGGTAAGGTAAAGCAAAAAGTACGTTTGGCTGCCGGCCTGAATGAAAATCTTGAGTTGGATGAAATTAGCATGGAACGTGGCTGGCAATGCTTGCAAACGTTTGCTGAACGGCTGCAGGATATCCCAGCGTCAAATATTCGGGTGGTGGCAACTGCGACCTTACGCATGGCCGTCAATGCCGAAACCTTCATTCGCAAAGCTGAAACCATTTTAAATCACAAATTAAATGTTATCAGCGGCGAAGAAGAGGCCCGGCAAATTTACCTGGGCGTGGCTTATACGTCTGCCAATCAGGGCAATTCGCTGGTGATTGATATCGGGGGCGCCAGTACGGAAATTATCCTCGGTAATGATATGCAGCCTATCCATCTGAAAAGTCTGGATATGGGCTGCGTTACCTTTATGGAGCGCTATTTCAAGGGCGGCATTATCAGTGAAGATAATTTTGCCCAGGCCAGCGAACAGGTTAACCGGCTGATTGACGAGGTAGCAGACGCATTTTTATGTTTTGACTGGCATAATTGTCTGGGGGCTTCCGGTACGCCACAGGCGATTACCGAAATTCTGGTGGCTCAAGACATCAGTGACGCTATAAAACTGCACTATCTGTACGATCTCAAACAACAATGTATTGCCTGCGGCAGTATCGAAAACCTCGATATAAAAGGCCTGGAAGATGGCCGTAAAGCTATTTTCCCCAGCGGCCTGGCGATTCTTATCTGTTTATTTGAACGGCTGAATATCCAGGCAATGAATATTTCGGGCGGCGCTTTGCGCGAAGGTCTGATTTACGGAATGCTGGATAACCTGCAGGAAAATGACCGGCGCAGTCAAACCCTAAATCAGGCCATGCGCCGTTATCATATCGAAAAGTCGCATGCCGATGCAGTGCGAGGATTGGCGCTTAATTTGTGCCATCAACTATGCGCCCAGGCCGCTATTTGCCATTTAGATACGGAAGCTGTATTGGGCGCCGCCGCGACCCTGCATGAAATTGGTTTGCATATCGAATACAAAAAACACCATGAACATGGTGCCTATATTCTTTCGCATATTGATTTACCCGGTTACACCCGCTTGCAGCGCGAGGCGATACGCGACCTGGTATTGTCCCATCGTTTGAAAATAGAACCTGCGGTGTTTAACAATTACCACGACGATGTTCGGCCTATGTTGTTAGCGCTACTGCGTATTTTACGTATTGCCACCGTATTGTGCCTACGTCGTCAAAACAAGCATATTCCAGAGGTAGAGCTTACCGTGAATGGTGATAACTGGGATATTCAGTTACCGCCAGGCTGGCTCATTGGCCACCCGCTGATTAATGCAGAGCTGGCGAATGAAAGTTGGCTACAGCATCGGGCTGGATGGCGGTTAAACTGCCAATAACCTGCACTATTAAAAATGCCGCGATTATCGCGGCATTTTGCTATCAGGCCAGCGTATAACGCTACCCAAGCTGTTGTAGCAAGCGTGCTGCCTGGGGCGCGAAATAGGTCAATATGCCGTCTGCTCCTGCGCGTTTAAAAGCCAGTAATGACTCCAAAATCACCGCCTCTTCATTAAGCCAGCCATTCGCAAAAGCCGCCTGGTGCATAGCATACTCGCCACTTACCTGGTAGGCGAAGGTAGGCACATTAAGCTCTTGCTTACAACGTCGTACAATATCCAGATAGGGCATGCCGGGTTTAACCATAACCATATCCGCCCCCTCGTCAATGTCCATCGCGATTTCGTGGATGGCTTCGTTACTGTTGGCAGGATCCATTTGATAGGTTTTTTTATTACCACCTTTAATATTACCTGCCGAGCCTACCGCGTCCCGGAACGGCCCGTAATAAGCCGAGGCGTACTTTGCCGAATACGCCATAATACAGGTATTGGTGAACCCTTGCGCTTCCAATACCTCACGGATAGCCCCTACTCTGCCATCCATCATATCCGACGGGGCCACGATATCGGCGCCCGCTTGGGCATGGGACAATGCCTGTTTTTGTAACACGGCTACCGACTCATCATTCATTACATAGCCAGCATGGTTAATCAGGCCGTCTTGCCCATGGGAGGTAAACGGGTCAAGCGCTACATCGGTCATGATAACCATTTGTGGGAAACGCTGTTTAATTTCACGCACCGCAGTTTGTATCAACCCTTGGGGGTTAAACGCCTCACTGGCACAGTCGGTTTTAAGCTCTGCCGGGGTAACCGGAAAAGGCGCGATAATAGTAATGCCTAAAGCCAGTAGCGTCTCTATCTCCTGTAACCAGATATCCAGGCTGCGGCGCTCTACCCCAGGCATAGACGGCACAGCTTCACGCTGTCCTGTACCAGGTAAAATAAATATAGGATAAATAAGATCGCGGGCTGCAAGGTGATGCTCTGAAACCAATGAACGTACGGCATCATGGGCGCGAAGACGGCGCATTCGGCGCGCCGGAAAAGAAGAATGTATCATGAATTCTGTCCTGTAAAATAGTCGGTCTTTATACGGTTCCGACCTGCCGCTTTGGCTTGATATAAAAGGGCATCGGCAAACTTAAATAGCGCCAGCTCGTGTTCTTCAAAGGCGATAACAGCGGTAGCCACCCCGGCACTTACTGTCATATTGAGGCTATGACCATCAATCTCAAGTACTTCTTTTTCAACCTGGGCGCGCATCGCCTCGATAACCTGCTGCGCCCCGGCTAAATCGGTATTGGGTAATAGCACCACAAATTCTTCGCCGCCATAGCGGCACACATCGTCGGTTGGCCGTTTCAGCATTCCTTGTAACAGCAACGCTAAGTGCGTAATGCACACATCGCCGGTACTATGGCCGTATTGGTCATTAATATTTTTAAAGTGGTCAATATCGATCACCGCTAGCGACAGTGGCGTCTGTTCGCGGCGACTACGCCGGCCTTCAGCCAGTAAACGCTTATCAAAATGCCGCCGATTTCGGATACCGGTCAAGGCATCAATGGTATTGAGGTTGGCTAACTCCTGGTTAGCGTCAGATAACTCGCGCAAGGCTATCTCGAGCTCTAGCGTGCGCTCCTGCACCTGGTAGTGCAAATCATCCTGATATTTTTGCTGCACATCAAGTAACTCTTCGCGGGCCTTAAGGATGTCCTGCTCTTGCACCAAGGTACGCTCTTTAATATGAAACATGGTTTCGCGATTGTGGCTGTAATCTATCGCCAGCACCAGCGCCAGTAATAAGGTCTCGACCCCTGCGCCTAACATCAATAAATAATTAGCCGGAACCGGCGAGGTAATGATGCCCAGGTTATCCATGGCTGCGGTAAATGCGCTGACCAATAACACAAACCAGGCGAACGAATAATAACGGGCTACCGTAGAGCCTTTTATGGCAATCCAAATGCCTACCAACAAGGCAAAAATAACGGTAAAACTTAACAGGAACAAAAACATACGAATGAGGAACGCGTACGGCAGGAAGAAACTAATAAGGACATTAACCAGGAAAATAGCAGATAACCCGTTCAGGCTCTGGCTGATGCGCGTGCTGTAATAGCGCACATTCAAAATTCGGTTGGAAAACTGCATGGCAAACATCAACGTCGCATTGGCAAATAACGCCAGCGATCGGCTTTGAAAGCCGGTTTGGTCTGACCATAAATAGGCATAACCTAAACCATGCATTGCTGTAATCGTCATGGCAAGTGAGAAGACGTAGCCTGAATAAGTAAAAAAGGTGGCCGAGCGGGTGGTGATAAACAAAAATAAATTGCTTAAGCCGATAGCAAATAATACGCCCAGAAATAATCCCAGCATCAGGTTATCGGTGGCATTAAAAGCCAGAAAGTCCTTCTCAAGCCACAACCTGACCGGCAATTTTAAAGCACCGCTGGTCTGCACTTTCATGTACACCACTAAGCCTTGCTTGCTCGCTGGTACCTGATAAACCAATGAAGGAAGTGGAATATCCCGTTGCGAATACGCCCGGCTATCGCCGCCGATAGCATGCAATATCAGTTGGTCGCCGGCAGGATCGTAAAAATAAATATCCAGGCTATCCAATAAAGGATAATTTACATCAAGCAGAAATGTCCCCTGCCGACGGGGGGTGGGTGGTAACGCCAGCCGAAACCAGTATGGCTGGCTTTGCATACCTAAATTAATCGGCGTTTGTACCGCCTGCCAGGGCATCTTGGCGCGATGAATATCAGTTACGTTCACCGGCGAACTGTCTTGTTCCCAGTAATCTATCGCGAACTGGCTTTGGGCATCATTTTGATAGGTGGTAAGGGTGCTGTATAAGAAAAATAAAAATGCAGTGATTAACGCGCTGATGAAAAGCAACCAACCATCGTAATTTCGTTGCAGTTGCGAGCTAAGCTGCATAGATTACACCTCTACTTCACCCTGAATAACTGCATTGTATTGGCAAAACTGGTTTCGCTGATACGCTGCTCAGGAACACCTAGTAACTCACTTAAACGGCGCCCGATGGCGGGTAACATGGCCGGTTCATTGTTCTTTAGGCGCGGGCGTTGATTTTTGGGAAACAGGTATGGCGCATCCGTTTCTAAAATCAGACGCTCTAACGGTAAACTACATACTGCCTGCTGTAACGATTCACCGCGCTTGTCGTCACATAGCCAGCCTGTAATACCAATATACAAACCCACAGCGAGGTAATCGTGCATTTGCTGTTCAGTACCGGTAAAACAATGGGCTATACCGGCTACTGGTGGGTACTGCTTTAATAGTGCAAGTTGTGCTGTAAACGCATCGCGCTCGTGCAGATAAACGGTTTTGTTGAGTTTAGACGCAATCTTTAACTGAGCTTCAAAAACCACTAACTGGGTGTCTGGAGGGGAAAAGTTACGGTTAAAATCTAATCCGCATTCGCCAATAGCCACTACGCCGGGTTGCTGTGCCATGACCTCAAGCTGTTGCAAATCATCGGTCGTTACGTCTTTAGTATAATGCGGATGTACGCCAACCGTGTAGCATAGCTGCTGCGGGTAGCGTGTATAGAGCGCCTGCGCCCGCTGCCATTCCTGGGGCGTGGTGGTAATAGCGCAGATACGTTCCACCCCCGCGTCTAACGCCCGGCGGATAACCTCATCAACATCAAAACGGGCATCCAACAGGTTTACCCCAGCATCGAACCACTGCATTTATTTAAGGCGCTTAACTTTGATGCGGCGATTACCACTTTCTACAGCAAAGTAAAAAACACCTAACGCGCCACGTTCTACCGTCGCCAGGTCGCCTTTTTTCGGTCGGAAATAGTCTGTATCTTGCTGTTTCCATACCATGTCATTGTCTAAAGTAATAATATATTTGCCCCGCGGATCTTTGGCTACTCGAGTAATAGTAGCTGATATTTCATCAACTGCCTGCTCTCTTTGGCGCTGCGCTTCCATTCCAAATTCTGCCACGGGCTCAGACTTACGCACTGGCGCGGTGGGGGTTTGTGAGGCTGCAACGGCCCCCGCCTTTGCGGTAGATTCAATAGGAGGCTGTGGAGCCGTCTGGGGGGGAGCAGGCGGTCTAGGCGAACCGGCTTGGGCTTGTTCGGTATGCATTAAGCGATCAAAACATGCCAACCGCGTGTCATTCTGTTCAATGGATGCGCATTTTGTCAGCTCAGCATGTGTTATGTTCTGGGCATAAACACCCGTTGATAGTAGCCCGGTAAGGGCAACTACGCAGGATAAACGTTGCTTCATCTTTATTCCCTTAGAGCTTATTTTGAAGGGTCGCTCATTTCGTTTTCTGGTTCGTCTTCCGGATCTTTTTTGCGTGCATAGATACCGCCCACAATGACCCCTATCTCAAACAGTACCCACATAGGTAAAGCCAACAGTGTTTGTGAAATCACATCAGGGGGGGTAAGTAACATGCCAACTACAAATGCACCCACAATGACGAAGGGGCGTTTGGAGCGTAACGTCTGGGCGTCGGTTACGCCCGTCCAGCATAGTAGAATAATGGCGATGGGAATTTCAAAAGAGACGCCAAACGCAAAAAACAGCTTCAATACGAAATCCAGGTAACTGGTAATATCGGTACTTACCGTTACCCCACTAGGAGCCACGCTGGTAAAAAATGCGAACGCTAACGGAAACACTACAAAGTACGCAAACGCCATACCCGCGTAAAATAGTAAGGTACTTGATACCAGCAGCGGCACCACCAGTTTCTTTTCATTTTTGTATAACCCGGGCGCTACAAAGGCCCAAACCTGATATAGCACGTAAGGAATGGCCAGAAAGAAAGATAGCACCAAGGTTAGTTTGAAGGGCGCGAAGAAAGGCGAGGCTACATCAGTAGCAATCATCGACGAATTTTCTGGTAACACGTCCAACAGCGGCTTTGCCAAATAGTGGTATAAATCTTCAGCGAAATAAACCAGACAAAGAAAAACAACAAGCACGCTAAGTAACGCGCGAAGAATACGATTTCGCAACTCAACTAAATGCGAAATCAGGCTAGAGGCGTCTGTCATTGATTTTTCTTATAGGGTTCCTGCACAGACTTAGCAGCGTCTTTCAATTCGTCCACGCTTTTTTGCAAGTCTGGTGACATATCTTTAAGGCCCTGCTGTTCGGCTTTTTTCAGGTTTTCGTGAAGTTCATGCACGCGCAGTTGGTGCTCGACCTCCTGCTTAAAGCCGGTCGCGGCATTACGCACACTGCGCACCGAGTTAATGGTAGATCGGATGGCACCTGGCAGACGCTCAGGCCCCAGTACAAGCAATGCCAGTACACCAATAACCAGCAATTCCCAAAAGCCGATATCAAACATCAGGATTTATCTTTTACATTACTCTGGGTATTGGTTTGAACAGGCTCAGCCTGGTCTTTTTTTTCGACCTGCTGGTTCTGTTCAAAATCTGCATCTGCTTTTTCTTCATCAGATACGGCCTTTTTAAACCCTTTAATAGCACCGCCTACATCAGTACCAATGCTTTTAAGTCGTTTTGTACCAAACAAAAGTACGACGATTGCTAACACTATCAGCAACTGCCAAATACTAATACCGCCCATAAAACTCTCCTTTTGGTTTGTCATCACAGTATGCCATTGCGCGACCAACCTTTCACCAACATATTGTAAACTATATTTACAATATAGACGGATGACCAGCACGAAGGTTCACAAGTAACAGATCGATATTATCTGGAGTGGCTTATAAGTACTCATTGACTTATGTCCGCGAACATTGAATGCTGAACAAAAAGGAACAATAGATAAGCAAGGTATGGCATGTATTTCATTGGTTTTCTGCACATTATTGGTAATGCCGAATACCGCAGCGCCGCTGCCGTCGGGGGCCAGCGCTGAGGCAGTCAACGTATCCGCTATGCCCGCCTACGTTGATGAGCAGTCCGATGGCTCATGGATGGATGAGTGGCAACACAACCTGACCCAGTCAATGAACTATACGGCGCAGCAACTTGATAGTTATTTTGCAATGAAAGGGTCCAGCAGGTTTGAGGATGCCCGCGCGCAAGGCCGTTTAAGCCTGGGTTGGGAGCCCCGTACACGGGATATCAGTGAAGTTGATTTGCGGTTTAATATCCGGGTCAAATTACCGGCCTTGAAAGACAGAGTCGATTTACTACTGAGCGATGACGAAGACTATGATGAAAGTGCGTCAATAAAAGCAGCCCGCCAACCTATCGAAAGACGGCGCGACAATACCACCATCGCCCTACGATATCGGTCCAGCGAAGATGCTAAAGTATCTTATCGCATTGGTACCGGTCGGCGGGGGCAGATATATGTCAAATCACGGTTTGCTGATATGGCAGCTTACTCCAGTCAACTGGCATTATTTTATGATGCCGAGGCCTATTATTACACCCGGGATCGCGCGGGTGCCGAAGTTGGCGCTACTGTGCAATACATTACTCAGCGCGATCATGTGTTTAGATTTAACCACCGTTTTTACTACCGCGATCGCTCTGAAGACTGGATTTGGCGCCACGAAGGGCAGTACTTACAACCCTTAAATCAACGTGCAGCGATGATCTACACCCTGTTTACGGAGGGGGGTTCGCAGCCGGATTATCGACTAAACGAGGTCTATATAAGCAGCAAATGGCGTAGCAATCCTACCCGCGAATGGTTGTTCTTCGAGGTAGAGCCATTTTTAATATTCCTACGCGATGAGGATTTTAAGCCCTCTTATGGGGTTGCCATGCGAGTAGAGGTTTATTATGGCAGTAACAGCTAGCTGTATCCTGGGCTTTATAGCCAAAAAAAGCCGGCGCTGGTTACAGCATCCGGCTTTTGCCTATCCCGCCGCCGCGGGACGTAGTGTCTATCTATTCACCATTAAGGGCGTAGAGCTCGCTCACCCCGCGCCAGGCCACATACCCCCGTACGCGAAGATTCAATAATCTCTGCACACTGGTTCATGGTAGTAGAAAATGCATCCAGCTTATCGGTGGTACCGGTTATCTCAATGGTATAATTAGTGGCGTTTACATCGACAATACGGGCCCGAAAAATATCGGCATTACGCTTTACTTCCGCTCGCATACCTTCCGTGCGCGTGGCCACTTTTACCAACATCAGCTCTCGCTCAATATGCGTACCATCGGTTAAATCCACGACTTTTAGTACGTCAATAAGCTTATTCACCTGTTTGGTGATTTGCTCAATCACTTTGTCATCGCCATGGGTGGTAATGGTCAGTCGTGACAAGCTCGGATCATCGGTAGGGGCTACACATAAAGAATCAACATTGTAGCCGCGCTGGGAAAATACACCCACGATACGTGATAAAGCACCCGGGGCATTTTCCATTAATACTGAAATAATTCTTTTCATCAGGTGCGCTCCGTTTTGCTTAAACGCATATCATCCATTGCGCCAAATTTTATCTGCATTGGATATACGTGTTCGTTTTGATCTACTTGAATGTCCATAAACACCAGCCGGTCGGTGTAACTGAAACATTTCTCCATAGCGGCATCTAGGTCTTCCAGTTTGTCTACCCGAATACCGACATGGCCGTACGCTTCGGCTAACTTAACGAAGTCGGGCATTGAGTCCATATAAGAATGGGAATGCCGCCCTTTGTAAATCATATCCTGCCACTGTCTTACCATGCCTAAGGCGCGGTTATTAAGAGAGATGATTTTGACGGGCAAATTATATTGCAGACAGGTGGAAAGCTCCTGGATATTCATTTGAATACTACCATCGCCGGTAACCACTACGGATACAGCATCACGATGGGCAAATTGCACCCCCATAGCGGCTGGCAGGCCAAAGCCCATGGTGCCTAAACCACCGGAATTAATCCATTGACGAGGATTTTTAAACGGATAATACAGCGCCGCAAACATCTGGTGCTGGCCTACATCCGAACTAACGTAAGCATCGCCATTGGTATGCTTATACAGCGCCTGGATGACCTTTTGCGGTTTTATCACAGAAGCTGAGTCTTCATAATTCAGGCATTGGCGTGTGCGCCACTGCGCTATCTGCTCCCACCACTCACTTAATTTGTGTTGCTGATCGGCCAGCTCTTTATCCGCTAACTGTTCAAGAATTTGTTCTAATACTGTATCTACCGAACCCACCACCGGAATATGTGCATTGACGGTTTTGGAGATAGAAGCCGGGTCAATATCAACATGAATAATGTCAGCATGCGGACAGAATTTAGCCACATTATTGGTAACCCGGTCATCAAACCGTGCGCCCAGGGCCAAAATGCAATCGGCATTGTGCATGGCTTTATTAGCTTCAAGTGTGCCATGCATACCCAGCATCCCCAAAAACTGTTCATGGGTGCCGGGAAATGCGCCTAACCCCATCAAGGTGCAGGTGACCGGAGCGTGCAGTTGTTCTGCCAGTTGAATAACCCGAGCCGAAGCCTCGCTGGCAATCGCTCCGCCGCCAACATACAGCACCGGGCGTTTCGCCTTTATGAGGGATTTAACTGCTTTTTTAACCTGCCGCGGGTGGCCTTTTTCCGTGGGATTGTACGAGCGCATCGTAACATCGGCTGGAAAATGATAAGGATGTTCCTCTTGCACATTGACTAAGTCTTTTGGCAAATCAACAACCACGGGGCCGGGCCGGCCAGTATTGGCAATGTAATAGGCTTTGGCAATGGCCTCAGGAATATCGACAGCGCGCTTAACTAAAAAACTGTGCTTTACGATAGGCCGTGAACAACCCACCATATCCGTTTCCTGAAACGCATCTTCGCCAATGTGCATCGAGGGCACCTGACCGGACAAAATGACCATCGGAATGGAATCCATATAGGCAGTGGCAATGCCGGTAATGGTATTAGTTGCCCCTGGACCTGAAGTGACGAGTACTGTGCCGGTTTTGCCAGTTGCGCGTGCGTAACCGTCGGCCATATGAGCAGCCGCCTGTTCGTGACGTACGAGTACATGTTCGACATCATCCTGCGCAAACAGCGCATCATAAATATCGAGAACGGCACCACCGGGGTAACCGAACACATGCTTAACTCCTACATCTTTTAGCGCTTCCACCACCATGGCGGCGCCCGACATCATTTTCACAGTCGTCTCTCCTGAAAGTTTGGTTGGAAATCGTCAGTCTTTGTATAGCCGGACTATAACGAAGCTATTAGGAAGTTAAAACAATAAAAACAACAAAAGTGAGATATATATCCCCATATTTAAAATAATTAGGATAAATATCTCGTCTCTGCGTATTTATTCAGCAAATTTGGGATAGGCGTTTACAGTAAATTTACATTTACTCATCATCGATTTGGATTTGTAGCCCACTGTCCTCCACGCCATCGGCTTCACTTGCATCATCGGAGTCGGTGGCTTTGCGTGAACCATAAATACTGGCCGTTCGTGGCCGGTTGATCCGGTTTTGATACTTTAACCATACTTTTTCTGTCGCATTGGCTGGGTTCATCCGGCCCAAAGCCACATCCACGAAACGCTGTTCGGCTTCTGTTTCGGGCAGCAGTTCACCGTCTACCAGCGCCGCAATAAGCGAACCGTATTGCATGAGCAGTTTACTTTCAGCGATGGAAAAGTCGCCGGAGCGGGAAAAACCATAGGGGTAGTGTCGTTTGTCAGTAAAAGGACGTTTGGTAAGAGAGTCGCGCGTTAACTTTGCCATCATCAAACCCTGTTCGTTTACGATTGGTGGCACCATAGCCGATGCCGGTGGTGAGCCGGTTAGCTACCCTGTTCTCCTTGTCCAGGTAGTAACAGTATTACCGCTTTTGCTACATCGTTTTTAGTTGGGTTTAAGGCTGCTGTCAATGAAAAACAGGAAAGTACGCTTTTTTATTCACGATGGCCGGTACAGACTGTCGCCAACAAAACCGCAAACGCAGCTATCAGCACACACTTTGCCAAGCCATCGAGCATCACCGGAGGATCCAGGTTAACGGCGCTTTTTCGGCACCCAGGCCCACAGCATTTCACACACCACCGGTTCAATATTATGTGCATCAGTGACGATAACCTTTACCAGCACCTCACCTTTATCTTGTTGCTGCATTTGCGCAATTTGCTGCTCAGTGAGTGAAGCTACCGCCTGCATATCTCCGGTAGCCCGTTTAACGTAATTAAGCTTCATTGACTTGATCAGAGGCAGTTTATCACCCGGCAAATTTACCCCGACAATAAACCCGGTGGCCGATTCAGCTAATAACGCCATACCGGCAGCGTGTACGCTACCTATATGATTCTGCACTTTTTTGTAATTTTTTTGCCTGAATGTAACGCTAGTCAGATCCGTATGTAAAATATCCAAGCTCACCGTGCGGGTTAATTTAACTTTAAACCGGAACATCCAGGTAAGCAACTTGCGGGATAACCAGTCGGGGTAACGATTAACTTTCATCGCATAACGGCGTAACGGGTTGGTACTGGACATAAACGGTCTTCTTATTATCTGGTAAGACCAGTAAGATTATAGCGGGCCCGTATAAATTGCAATGTTGCCGGTGTTTTATCTGTTTGCTTAACACTATCCTGCCAAGTCAAAGCATCCATTCCACATCCTGCTTTACCCGGCCAACCTGGAGCCGCCAGCTTGTTTTACCGCTATTACCGTGCAATACCCAATTGAACTTTAAGTTCGTTTAAATGCGCCGCATAGTGTTTCCAACGGCCTATTGAGCGAGTATTAATGGCTTCGCGCACCTGTACTTTACTGGCAGTGGATACCGGAGCCAGGTTACGTTCTACCTGTACACACTGGGGTTCCCACGCCAGTCCGCAGAAGTCCAGTAAGGTGCGCGACTCTTCCATCGGCTGAGTAACCAGTTTTTCGTACGATTGTAGTCGTATCGAGGATGGGGCCAGACGCTGCCAATGATGTACCAGGTCATAAAACTGCTGGTATACCCGGCCAATAGCCAATAAGTCGTAAGCGTAGGCATAGTATGGGCTATGTATGGAGAAGAGTTGCCGGTAGTTGCCTATGCAGGTATCTAATGGGTCCCGGAGTAAACATACAATTTTCGCCTGAGGCAGGGCCCGGAGAATATGCGGCAGGTAGAAAAAGTTAAACGGTAATTTGTCTACCAGATGGTAGGCACCGGGCTGCATTAAAAATTGCGTGCGGGCTAAATATTGCGCACCCAGTACATCCGGATCTATCTGGCTGGCTTGTTCTAATGTAGCCAAATCAAGCACCTGCGCCGATGGCGTTGCCGTCAGTTGTTTGACCGCCACACCAAAATCCTGCAATTCGCCCCCCGACACCACCTTACTATGGTGACTTAAAATACGCTCTACCAGCGTTGTTCCGGAGCGCGGCATACCCATGACAAATAGTGGCTGGGAGGCATGTGAAGAGGTTGTTTGCAGCACCTCAGGTGGCATCTGCCGCAAATGGGTAAACAGGGCATCAAACGTTGTATGGGTGTCAGCTAACTGGTCTTTTTTTACCTGCTTTGCCTGCGCTAAGGCAGTAAACGCTTTATTAAACTCACCCTGTGCCTCGTATTCTTTGCTTAGCGCATGTCCAATATGCAAGGCGGCGTCGGGATCTGGCGGGTGTCCTTTAGTCTGCAGGCGCGCCTTTACCTGCAACAGCCGCGAAATATTATTGGTCTTGGTCACTGGCCGGCCCAAATCAGTCAACGCGAAGTGTGCCTGATAAAAATCCGGGTTCAACTCGATGGCTTGCGTAAAAGCCTGCCGGGCGCGCGCAAACTGGCCAGCAAACTTCGCTGAAACCCCATAATTATAATAAAATTGGGGCTGGCGGGAATCAAGCTCAAGTGCCCTTGCAAAATAAGCCAGCGCCTGGTCATGCAGGCCTACCCGACTTAATGCTACACCCATAGTATCTAAATCCAGCGGCGCGTTAAGCTCGCTTACCGGCGCTTGCGCAGCATAATGCAGGGCCTCATTCATATTACCCTGTAGCGCATAGCATTTAGTCAGGTATACGTTGATACGTGGGTTAGTTTCAAGGCCTAGCGCTTTGTGCAGTAACGTGATGGCTTTATTGATCTGGGCCAGTTCGATATGCACTATGCCCAGCAAAAAATAGGCGCGCGACTGCTCACCATACTGGCGAATAACCGTTACCAAATGCTGGTGTGCTTCCACATAGTTACGCTGGTTTATCGCTTCTATGGCCTGCTTAAACAATGTTTGTAATGTCGTCATATAAACTGTTTGGCTATAACAAAAAAGGCACCCGATAGCGGTGCCTTTGTTTGCTGTTAGGCGTTACTTCACGCTATTACAACTCAAAGCGATAATCAAATTTCACCCCAATACGCCGCGGGGTCAGCACATAGTGCCCATAATTACGTAAAATATCAGTTCCGTTAGGCAACATTTCGGCAAAGGTCGGATCGCCCATATCACCCCGATCCCGACGCGTAGATGTGTATGCATACTTATCAAACAGGTTATCTACGTAAAAGGTCACACTCCAGGCGGTGTCAGACACTCTGGCGGTCAGGTTACTTACCGCATAACCAGGCAATGCTTCTCCGTTTTGCCTTAAGCCCACGGTAGAGAACACATCACTTTGTGCTGTAAGACCATAACTTACGTCGAGCATTTTATCGGCCAATATTTCCTGACTGTAAGTCATTCCAAATGAGAACTGATGTTCGGCAGAGCCTGGTAGTCGGTCGCCATCTTTACCATCATAATAGTTCTGCAAGGGCGTCCCCGCTTCATCAAACACGCCGAACAAAAAGGGCGCGTCGGCGGTTAACTCTGCCCGGGTGTTAGCATAGGTGGCATACATAGTCAGTTCATCGCTAACCAGGGTGCGCAGCGATAATTCCACGCCGCGGGCGTTGGCCCCCTGGGCGTTGGTGGTTATGGGTTGTTGACCATTAATGGTGGCCCCACCCACTTGTGCGTTATCCCAGTCAACATTGAACAAGGCTGCATTCAGTTGCACTCGGTTGCGCAGATAACTGGTTTTGACGCCGAGTTCATAGTTGGTGGTAGTATCAGCATCAAATACCTGCTCACTGGGCACCGCACAGATAATCTGGTTGTTAACCTCATTAATATTGTCCGGGCACGCTGCTACACCATTGGCGCCGCCGATTCTGAAGCCCTCACTGACGGTAGCGTATCCCATGGTATCGCCACTAAACCGGTAGCTAGCATTGATTTTAAATAGCGTTCCGCTGTCTTCTGCCTCTTCGTGGCCGTAATCCAACACCACCTCGTCACCGGGCCGGCCTTCATACAAACTATTATATAGCGGCAAATCTACCGCTGAGAGCGAGCTAATATCATATTCGTACGCACGTAGCCCTACCGTAATATCAAGCTGTTCAGTCACCGCATAGGTCAGCTCGCCAAACAACGCCGACTCAGTAATGTCGGTATCTTCTGCAGAATAATATTCCAGATCATCAGCTCGGGCATTACCTGGTACTTCCCACACGCTTAAGGCGTAATCATCAAAACCTGGCGTGTACTCTTTACTGCTGCCGGCATACTGTGACTTATTGTAATAGAACCCGGCAATCCAGCTCAATGGCCCTATATTTTGGGAAACCAGGCGTAGCTCCTGGGTGAAATTCGTTTCATTGTCCAACTCCTCCGTGTAAGCAGAAAACGCCGGAAACTCTTCGTAACTGTAGTCTAAACGAATAAGTAAATCGGTTTGGTCACGTTGACCACTGGCATCGAATTCGGCATAGCCGGTTGCCGAGACCAATTCAGCAAAGCCCAAGTCGGCTTTTAACTCAAGGCTTAACAAGCTGTCTTCTTTGTCGCGCGGCTCTTCATAACGATACGCTGATTCGTAAGGCCCGATTACCTCAGCCAGGGGGTTTGTGCTGATAAGGCATTGTGCTGGGTAATTGAACGTCCTTCCACATCTTGCTTCTGATAAAAATAAGATAGGGTTCCATCAAGCCAGTCGGAGGGGGTCCAGCGCAGCGCGATACGTGCTGTTAGCGTATCTTCTCCGTTTGCATCACTGACTTGGCGCAGGTTTTGCGAAGTAGCCTGAGGGTCGCTAAAATCGGGGTCAGAGAGTGATGTGCCACCTTCTTGTACTACATAGTTATAATCAATAAAGCCGGGGTTACTAAAATAATTCAGTGAAGCCCGCACACCTAATTCACCGTTGATTATCGGGGCGTTGAACACAAAGCCGCCTTCTTTACCCGCACTGTCGCTTTCACTGAGCGCAAAAACATCGCCAAAAATTTCCCCTGAGGTAAAATCAAGATCTACCGCCTTAGGGATATAGCGGATAGCTCCGCCTAGAGTACCCGCTCCGTACAACGTACCCTGAGGACCAATCAACACCTCGACCCGCTCTACATCAATAAGGCGCATGTTGACGAATAACGGGATTTCCCCGAAATAGGTAGCAACCGTACCGCCGTCCGAATCGGGCCCTGAAGAATTGGTATTAAGACCACGCACAATAATCGGAGAGCTGGAACGTCCGCCTTGATCGGTCACCGTTAAGCCAGGTACCCAGCGCGCCACATCATCCAGGTTTTCTATATTTTGCTGGGCCATTACATCCGATGTAAGAGCAGAAATGTTAAGCGGTACTTCTTGTAAAGAACCGCTGCGGCGGGTAGCCGTCACTTCTATTTTTTCGATTTCCTTATCAGCAACGCTAGTTTCCTGCCCAACTGCCATAACAGGATTAAATGCAGCGATGACAGCGCCTGCAACAAGTGTGCGGGCAAACAAGATGTTTGCTGCTGACTTCATGTGTTTCTCCAACCTAAAATTCATATTTACGGCCGCTATGGCCAATTCTTATCTATCAGCAGCGTTTGTCTGCTTTATAAGTATATTTTACGCAAAGTCACATCAGAACGACAGCAAAATATGAATAGAAATTCATTTATAGGATAATTGTATTCAACCACTAATAACCCCAAAGTTCCACCTGTATCTTATCGCTCCCTCTCTCCGTAAGGCTTTGATATTGTTATATATTGAAAAATGGGTAACAAGAATAGTAATTGCCAGCATAAGCAGGGTTTATAGATATTCACCTTCATAGCCGAGCATAAAGAATAGTGAATGGTTATGTTTTGAGCTACTTTTCAGTTATCCTCGCCAAACACCGCTATTTATTTACAATTTAACAACAAAAATATGGCGATCAGATAATTTCTCAGCGTAAAGCTGTTTTTTATGAAGATGAAGGCCCATTACCCCTTCTAAATTGCAGGTTAATTATGATGGGCATACAATTTTTCTGGTATCCCTGGGAAAATCGCATTTTATCTTGTATTACGTTGATACAGCTGACGCTACCGCCGAAGATGAAGCTCGAACTATCGGTGGTGGCATGCCTACATTCATGTGGGTAGGTAAATGTTTGATTGGTAATGAAAAGCGGGTTGAAGGCGGCAAAGGTAGGTCCGTTTTCGCCCTAGCGGTTTTTCGTATAGCAAAAATTAATCAGCGATAACCTGAATACCAAAAACCCGCCGCGGGAAGCGAGAGGCGTCACTGGCCACAACGTTGTCGCGACCCCAACCTTGGCCATTGCATCACCACCAGATAGTGATTATCCACGGAAGCTGCAATAAGGTAATGCGCTTTAGCCACTGAGCTATTGCCGCATAAAAGAAAGATATTTTTGAAAATTGGGGCGGGAAACAGATGCGTAACTGGCAACCACGTTGTCGCGACCGCAACCTTAGCAATCATTCTGCAATAAGGTATGCGCTTTAGCCACTGAGCTATGCCGGGCAAATCAAAGGTATTTTTGAAAATTGGGCGGGAAACAGATGTGTAACTGGCCACCACGTTGTCGCGACCGCAACCTTGGCAATCTGCAATAAGGTATACGCTTTAGCCACTGAGCTATGCCGGGCAAATCCAATGTATTTTTGAAACCTGGAGCGGGAAACAGATGCGTAACTGGTGACCACGTTGTCGCGACCGCAACCTTGGCAATCACTATCGTGACGAGATAATGTGCTCTACCAACTGAGCTATTCCCGCATAAAAGAAAGGTATTTTTGAAAATTGGGCGGGAAACAGATGCGTAACTGGCAACCACGTTGTCGCGACCCAACCTTGGCCATTGCATCACTACCAGATAGTGATTATCAACGGAGGCTGCAATAAGGTAATGCGCTTTAGCCACTGAGCTATGCCGGGCAAATCAAATGTATTTTTGAAACCTGGTGCGGGAAACAGATGCGTAACTGGCAACCACGTTGTCGCGACCGCAACCTTGGCCATTGCATCACCACCAGATAGTGATTATCAACGGAGGCTGCAATAAGGTAATACGCTTTAGCCACTCAGCTATTGCCGGGCAAATCCAATGTATTTTTGAAACCTGGAGCGGGAAACAGATGCGTAACTGGCAACCACGTTGTCGCGACCGCAACCTTAGCAATCATTCTGCAATAAGGTATGCGCTTTAGCCACTGAGCTATGCCGGGCAAATCAAAGGTATTTTTGAAAATTGGGCGGGAAACAGATGTGTAACTGGCCACCACGTTGTCGCGACCGCAACCTTGGCAATCTGCAATAAGGTATACGCTTTAGCCACTGAGCTATGCCGGGCAAATCAAATGTATTTTTGAAACCTGGAGCGGGAAACAGATGCGTAACTGGCAACCACGTTGTCGCGACCGCAACCTTGGCATTGAAAATTTGGAGCGGGAAACGAGATTCGAACTCGCGACCCCAACCTTGGCAAGGTTGTGCTCTACCAACTGAGCTATTCCCGCATAAAAGAAAGGTATTTTTGAAAATTGGAGCGGGAAACGAGATTCGAACTCGCGACCCCAACCTTGGCAAGGTTGTGCTCTACCAACTGAGCTATTCCCGCGTATCAGTATGCTGTTACATCTAAGTAGTAGTATTACCTTTTTTTGTCACCTTGCCAATAACGACAATCATAAGTGACGAGGTAACAAGCTATACCACCTGAGCTTGCTATGCATATTATTTTCAAAAATGCTTTTACAGAATTTGGCTTCCGTAAAAGTGGAGCGCATTTTACAAAAACTGTGGCAATGCGCAACACCTAAATTGAACTTTTTATTAAATTAACGCCTAAATGCCTAAATACTGAACACGTATTGGCGGTAATACTTCATTTCTTCGATAGATTCACGAATATCATCTAACGCCAAATGCACGCCTTTTTTAGTGAACCCCTCTAAAATTTCAGGTTTCCAGCGACGGGCCAATTCCTTGATGGTACTAACATCGATATTGCGATAATGAAAATACGCTTCCAATTCTGGCATGTATGTCACCATAAACCGGCGGTCCTGCCCTATCGTGTTACCGCACAAAGGCGATTTTCCTGCGTCAACATAATCGCTCAAAAAAGCTATCGTCTGCGCTGCCGCCTGGGCTTCGGTAACCGTACTGGCACGGCAACGCGCGGTAAGCCCGCTTTCGCCATGAACCCGGGTACACCACTCATCCATGGTGTCGAGCAGGCTATCTGGCTGATGCACGGCAATAACCGGCCCCTCGGCCAGCACATTTAGTTGCGCGTCAGTTACAATAGTGGCGATTTCAAGCACCTTACAGGTTTCCGGATCAAGGCCGGTCATTTCCATGTCAATCCACACCAGATTCATATCATGTTTGCTCATTTAAGCGGATCCTTCTTGATTGGCATGGCGCACAGGCCACACAAACGTTATTATTGCATCAGTATACGCTAACTTATCATGGAATCGTGGCGAAAAAACCTAAACTGACCCATCGACAAAATCGTCGGGTAGCGGCTAACCGCAAGCGCCGTATAGAAGATACTCAATTACCTGAAACCGAGGGCACTGATTCTGACAACCTTGCTGCCGGTCGTGTGGTCGGCCGTTTTGGTAAACATGCAGATGTCGAGGATAGTGAGGGCGTTATTTCCCGGTGCCATATTCGGCGTACCGTGGGCTCTGTGGTGTGTGGCGACAATGTATTATTTCAGGCCGGCACAGCGGATGAAGGCGTTAGCGGGGTTATTGAAGTTGTTGAAGATCGGCACTCCGTACTGACTCGCCCTGACTTTTATGATGGGGTAAAACCTATCGCCGCGAATATTGACCAAATTATTATCGTCAGTGCAATTTTGCCCAGTTTATCGGTGAATATTATCGACCGATACCTCATTGCTTGTGAAGATATCGGTATCACGCCGGTTATTGTTCTGAATAAAATTGAGCTGTTATCGCCCCAGGAGCGCAGCGATACAGAACAGCAACTGACAACTTACCGTAACCTTGGCTACAAAGTGTTTTACTCAAGTTGTAAGACACAAGAAGGCATAGCTGATATCAAAGCCTTATTAAACGATAAGGTGAGTATCTTTGTAGGGCAATCCGGTGTGGGCAAATCCAGCCTGATCAATCAGATTTTACCCGAAGCGCAAGAAATCGTAGGGGAAGTATCGGATAATTCTGGCCTTGGCCAGCATACGACAACCGCTGCCAAGCTATTGCATTTGCCCGCTGGGGGCGACCTTATCGATTCGCCGGGGGTACGTGAGTTTGGTTTATGGCATTTGCCGGTAGAGCGGGTCACCTGGGGCTTTATTGAATTCAGAGATTTCCTAGGCGGCTGTAAATTCCGCGACTGCAAACACCTTAATGATCCAGGCTGTATTATACGTAAAGCGGTGGACGCCGGTGACATTGACCCGGTGCGCTTTGCCAGCTATCACAAAATTCTGGCCTCTATGCTTGAGAGTCGGCCTAGCCATTCCGGCCCGATGTAAACATCAAAACAGCCAGCCAGCGCTGGCGTTATACCGGTTAGCAAGCTCTCATAACCGTAAATTCCTTTTTAAACACGTAAGATAAGGTACAATTGCGCTGTCTTAATAAAGGAGAAACGCTGTGCTGGATTGGTTGAAAGTTAACCTGCAATATCTGTTACCCAAGCATTTGCTATCACGTCTGGTAGGTAAACTTGCCGCGGCCCAGGCGGGTGGCCTTACCACCCTGCTTATTAAACTGTTTATCAAAAAATATAATGTGGATATGAGTGAAGCGCTGTATCCAGACCCTGGTCATTATAAAAGTTTTAATGAATTCTTCACCCGGCCATTAAAAGATGATGCCCGTCCTATAGTGGGCGACGAGCATACCTTGGTACATGCGGTAGACGGCGCGGTCAGCCAATTTGGCGCTATTCACGACGATAGCGTTTTTCAGGCCAAAGGGCATGACTACAGTCTTACTACCCTGCTAGGTGGCAATCCGGCAATGGCCAAGCCTTTTAAAAACGGCCAGTTTGCCACTGTATATCTGGCGCCGCGCGACTATCATCGAATCCATATGCCAATTGACGGTACCCTTACCGACATGGTGTATGTTCCTGGTGATTTATTTTCCGTTAACCCGTTGACGGCTGAGAACATACCGGGATTGTTTGCCCGTAATGAACGTGTGGTGGCGTTTTTTGATACGCCGGTGGGCAAAATGGCCATGGTACTGGTAGGCGCAACCATTGTTGCCAGTATCGAAACTATCTGGGCGGGCACTGTGACTCCTCCAGCCGGTCGTAATGTGCAGCACTGGAGTTACGAAAAAGATGCCGAATCCAGCGTAAAAATTGGCCGGGGCGAGGAAATGGGCCGCTTTAAACTGGGGTCTACCATTGTGATGTGTTTTGAGCCCGATGCCGTCAACTTTACTGACATGGCGCCGCTTCAGGTGACTCGCTTGGGACAGCCATTCGCAGCAGCGAACCGGACCGCAGCGCCGGTTTGATGGACCCGGTTAAACGAAGCCTCGCCACCCTGCACATTACCGTTATTTTGCTGGGTGGGACGGCGCTGTTTTCGCAAATTATTTCTTTGTCGGCGCAGGATATTACCCTGGGCCGATCGCTATTTGCCTGCGCCGCGCTATTCATTTTCTTAAAGCTGACGAAGACCTCTTTTACTCTGCACAATAAAAAAGACTATATCGTCGCTATTGGGCTGGGCGCTATAATGGCCTTACACTGGATAACGTATTTCGCAGCTATGCAATACGCCAGCGTGTCGGTGGGAATGATAGCTTTATTTACCTTTCCCGTTATCACCGTCCTTATCGAGCCCATGTTTGAACGCTCTGCGTTACAATGGCAAGATATCTTTAGTGCCCTGGTGGTCTTTGCAGGTATTGCGCTGATTGTGCCAGAAGGCTCGCTGGAAAATGATGTGACGCTGGGGGTTATAATAGGCGTAGGTTCGGCTATTTTGTATGCCGTCAGAAACCTTGCCCATCGTCATTACTTTTCACAGTATTCCGGGGCCAAAGCCATGGCATGGCAAATTCTGGTGGTGTGTCTGTGCTTACTGCCTATGACCAGCAGCACGCTGCTAAATGCCAGTAGCCAGAACTGGTTGTTATTATTGGCGTTAGGCACTGTATTCACCGCCCTGCCACATGCCCTTATTGCGGCTTCTCTGGCCCATTTAAAAGCGAAAACCTTTGCCCTTATTGCCTGTATGCAACCCTTTTACGGGGTGTTGTTGGCGATATTTTTGCTGGGCGAAAACCCTACCTGGCAAACCTTTGTAGGAGGCCTTTTGGTAACCTCGGCCTCTGTTTATGAAACCATTAAAACGCACAAACAGCAAAAGGCAACCAACTAATGTGGATTTTGGGGCACCGCGGTGCCAGTCGCGATGCACCCGAAAATACGCTTAGCGCCTTTAAGTTGGCGTTTGCTCAGGGTGCGGATGGCATAGAATTCGATACCTACGAACTAGCCGAAGATATTATTGTTTTTCACGATAAAACCCTCACCCGCACCACAAATGGCCAGGGGGAAGTACTGGATCATAGCCTGGCCCAGCTACGGCAGTTAGATGCCGGGGAGCGCCAGCAAATTCCTTTGCTAAATGAAGTGCTAGGCTGTTGTGATAATACCGCGCTGTGTAATATCGAAATTAAGCAGTTAGCCAGTGTAGACAGTTGGCTTAGCAAACTTGATTGCGCATTACAGCTTAGCCAGATGAACCCTGCCCGCTTACTTATATCGTCGTTTACCCATGGCTGGTTACAGCAAATAGCACAGCGGCGGCCAGACTTATGCTTAGGCGCATTGACGGCTACCTCGGCTGAAACAGGGCTAAAGTCAGCAATGGCTATGAATGCCTATTCGGTCCATTTTGCGCTGGATGTAGTTGACGAGCGCTACGTCAAACATGCCCATCAGGCAGGCCTTAAAGTATTGGTGTACACCGTGGATTTGCCGGCTGATATGCAGCGTCTGGCGGCTATGGGGGTGGATGGAATATTCACTAACGTACCCGCCATAGCCCGGCAAACACTAACGGATGCGGGGTACCTTTCATAACCCCAACGCGTGTCAGGCTTAATGCATGAGGCAAGGTAGCTGCGAACGTATTGACTAATCTAGTGGCTATTAACGGTGCTAAAAACAAATGCACCAAAACCAGAGCGCTAAATTTCACCTCATAAAGCGCCCCTATAAACCACACAATACCTTGAAAGCTTGTGCTAAATCTATCCCCGTGGTCGGTTAATATCCACCCGGCCCGTTCACGCGAGGGCATTCCCGGTGACGGTAAATAACGGCCTTTACAGCATACATTATTCATCTCACTGAATAATGCTATTCCGGTGGGTCATCGTGCCGGCTTATAACATTGCCGAGGCTCGCTACCCGGTGCACGAAGCGTGGTATGCCCATTTCCATCATGCGCAAATTTAACCGTCCGCTTCGTTGTGTAACACCCGCTTATTTCATCTGCAGACTTCAACGGTTGTGTCATTTTGCCTCGATTAATCCAACTGGAAAGCGCTTTTCATTTAAGCTATTGCGCTGAAATTAAGCGGGCGGTCTGATAACGGGCTGTGAATTGAAGTATGGCAATAGATACATCAGGGGTAAATGGCGTCTATACATTATATGAGCGTGGCAGTCCCTTTGACTGCTTGTGGGCTTATAAGGCATAGGCCGAGAGCGGAGCTGTTACCAAGCGGATGGTAAGATGGTCGTGGGGCACGGGGGCAAATAATGTATTAACGCTGCATTAGTATCTTAGGCGGATCCGGGATTAGCCGATACCCCTCGCTGCATTGCTAGCCAACGACTTTGTTAGTTACGGTTTATTATGGGGGCAATACAGGGTGCTATCGCAGGAGTATGGCAAAATATAATCCGTTAAAGCGGGGCTTAGTGGTTCATCTGCCCTGCTTCAACGTATTAGTCCAGCGTTAAAATTAGCTGCTACCGGTCTCGACAGGTTTACCGATAGGCTGGCGTGAGACGGCACGCTTAAAACGACGACACAAACGCATATTGATATAGTGGGCTGCCACAATCAACAAAGCACCAGTAGCAATGGTAAAGGGCTCGTACTGCTCACCAAGAATATTTTTGTGCCAGTAGATAACCCCGCCAATAGCCAGCATAGCGATTGGGTAATACCGATTATGATAACGCAAGGCACCGCTAAGCAACGCCACAGCACCTATCAGCATAGAAATAGTCAAAATCATTCGCTCAAACCACAACTGAGCAAAGAATGTGCTGGAGATAAGCGGCAACAATGGGATAGCAACAGGCAGCGCCAGACAATGAAAAGCACAAAGACTGGAAATCCAGATGCCTATTTTGTCTAGTTTGGTTGGATTGTCTGCCGGTAGTGACATAAATTTTCGGACACCCTTGTTAAGCCAATGACGTTATAATATAACATTAAGGGCCTTTTGCAAAATACCAAGTATAAAATTTAATGTTGTTAAGGTAGGGCTGCTGTCACATTACTGGCAATTTGCTCTACCGGCGGCGAATTCTGTGGTGCCGCCATGAGTTCGCTTACCGGAACGAGTTTTACCTGTGAGCCGGCCAGGGTGGGAATTATTTTTTGTAGAAATGCTAATGTCTGTGGATGAGGGTGAGCAATACCAATGGCCGAGCCCTGTTGCCGGGCCAGCTCAATCAGCCGGGCAAACTGCGCCTGCATAAAGGCGGGTGAATGCTGATGGTCAATAAACACCTGCCGCCGGTCGGTAGGCACGCCCATATTGCGGGCCACGGTTTCAGCCACCGTACTGGCAGTGGTGCGGCTATCGATAAAAAACAAACCACGGTCTTTGATAGCTTGCATTAATGCCTGCATGGGTAAAGACTGCTCTGTTAAACGACTGCCCATATGGTTATTCACGCCAATGGCCATGGGTAAGCTATCCAACGCAGCTAAGGTGGTACGCGAGATCACCTCAGGATACATACTGCTGGTCAGAGCTACTGGACCCAGCTGCTTATCGGCCTGCGACTCCATGGGCATATGCACCATGATATCGCGACCCTGCTGTTGCGCCTTGTGAGCAAGTTCCTGTGCCAACGGGGCGCCGGGTAATACGGAAAACGTGACCTGAGAAGGCAATGCCAGTGCCTGACGATCAGTATATCGATATCCAATATCATCCAGAATAAGTACCACTTTAGCTACCGGCTGGCGGGTATAAGAAGGTTCCGCCTGATTTGCGGCTACCCCGCTGGTACTGAGCAAAAGCAAGCACCACAGGCCATAGTGTCGAAAAGCTGAAAAAGCAGTTATTGTTGGTAAGCGCACGTCTTTATTATTCTTTTATTATAAGCTAATTATTTACTCATCTTAGCGAGTGTTCGCTCCAGCGCCATACTGGCCTAGTCTGGCTAGGCTAGCGTGGTGGCAGCTTAACAGCGTTTGCCGATTTATTATATGGCATTTCCCTGGCTTATAGCTTCAGCCAGGCTGTCGGGTTCAACGCTTTACCTTTGTGTCTTATCTCAAAATACAAATTGGGATTGCTTTGCCCCCCGCTTTGCCCCACCAATGCAATGGTATCGCCGCTGGCGACTTTGTCGCCCGCCTGTTTTAACAACGCTTGATTATGGCCATACACACTCATAAACCCCTGGCCATGATCCACTATCGCGACCAGGCCAAACCCTTTGAGCCAGTCGGCATACAACACCCGGCCATGAGATATAGCGCTAACCGCGCTGCCTTCAGAAGCTTCGATAACAATACCTTTCCAGCGCACCTGCCCTTGGCGGCGGGTACCAAATAAGCGCCGCACCGTGCCGGCCGCTGGCGCTCCCAGCTTCCCTTTTAGCGGAGCCAGGCCAGCCAGCTTCGTATTGGCGCGCTCGGCGGCCCGACGCGCCTCTTCTATGGCGGCGATCAATGCTTGCTCGTTGGCTGCCAGCTCTTTTACCTTCGCCGCATCGCTGGCTATTTTTTGGTTGAGCTTGGCTAATGTTTGTTTACGGTCCTGCTGACGCGTTAGCAATTCTGCGCGCTGATCTTCTTGTTGGCTGGCCAGTTGGATTAGTTCGCTGGCTTTATCTTCGAGCGCTGCGTTAACGGTTTTCAGCCGTGCCACATTACGCTCGAATTTGACAATTTCGCGCTGGCGAGCCTGGCTGACATATTTGTAATAAGTCAGCACCCGCTCAAACGATTTTGCTTCTTGTTGATAAAAAATCATTTTGGCGTAATCGTAATGACCCGCCATAAATGCGCTACGTAACTGACTTGCCAACATTGACTGCTGAGCCAATATTGCCTGTTGTAAGGTTTGTTGCTCAGCTTGCAGCTTTTGCTGCTCATCCCGATTAGCGTCTAAAGCTTGTTGGGTTTGATTGAGCGCGGTGGCTACGCGGCCTATTTCTACCTCTGACTCCGCCAGGAACGCTTGTAAATCTTCAGCGTCAGCCTGGTTGGCTTGCAAAGTCTGTTGTCGAGATTTAAGTTGCTCGCGTAATGCTTCAAGTTTTGCTTGTTGATCGTCTTGCGCCTGCACAGGTCCCCCAATACAGGTCACTAAACTAAAAAACAGCAAGCATAGGCACCAACGCGTTGGCCTGAGGGTCATGAATCTACGTTAATCAGGGGATTATCCTGACATTTCATCAGGTTTTGGCCGACCCAGCAAGTACCTGCTGATAATCAGTACAGATAGGCCCACCGTGCACAGGCCTGTTGTCTACCTGATAGCCGCGATGGCTTAGTGCATAATGAATGCCAGCGAACCACCCCTGAGGCGTCGGTCTGACTAACAAAGTAAAATGTATAGTCAAACGCCACCAATCGGGGGGCGGTGCTGGTTTCTTAGCAGATTTTCTATATACTTTGCTCTCTTTTTTTGTGATCTGTAAGGTTAGAAGTAATGGATCAGCTGATCGAATTTGCAAGTAATAACATTATTTTGGCCGGCATTTGGGTAGCCCTGGTTGCGCTGCTGGTATATAGCTTTGTCAGTGGGCTGACATCGTCTGTTAAAGAAGTGAATACTCACGAGCTCACGTTGCTAATGAACAAGCAAGATGCGGTTGTATTGGATGCCCGTACCCCCAAAGAGTTTAAAGCTGGACATATTCTGGGTGCTCGCCAGATCAAGCCTGAAGAACTGAAGAGCCGTGATTTCAAAAAACTTGAAAATCAAAAGGACAAACCCATTATCGTAGTATGCGCAATGGGAACTAGCGCTCGTTCGGTTGCATCGGCTATGGCCAAAGCTGGCTTTAGTGATGTGAAAATGTTGAAAGGCGGAATGAATGCCTGGCAAAGCGCCAATCTGCCCGTCGCGAAATAAGGTTGACTATGAGCAAGGTAGAAGTATACAGCAAAGGCTATTGCCCATTTTGCCATCGTGCAAAAGCGTTGTTAGCTGAAAAAGGCGTAGATTTTATTGAATATGGTATTGATGTACGCCCTGAGTTACGTGATGAAATGATTTCCCGCGCAAATGGTGGGTATACGGTTCCTCAAATTTTCATTAATGACCAGCATATTGGTGGCTGTGATGATATGTTTGCATTGGATGCCCAGAATAAACTTGATCCCATGCTGGCCGGATAACCGCGGCTAGTATTAATAACGAGAACTAGGAAGTAGCATGGCTGAAGAAAATCAGGCGAATGGCGCCGCCCCTGAACAACAGGGCGCACAATTTAATATCCAACGTATTTACACTAAGGATATTTCTTTTGAATCCCCTAACGCGCCAGCAATTTTTACGAAAGACTGGAAACCGGAAATCAAGCTGGATCTTGACACTAAGACAGCGCAAATTGATGAAAATGTCTTCGAAGTAGTGCTGTCAGTGACGGTAACGGCTACTATGGGTGAAGAAACGGCCTTTTTGTGTGAAGTTCAGCAAGCGGGAATTTTTGCCCTGGGTGAAATGCCGGACCAGAACAAAGCGCATATGTTAGGTTCTTTTTGCCCCAATGTGTTGTTTCCTTATGCTCGCGAGACTATTTCAAACTTGGTTAACCGTGGTACGTTCCCACCGCTGAATCTGGCGCCGGTTA
The DNA here is from genome assembly GCA_003056425.1 of Alteromonas indica. GTDB lineage: Bacteria > Pseudomonadota > Gammaproteobacteria > Enterobacterales > Alteromonadaceae > Alteromonas > Alteromonas indica. Next base: position 338,034 of record PYVY01000001.1, read on the forward strand.
ATTTTGATGCTATCTTCGCTGCTTATATGCAACGTCGCGCGCAACAAGAACAGGATGGACAGCCGCAAAACCTGGACGCTTAATTTAATATTATGCAAACCACGGATTCTATTACCGTATTAGGGGCGGGGTCGTACGGCACCGCCCTTGCTTTTTGTCTGGCCCGAAACGGTCACCCCACCCTGTTGTGGGGCCGCGACAAAGCCCATATGGCAGAACTTGATGAGCAACGGGAAAACGCGCGCTACTTACCCGGCGCCACCTTTCCCGAAGCATTAATCATCCAACCCGATTTAGCCAACGCTATCGCCGCCAGTAACGATATTTTGGTGGTGGTGCCCAGCCATGCCTTTAAAGCCATGCTGGAAGCCCTCAAACCCTTGCTCACGCCTGCCCATCGAATTATCTGGGCCACGAAAGGGTTAGAACCAGGTACGGGCCGCTTATTACGCGAAGTAGCGCTGGATGTATTGGGTGACCGCTATCCATTAGCAGTGCTGTCGGGGCCTACTTTCGCCCGGGAGATGGTTGCCGGTTTGCCTACCGCTATTTCTCTCTCGTCGGAAGACGAAGCGCTTATTGACGAGTTTGCGGCCAAGTTACACTGCAGTAAAACATTTCGGGTATATAAAAATCCGGACTTTATTGGAGTGCAATTAGGCGGTGCGGTTAAAAACGTCATCGCTATTGGCGCAGGGCTGGCAGATGGCCTTGGGTTCGGCGCAAATGCGCGTACCGCACTTATTACCCGAGGTTTGGCAGAACTCACCCGACTTGGGGTAAAGCTTGGCGCGCAGCCGGAAACCTTTATGGGTATGGCTGGGCTGGGCGATTTAGTGCTCACCTGTACTGATAACCAGTCGCGAAACCGCCGCTTTGGGTTGGCTTTGGGTGAAGGTAAAGATGTTAAACGCGCTATGGATGATATCGGCCAGGTGGTAGAAGGTTACCGCAATACCGAAGAAGTTCACACGCTGGCTGCCCGGGTCGGGGTGGAAATGCCTATTTGTGAGCAAATTTATGCTGTGCTTTATCAGGATAAGCCACCGCGCGAAGCAGCAATGGCTTTATTAGGCCGCACCCTTAAAAGCGAAACCTGAAGCAAACACTTTAGTGTATAGCCTGGCGTGGTAAAGCAGATAAAAAGCCGTGTTTTAATGCACGGCTTTTTTGCATCTATAGGGATATGCCTTTAATTGTTTACCCGGCTTGGTTTGTTATTACCTAAAGCTTATCAGTTGGCTGCTCCCAATTCAGGTCAGCATACGGTCTGGTTTATATAAACCCTGCCATTGGTATGCTTACCGATAATCAAAATAACCGGATTTTCTCGTTATTCAGGGTGGGCTTTGCTATTTACGCCGCTTCTATTAATAGGCGAAGAATCAACTATATTGCAGCTGTAACCATTAGTTTTCCCCTATATTCTTGTTTATGGGGGGATTAGGCAAACGCATTTATTATCTTTTTCGCGTCTGGCCATTGCTGAAAAGCCCGTGCTGGCGCGGGCTTGGTCGGTTATTCTGGTATTCGGTGTCATACTTTTAAACAATGCGAATTTGCGAGTTACAAGAGCCCGGGGGATATTGCAATTAACCCTTTAAAACCAATACCTTAGTAAACAAGAGACAGCCACGCCAATAAGCATATTCATCCTAAAGTTGTATTTATTTTGGTACTTTTCCATTAAATGTAGTCAGGAATTTTTACAGTGATGCTAAATTAGTAGTACATAATTATCCTTTTTCCTTGTTATTCAGTAACTTGCCAACTTGGCACCATAGCTGCAATAGTCTTAGCGTGGCTGATGTGGGCCAACTTAATTTGGAATATGGAAGACTTATGAAAATCAAAACTTTAGTAAAATCTTTAGCTCTGACTGCTGGTATCGCAGCGTCTTTTTCTAGCTATGCTGACTTTGTAGAATTCACTGTAGATGAAAGCAGTGTAGCTGCTGGTGGCGCGTCTATCGATGCGAACAAAATCAACGGTGGTTATGTTGAGAATCTGACTTTTGACGGCGCTGGCAACTTTGAAGCTGACGCATTCGCAACTTTCGGTTTGTTCTATAACAACGGCCGTGTAGTTAAAGGTTCTGGCCTTAACTCTTTCTATACTCTTTATGCAACGTTTTCTGCTGAAGGTTCTGTAACGCCAAATGCGAATGGCTTTACTTTTGAAGGTACCGAAGGTGGTTTCCAGTTCTTCATGGACCCTTCTAACGATACAGCCGTATCTGATTTTGCTGACCTGTCTTTGTCTAACACTGGTGATGACTACCTATTAGGTAGCTCAAGCTCACTGGGTGCAAACCTGGGTTCTTCAGTAACTGCGAATGGCGTAACGACTACTTCATTCAACTTTGACTTCTTCAACTTTGAACTGACTGCTGAAGGTGACCAGTATTTCGTATCTCCACAGCCTTTCTCAATGAAAGTTAACGTAAATGGTGACTTTGATTCGTTCAACCCAGCTGGTAGCCAGTCTATCACTGGTGACGTAAGCGCCCAGTTCTACGAAGTACCAGAGCCATCTACTCTGGCGGTATTGGCGCTTGGCCTGCTTGGCCTTGGTGCTAGCAGCCGTCGTAAAGCGTAAGTCACGCTTTAACCTAAAGCTGGCCCAGTGTCAGCTTTAGCATAGCTAAAACGCCAGTCAGCTTCTGACTGGCGTTTTTGTTTGTGCCTCGATGCTCTCGTGCAAATTGTTATTTTTCGTAAATAGTCGCCATAAGCCGCACTAACCATTCTGGGTCTGATTTGTTATCCCCTCTTACGCTACTTTGTTGTGTATTGCGCAGCGCAGAGCCTTTCACTACCTGAATGGTACGCGTTTACGCGACGCTACCTGCTATAGCCTTGCTTACGCTTTTTTCCCAGAAACAAACGGCGCTGGGGCCAACGAAATATTGCGATATTGAGAAAGCAACAGATACCATTGGGTTGCCCCGCGGGGCGAGTACCCTACTGTTCATACGCCCGGGCCAAAGCCGTCTTAGGGTATGGTTATGCCGCGATGTTGCGAGCACGGTGTCGGCCTGTTATTTATCAAGTAATATTATAGACACCCTCGATAAATAGACATATTTGATAACGGGAATGTACCTCCGTCTGCCTGTACTTTACCCGTTTAGCCCCTTTCCTCGCTCAGCCGATAGCTATATAAGTTATATTTTAAACCAAAAAAAACCGGACAGTATAGATGCTGCCCGGCCAAGATGAGTCTTTTCATTTTTTGCTGTTACGCCCCACCCCGGACGAGTGCGGCGCAAAGCCGTAGCGGGTAAGTAGGTGACATAAGTTCTAAATAGACAGGTTGGACCTTATCTACCGGCCCATCCCACTACGAGGCGCAACCGTTGCCGCGCACCCCATTGCTGCAATGTTTAATCCTGCGCTTGAGAAGCGTTCTGGCTCACTACCGCGGCACAGTGGCGAGGTGCGGCCGGAGAACCAGCACGCGCCGCGGCTGGGGCCGCGAATTCAGGCACTTTTTGATGCTGATAAAAACGCCAGAACGTCCATAGTGCATAGGCTACGAGTAACATATTGATCGCCAGTGCAGCACCGTTTAACGCACTACCTGTAAAAGCCATAAGGTGTGCAACGACCAATAGCAAACTGCTAAAGCCACTGATAAGCTGCCAGCGGGCGGGTTGCAGATAGGGCGTTACAATACTGGCCGCGACCCCTGCCACCATTAACCACCAGAAGCTATAATACATAGATACATCCGACCACAAAGAAGCTAAGGCGCTTAGTGCAATAGCACTTATGCTACCCCATACCACCGCAGCCCAACAGCGACGAAGCCGGGGTGGGTTAGCCTGTTTTGCCAGCCAAATATCGACACCCGTTACACATAGCGCCGTGAGCATAATACCCAATACAAAATACAGAATTTTTACTGGTAAGCCGGCAAAGTCGCCAAAATGTAAACGATACATGGAATAAATTAGTTGTTTACCCCAGTAACCATCGGCATACCCAGCGGTGGCTAAAAAAGCCCCGCTACTGTCAAAACGATAATTTTCAGAATACGCCATTTTACCCGGCATTTGCCCGTATAACTCGATAAACTGAGCGGGCGTGCCCACATCGTGAACCGTAATAAATAATGGTACATGACCAGTATTCATTTGCTCAAAGTTGGCCAGCGCCGTACCAATTTGGGGCGTGCTGACGGTTTGCTCTAGTTGGGGTTCTGGGGTGAAGACTTTATCCATTACCGCCTGCCGGTCACCGTTATAGTCTATTTGCGCGACAAGGGTAAGAATAACGCCTGCGATACCGAAATAGGTTCCGGTAATCCCAATAATTAAATGAAAAGGTGCCGCCCATATGCCAAAGCGGTTGTGTAAATCAATACGGCCGGGCTGTACGGTGCCGCCACGTCGAAGTTTAAATGCATCTTTCACCAGGCGCTTATGCGCAAATATGCCACTTACCACCAATGCACATATCACCGCCCCCATCGCACTGACAAAAATCAGCCCCCACGTCATCGGCAAATGCAGATAATAATGCAATTTCACTAACATTTTGGACCAGGGAAAACGCTCTTGTTCAAGCAGGTTACCCTGAGCGTCAGCAAACCAGGCATTGTGGTCATTTTCTACCACCAGTCGCGGAATGCCTGACCCCGGGAGCACGACGTGGTAATGCTCGGTTTCTTCGGGATGCTTAGCCAAAAAGCGAGCCATTGCAGTGTCTATCGCCTCGGGCGAAACACGCTCAAACTCTTCTATATTTGGCTGTTCCCAGCGTTCAAATTCCTGATTGAACACAACCAGGGTGCCCGATAAACAGAGCAAATACAGGAAAACACCAAGAAATACACCAAGCCAGCTATGGGCATTAAGTGCGGGTTGTCGGGTGAATAGCTTCATAACATTATAATACCAAAGTAATCCCAAACAGCGCCGCCGCGACGCTGTGATACATTACCGCCTTGCGTTTGGCGGGGCTGCCTAAATAGTGATAAGCCAGCATAGCCCAAAGTAACGGCTGAATAATTATACACACTGCCAATTGGCCAGTTTGCTCAATCGGTAAAAAACGGCTTAGGGCTACACTTATCACAGTGCTGAGCAACAACTGCCCTACCAACACCACCAGCGCATGGGCCAGATGACCAGCCATTTTATAACCCGAGGTACTGATGGTACGCACCGGAGCCTGGGTCAATTTTAAAGGCCGTATAGTTTGTTCCCGGGCTATCGCTACCCACACCAAAACGCCTGGTAATAGCAACCCGTAGACCACGCCGTATTCCCAGCCTGCTGCTATGCTAAAGCTGATCACACTGGTAATAAATACCGCCAACGCGGCCCAACCCAGTGAGGGGGTACTACGCTGCCAGCTATAATAGGTAACGGCTATAGCCAGCATGCCCAGTATAAAACTCAGTGTATAAGCCACGAACAGTGTCTCCGGTTAAAACTGATAGGTTAGTGACGCATTAATATTTCGTCTGACACCCGGAAAACAATCGCCTCGGGTTAAACAGGAAGTCAGGTATTCCTTATCCGTCAGATTGCGTACATTCAGCCGAGCAATAAGATTATCTGACAGCGGCTTTTCAAGCATCAGATCGGCCAGGGTGTAATCCGGGGTGGCATAACGTACCGCCGTATTTTCCGCTACGCTTTGCCCGACATACCGCAGACCAGCACCCATCCGTAAGCCATCGCCAAACGAGGGCTCCCAGGTTAACCACAATGAGGCATTACTATCAGGCTGGCCGGGTAATTCAAAGCCATTTGGATCCTGGGCGTCCATCACCGAGGCATTAAGCTCTGCGGTAAACTCTCCTAGCACGATACGGCTTTCCAACTCGACCCCATTAATGGTGGCAATACCTTGCTGCTGAGACGCGGTGACAGGCAACGCATTCGGATTCGGCAAATTGGCTATTTCAATGTCATACCAAGCCAGTGTGACAAAGCCTGGAATAGCGTTAAAGGCATACTTAATGCCGGCTTCATACTGGCGTCCGGTTTCCGGTTCTAATTGGTTCCCCAGCATATCAAGGCCAACGACAGTTTCAAACGACTCAGCATAACTGACGTAAGGCGATAAACCATTGGCAAACTTGTATAGCACGCCGGCTGAATAAGAGGTTTGGGAATCATCCTGGCTAACACTGCCATTATCATTGTCGACACTGTCGTGGCGCACACCCAGGGTTATCCGCCAGTTGTCATAGGCAATCTGATCAGACAGATATAAGCCAACGTCCTTCACTGTTTGCAAAGGGCCATCAGTGTAAAGTGCATCAAATACCGCTTGGTCCGGTGCGCCGGTGTAAACCGGGTTAGCTAAATCCAGTACATAACGAAAGTCACCGGCACTTACGCCCCCATCGGTGTAATACGAGAAATTATTGTCTGTTTCCACATCCTGATACTGTACCCCCGCCAAAATCACATGCTCAAACGCACCCGTATCAAAGGTTTTACTCAAACGAATATCCACCGCCTGCTGTTTAAAGGTATTGTCTGCGGTATAAAAGGTACGGGCTACAGTAGTCTCAGTGCCCACCACGGGGGCGCCCAAAAACGCGTTAATATAACGTGTTGTGCCGGTAAACAAAGGCCAGGCTTGGTGATAATCGGCTTCCCCATCACGCCACAAAGCGGTGAAAGTAAGCTCAGTGGTATCATTAAAGGCATGCTCACCGAGCACCGTCAGTTGGCTGGATTTTGTATCGTATTTATTGAAGCCTGGTTCGCCAGCATATACATCTTGATCGGGCAAATAGCTGCCATCTGCCAGTGGCTCAAGAGTACCCTCAATCGGCACAAACTGGGCGGCAGTATCACTGTTAGTATCTTGAAATAAGCCGATAACCGTCAAGCGGGTGGCATCGCTGGGAGAGTAACTGACTGATGGCATCAGTAACCGGGTATCATCATTAACGTAGTCTACCTGCGTGTCGGCATCCCGATAGATACCGACCACCCGACCCAGCCATTTTTCATCTTCGGTCAGGCGGCTGCCTACATCCACATTTACTTGTTTCTTATTAAAGCTGCCATATTCCAATATGAGCTCATTGACATTATTTACCCCTGGGGTTTTAGAAACATAATTTACCAGCCCCCCCGGCGAGCCCTGGCCGTAAAGTACTGAAGCAGGTCCTTTTAGTAACTCCACCTGTTCCAGCGTATAAACCTCAGCCCGGGTAGAATTATAGCTGCCAAAAAGCTCCTGAATCGAGTCCCGGTAGCGGGGTATTGAAAGTCCACGGCTGCTGATCGCATCGCCGCGGGTAGCGAAACCATAGGTCTCGCCGGCCACCCCGGCCATGTAGGTTACTGTTTGCGATAAATTAAATGCACCTTTGTCTTTCAGATCAGAGAGCGTCTCTATGGATACCGAGCGAGCCAACTCTACAATCGGCACATTGGTTTTCGTTGCGCCAAAAGCACTGCGCGTGCCGGTCACTTCAATTTTTTCAAGTTCCTCGTCGCTCGTAGCAGGGGCCAGCGATGACTGGGCGCTGGTATTAAAAGACAGCAAAGCAAAGACAGAAGCAGACAATAAAGGCAGCGTTTTCATAGGTATGTATACAAAATTTGTGAATTAAGACGCCACTTACTTTACTGACTAAAGTGCTAGATGTAAATAATAATAATTACTATTTACAACTTAGGACTAGCAAACTTCTCTTCTTGGCTAACCTGGATCAGCGCGCCCCCGGATAACCAAACTGACGCCAGCTTTCGTAAACAAACACCGCTACTGCATTGGATAAATTCATACTGCGGCTGTTCTCCAGCATGGGGATGCGGACCCGCTGTCCTGGCGGCAGTGACTGAATAAAGTCATCAGGCAACCCGCGGGTTTCCGGGCCAAAGATAAGCGCATCGCCCTGACAGTATTTTACATCGCTGTGAAACGAAGACCCTTTTGTAGTACAGGCTAAAAGCCGTTTTGGCTGCTCACTTGCAATATATGCAGGTAAGTCTGCATGCCGTTTTACGTGGGCAAATTCATGATAGTCAAGGCCGGCCCGGCGTACTCTTTTATCATCCCAGTCAAAGCCAAGGGGCTCTATAAGATGCAACGCAAACCCGCTGTTGGCGCATAAGCGGATGATGTTACCGGTATTGGGAGGGATTTCAGGCTGGTATAACACAATATCTATCATGATGGCTAAATAGTAAGCGAAGGAATGCGGCACAGCATAGGACCAATCTCTGGCGCTGGCAAGACAGTGGCTAAGACTTATCCAAAAAGGCTAACAGTTGCTTCATTACTGGTACCCGGTAGCGGTCTGCTTCAATCAGTAATTCATGACGCGCGCCGCTAATTTCCACCCACTGGCAATGGGGCATCGCCCGCGCCACAGCCCGCTGAACGCGATTATCCACCACCTTATCTGCCCCGGCGGAAAATAGCAGGCAAGGTAGCGTTAACCGGGGGGCTTGCTGCGTAATTTCAGCCATGGCCTGGCGCGCCGCTGCCAGCCACGCCGTGGTTACGCCGCCCAGCTGGATAGCCGGCTCAGCCTCGTACAACGAGCGAAAAAGTTGATAGCGTACGTCGCTATGGGTAAGTTTATTGAGGCCAAACGGCACCGCCTGGTAATCAGTCTGACCAAAAAAGTAATCAGCGGTTACCCCTGCTTTTATTGCTTTACGCTGGCCTAACCAAAGCAACCCTTTCGCTACCGGCTCAGGTAATGCAGGTCTGATTCCGAACATCGGCGAACAAAACACGGCACGCTCAAATAATCCGGGCTCCCGCAGTATGGTCAGCGCCCCGATAGCACCGCCCATTGAGTGGCATAATAAGGATAAAGCACCGCGCTGGTGGGGCGTTATCACCTGCCGGTGAAAGGTTAGCAGATCATCAACATAATCAGTGAAATTAGCTACATAACCATGATGAGGGTTGTCGGTCATGCGGCCCGATAGGCCCTGCCCCCGGTGATCTAATATAAATACCGCATAGCCATGGTGATACAAATCATAAATGACTTCTTTGTACTTAAGTAACGATTCGATCCGGCCGGAACTAATTAAGACAGACTGCCGCGCCTGGGGCGGGCAACACCATGCATAACTGACCGGGACATCGTGTTTACCTTGAAAACTTCCGGTTTTCACTGCACTTTGCCAGAACGGCTCTATATGGGATACGCTGGCAGCGCTAAGTTCGGATTCGCTGAATAAAGACACTGGCATAGATAACGCTGTTTAACTGCTAAAAGGCAAATGGATTATCACCTGCAGGCCGCCGGCCTGCGCCTGGTGAGCACGAATTATCCCATGATGCGCTGTGACCGCCGCTTTTGCAATTGCCAATCCCAACCCTACGCCACCGGAATCACGGTCGCGCGCCAATGACGCCCGATAGAACGGCGAGAAAATCGCTTCTCGTTCTGTTACGGGTAGGCCGGGGCCGTCATCTTCAATAATAATTTGCCAGTGCGACGCTTGGCATTCCACGGTCAGCGTTACCCGGGTGCGGGCATAACGTATGGCATTTCGAATCACATTTTCTACTGCGCTGCACAATAAGGGCCGATTAGCCTGTACCGCCGTAGCGGGTAAATCAGTACAAGCAAAAACCTTGTCGTTATTGCTGGCTTCAAACTGGGCATCCTGGCATAGGTCTCGTAATAGGCTATCGATATTAATCGTTTCCATACGTGGCGGCGCGGCCTCCGCGCGGGTTAAGGCCAGTAATTGATTAATCAGGGTTTCCATTCGCACCGCTTCCCGTTCAATTCGTTGCAACGTGGGCGCATCAATATTTTGCTGATGGGCCAATCCCAGTGCCATCTGTAAACGAGTGAGCGGCGACCGTAATTCGTGTGAAATATCGCCCAGCAACCGTTGTTGGCCACGCCATAGATTCTCTAACTGGCTAGCCATACTATTAAAGTCCCGGGCCAGGGCCCCGAGTTCGTCTTGCCGGTTAGCCGGCGCCTGGGCCCGCGCCTGCCAGTCGCCGTCGGCCAGCTTTTTGCTAGCCGAACGCAGCTGTTGTATAGGTTTGACCAAAGAACGGGCAAACCAGTAAGACAGTAACATACTCACCACAACGCCCACTCCAAGCAGGCCTATCAGCCACTCACGCGGGTCCATCGGGGCCCCTCGCTCGGCTAAAAATAATGCATAACGTTGCGACTGAAATACAAAAGGCTGCGGCCCTATTAAAGAAAAGTCGCGCTGCTTAAGCATGATGGGGGTGCGTTGGGCAATTAAATCGCGCAACCGCTGTTCGGTGCGTGGGCGCAGTGGGGGGCCGTCGCTGCGCACCGTGGCACCTGAGTCTATCGCCACCGCCACTAACCTGAACGGCAAACGTCGGCTCACTCGGTTGAGCGACGTCTGTAATGTGGGAAGAGGCTGATTTTCCAGTCGATTCGCCAATTGATGCAGGGTTTTAACATGGCGCAGCGGCACCGCGGCAATGTCGATGTCATCCTCCACCAGCTTACTTATCCATACCGCACACCCGGCAGTCAGAAGCGTTGTTAACCAAAACCATAAAAATAGCCGGCCAACGAGGCGCCGTGCGGGGTTAAGCATACGGATATTCATGGCTTAGCCTGTTTTCAATAAATAACCCGCGCCGCGGATTGTTTTAATTTTATCGTCGCTGGTCACTGCCGCCATTTTTTTGCGTAAGTTGCTCACGTGCATATCAATACTGCGATCGTACGCCATTAACTTCTTGCCCAACACCTTTTCTGAAATATCATCTTTGGTTACCAGCTGGCCGGCGTTCAACATCAACAAGTGCAAAATGGCAAATTCTGTTCCTGTAAGGTTTAGCGCACTATCATGACAGTGCACCAGCTGCCGGGCTACCGACAACACAATATGATTAACCCGTACGTCCTGCTGTTGGCGGGAATTGGTGGTGAGCTCAAGACGGCGCAGTATAGCTTTGATGCGGGCGGCCAGTTCCCGATGATTAAACGGCTTGGGTAAATAGTCATCCGCGCCTAATTCCAACCCTAAAATTCGATCGTAATCATCGCCGCGGGCCGTTAGCATCAACACGGGGGTAAGATGGCTCATACGTAACTTTTTAAGCACATCAAAGCCATCCATTTGGGGCATCATTACATCCAGTAATATGAGGTCAAATGCTTCACCGCCAGTAGCCACCTCAAGCCCTTTGAGGCCGTCGTTGGCTACCGTGACTTTATAGCCACATGTTTGCAAATAGCTTTGCAGCATATCGGTAAGTTCATTATCATCATCGATAATAAGGATAGAATGCCTGGCCGCCTGCCGTGATTCAGCGCTATTCACTGATACCTCCACCGTTTTAAAATAAGCTCAATTCATTTATAGCTTACCCGACTTCCGGGCTAGGGCAATAAGCCAGCTAGCCGGATTTACAGAAGCTTTACACTTTTCATACCCACCTTTGCATTGCATCAGGCTACACTTCCTACCGTCAAAGCAATGGAGGTTCTTATGAAAAAACGTATCGTAACAACGCTAATCGGTGCCCTGTTAGTGTCTGGCGCCATTGTAGCTAAACCTGATCATAGGGAAAAAGCTGATGCTAAGCGTGATGGCATCCGCCATATGATGAAAGAGTTGCGTAGTCTGGATTTGGAAAAAACCCAAAAAGCAGATATCCGGCTTATTGTTAAAACATTACGGGCTGATATGAAAGCTAACCGCCCGGAACATACACCAGGTGAACGTCCCCCGGCCAACCTGACCGAAGCAGAGCTAGCCGCAGCTATTGAAGCGCGCTTTGAAGCTGTCCAAGCTAATCAGTTAGCTCGGGCTAAAGCCAAGCATGCTATTTATCAGGTACTTACCGAAACCCAACAAGAAGCGCTGGCAGCGAAGAAGGCAGAAAAAGCACAGAAGCGTAGTAATCATGCTGATAAACGTAAGCGGCCGGATGCTGGCAAATTACCGCCGGCATTTGACGAGCTTGATTTAAGCGATGATCAATTAAGTGCGGTTCAGGCTACCCTGGAACAAGGCCGTGAACAGCGCCAGCAAAGCCACGCAAAAATGCAGCAACTGCGTGAACAGGAACGCACAATAATTCAGGCAGAAACTTTTGATGAAGCAGCCTGGCTGGCCCTTTCACAACAGTTTAAAGCAGCGTTGATAGACAGTAAGACAGCCCGTCTGCAACAGCAGGAGGCGATGGAGTCTATCTTAAGTGATGAGCAACTGACCGAGCTAAAAGAGATTCATGACGAACATCGTCGTGGTCCCAAACACCGCCGCGGATAATATCCTTCAACGGTGAACCTCAACAACGCCTGCCTGAGTTCCGATAAGGTCCTTCTATGGCAGGCGTTTTTAATACTCTGGTTTTTTAATTTGGTAATCCACTGATAAAAAACGTGGTGAAGTAACCACTAAATCCGCTGTAGCGCTATTACACGCAACAGGCACATTCCACACTGAGCATAAACGCAGCAAAGCTTTTACATCCGGATCATGGGGCGCCGGATTTAATGGATCCCAGAAAAAGAACAATGCATCCAGGGTGCCTTCAGCTATCAGCGCACCAATTTGTTGGTCGCCGCCCAATGGGCCGCTTTTAAAGCGTGTTACCTGCAACCCCGTTTCCTGGGCTATCATCCCTCCCGTGGTGCCTGTGGCCACAATGTGGCAGCGCTGCATTATTGGCATATGTTGCTGAACCCACGCTAATAGCTCTGCTTTTTTGTGGTCGTGAGCCACCAGCGCAATGGTACTTTTACTCATTGTTATGTTCCTTAAAGCTACCTTGATATCCACCCTGCCCGACAGCACCAGCTGGGTTAACCGCAGGCACCTACCTCAGACTAGCGCCGATTGTTGGTTATTTAGCGCAGGCTTGTCAATATAGTGTCATGTATACACGGCATGATCGAGCACTGCTAACCATGCTGCTTATGCGATGAACGACCCACACATCCGATGAGATAATTATACAACTTATTTGCATAATTATTCTATGCATGTAAGATAGACCTCGGTTTAAACATCTTTGGTGGTTTTGGCTCGATCCGCAGGGTAAACGTTACGCTTGCGAGACCCAGACCAACATAAGAGGAGACAGGATATTTCCATGGTACTACCAACCAGCGGTTTTCGCTTAACCCGTAAGCCTGCTACACAGTTTAGTTCTCCCCTGGCTAGCTACGCATGGCAAGGCTTTGAGCGACGAAAGTTGCTTAGTATCTTGCCTGTTCAGTAGCACACTTTTTACCTTTGCCCGGTTTTTTTGACTACGGCTTACTGTAATCAAGCGTCAAAGGTAAAAAGTGTTTTTTTCTTCTCAATCTTCAGTACGCAATTAAATTATGTTGAATGTCTCTATTATTGGTGCCAGTGGTTACACCGGCGCACAACTTGTTGATTTAGTCGCTCGCCACCCCGATATGACGCTAGCAAGAACCTTTGTCTCAGCCAATAGCGCTGATGCTGCTAAACCCTTATCGGCTATTCATGGCAACCTTGCGCACTTATCGCAGGTTCGGCTAGAACCCATCAGCGACGAAGCTTTAGCCGAACTTGCCGCAAACATGGACCTGGTGTTTTTGGCTACGCCCCATGAAGCCAGTCATGACTGGATGGCAACGTTGACCAGCGGCCAGGCGAAAATCCTGGATTTATCTGGCGCATTTCGGCTAAAAGATACTGCTGTGTTCAGCCAGTTCTATGGCTTCGAACATACCTCGACCGACGCTCTTGGTAACGCTGTTTACGGGTTAGCAGAGTGGTACCCCCAGGCGATTGCGCAAAGCAGGATTATTGCCGTGCCGGGCTGTTACCCTACCGCCTCGTTAAGCGCGCTTAAGCCTTTATTTAATGCTCAATTATTAGATTCAGCCGTGCGCCCTGTGATCAATGCAGTATCCGGGGTAACGGGGGCAGGCCGTAAAGCCAGCCTGGCCAATAGCTTTTGTGAAGTCAGTCTGCAGGCTTACGGCGTGCTAGGGCACCGGCACACACCCGAGATTGAAGCATATTTAGGCACGCCGGTTATCTTTACGCCTCACTTAGGTAATTTTAAGCGGGGAATTCTGGCCACAGTCACCGTTAAAACGGTAGCGGGCTGTACGGCCGAACAGCTAAATCAGGCCTATCACCAGGCCTATGCTGATCATCCCATAGTCAGGTTGCGTGAGAGTTTTCCACGGTTGGATGATGTTGTTAATACACCGTTTGTAGATCTGCATTGGAAGCTGGATGAAAAAAGTGGTTATGCGGTAATCACTGCGGCGATTGATAACGTAATGAAAGGCGCAGCCTCTCAGGCAATTCAATGCGCCAATCTGGTCAGTGGGTTGCCGGTCACTAAAGGATTATTAGCAGAATGACACCCCAACCCATTGTTATCAAAGTAGGCGGTGCCCTACTAGAAGATGCCGAAGCTGGCCTGGCCCTGCTTACTAATATCGCCACCATCGCCAAACAGCGCCCCGTGGTGATGGTGCATGGCGGCGGCCCCTTGGTAGAAACATTGATGGCTAGCCTAGGGTTAACCAGCCATAAAATAGATGGCCTACGGGTTACCCCTGACGAACATATGCCGTACATTAGCGGCACCCTGGCGGGTAGCGCCAATAAAGGGTTGTGTGCGCTGGCTATCAAGGCCGGGCTGACGCCAGTTGGGCTATCATTGTTGGATGGCAACATGGTGCAGTGTACCGCGCTGGCAGATAAATATGGTGCAGTGGGCACCCCTACCGCGGGCAATAACCGCCTATTACACAGTATGCTTGAACAAGGCTTTTTGCCTGTTATCAGCTCTATTGGCTGTTCGGACGACGGCCGCTTGTTGAATATAAATGCCGACCAGGCGGCGACGGTAGTTGCTGAACTGTTAGGTGCGCAATTGTTATTGTTATCCAATGTCCCCGGGGTATTAGATGCAAACAAAACGCTGGTGAGCGAACTCGACCTGGCGCAAATTGCGGTGATGGTTCATGAAGGTATTATTACCGAAGGCATGAAAGTAAAGACCGATGCTGCATTGCTGGCAGCAAAAACGCTGCGCAGGCCGGTCACTATCGCCAGCTGGGCCTCGCCGCTAGAAGAAATACTGGCCAACACCACCGGCACCAGAATAAACAACACGCCCACCGGGGCAGGAGAATAAACCATGAAACAGGATTTGCTGACGTTTTCAGACTGGACCCCGGATGCCCTGCATTCTTTACTTGAACTGGCGCTGACGATGAAACAGTCCCCTGCGGCCTATGCCAATGTGCTGGCAGGCAAGTCGGTGGCGGCAGTCTTTGAAAAACCCTCACTGCGTACCCGGGTCAGCTTTGATATTGGGATTAACAAACTGGGCGGCCATATGGTGTACCTGGATTGCCAGGCAGGCAAATTAGCCGGCCGTGAAGATGCCGTGGATATGGCAGCGAATCTAGCCTGCTGGGCTGATGCGATCGTGGCCCGGGTTTTTTCGCATCAAACCCTTGAGCAGTTCGCCAGCGCCGCCAAAGTACCGGTAGTCAATGCGCTATGCGACAAATACCATCCCTGCCAGGCTCTCGCTGACTATTTAACTTTGTATGAAACCTTTGGCCAGGTTAAGGGGTTGACCCTTGCCTACGTGGGCGATGGCAATAATGTTACTCACTCATTGCTGCTGGCAGGCGCATTGCTGGGCTGTAATCAGGTGGTGGTCACCCCGCCGGGCCATGAAGCTGACCCAGCGATTGTGGCCAAGGCCACAACCATTGGTCAGGCCACTGGCGCCAGTATTGTACAAACCACTCAAATAAGCGACGCTGCCGGGGCAGACGCCTTATATACCGATACCTGGTTGTCGATGGGTGATGACACCCCGTTAACCACTATTAAAGAAAAATTTATGCCTTATCAGGTAAATGAAGACATGATGGCAATCACCGGGGCAAAGTATGTGCTGCACTGTCAGCCAGCGCACCGCGACCTGGAAATTACCGGTTCGCTGATTGACAGCAGTAAGTCGCTACTGATGCTGGAAGCAGAAAACAGAATGCACGGCCAAAATGCCATCCTTACTCACCTATTGGGCGCATAACGAGGAATATGATAATGCAACAAGTGAAAAAAATTGTACTGGCTTACTCTGGTGGTTTGGATACCTCCGCGATTATCCCGTGGTTAAAAGAAAATTATGGTTGTGAAGTGGTAGCCTTTGCCGCCGATGTAGGTCAGGGCGACGAGGAACTCGAGGGTCTACACGATAAAGCCATCGCTTCCGGCGCCAGCGAGTGCTATATCGTCGATCTTAAAGAAGAATTTGTTAGTGAATACATCTTCCCCACCGTCACCACCGGCGCAATTTACGAAGGTGAATATTTGCTTGGCACATCTATGGCCCGACCGGTTATAGCTAAAGCACAAGTTGAGATTGCCCGTAAAGTCGGCGCTGATGCGCTGTGCCACGGCTGTACCGGTAAAGGCAACGATCAGGTGCGGTTCGAAAGTACGTTTGCAGCTTTAGCGCCTGACCTGACGGTTATTGCTCCATGGCGTGAATGGGATATGGTATCGCGCGAAGATTTGCTGGCCTACCTTGCCGAGCGGGATATTAAAACAACCGCGTCAGCGACCAAAATTTACAGTCGCGATGCGAATGCCTGGCATATTTCCCATGAAGGGGGCGAGCTGGAAGATCCATGGCAAGAGCCTACCAAGCAGGTATGGACCATGACGGTAGACCCTGAAGAAGCCCCGGATACGCCAGAACGTATTACCCTGTCATTCAATGAAGGCAAACTGACTCACGTCAATGATGAAGCGTTATCGCCGTATCAGGCACTGGTTAAACTTAATACCCTGGCTGCGGCCCATGGGGTTGGCCGTATTGATATTGTCGAAAACCGGTTGGTAGGCATGAAATCACGAGGATGTTATGAAACCCCGGGCGGCACCGTTTTGATGAAAGCGTACAAAGCCCTGGAAACCATGGTATTAGATAAAGCGGCCATTAAATATCGCGAACAAATCGGCCTGGAATTTTCTCACGTTATGTACGATGGTCGTTGGTTTACCGCCATCAATGACGCCCTGTTAGCGGGCGCAGCGTCCTTTGCCCAAAAGGTTACCGGTGACATTGTGGTTAAGCTGTATAAAGGTCAGGCCACGGTCACGCAGCGTCGTTCGCCAAATAGCCTGTATTCTGAAGACTTCGCTACCTTTGGTGCTGATGATGTTTACGACCAGAAGCATGCCGAAGGATTTATCCGGTTATTCAGCTTGTCCAGTCGGATTGAAGCGCTAAAAAATCAGCATAAATAAGGAGCATACGCATGGCTTTATGGGGAGGCCGGTTTTCTGCCGGTAGTAGCAGTATGTTTCGGCAGGTGAATGATTCACTGCCATTTGACCAGGTAATGGCAGCGCAAGACATGCAAGGTTCAATTGTGTGGTCTCGTGCTCTGCATAAAGCCGGCGTATTGAGCGAACAGGAACAACAACAGCTTGAAGACGCCCTGACGCGTCTGCAACACCAGGCGGCAGCTGGCGAACTGGATTTTGCGGCTAGCACCGAAGAAGACATTCACAGTTTTGTTGAAGCAGCGCTGATAGATGAACTAGGTGATGTAGGGCGCAAACTGCATACCGGACGCAGCCGGAATGACCAGGTTGCCACGGATTTTCGTTTGTGGGTGCGTGAGCACACCGACTCGCTCAAACAGGATCTATACCAGTTAATTCGGGCGTTACTCAACACGGCTAATCGCCATCAAGAAGCAATAATACCTGGCTACACTCATTTGCAACGGGCCCAGCCCATCATGTTTGCGCATTGGTGCCTGGCCTATGTGGAAATGTTTAAACGTGATATCAGCCGGCTGGAGGATTTGCAGAAGCGACTTAATCAGTGTCCGCTGGGAAGTGGCGCATTAGCTGGTACCACCTACCCGGTGGACCGCTATGATATCGCCCAGCAACTGGGTTTTGATAGCCCGTGCCTGAATAGTCTGGATGCCGTTTCTGACCGTGATTTTGTTCTGGAACTATTGTTTACCGCCAGTACCAGCATGATGCATATTTCACGGATGGCTGAAGATTTAATTTTCTACAATTCTGGTGAAGCAGGCTTTTTGCAGCTCGGTGATACCGTTACCTCAGGTTCTTCACTGATGCCGCAAAAGAAAAATCCTGATGCATTGGAGCTGATGCGGGGTAAATGCGGTCGGGTATTTGGCGCGTTGCAGGCCCTGCTGGTGACCATGAAAGGTTTACCGCTGGCATATAATAAAGATATGCAGGAAGACAAAGAAGGGGCTATCGATACGGTTAATCAGTGGCATTGCTGTTTATGCATTGCTACCGAGGTACTTGACTCTCTAAGCCTGAACGAAACACGTTGTCGGGAAGCGGCAGCACAAGGTTATGCCAATGCCACAGAGTTGGCCGATTACCTGGTGGAAAAAGGTATTCCATTTAGAACCGGACATGATATCGCCGGCAAGGTGGTACTGGCCGCGTTAGAGCAAAGTTGCCCGATTGAAGATATGCCATTGGCTGACTTACAGGCTATTTGCGACAAAATTGACGACGATGTTTATCCGGTTCTGCAACTCGAATATGGCGTTAATAAACGCAATATTTTAGGGGGCACCAGTGCAAAAACAGTAATCCAGGCGTTATATCAGGAACTGGAAAACCTGGATAAACAGGGGCTATAACGGATATGGTGCTGCACCAACAAGACGGCATAAAACTGTTTCGCAGCTCGCTGCCATACATCAATGCACATCGGGGAAAAACCTTTGTCCTGATGTTTGGTGGGGAAGCCATCGAGCATGAAAATTTTCCCAATATTATTCACGACATTGCCCTGCTTTCAAGTTTGGGTGTACGGCTGGTGCTGGTTCACGGCGCGCGGCCGCAAATCGATCAGCGGGTTACCTTACGCAATATTGAAAGTAAGTTTGCCGATGGGGTCAGGATTACCGACAAACAAACCCTGGAATGTGTGAAAGATGCCGCAGGGTCAGTACGCTCGCAAATTGAAGCGCTGCTGACCATGGGGTTAGCTAACTCGCCCATGCACGGAGCACAGATTCGGGTATGTTCGGGCAACCTGGTAGTGGCTAAGCCTATGGGGGTGCGCGGAGGGGTAGACTTTGAGAATACGGGCGTCGTGCGACGGATTGATACCACCGGTATTAACGATCATCTCAACGATGGGTCTATTGTACTGCTCTCCCCCATGGGATACTCCTCTACTGGCGAGGTCTTCAATCTCTCTCACGAGGATGTGGCCACGCAAGCTGCGATCGCCCTTAAAGCTGACAAAATCATGGTGTTTTCTAACTATGAAGGGGTCTTCCATCAAGACGGTAAGTTGCTTCGTACTATCGAGCGTCCTGCGCTTGAGGCGATGATGTTAGGGGGTGAAATTACTACCGAGCACTCCGTATTAAGCGCCCTTACCACCAGCGTAGCGGCCGGTATTTCCCGCGCCCATTGCATAAGCTACGAAAAAGACGGGGCCTTGTTACAAGAGCTATTTACCCGCGATGGTACCGGTTCGCTGGTATTGGAACATCACTATGAGCAGCTGCGCGGGGCAACTATTGAAGACGTAGGTGGCATCTTAAAGCTTATTAAGCCGCTGGAAGAAAGCGGTGCATTGGTAAAGCGCTCCCGCGAACGTCTGGAAAATGAAATAAACCAATTTATTGTGATTGTGCGTGACGGCATGATTATCGCCTGTGCTGCTGTATTTTTGTACCCGGAAGATAATTGCGCAGAGCTGGCGTGTGTGGCCACCCATGCAGATTATCGCGGCAAAAACCGTGGCGAACGAATTTTGGAAGAAGTGAAAGCCCGGGCGCTGGAAAATAATATCGATACGCTGTTTGTATTAACTACGCTTACCGCCCACTGGTTTTTAGAACACGGGTTTTTACCGGCCGACCTGGGCGCATTGCCAGCGGCGAAAAAAGAGCTGTATAACTTCCAGCGCAGCTCCAAAGTCTTTACGCTGCAATTACGCTAGATATTCTGCATAGCAAGCCTTCCCCCAAACAGGCTATAATGCGCCCGAATTCATACTTCGGGCGCTTATTTTATGAAAATACTTCACGTTTCTGTTCTGTGCGTTTTACTGGTACTGATGGCTGTATCCGGTTGTAGTTATGTTAAACAGCCTAACGACAAAAAAATGAATAAGCTGCTATCCGGTATGCCGGAGTATTATGCTAATGAAGCCTTCGGCAAACGGGATTTTCGCTTCTATGTTGTGCAAGATGGCAATAATATCAGCACCCCAGAAGTCCCCGCCTGTCTGGTGACCCGCTTTGGTACCCAGCAATTATCTAATGATACCTATACCCCTGGCTCGTACGCCTATGATAAGTACGCCGCCGTGGCCAGGGTATACGCCAGGTTCTTTAACCAAACGTTGCTGAGTTTGCTCAAAGAGCGCCAGTGGGATAAGTGTCAAGCCGATATCCCCGGCGTGTAATACGTAATTGCGCCTGCGTATATCAGCAGCATTGTTAACCGCCTTTTCACTATCTGGATGGGGCCTTTCAATAAGCTTGCTCAGCTCCCTCTGTGCACCTAGCGCCTAAGACCTAAGACCTAAGACCTAAGGGGCTTAAGTATGGCACGCCACTTAAGATCAAGTTGCTCTTCGCCCTCACTTATGGGGCTATACGCATTGTCGACCTGCAAAATTGAGAGGGGTTAACGGGGCCGGGCACCGCCCCACGGTATGCGCCTTTAGCATACAACGGGTATCATCCCCCTTGTTGATTGATGCGCAGGTAACTGCCAGTAGGGTATAGCGGTCAGGCACGCTTACTGCAATACTGCTGTGAAGAAAAATATGCGCGCATAAGTTTTGCCTGGCTCTTCCGCCTGCGTCCCACCCTCTTTCTATACCTGTTGTTTTATTGCTTACTGATGATATGGCAGTGGAAGTCTATTACGCAGCTATGTCCTTTTGCTTATCAATAACATGGACAACAGGGGGCTTAATTACCAAAGAAATCCGTTACAATAGCTTGCCACAGCCGTGCATTAGGGTCATTGTGGAGGGAATTGTCCCCAGCGCAGTCGCCTGGGAAAATAAAAAATCCTGCTCCAAGAAACACTTAGTTTTTTTCTTCTGTCCGGGCGTTTAAATCAGGAATTCTGATCCAAATCTGCTGTCTACAATGAACCAATTTGCTTGATAATTGACTACAGATAGCTTTTACTGGAGCGATGTATTTGTGAGGAATGTATATGCAAGAGCCCGTCACGCTCACTTGTGAAGATGGCTACCAACTATCCGCGACCCTGTTCCAGCCTACTACTCCCTTAAAGGGAGCGGTTTTAATCGCCCCTGCGACAGGCATAAAGCGGCAATTCTATGCACATTTCGCCACTTTTTTAACCAGTCAGGGGTTCGGTGTTTTAACTTTTGATAACCGAGGTATTGGTGATTCACTGTCTACCTCACTGCGCCGGTGTGATGCCAGCCTGGTGAGCTGGGGCCAGCTGGATATGCCTGCCGCCTTAGATGCGCTTGGGGATTTTTTTCCCGACCAGCCTTACTTCCTGGTGGGGCATAGTGCCGGTGGGCAACTGGTAGGCTTAATGCCAAATGCCCACAAACTGGCTGCTTTTATTAACTTTGGCAGCTCATCCGGTTCGCTACGCAATATGCGCCGTTCTTATCGGTTGAAAGCGCATTTCTTTATGAATGTATTTATTCCGGTGTCCAACTTATTGTTCGGCCATACCAAATCTCATTGGGTGGGAATGGGTGAACCCTTACCTAAAGGCGTCGCCCGGCAATGGCGAGACTGGTGCAATGGTTCCGGCTATGTAAAAACCGAATTCGGCCGGGATATCCGTGATCACAACTATGATTCTTTGAAAATTCCTTCGAAGTGGATTATTGCCAGCGATGACAATATTGCCAATGAAAAAAATCTGCAGGAAATGATTGAAGTCTATGGTGGCAGTAAGTCGCGTAGTTGTGTGCTCTACCCTTCAGCATTTGGCTTGGATGGTATTGGCCATATGCGCTTTTTCTCGCGCCATGCCGAGCGATTGTGGCCGCTTATCACCAACTTTTTTGATGAGCACCTACATCCGTCGCCTTTTTTGGTCTAAACCCAAGCAGTATTTACGCTGTGAATAACCACTGTTTAGCCAGCAAAATTGTACGGCTACAAAAGTTCCTATATACTAGCGTTGCTTCTTCAGGGGAGTAGCCGGCGGTATCGATGCTTCTATGCATGGGTACCGAAAGCTCATCAACATAGTTGCGCAAAAAAAGCGCGTGGTGAGTTTCTGACGTAAGTTCAGCGGCAAGACCTGAGGTATGCCAGCACTCCTAAGACGGGAGGGTGACTGGCTACCTTTGGTTTAACTCTCCCGTCAAGAATCCTTATCATGGAAGCGTTGTTTACCTCTACTGTCACCGTCGCTTTAGCCGAAATAGGCGACAAAACCCAGCTGCTAACGTTGCTGCTTGCCAGCCGTTTTCTCTCCCGTAAGGCTCTTATTAGCGGTATCGCTGCTGCAACGGTGCTCAACCATGGCATATCAGCCTGGTTAGGTAGTTATTTAGGTGCCTTAATTCCTACCTCTATTGCCAACTATGTTGTTGGTATTAGTTTTGTTGTGGTGGGTTTATGGCTACTGGTACCGGATAAGGATGAAGCAGCCACCGGTCGGTTCGACCACTTCGGTGCGTTTTGCGCAACATTTATCTTATTTTCGCTGGCCGAGATAGGCGATAAAACACAAGTGGCTACCGTGTTGTTGGGAGCCGAGTACCATTCGGTATTGTGGGTCACAGTGGGAACCACCGTGGGCATGCTATTGGCTAATGTACCGGTGATCTATCTGGGCGAAAAACTCTTGTGTCGGCTACCTGTGAAATGGGTACAACTGATAGCAGCGGGGCTGTTTGTGGCGATGGGTATAGCCACTATGTGGTGGGGCTAGGCCCCAACCTTATGAGCCAACGTCCGAGTGTGCACCTGGGCGCAGGGTAGCTCATTTACAGCGCATCTTTTACCGGCTGCGAAAACCGGGGCCAGCCAAAGGCAATGGATAATAGCCCGCACCCTAGTATCAGCATGGGATACCAACAATAGGGTGTAATGGCCAGCGGCGAAATACCGGCAATGGCAGCGGCGCTAAGCAACTGAGCGCCGTAAGGCACCATTCCCTGAAAACTGCATGAAAAGATATCTAACAAACTGGCCAGCCGGCGAGGATCAGCGCGGTATTGCTGCCCCAGTTCTTTGGCGATAGGACCGGCGGTAACAATAGCTATCGTATTGTTGGCTGTAGTCAGATCTAAAAAGCTGACTAACGATGCAATGCTAAGCTCGGCGCCCCGTTGAGACTTCACCCGCTTTGTAAGGGCGCGCATCAGCCAGGCTATGCCGCCATAGGCCGTCATCAGCCCCACAATACCACCAATGGTCACTGCAATCAGCGCTAAATCCTGCATCCAACTCATGCCCTTTTGGATACTTTGCAACATTTGCAGCGGGGTAAAAGCGCCGTTAAATAGACCGGTCAGCGCCGCACTAATGATACCCATGGCCAATACCACAATGACATTCATACCTGCCAGAGCGCAGCCAATAATAATCAAAAAGGGCAGCACATTAAGCAGCTCAACCTCACGCTGTGCGATGTGTTCGGCGGCGCCGGCATCAACATTAAGTAAAAGCAAAACGGTGATAATCGCCGCGGGCAGTACGACCAATAAGTTAGCTTTAAACTTGTCGGTTAACTTAACCCCCTGGCTACGGGTGGCAGCGATAGTTGTATCTGATACAAACGACAAATTATCGCCAAACATCGCGCCACTAACCACAATTCCCAGCACCATAGGAACAGACAACCCTAAGCTTTCTGCCACCCCTATCCCAATAGGCGAAAGCGCAGTAATAGTGCCCATTGACGTACCCATCGAAAACGAAATGAAGCAGCAAATAACAAATAAACTGGGGAGTATCCATGCCTGAGGCACCAGGTTTAACGCTAAATTCACCGTGGCGTCTCTAGCCCCTATATCGATAGTAAGGGCGTAAAATGCTCCCGCCATTAAAAATATCATTACCAATAAAATAATATTTTTATTACCGCCACCTTCGCAGAATATCTGGACCTTTTGGCCCACCGTCAGGCGTTGGTGTGGTGGGTTCAATAACAGGCCAAACCCAGCCGCTATCATAAACCCGGTGAGCACCGGCATGGCCGTAATATCGTTAGTAAGAATACCGGTTGTTAAAACCAGTAAGACAAACATCAATATGGGGGTTAGCCCCCATGGATTGGGGGTAACAGGCTTATCCATGGTTAGCTACTGCCTTTTGTTCGGGATAATGTACAAGCCGCCGAAGATTAGCTTAATCGAACCCGGTTGCAAGCAAAATCTTAGCTCGATTTACTCTGAATTATACCGACCAGTGTGGGGTAAACTGCCCCCAGTAGGTGAGGCTTATTGTTTTTGCCCAATAAAAAAGGCTGTTACCACAGGTAACAGCCTGGATGTACCTCGCTGCCCAGTATAAACAGGCCGCGCTAAGGGCTTAACAGAGAGTTTTATTGTAACGCGGCGTCAATATCTGCGGCGCTATGGCGCTCAGCCAGTGTTGCACCATCGCCCCAGAAGCGGTTTACCACCACACCACGTTTCACTGCTTCACGCTCACCGATAGCCTTGGCCCAGCGCACTACATGCGTATATTCGTGCACCTGCAAGAACTCAGCCGCGTCATATAGGTTGCCTAATACCAGGTTGCCATACCAGGGCCAAATTGCCATATCAGCAATAGAGTATTCGTCACCAGCCATATAAGTATTATCGGCCAGGTGCTTATCCAATACATCCAGCTGACGTTTGATTTCCATGGTAAAGCGATCGATAGGATATTGCATACTATACGGCGCATACGCATAAAAATGGCCAAATCCGCCTCCCAGATAAGGCGCAGACCCTACCTGCCAGAACAACCAGTTACGGCATTGCGCCCGTGCCGTTGGCTCGGTGGGGATAAAGACATCAAATTTTTCCGCCAGGTACTGCATAATAGCGCCTGATTCAAATAACCTTAGCGCCGGGCTCACACTATTGTCAGTCATGGCAGGGATTTTAGAGTTAGGATTAACGGCCACAAAGCCAGAAGAGAACTGATCGCCATCACCGATAGCAATCGGCCAGGCGTCATATTCGGCCTCTTTAATTCCCGCCGCTAACAGCTCTTCAAGCATGATAGTGACTTTTTGGCCATTCGGGGTTGCCATAGAATAAAGCTGTAAGCCATGCTGGCCCACCGGAAGGTTTTTATCGTGGGTTGCTCCCGACACCGGTCGGTTAGTTTTAGAAAACTTGCTGCCGTCTTCTTTTTCCCATTTCCACACTTTCGGTACGGTATAGTCGTCTTGATTGCTCATGCAAACTCCGGTTGGCTGTAGAATAACAGCGATCATTACGTTGCACAGGCATTTTGGGTTGGTTTAAAACAATAAAAAAGCACCTCAAAGAGGTGCTTTTGGGAAGAAAAGGCGAGCCTTCCATTGCTCGCAAAGCGATGTTATCGGTAACGCTCATCGTATGGCTGAAGATAGCCTGTCAGCGTTACCAACGAAATTTGAATGCACTGGGTTAAAGGAAAAATGACGATACCCGAAGATGCTGTACACCAAGTGTTATCAAACTTTATGCCAATAATGTTTTAGTTAAATAAAACAAAGCTTTAAGATAAAAATTGATAATTGTACCGCGCGCTACCGTGAAGAATTGTTGCAGTCCTGCAACACATGCATGTAAGAAAGTAATATATTTATATTTATAAATGTGGGACTAGAGCATTTATTGCGCGCCCCTGCATATTTTAACAACATAAGTTATTGATATAAGGCTATATAGCGTAATTAAGCACATTTAAAGAAACATTTAATTAACAATGTATTTTTTAATATAAGCTGTAAAATCATATAGATAACGAAATATTCTTATTTACCGGGGATAAAAAGTCTAACTTTCGAGCAATTGTTGATGATTTACTATTTTTGTAGCAATTTACAGACGCTTTCTATTTCCCTGCATGAAATTGGGGTCAATGTAATTCCAGGCTAGGTAGGAAGGTTTAAGCGCGGGCATTTCAGCACGCGCATTTATGCACCACGCGAATTTATGCACATGATGCCGCAGGTGGGTAAAGTTGTACGCTAAAACCACGGTAGGGAGCCGCGAGCCTGGAATTGACCTTATCATTCCCGGCTTTCTTCCCAGTCCCTGGCTAACGCAGGGTCTGGGACAAAAAAACGGGCCTGTAGGCCCGCGTGCATGATGACTATATACTGACCCGTTTGTAAGGCCGGTATTCCGGTCGCCAGAAATGCCGGTTAATGCTTTCCTGCAATGCCTCTTCGGTCATTTCCAGGGCTAAATCCTGTTCCATTGCCACTCGTGCCACAGCATAAGCAATTTGGCGGCTGAGATCGGCAATTTGCGTTAACGGCGGCAGTAGTTCGCCCGTTCCGGTATTTGCCAGAGGAGAAGCCGAGGCCAGCGCATTACTGGCAGCCATAAGCATTTCGTCACTGATTAGGCGTGCCTTCCCGGCAATTACGCCTAAGCCGATGCCAGGGAATATATAGCTGTTATTACATTGCGCAATGGGATAGGTCTTCCCTTTATATTCTACTGGTCTGAACGGGCTGCCAGTGGCAATAACGACATCGCCATCAGTCCACTCAATGACCTGTTCTGGTCGAGCTTCTACTTGCCGCGACGGGTTACTTAACGGAAAAATAATCGGCAGTTCGCAGTTTGCTTTCATCGCCCGAATAACCTGCTCGGTAAACAAACCGGGCTGCCCAGATACCCCAATCAATATATCCGGCTGCGCGCAGTTAACCACATCAAGTAACGATGCGTACTCCCCGCTGAAGGTCCAGTGCGCCACGTCCTCTATCCGGGCAGCTAAACGCTGCTGGAAGTCGCGCAGGTTCGCCATGCCATCCGTCACCAAACCAAACCGATCGACCATAAATACCTGACGGCGTGCCTGGGCATCGCTCAAGCCTTCTTTACACATCTGCTGAATAAGCATCTCGGCAATGCCACAGCCTGCAGAACCCGCCCCTACAAATACAACTTTCATCGCCGACAAATGCTGATTTTTCATGCGGCAGGCAGCTAAAATGGTGCCTAGCGTAACAGCTGCGGTGCCCTGGATATCGTCATTAAAACAACAAATTTTATCGCGGTAACGGCCGAGAATCGGCATCGCATTAGGTTGTGCAAAATCTTCAAACTGAATCATCACTTCGGGCCAGCGACGTTTCACGGCCTTGATGAACATATCAATGAATTCATCATAATCCTGCTGGCCAATACGGGGATGGCGGGCCCCCATATACATAGGATCATTCAACAGCTTTTCATTGTTAGTACCAACATCCAGCATAACCGGCAGCGTATATGCCGGGCTAATACCGCCGCACGCGGTATATAGCGAAAGTTTACCAATAGGAATTCCCATGCCGCCAATACCCTGGTCGCCCAGGCCGAGTATCCGCTCACCGTCGGTTACCACAATCACTTTAACTTTACGCTTAGTAGCGTTGCGTACTATGTCGTCGAGTTGATGCCGCTCTTCCCAGGATACAAACAGACCGCGCGAGCTACGATAAATATCCGAAAACTGTTCACAGGCATCTCCCACAGTAGGAGTATAGATAATTGGCATCATTTCTTCGATATGCCGTTGTACCAAACGATAAAACAGGGTTTCGTTATTATCCTGAATCGCTCGCAAATAAATGTGTTTATTGAGCGGATCGTCAAAGGAACTGTATTGCATATACGCTCGTTCCACTTGCTCTTCAATGGTTTCAAAGCGCGGCGGTAACAAGCCGGTCAAGTTAAATGAGGCGCGCTCTCTGGCAGTGAAAGAGCTCCCTTTGTTAAGCAGTGGCGTTTCCAGCAGGGAAGGACCGGAATGAGGAATATATAGGTATCGGTTTTCGTCTTGAGACATTCTTATTTTTTCCGAATATTATTTATGTGCGGGCAACATCATGCCCGCAGCCTGCTCGGGTACGCAGCAAGTTAAAAAATTTCCTCTGGCTCAGGCGTACGCTTGGTGTCCTCCTGAGCGGGATCGTTTATCTGATCGTCTAAAACATAGACGGTGGGCTCTGTGCCCTTTACGAAATACTCGAATAGTGTCGTATGGTCTGTACGCCGGGTCAACTTTCCACTGGTACGATCAATGCGCACCCGGACCATATCCGGCGGAGTAGGTACCCGGGCTTCCGGCACGCCTTCCAGAGCCTGCTGCATAAACCGTATCCATGCCGGCTGGGCAGCATGAGAGCCGCTTTCGCTACCGATCATCGCATTGCCCATCCAGTTAAACCGCTCGGGGTTGCGATTAATCAGATTCTGGTTTCGGGTCGCCCGGCCAAGGTTGCGGTTCATATCATCAAAACCGACCCACGCTGTGACCACTAAATCTTTTTGAAAGCCTGAGAACCAGGCATCCCTTGAGTCGTTAGTCGTCCCGGTTTTACCTGCCAAATCATTGCGCTGTAGAATATTTTTGGCTCGCCAGCCGGTGCCCATCCAATAGGTCTTTTTACTCCAGTTACCATTTGCCTGAACCCCGGTATGCATCATATCGGCAACCAGGAAGGCATT
Organism: Alteromonas indica; assembly: GCA_003056425.1. Lineage (GTDB taxonomy): Bacteria > Pseudomonadota > Gammaproteobacteria > Enterobacterales > Alteromonadaceae > Alteromonas > Alteromonas indica. The sequence goes on from PYVY01000001.1 coordinate 366,659, forward strand.
CTGGGGGGTGATAACCTGAGGCGCTGAGCGTTTGAAAGCGGGCGGATTATTAGTGCTTTGAGCGCGGGTATTAACATTAACCCCCAATACTTTGGCTAAGCGCGCTTCTTTGTCGGACTGCTTAGCCGTGTCGAGCACCGGTGCTTCGGCATCATCACAAGGATCGCAGGCCCATACTGGCTCTGCCTGCCACAGGGTTTCGCCTTGTTCGTTCAATACCCGGTCTATAAAGTACGGTTTAATTAAAAAGCCGCCATTGGCGATAGTCGCCATTCCACGTACTACCTCAAGTGGTGTATGCGAACCAGAGCCCAGTGCCAATGTTTCATCCCGTGGTATATCTTCGCGTTCGAAGCCGAAACGTTCCAGATAAGTGGCCGCTTTATTTAATCCCACGCCACGCAACAATCTGACCGATACCACGTTTTTCGATTTACCTAAGGCTACGCGCATACGAATAGGGCCATCATATTCAGCCGGTGAATTTTTCGGCCGCCAAGCCACCCCGGTGGCTTTATTCCACTGGTTAATTGGCGCGTCATTGATAATTGACGCTACCGTATATCCGCTATCTAACGCTGCGGAATAAATAAACGGCTTAATATTCGAGCCCACCTGGCGTTTGGCTTGAGTGGCACGGTTAAATTGGCTTTGATAAAAACTATAGCCTCCTACCACTGCCTGTACTGCGCCATTGTGAGGGTTAATCGCAATCAATGCGCCACTGGCCTGGGGCATTTGGGCAAGCCGCCATTGGTCGTCTTGCTGGCGAATGTAAATTACTGCCCCAGGCGCTAAAATATCACTGGCCAGTTTGGGATCATTGCCTTGCCGGGAGTCGGTTATGTAAGGACGGGCCCAGTCCAGGTTGGCCCAATCAAGAGTGTGAGTATTTCCATCTACATCCATCACTTTGGCCTGTTGTTCACCTACCTGGGTGACTACCGCCGGCACCAACGGTGCTATGCGGGCAACGTTTGCCAGGGCCTCGAGTAGTTCAGGTTTAGTCCAGTCGGCACGTTCTGGGCGAGGTTCAATAACAAAGCCAGAGGTATTTTTAAAGTCTTCCGGCGCCGCCCACAAATAGCCCATCGGGCCACGGAATCCATGGCGTTCATCATAGTCGTGTAAATTCGCTACCACCGCCTGCCGCGCCGCTAGCTGCAAATCCGCCGGCGCGCTGGCATACACCTGATAACCGCCAGTTTCTGCTTCTTCCTTGCCATACATCTCGACCATTTCAGAATAAATAAGGTCAGCCAGGTAGGGAGCATGCGTTTCTATCTCTGCGCCGTGTTTGCGGGCGGTTACCGGTTCGGCCGCTGCCGCGCGAAATTGCGCTTCGCTGATTAACTGCTCATCGAGCATTCGCAATAAGACTACTCGGCGCCGCTCGATGGAACGCTGGGGCCCGCTAATAGGATTGAGTACCGACGGCGCCTTGGGTAGGCCTGCCAGTGTGGCCATTTGCGCCAGGTTCAGCTCTGCCAAGGTTTTACCGTAATAAACTTGTGCGGCGGCGCCGAAGCCAAATGCGCGATGCCCTAATTCCACACGATTCAGATACAGCTCAAGAATTTCACGCTTGCTGAGCACCTGTTCCATATGAAAGGCGATAAAAATTTCTTTGACCTTGCGGATGTAGGTTTTTTCGCGGGTTAAAAAGAAGCCCCTGGCTAACTGCATAGTCAAGGTGCTGGCACCTTGCTGTTTTTCACCGGTCAGAATCAAATTCACTACCGCCCGGGTCATGCCGATAGGGTCTATACCATAGTGATCATAGAAGCGGCTATCTTCAGTGGCGAGCACCGCATCGATCATTTGTTGCGGAACATCCTCAAGTTTTACCGGAATCCGCCGTTTAACTCCATACTGGGAGATCAAACTACCATCCTGCGTATAAATACGCATAGGCGTTTGCAGTCTTACGTCCTTCAAGACAGTAACACTAGGCAAATCAGGTTTGATATAAAAATAAATACCAACCAGCGCGGCAGAACCGACCAGGGCACCAATAATGACAAGTATAAAAAAGGTTTTTAATAACTTCACGAAGACTTTAATACCGAGGCAAGTTCGCCTATTTGATTTATATTCTATACATACGTGCTTTTATTAGAACCCTAGAGTTCAAAAAAAGTGCGTATCATACTAATTTAGAGCTAAAAAAATTTTTTATCACTGGTTGGATCCAATGAAATCGTTGTTAAAGAAAAAGCTGCCGCTTATTGTGGGCCTTGATATAGGCACCCGTCAAATCAAAGCGGTACTTATAGAAAAAACAGGCGATACTTACACGTTGCAGGGATTTGCATGCGAGTCGATTAACAAGGTCGCTTTCAATGAACGGGAAATTCGTGACTACGAAGCCGTTAGCCTTGCATTGAAGAAAGTACAGAATACCTTGAAAGCGAAAACCAAGCTGGCCGCTATTGCGGTGTCCGGTACGTCGGTGATTAGCAAAGTGGTTCATATGGAACCGGATCAAACCGATTTTGAACTGGAAGGCCAGATTGAAATTGAAGCCGACAGCTTAATCCCCTATCCACTCGAAGAAGTCTATCTGGACTTTGAAGAATTAGGCGCTAGCAAAACTCACTCTGGCAAAGTCGATGTGCTGCTCTCTGCTGCCCATAAAGATTTGGTCGATAGCCGAATTACGCTGGTACGTGAAGTGCCGCTGGAACCAAAGGTCGTAGATATTGAAGGCAATGCACTAGGCAATGCCCTAGCGTGTTTTTATCCTTGCCCGCCCGATGAACGTGTTTGTTGTATCAATATCGGCGCATCTCTACTGCAAGTGTGCGTGTGGGAAAATCAACAGATTGTCTATTCCAAAGAGCATAACTTCGGCATGGGTATGCTGGTCCAGGATATCTCGGTTATCCAGATGATTGAACGCGATGAAGCGGAGCGCCAGTTATTAAGTGGAACCTTACCCGCCGGCTGGCAACACGAAACCCTGCCGGTATTTACCGCTAACCTGGTTCAGCAAATTAACCGCGCCCTGCAAATGTATGTCAGTACCACCCACGCGCAGCGCCCGACGAAGCTATTACTGGCCGGCGGGGGCGCCACATTACCGCCGCTAACTGAAGCGTTACAGCTAGACCTGGGCATTGATATTGAAATATTTAATCCGTTTGCCGAGATGGTGGTCAGTGACAAACTGGATACCCAACGTTTGGCCCAGGTATCCGCGCAGCTAGCCATTGCTGCCGGGCTTGCCAGCCGGAGTTTTGATTCATGGCACATATAAATTTACTGCCCTGGCGCGAACAGCTGCGTCAGCAGCAAAAGCAGCATTATATTGGGACCCTGGGCCTGGTTGCGCTAATTGTAGGCCTGATTTTTTGGCTGATTGGTCAAGCCATCGACCAGCAAACCGAAAACCAGAACCGGCGCAACAGTTACCTGCAACAGGAAATTGGCCTGCTGGATGCGCAGATAGCCCAGATTCAGAAAATTAAAGAAAGTAAAAACGCCATTGAGCAGCGCATGGCGCTAATTGGCCAATTGCAAATCAGCAGGAATGTGGCCCCTAAGGTGTTCGATGAACTGGCTCGTATCGTTCCTGCCGGCGTCTCATTTAAAACGCTGAATCGTACCGGCAACCTGATTACCATCGAAGGCATTAGCGATTCCAATAACCGGTTGTCAGATTTTATGCGTCGGCTGGAAACCTCCGAGGTGTTTTCTGCCGGTGACCTGTCATCAATTGTGGCAGATACCACCGCAGCTGACGCCATGAGCGGCTTCAAGCTAACCTTTCATATCAGCCCGGATGTAGCGCCAGTGACCGCACAGGATACTGCGCAGAAGGGGAAAGCATGAAGTTTGATGTAGCTAAACTCAAAGAATTAAACGAGCTGGACTTTGAACAGGTAGCGGTATGGCCTAAAGAAGTCAAAATTGTGGTGGCATGCTTTGTGGCCATATTAATTGCCGGCCTGAGTTACTGGTTTGTAGTTAAACCTAAACTGCCGGTATTAGATGCTGCTGAACGCAAAGAAGCCGAACTTAAGCTACAGTTTGAAGCTAAGTACCGTATTGCGGTAAACCTGGAAGCTTATAAAGAGCAACTTGAAAAGATTAAAAAAGACTTCTCTTCTATGTTGCGCTCGTTGCCTACCAGCAATGAAACACCAGGTCTGCTGGACGATATTACTTATGTTGGTACCTCCTCAGGACTCACCTTTAAATTGCTGAACTGGCAAAAAGAAGTACCCAAAGAATTTTACACCGAGTTACCTATTGAAATGGAAGTCAGTGGCGGATACCACAATTTTGGTCACTTTGTATCAAAAGTGGCGGACCTGCCGCGCATTGTTACTTTGCACGACTTCACCATAGAGCAGGATTACAAAAGGTTGCATTTAAGATTGCAGGCCAGAACTTATCGCACCGCGTTGACGACTGACCAACAGGAGGCCAAAGATGCGCAGTAAACTGTTTGCTTGCCTGGTATCGGTTAGCCTGCTTAGCGCGTGTGCTCCGCAATTAGATGACTTAACCCGCTATACAGCTGAAGTTAAACAAAATACCCGAATTCAGGTAGAGCCCTATCCGGAGTTTTCATCGCAGCCGGCCTTTAAGTATACCGGAGATGAACGTCGCAGCCCGTTTGTGCGGCCCACCGACCGTTCTGAACCTATGATGACAAAAACCCAAAGCAACTGCCTACAGCCAGACTATGATCGAAAGAAAGAAGCACTGGAGCAGTTTGGTTTAGATGCCCTGTCATACACCGGTAGCTTTAAAAGCCGCGGCACCCACTGGGTGTTATTTAAGGCCACAGATGGAAGCTTGCTAAAAGCCCGAAAAGGCAGCAGGATTGGCCTGTTTTACGGAAAAATCACAACAATTGGCCGCGAAACGGTCAAGATTGAGCAGTTGCTTCCCGACGGCGCAGGATGTTGGCAGCGTGAAGAAACCACGCTGACCCTGGCGTCGTCACCAGGAGAAAATAATAATGTCTGAGCGATACACTATGAAGACCTCTTTTGCAGGAGCCAGGTTATTTAAGCAGCTAGGAAGCTGCGTGCTGGCTTGCGGCTTATTGGCGCAAAGTATTTCTGCGGTCTACGCCCAACAGGACCCTGTTTTGCTGGACCCGTATGCCCAAACCAGTCAGGGTTTTAACAATGTTCTGACCAACATAGATTTTACCCGCAGCAACAAAAATGTTGCGGTAACGCTTATCAGTTTTGAAAACAGCCAGGTTAAGCCACAATTGGTGGAAGCCCAAGGCCAGCTGACAATTACGTTGCCCGGGGTAAAGCTGGATGAAGAACAGTTTGTGGCACTCGATGTCAGTCAGTTTGGCACGCCGGTCACGCAGATTGAGAGTTTCCAGGACGATAACGCTGCGCGGCTGGTTATCGACTATATTGACCCGGTGTTTGCCCGCCACCAAATGACTGACGGCGGCTTACGGGTAGAAATTGAGCCTATGACGCGTGAAGAACAAGAAGAGCTTAATACCCAGACTAAGTACACCGGCAAACCTATCTCGCTGGATTTTCAAGACGTCCCCGTGCGCCAGGTTCTCCAGATTATCGCTCAGGTGAATGACTTTAATTTGGTAACCACGGATACAGTAACGGGCAACGTAACTATTCAGCTTGCTGGGGTACCGTGGGATCAAGCCCTGGAAATGATTTTAAAAATTAAAGGGTTAGATAAACGTCTGGAAGGTAATATTTTACTTGTTGCCCCTGCCGAAGAGCTTACCGCCCGGGAAACTCAGCTGCTACAGTCGCAAAAACAGGTGCAGGACTTAGCCCCCCTGCGAACCGCGAATATTACGGTAAACTATGCCAAAGCCGAAGCCATGGCATTTATTTTGAAATCACAGGAAGGTGGTATTCTTAGTGATCGCGGTTCGGTCAGTGTAGATGAACGAACTAACACTTTGCTGTTACGTGACACTCAGGCCTCTATCGACGAGGCGCGCAGTACAATACAGGTCTTAGACATTCCGGTTAAACAGGTATTAATTGAATCGCGCATGGTGACCGTACGAGACAGTGTGGGCGAAGAGCTAGGGGTACGGTGGGGCGTAACTGATCGGGACGGCGATTTGACCGTATCAGGTTCATCTGATGCAGCAGATGTGGCTGCCTCAGGTATTGTGCCTTCGGTTGATAGCCGCATGAACGTATCGTTGCCGGTATCCAGTCCGGCCGGTAGAATAGGGTTTCAGGTGGCAAGCTTGCTCGATGGGACTATTCTTGATTTAGAATTGTCGGCTCTGGAGTCGGAAAACAAAGGCGAAATTATTGCTAGCCCGCGGATTACCGTGGCTAACCAGCAGGAAGCTTATATTGAGCAGGGTACAGAAATACCCTATGTTCAGGCGACCTCATCGGGCGCAACCTCAGTCGAGTTTAAAAAAGCCGTACTGAGTTTGAAAGTAACGCCCCATATTACACCAGATAACCGGGTAATTTTAGATTTAGTGGTTACCCAGGATACCCGCGGTGAAACAGTAGATACATCTACCGGACCGGCGGTGGCGATAGATACGCAGGAAATAAAAACGCAGGTTTTGGTAGAGAACGGCGAAACTGTTGTGTTGGGCGGAATTTTCCAACAGTTGAACACTGATGATACATCAAAAGTGCCATTATTCGGGGATTTACCCTTTATTGGACGATTATTTAAAAAGACCTCGACGGAATATGAGAAGCGTGAATTGCTCATCTTTGTGACACCAAAAATTGTGACAGAAAGTCTCTAGCGGCAGTTTTTTCCTCAAAAGGCACCTTGAGGGTGCCTTTTTAATTTGTAACTTGCTTTAAATTCAAATAGTTACAAAGCTGGCGATTAAAACTGCAACAAAACTTGCATCGTCATGGATGAAACTGAGATAATCCCGCTCTCGAAAATTTAGCGAGGTTTTAGGAGTGGTGCTTATAAAGCAAGTCTATAAGCACGCGTAAATGGGTGGGCAAAGAAGGCTAGACAGACGCACTACCCTCAACATAATGAAAGTTGTGATATAAGCAAATATGGCTGAAAAACGTAATATCTTTTTGGTTGGCCCGATGGGCGCAGGCAAAAGTACCATTGGCAGACACCTGGCAGACGAACTTCACCTGGATTTTTTTGACTCCGATCAGGAGATCGAGCGCCGCACCGGTGCTGACATCACGTGGATTTTCGACTTAGAAGGTGAAGAAGGCTTCCGTAAGCGCGAAGAGCATGTCATTAATGATCTGACCGATAAGCAAGGTATTGTGCTGGCCACCGGCGGTGGTTCTGTTATGAACAAAGCTGTTCGTAACCGCCTATCTGCGCGCGGAATTGTTGTTTACCTGCAGACCACAATCGACAAACAAGTGGCTCGTACACAACGGGACAAGCGTCGTCCATTGCTGCAAAATGGCGAGCCCGAAGCTGTACTGCGTGAGCTGGCTGATACTCGCAACCCACTGTATGAAGAAGTGGCTGACTATGTAATTGATACCGATGACCAGTCTGCCCGTGCAGTAGCAAACCAGATTATCAGCAAAATTGGTCAGTTCTAGATAAACAGGAGATACGCTCATGTCGACGCTGCAAGTGGATCTTAACGAGCGTAGCTATCCCATCCAAATAGAAGCCGGTCTGCTATCGCAGGCTGGCTTTTTTGTGCCCTATATAAAAGGGCCGCTGGCGGTGGTGGTTACCAATGAAACCGTAGCGCCGCGTTACCTGGATAAGGTAATCGCTGCCTGTGGTGATAAACAGGTAGAAACGATTATTCTGCCCGATGGCGAACAATACAAATCGCTGGAGCAATTTGGTCATGTGATGACCCGTCTGCTGGAAATGAACGCAGCCCGCGACACCACCTTAATTGCCCTAGGGGGCGGCGTAATAGGCGACTTATGTGGCTTTGTGGCAGCCACTTATCAGCGCGGCGTGCCGTTTATACAGGTCCCCACTACCCTGCTCGCTCAGGTTGACTCTTCTGTGGGCGGCAAAACAGCGGTGAATCATCCGTTGGGTAAAAACATGATCGGCGCATTTTACCAGCCAATTCTGGTGGCCATCGATTTAACTACCCTGCAAACCCTTCCCGCACGCGAATTTGCCGCGGGCATGGCTGAGGTTATTAAGTATGGCATTATTTACGATGCTGACTTTTTTGCCTGGCTTGAGCGCAATACAGCGCCCTTACGCGCACTTGATACCGCCACGCTGGCCTATGCCATTCAACGCTGCTGTGAAATAAAAGCTGAGGTCGTTGCCCAGGATGAACGCGAAGGTGGCTTACGTGCAATTCTTAACCTGGGCCATACTTTTGGCCATGCTATTGAAGCGGAGCAAGGTTATGGCAACTGGTTACACGGTGAAGCAGTTGCTGCGGGAATGGTAATGGCATGTCAGGCTGCCGCTGCGCTTAGCTGGCAGACCCAGCAACAAGTCGAGCAGGTTACTGCTTTAATCAAAGCGTTTGAGCTACCGGTAGACGGCCCCGTTACTATGTCATTTGATGCGTATATGCAACATATGCGCAGAGACAAAAAAGTGGAGGCGGGCAACATCCGCTTTGTATTGCCCCAGGGGATAGGAAAAGCGGTAATTACAAAGGATGTCAGTGACGATATTCTGCGTGCTATAGTGGGCTAACAGACGTATTTTCCCTGCCTGGTAATGTTATCGTTGCTGGCAGGGTATTTAAGGGAACGCGCATGCACTCGCAATTGCATGAACGATTAGAATATCTGGTGAATTTTTCCTCACAGCTGATTTTTGTCAGCGGGGATTCTATTGCCCAGCAACAAAAAACCCTTGAAGCATTTGTTTTCAACCAGCACGATGAAACGGACATTGCCTATCTTACCGCGCAACCTGCGCTGGAATTAAGCGACTACCGCCGCCAGCTTTGTCGCCAGCTATTAGGGCAGCTTGTCGGCAGCTATGTCAGGCCGCTAAATGAGCTATTGGCAGAGCTTAATACCCATAATGGTCCTATTCTTATCACCATTACCCAAGCTGAACACCTTCCCGATGCACTGTTGCAGGAATTGTGGGATTTAGTGCTGCAAAGCCGTTTTGCCAGTAATAAGCAGCATTTGAATGTGTTGCTATTCGGCCAAAGCGCCTGGGCTGAAAACGCTAAACAGTGGTTACCGGCCAAAAATTCAGATACACCTCTGCTTATTAGCAGTCAGTCGGTGATGGCCGAACAAGGCGGCACGGATCTGGATAGAATGATCGTTAAACGCCGCGAAGCCTTCCACGAACATTTGTTAAAGCGTCAGCAACTGGGTAACCCAGTAAAGACTAACCGATTAGCATCTCCATGGTTTTGGGTTAGCGCTACGTTAGTATTTTTGGTCAGTTTTACTGCCCTGGTGGCTTGGCAATACGGCAGCGATATCAGTGCGCTGTTTCAACCGCTGGACAGTCAACCACCTCAGGTAGAGGAGCCCTTGGCGCTGCCCGGCTCAGCGTTTAGCGAACTTACCGAGAGCGCCGCAGCTGGAACGGATAGCGCCGCGGCTGAAACGAATAGCGCCGCGGCCCAACTAGATAGCTTCCCAACATCAACGGCGCAAGCCGACCAACCGGCGATAACGGCTGATAACAGCGATGCCTCGGATAGCATTGCCGGTGATACGCAGCCAACCCGGCCAGCCTCCGTTAGCCAGGATACGCCGCTAAGCAACAATGCCCGGGTATCATCCTGGGCAGCACAAATGGATGCCTGGGATAAGCGGCCCAAAGAGGCTCAGCATAACCAAACCGGGAACGAAATGGACACGGCCGCCGCCCCGAATCAAACTCCAGCCACCCGCTCAGCGCAGGTGTTGCCGGCTGCGTTGGTGAAGCAGGCTCAACAGCTCAGCGCACAGATTGCAGCAGCTGCCCCCCTACCGCAGAACCCGCCCGGTCCCAACACCGCCCCGGTCCAGCCAATGACGACAGAACCACAGGTAGACAATGCACGCCTGTTACAGGCGGTGACGGCCGAAGACTATGTAGTACAACTAGCCGGGCTGAAGGACGCGACTCTGCTGCGTCAGTTTGTAAGCGATTACCGCCTGGGAGAGCAAGTATGGATTTACCGTACCCAACGATACGGGGGCCCATGGTATGTACTGTTATTTAAACAGCCCTTTGCATCGGTGGCAGAAGCGCGCAGAGCAATCCCGCTATTACCTGACTTTCCGCGCAAAAACGAAGCCTTTGTAAAATCGGGGGCTCAGATATTGGCCGAAATATCCGCCCAATAATAGTAATGCCTTGCTAAGTAAGGCTTTTTTATTATATAAATAGAATGTGTATTTTCTTATATAGATGAATCTACTGCATATCTGCGACGTTGTGCGCCAGTATCCCGCATTTAGCAGCAATTTAATGCATTTAGTCTGATCAATTTCACAACGTCTTCGGTATACATTCCAATATTAATAAAAACGGATGAGCAGTATTCTATAGTCCGCCTGGTGCTTATAGCCAAAATAATGCATTAGTTGTCGGCTAGGGAACGCCCAATTTATTACCATGCAAAAGTACTCATTATTAAGTTCTGCACCGCACAGGTTGCAATACGGCATTCTTGCTGTCTTGTCGCTGAGCATTCTGGCGGGCTCAATTTGGGTGCTGCAGATCGCGCAGACGCCTAGCATCCCCTCTTATGGGTTCTTAGGAGTTTATGGTACCTCGGTATTCATATTCGAACTTATCTCCGCCATTCTGCTGTTTGCTCATTATCGGCAAACCAAACTACTTACCTTTGCACTACTAAGCATGGCCTATTTGTGGGTGGCACTATTAGCGCCGTTTCAAATATTTTTACTTACCGATAGTTTGGGCCAATTTTCGTTGGTCACCGCGTCCAACGGAGATGCAGCCTGGTTGTGGATTGCGTGGCACATCGGTTTTCCGGTACTCGTTGCTGCCGCGATGCTGGTTAACGGCGATTATTCATTGAAGGTGCGCAGAGTATGGCTATGGGCAGCAGGTTTGTTCGGAACCCAGATAGCGGTAGCCACCTTACTGTTATTGGCCACACTCTTGTCCTGGTTTGCTTTACCCACCCTTATCTCTCCAAGCCGCGACTTTTCCGATAGTCTGTCCTTAGTCTACGGACCACTGGTAATGTTTAGTTGTGCACTGGCGTTAACTATCGTGGTGGTGAAAGGCAAATTTGAAAATGTGATTTATTCCTGGCTTGCCGTCGCCATGCTGGCAATGTTGTGCGAAAGCGTAGTGGTCATTTATTCGGGTTCACGGTTTAGTTATGGCTGGTACGCAGCCCGTGTGTTAAACATTATTTCCTCGGCTGCCGTGGTGGTGTCTCTGCTTATTGAAAACATTAAGCTGCAATATAAAGTCGTTGAGCAGAACAGTACTTTAAAACGCATGGCCACAATGGACGAGTTATCCGGCCTGGCCAACCGGCGGGAATTAGATGAACGCTTAAAAGCCGAAATTCAGCGGGCAATGCGTGAGCGTACACCTATCAGTCTGATATTGGCAGATGTCGACCGGTTCAAAAAATTTAATGATAATCATGGTCATCTGGTGGGTGATTTGTGCCTCAAGCACGTAGCAAGTTGTCTGCAGCGCAATATATTACGGCATACTGACTTGGCCGCGCGATATGGCGGCGAAGAATTTGCTATTTTGTTGCCTAACACCCACGAAGAAGATGCCGCAGACCTTGCCGAGCATGTGCGTAAAACAATTGCCTACTCGCCTATTGTGATGGATAACGGCAAAATATTATCGGTTACCGCCAGCTTCGGTGTTGCCACCCTCATCCCCAATGCCGCCAGCGATGCAACTGAATTATTGAGAACAGCAGACAGTGCGCTTTATCACGCCAAAGAGAGCGGCCGAAACTGCGTTCAGCGTCCCCCGCAAAGTTGGCATAGCCATCGTGATGAGCTTGAACAAAAAATTAGTGCTAATGCCCGTTATTTGCGCAGCGGCACTGCGGTTAAATCTATTAAAGCCGGCTAGCCACCTTTCTTTTTGGCGATTAAATTGCGAGGGAATAACCAAAATCCTTACTTGTGAGATAAGTAATCCTTCTCAAAAGGCTTTTGCTGTTGTCGCGATCGTTGATGCCGGATACAATCACCGGGTAGGTATTGTGTTGGTCTGCTTTGTCTGACTCTTTTTAAGCGCTGCACCTTTTTGCTGATAACATCAGTTTTTCCGATAACATCAGTACATTTAGCTACTGGCGGCACGTAAACAGCGGCTTAGACTGCGTGTAGGTATTATTCAATCACCATGATGCAAAAGAAAAACCGGGCTTTCCTGAAGTGGGCCGGGGGTAAGTACAGTCTGGTAGAGCACATTAACGCAAAGTTACCACAGGCCAACAAGCTTATTGAGCCGTTTGTCGGTGCAGGCTCTGTGTTTTTGAACTCCGATTTCAAACATTACCTGCTCAACGATATTAATCCGGATTTAATTAATCTTTACAATTTGCTCAAAGCGCAACCTGAGGCCGTAATTCACGACACCAGTCGTTTTTTCACGCCCGAATTTAATCAGGAGGCGAATTACTACGCCTTACGCGATGAATTTAACCGCACCAGCGATGAGTATTACCGGGCTATCTTATTTGTTTACCTTAACCGCCATGGTTACAACGGCTTGTGTCGCTATAGTTTGGGGGGCAGGTTCAACGTCCCCTTCGGCCGCTATAAAAAGCCATACTTCCCGGCGGCTGAAATGCACTATTTTGCCGAAAAAGCCCAACGCGCAACATTTACCTGCTTATCTTTTGAAAAAGTGTTTAGCCGAGCGCGTAAGGGTAATGTAATTTACTGTGACCCTCCTTATGCTCCCATTAGCAAAACCGCTGCATTCACAAGTTATTCGGCCCGTAGTTTTGGGATGGATGCTCAGAGCACTCTTGCCCGATTGGCTGCGCAAACCTCAAAAACTCGTGGTATTCCCGTGCTTATCTCCAATCACGACCTACCGATAATTCGACAACTATACAGTAACGCGGCATTTACCCCGTTAACGGTAAAGCGTTCAATTAGTCAAAAGGGAAATATGCGTAAACCGGTAGCAGAAATACTGGCGTATTTTGCGCCTCATGAGTTGCCGCGCTCGCGCCGTTAAGCAGTGATATACCTTACCAGCGCTAACAAACCGACAATCAGCAAAATAACAAATACAATGCCGGTAATCACATAAGGCACAATACTCGTGTTGGAAAAGTCTCGTTGGTAATTATGGTGACTCTGCACGCCAAAGGCACTGGCCAATACACTTAATACAACCGTGAAAAAGCCTGCTTTAGTGGAAGCCATGACTAACGGGAAGGGCCAGAGGAAAAGCGGTTATCACTATGGCCACCGTCAAGCAGCTCAAGTAAATCCAGAAAGTGAAATTGATAAGACCGAGACTGACCCTGGACCCATTGCTGCCAGCTGATGGAGGGGGTATCAAGACAATCGGGCGAAGCCTCTGCTACCTTAGCAGCCGGTAGTTCGAGGTGCATATTTTCAAGACAGGCGTGGTTATTGGCGGGTAGCATAAATGCGCTAAACATCCATACCGCACCAGTGGTAGCAGCAACGGCCATTATTGATTTAGTGCGAGCTTTGGTCACCATGAGCCTGACATTATCGTACATTATTTAAGCTCATTATAATCTCCTGGCGCTTAATCACAAGGCTTTGTTGCGCTTGTTTTGGCCAGTATATGTCCTTTTATACTGCAAAGCACGAACCCACGCTCGTGCATGGACACAGGTTTTTATTACCCGTGTTAGCGCTAACCCAGCGCCCCGTCCCTGCTGATAGCCCGAACCAAATGCCCTAGCCAGGCTGCGCGCTAAAGCCATAGGGTAATTAGCGCATGAAACGGTTACTGCAGGCCCATAACCTACGCAGCATGGTGCGAGTTATGGATTATCAGGTTCTGCTCTTATAACAAGCTGAGCCTGCATCTAAGAAACCACAAAACGTTTTGCAATCACGCGTTACGCGTCAAAACAGTAGCCGGAAAAGCACAAAAAAGGCCAGTGCAGCATGGTGCCCTGGCCTTCTTCTTTATCGACGCGTTATAGCTGGAAATCTATACCGTAAGATACCGAAAATTTGATGTCATCATTGGTATACGCCGTACCCGCTGCTGGCTCATCTGAGTCCATATCAGTGCCGGTAACAGCAAAGGTAAAGCCGTCTTTGGCAATTGAGACTGCCCAGTCATTGTAACTTTCGGTTAAACCGTTAAATGCCTCGGCAAAGTCGCCCTGATGGTGACCAATATGCAAACCCAACTCCGTTCCATTTAATACTTCAGTAGCGTAATCCAACGAAATATACGACGCCTTGCCAAAACCAAAATCCTGTCCATCGGCTTCATCTGCTTCAGTATGGGCCAGTAAATAAAGTGTAGCGCTAAAGTCCTGGTAGCCAATACTGCCGAAGATTTCAGCAAAATCAAACTCCGCGTCGGCGTCATAGTTGTAATACAGATAACCTACATCGTAACTAAAACCTTCAGCTTCTCCGCTAAAACCGAAATACAAATCATGCTCGTACGAGTACACATCATCTGCGGCGTACTGAACATTAGATGCCCAGGTGCCCACATAAAAACCGCTATCGTGCGAATAATCAATGCCACCTTGCACAGCTGCTTCGTTAGTCGTTTGCGTTAAACCCCGCCAGATATAGTTACTTGTAGCGCTAACATTGGCAGATAAGTCGTCGGCAAAGGCTGGGCCTACCAACAGGCTTGAGGTCGCAATGGCTAAGGCAAGGGCAGACAGCTTCAATTTTTTCATGTGTGTTCTCCGTAAATTTTTCTCAGTACGCTCAGTGATTTGTGGCTTTCTGTCTTTATTATTTTTTCCGCCAAAGACAACGCAAAACTGATGCCCGCTTACGGCAATGCGTAAAAATGTCGAAATTAAATGAATAAGCATCTGTTTTTAATGAATTAAAATGCTGAATTATTTTGCATTTGAAGAAGTGGCAGGTAGGAATGGTGCATTTAATTGCACCATTTTTGAGCAATATCACTAATAGGGTGCAGGCAAATCCCGTTTTTGAACCGGTCCGCACCAAGTCAGGTATCTACTGGGCACATGCTTATGGCTGATTTTTTTGTAATGGCCATTTATCCATGCATGAAGGTATGCTAAAACGCAGCTATACCTAATAGAAAGCCCAAGCTTTGCGCAATTGCGCTGATCGTGCTTTGTTCTTCACCCTTATCTTAGGAATGCTCTATGTCATCGTTTTTGATCGCGCCCTCTATTTTATCTGCTAATTTTGCCCGGCTAGGAGAAGAGGTTGATGCCGTACTTAGCGCCGGAGCAGATATCGTGCATTTTGATGTCATGGATAATCACTATGTGCCTAACCTGACCATTGGCCCAATGGTGTGTAAAGCCCTGCGCGACTATGGGGTTACCGCGCCTATCGACGTACATTTAATGGTTAAACCGGTGGATGAAATGATTACCCAGTTTGCCGAGGCCGGTGCCAGTTATATCAGTTTTCACCCCGAAGCCTCTGAACACGTAGACCGCTCGTTACAACTCATTATTGATGCTGGCTGTAAGCCAGGGCTGGTGTTCAACCCTGCTACCCCGCTTCATTATTTAGATCATGTTATGGATAAACTGCATCATATCCTGATTATGTCGGTTAATCCGGGTTTCGGAGGCCAGCAGTTTCTGCCCTCGACCTATGATAAACTTCGCCAGGTTAAACAACGGGTGACCGACAGTGGTAAAAATATCCGAATTGAAATTGACGGTGGCGTAAAAGTGGATAACATTCGTGCCGTAGCTGAAGCTGGAGCAGATATGTTTGTGGCAGGATCGGCCATTTTTAATGCACCGGATTATCAGCAAGTAATAAACGACATGCGTGAAGAGCTCCGTCAGGCGGCTTGTTAGCCATATTATTGAAGTGTAAGGATTGAAGTAAGCATCATGAGTAACAAACCTATTGTATTAAGTGGCTGTCAGCCGTCGGGGCAATTAACCATCGGTAATTATATGGGCGCACTAAAGCAGTGGGTGTCTATGCAGGATGATTATGATTGTCTGTATATGCTGGTTGACCTGCACGCTATTACCGTACGCCAGGAACCGCAAAAACTGTATGATGCGTGCTTAGACGGTCTGGCGCTGTATTTGGCCTGTGGTATTGATCCGAAGAAAAGTACGCTGTTTGTACAGTCTCATGTGCCTGAACATGCTCAGCTTTCATGGGTACTTAACTGTTATGCCCAAATGGGCGAGCTGAACCGCATGACCCAGTTTAAAGATAAGTCGGTGAAGAACGAAAACAATATCAATGTGGGGCTATATGCCTACCCCGTTCTACAAGCCGCAGATATTTTGCTTTATCAGGCAGACAAAGTCCCGGTAGGGGAAGACCAAAAACAGCATCTGGAGCTAACCCGCGACATTGCCACTCGCTTTAACAATTTGTACAACGATGTATTTCGCTTACCCGACCCCTATATTCCTGAATTTGGCGCTCGCATCATGAGCCTGCAGGAGCCTGAGCGTAAAATGTCAAAATCGGATACCAACCCTAATAACTTTATTGGCTTGCTGGAAGATCCTAAAAAGCTGACGAAAAAGATTAAGCGCGCGGTGACCGATTCTGACGAGCAGGCTCGCATTTACTTCAACCCGCAGGAAAAACCCGGCGTTTCAAACTTGCTGACACTACTGTCGTTGGCTACCGGCAAATCGGTAGACGCTTTGGTCCCCGAGTACGAAGATAAAATGTATGGCCATTTAAAAGGGGATGTGGCAGAGGCGGTCGTCGCTTTAGTCGAACCTATCCAGGAAAAATTTACCGCTATTCGCAACGATAGGGCCTACCTTGACGAGGTAATGCAGCAAGGTGCTGAAAAAGCATCGCAGCGCGCCAGGCAAACCCTAACAGCAGTGTATGACGCCGTAGGCTTTATCCCCAGGCCATAACGCGAGTGCTGTTACTCATAGATAACTTTGATTCTTTCACCCACAACCTGGCCCGTTACTTTACCGAGTTGGGCCAACATGTTGAAGTGGTGAGGAATAATCAACTTTCGCTAGCTGATATCGAGGCCATAGCGCCGCGCCAGGTGGTGATATCGCCTGGTCCGTGCACGCCCGATGAAGCGGGCATCAGTCTGGCAGCCATTCGTCATTTGGCAGGGCGCATCCCTTTATTAGGAGTGTGCCTGGGACACCAGGCGATTGGCCAGGTATTTGGCGGGCGCATTACGGGCGCCAAACACATTCTGCATGGCAAGGTATCAGTGGTAAATCATCGGTCTACGGGTTTGTTTTACAATATTCCCAGCCCATTCAATGCTACCCGCTATCATTCTTTGGTAGTGGCCCCTGACACTCTGCCAGCAACGCTCCAAGTCGACGCCTGGTATGCCGAACAAGATGGTTATCAAGAGATCATGGCTATGTCGCACCGGACGTTACCGGTCTGGGGCATTCAGTTTCACCCCGAGTCATTGCTTACCGAACATGGTCACGACATGCTGAATAATTTTATTACGTTGTCAGAGCGCTGGTACCAATCGATTGCTAATTAACCCTCAATAGGCCCTTAATCTATCAGCAAAATGGCCGATACAGGCTATATTGTTAGTTATCCTCAGGTAAGCCAGTTATGCCCGCAGCGTACGCCGTCGACTGTACGGACCAAAGCACTCACAACACAGTCGGAATTACCGCGCCTATGGAACAAACCACGACCCCGCCAACACTTGATGAGCGTTTTGATAATCTTCTGATCAGCCCACTCCGGGTGGCTACTATGTTGGGGCGCCGTAGCCCAGGCGAGGTAAGCTACGAAGAGTCAGAGCAAAACTTCGCCCGCCGCCGTTTATTGCAGGTTGAAAAAGTGGCGATTAAAAACAAGCGGCTCGCAGCCCAGGCAGAAGCCTCTTTTGTTGATTATATAAGCTACGAATTGCATGAGCTCATTTTACAAGATATGCAGGAGCAGATTAGTGACTGCGCAGCCTTGTTTAGTAGCACGCTAAACTTTAACCACCAGGTGCCGGTGATGCTGGATATCTTGTCGACTAGGGCCGCCTCGGTGTCTCGGCTTGAGCCCTGTGTGGCTTCAATGCCGTGGCTATACGATGAGCTTATGCACATTGTAAATAGCCCGCGTTTTCGCAAAAAAGATGCCCGGGGACGGGTTATTGTGGTGGAAAGTCTGCGTACCGCGCTGAGCTTTATAGGCATTGAAAATCTGCGCATATTGTTACCGTCTTTGCTGTTAAAGCGTGCTATGCCGCAAATTACAGACCCGTTCCCTGCGATCAAAGTCAAACTTACCCAATACGCTACCGGCACGGGCATAACCGCCCGCTTATTGGCCAGTCAGTACCAGTGTCAGCCCTTTGCTGCGTATATTGCCGGCATGCTGGCTAACCTGGGCCGCTGCTGTGTTACCAAAGCCTATTTTAAGACCTTTGATTACATGCACCGGCATAAACTGGAAGAAGCCCAACGTTTGGGCCAACGAGATGTACATAGTGCGTTGCTAAAAATCACCCCATCTGCCAATTATCTGATTGCCATGCAGCATGAATTCAGTGATGCGCTTAGTGCTAACTTGTTTGCCCATATGGATTTTCAGCGGTTGCCCGTTACGCCTGCCCTCCAGGCTTTAAATACTCCCTCAGCATCGCCAGCAGGCCCCTATCAGCCCTTATCCAGGCTGCTCCAGGCCGCGCGTTGCTATACGCAAATCAAAATGTTGCATCAGGCGCGGGCAGCCGAGGCAGCTGAAATAAAACCGCGTCTCAGGGCCCAGCGATTTTTGCCCGGCGCACTGGAACTGCTTAAATCTGCTGACATTTTCACCTTACCGCTGACGGTAGAGGCGCATATCAGTTAATAATTTTGTACATAAAAATGCAGCTAAACCCGCCTGATGCAGCTTACCAGCCGGCTGCCATGACAGCGTATAGTTAGCGCCTGCAACGTAACAACAATGTTAAGCAACCTTCACTAAATAGTTATTCACTTTTCCTGCAAAACAAGCCACACCCCTTGAAAATCAAGGGGTTCAGACTTTTCTACCACAAGACAAACCGCCTAATTGCTGGCATACTAAACAAATAATTCCTTTTCTTTTTTGCGTCCTACACCGGATCTTTATCCGCGGGATGCCAGCTACAGAGGTAACAACCTATGAATGTAACTCGTGCAACGTTTGATGAAGTAATGGTTCCTAACTACAACCCCGCAGGCATGGTGCCGGTACGCGGTGAGGGTTCGCGTGTATGGGATCAGGACGGCGCTGAGTACATCGACTTTGCCGGCGGTATAGCGGTGAATGTACTGGGCCATTGTCACCCTGAGCTGGTAAGCGCCTTACAGGAACAAGGTAGCAAGCTTTGGCACCTGAGCAATGTGTTCACCAATGAACCGGCCTTGCGGTTAGCTAAAAAGCTGACCGACGCTACCTTTGCCGACAAAGCGTATTTTGCTAACTCCGGTGCCGAGGCTAATGAAGCAGCTTTAAAACTGGCGCGGCGTTTTGCTCTGGAAAAATTCAACGAAGATAAAAACCAGATTATTGCCTTTAACAAAGGCTTCCACGGACGTACCTTTTTCACGGTAACCGTGGGCGGGCAAACCGCGTATTCAGACGGTTTTGGCCCTAAGCCAGGCGCCGTAGATCACTGTGACTATAATGATTTGGCAGCCTTTGAAAAGCTGATCAGCGATAACACCTGTGCGGTCATGATGGAACCATTACAGGGTGAAGGCGGCATTATTTCACCCGAACCGGACTTTGTGAAAGGTGTCCGTGCATTATGTGATAAACATAATGCTCTGCTTATTTTTGACGAAGTTCAGTCAGGCGTAGGCCGTACCGGCCACCTGTATGCGTATATGGGACTGGGCGTCACACCAGATATTCTGACCACTGCAAAATCATTAGGCGGCGGGTTTCCCATTGGCGCCATGCTGACGACCACCGAGATTGCCGAGCACCTGAAGCCAGGCACTCACGGTAGCACCTACGGGGGCAACCCGCTGGCCTGTGCGGTGGCGGAGCGCGCGCTGGATATTGTGAATACCCCCGAGGTGCTAAACGGCGTCGAAACCAAAGAAGCTTTGTTTCGTGAAATACTGGGCCAGATAAATGAAAAGTATCAGGTGTTCAGTGAGATACGTGGTAAAGGCATGCTGTTAGGCTGTGCGCTAAACAGCGATTACGAAGGGCGCGCCCGCGATTTTCTGGTGGCCGCTGCCAACGAAAACCTGATGTGTCTGGTTGCCGGTACGAATGTTATTCGGTTTGCCCCATCGTTAATCATTCCGGACGCCGACATTAAAGAAGGTCTGGCCCGCTTTGAACGCGCCGTGGCCGCTGTTGCTAGCGCACAGTAAATGCCGGTTAACAGGTAGCCAAGTATGAATATTATTCGCCCTATCAGGCAAAGTGACTATGCCTCTTTGTACGACATTGCGGTGGAATCAGGCATTGGTTTCACCTCGCTGCCCGTTAACGAAGGGTTGTTGAAAAAGAAGATTCAACGCGCAGAACAGGGGTTTCACAGCCATGCTACCAAACCAGGTAACGAGTCTTATCTGTTTGTAATGGAAAATACCCAAACCGGGGAGGTGGTCGGCACTACCGGTATTGAAGCCGCAGTGGGGGTGGACGATGCTTTTTACCACTATCACATGGGTAAGGTCGTGCATGCTTCCCGCGAGCTCAAAATTCACAATACGGTAGATATCCTGACCTTTTGTAATGACTACACCGGAGTTACCGAAATCTGCTCGCTGTTCTTACGTGAGCAGGCGCGTGGCGGTATCAATGGCCGGTTTTTGTCAAAAGTGCGCTTCCTGTTCATGATGGAACACCGTGAGCGGTTTTCTGAAACCATTATCGCTGAAATGCGTGGGGTAAGTGATGAAGATGGCCGTTCGCCGTTTTGGGAATGGTTGGAAGATCATTTTTTCTCAATGGACTTTCCCACCGCTGATTATCTGACGGGCATTGGTAATAAAGTCTTTATTGCGGAACTTATGCCAAAGTACCCGATTTATGTGAACCTGCTAAGCAAAGAAGCACAAGCCGTTATAGGTCAGGTGCATACCAAGACCCGCCCTGCCCTGCAACTATTGCAGGAAGAAGGGTTTAGCTGCCGTGGTTATGTGGATATTTTTGATGCCGGCCCTACGGTTGAAGCTAACCTTAGCCATATCCGCACCGCCCAAGCCAGTTGCAAACTGCCCATCGTTATTGATGACCAAAGCGCAGCGCAAGGGCGCAGTCACTATATTATCAATACTTCGGTAGAGGACTTTCGGGCGGTGGCCACTGAGATGACCGTCAGCGAAGAACAACAAGTCGCTGTTATATCGCGTCAGGCCGCTGCGGCACTGAACATCTCGGCCGGGGACTCTATCCGTTTTGCCCCGGTGAATTTCAGAGACTAACGACAGGACACATTATGCAAACAACACATTATATCAATGGGGAATGGGTCGCCGGCCAGGGCCATGCTATCCGTTCTATCGATCCGGCTAAAAATGATGTTATATGGGATGCCCACGCAGCGTCTGCCGAGCAAGTAGATGCTGCCGTGAAGGCCGCCCGTCAGGCCAGTATAGCCTGGGCTCAAAAAACCGTAGACGAACGTCTGACCCTGATTAAGGCATTCGGCCAGCAACTGGAAGAAAATAAAACAGCATTAGCCAGCGTTATGGCCCGGGAAACGGGCAAACCTGAATGGGAAACCGCCACTGAAGTGGGGGCAATGATTGGCAAAATTGCTATTTCAGAGCGTGCTTATCACGAGCGTACCGGCACGGTAGAAAACCCAATGCCAGTGGGAAAAGCCATTATTCGTCATAAACCTCATGGCGTCGTGGCGGTATTTGGTCCTTACAACTTTCCCGGCCATTTGCCTAATGGTCACATAGTACCCGCCCTTATTGCCGGGAATACGGTTATCTTTAAGCCGAGCGATTTAACACCTATGGTGGCGCAAGAAACCGTAAAATTATGGGAAAAAGCCGGGTTGCCTGCGGGGGTCCTGAACCTGGTACAAGGTGAAGTGGAAACCGGGAAAGCCCTGGCCGCCCACCCTAATATTGATGGTTTGTTCTTTACCGGAAGCTCACGAACCGGCAAGTTGCTACACGAACAATATGCAGGGAACCCAGGTAAGATTCTGGCGCTGGAGATGGGGGGCAATAACCCACTGATCGTGCGCGAGGTTCAAAATACCGATGCAGCGGTACATGATATTGTGCAATCAGCCTTTATTACCTCAGGCCAGCGCTGTACTTGCGCCCGCCGAGTGTTTATCCCCGCCAATGCTCAAGGCGATATTATCGTGCAGCGCCTGCTTGAAGTCACAGCGAATATCAAAGTTGATAATTATGATGCCGCTGAGCAACCCTTTATGGGGGCAATGATTTCAGCGCGTGCCGCCAAGTTAATGGTAGATGCTCAGCAGCAACTGGAGCAGCTAGGGGGCGAGGTACTCTTGCGGCTAACTCAGCCGGATACTGACAAAGGCTTTGCCACACCCGGCATCATTGATGTTACCGCGATCGCCGATACCATGCCCGATGAAGAACATTTCGGGCCGCTGGTTAAAATTATCCGCTATACCGACTTTGACCAAGCGATTGCGCAAGCTAATAATACCAGCTTTGGTTTGTCTGCCGGCTTGTTGAGCGACAGCCAGCAAGACTGGGATTATTTCTTCGCGCGCATCCGCGCCGGTATTGTTAACTGGAACCGGCCGATAACCGGCGCCAGCAGTGCCGCCCCCTTTGGTGGTATAGGCGAAAGCGGTAACCACCGCGCCAGTGCTTATTATGCAGCTGATTACTGCGCCTATCCGGTGGCCTCGGTAGAACTGGAACGGGTCACCTTGCCAGGTACATTGAGCCCTGGCCTGAGTATGGAATAAGGAAACCTGACATGCACAGTAATGTAGATACTTTTTTTGAAAACCTGTGGGAAGATTATGTGAATATTACGCCCTCGGCGTACAAAATTCATGAGCTTCTGGCCGACAGTGAAAACGGCAGCGACATCGTGAATGATCACGTTGCCTTTCGCACATTTAACTTGCCGAAAACCTCGCTGGATAAACTGGCCGCGCATTTTGTGGCGATGGGCTATACCGAACAGGGCAGTTACGATTTTGAAGCGAAAAAACTGGACGCCAGACACTTCGAGCACCCTGATGAAACCAAGCCCAAAGTGTTTATCAGCGAACTACGGGTAGAGCAGATGTCGCAGCCGGTGCAGCAAATTATTCATAAGCTGGTTGATCAAATGGATAGCAATGCTGTTGAAAATGACAACTTTCTGTATTCTGGTCAACACTGGTCGCTCACTAAAGCTGACTATGAAACTTTGCTTGAAGAGTCTGAGTACGCGGCCTGGCTAGCAGCGTGGGGTTTTCGCGCGAATCATTTCACGGTAAGTGTGAACTTTTTGAACAAAACCAAGGAGCTAACCGATGTAAACCAGATGCTTAAAGATGCTGGCTTTACGTTGAATACCGCGGGTGGCGAAATCAAGGGTTCGCCGGACGTGTTTTTAGCTCAGTCCTCGACAATGGCCGATCATGCCTATGTAAAATTCGAGACGGAGTCGAAGCTTATTCCAAGTTGTTTTTATGAGTTTGCGCAGCGCTACAAAATGCCTGACGGCAAGTACTATCAGGGTTTTGTAGCCGCTTCAGCTGATAAAATATTTGAAAGTACCAACAGTAAGTAACCCTTACTGAGTACCGTTGCTAGGCGCCCCGATAGCGCGCCAACAAACAACCCATGGTCTGCCCCAGGCCGTGGGTTGTTTTATATGTGCTGGTCAATGTTTAGGTTGCGGCCAGGTTACGCTTTGCTGTCATAGCATCACGTCCATCTACTATAGCTGTATAGGCAAAGGGGGCGTGCTGCATGATGCCGTAATGCCCCACAAGTCGTGTGGCTGAGCTGGGCCGGGCTTGCCATGCTACCGTTATTGTAAGACCTGGCCACAGCGTATGTTTCACACCTTAAATTCGCGGGTTAGGCGGTTTAGATTATCCGCCAGTTTGGCTAACTGCATACTGGATGCTTCGGTCTGATTAACCCCTGCCGACATCTCGTTTGATAAGTCTTTAATACGCAAAATGCTACTGTCGACTTCTTTAGATACATGGGCCTGTTCTTCGGTGGTGCTGGCCACTGCCAGGGTTTGTTCGTTCATACGTTCGATAGAGGAGGTAATATGAGATAGTACTTCACCCGACTCCTGGGCCACTGTTTGCGCTTTTTGCGCAGCTTCGTAGCTGCTATTAATAGCCGTAACCGTATTATGACTTCCCGCTTGCAGGCTTTTAATCATTTGCTCAATTTCCTCGGTAGACTCCTGCGTGCGATGGGCCAGCGCCCTTACTTCATCAGCTACAACTGCAAAACCTCGGCCTGACTCACCTGCGCGGGCGGCTTCTATGGCAGCATTCAGCGCCAGCAGATTAGTTTGATCGGCAATCGCGCGTATTACATCAAGTACCGTTCCGATATTACTGATATCGCCGGTCAATGTATTAAGCCCTTTCACCGAACTATCTAGATTACCCAGCAGGCCTTTAACCATCGTCAGGTTTAGGTCGACTTTTTGTTTACCGTCAGCCGCGATTTGGCTAACCTCACGCGCTTCCAACGAAGTGGCATTCGCATTACGCGCCACCTCTTCAATCGAGGCCGAAAGCTGTGTGACAGCCGAGGACGACTGTTCCAGCTGCTCATTTTGTTGGGCCATCCCGTGGTTTGATTGGGCGGTCACAGAAGAGAGCTGGTCTGCGGTGCCGGTAAGCTCACTGGCCGAATACTGAATTTGCGAAATCGTGTGGTGAAGCATCGTTTGCATGCTGGCCAGGGCGTTCAGCATAATCGCTGTTTCATCCTTACCGTTATCCACAATAACCTGATTAAGCTCGCCTCTGGCGATACCTTCGGCAACATCTACTGCCACTTTCATAGGTTTGACCAACGCGCGGGTAAGAACAATGGCAAACACCACCACACAAGCAAATGCCAGTACAATAATCAGTGAAATAAACCACATTGTGCGGTTAATCATCTGGTCGGCTTCTTTTTGACTGTCCTTTATCCGCTGTACCTGAAACACTTCCAATTTATCGATAAAGCCAGCCGTACGCTCTCTGATGGTTTTCATTTGCGCATTTTGCATCGCCATAGCAGCTTGCACCTGACCGCTGTTAAGCAAGTCCATCTGTTTGTTCTGCAATATATAAAACTGCCTTATATCTGTATCGATATCCGCTATTAACTGTTGGGCATCCGCTGCCTTAGCCAAGCTATGCATGGACTGCAAGGCGTTATCCAGCATTTTTTTCGCTGCGTTATATTTGCTTTCATAGTCGCCCCGCTCAATCGGCGTGGCCTGTAAAATATTGGCGTTTTCCAGTCTTAATTTAAAAAACTGTGATTCTATTTGTTTGATAGTGACAAGTGCCGGCGAACGATGATCGACGATTAAATTGAACCGTGAGGCGAGGGCATCCAGACTATAAATGCCTACCCCGCCAACCAGTAGAACGAATAATCCGATTAAGCCAAAAGCGGTGGCAGAACGGCCACCGATAGAAAAGTTTCTAAGCATAACAACCCTTGTGTCCCTTATGCAGCGCGTAGATTTCCAGGGCGCATATTGTACGCAGAGCAAAGCGGGTGTTTCGTATGATTAATCAACCAAATGGGGTTGAAACAATACCCTAAAGAGCATCTACCTTAGTATTATCAAAAGGTTAATCTTTATCGCTTGGTGTGGTCATTTTACGTACAGCGGGTATCAGGTAATAAAAAGCCGCCTTGAAAAGGCGGCTTTTTGCGGTGTGTTAACGCTAGCTAGACCTTAGATGGTGGTAGCCATCTTAAGCACATCCTCACCGGCATAAAGCCGCTTTACAAAATCAGTATACAATTGGGTAAAGTCAGGTTGGCTGGCCAATTGACCAAAGACTGCTTCAAGTTGTAAAAATGCCAGCGGATTCTCACTGGTTTGCGCCGCTGCCTGATGTAGCCGTTCGGCCATATCATCCTGAATATCCAGCGAAGTACCTTGTTGCGACTGCTGCTTGTCACTGTAATAACACCAGCACGCCAGCACTAACGCACTGATTTTAACTTGACCCTGCTGCCGCAGATTATCCTGCACGGTAGGCAATAAAAACACCGGAATTTTTGCCGAGCTTTGCAAACAAATACGCGCCAGTGAATCTTTGATATTAGGGTTAGCAAAGCGTTCCAATAAGGTTTGCTTGTATTGCTCTACGTCAATGCCTTCTACAGGATCTAGCGTAGGCATCACTTCCTGGCTCATAAAGTTAGATAGCAGGGTTTTAAGCGCATCTACCTGCATACTTTCATGAATAGTATTGGTATCGGCCAGCGAACCACATAGCCCTAATACGGAATGTCCGGCATTCAGCATACGTAATTTAAGCTTTTCGTACGGTGATACCGCTGGTACAAATTGTGCCCCAACCGCTTCCCAGGCTGGACGCTCATTGCAAAATGCGTCCTCAATAATCCATTGAGTAAACGGTTCACATACTACCGGCCAACCATCAATAACGTGCTGCTCTGCAAGCTGATCGATATCTTCCTGGGTGGTAGAAGGGGTGATTCTGTCTACCATTGAGTTAGGGAACATGACATGTTCATTCACCCAGCTGGCAAATTCGCCGTCAGCCAGTTCAATGTATGCCAGCAGCATTTTTTTAAGCACATCGCCGTTATGCTGGATATTATCGCAGGACATTAGCGTGAAAGGGGCGATCCCCCGCTGCTTACGTAGTTTCAACGCGGCTAACAGATAGCCAAACACCAGTTTCGGTGTTTGGGGGTTTTGCAGATCGTATTGTACATCTGCATTATCCGCCATGAATTCACCCGTGGCTGAATCCAGATTATAGCCGCCTTCGGTGATAGTCAGGGAAACCAGCTTTACCGTAGGCTCTGCCATTTTCTCAATGATCGCCGCCGGGCTATCGGTGGCAATCAGAAAATCAGTAATGGCGCCAATAACCCGAGCTTTACGCTCGCCGCCGGCATGCTTTTCTACCAGCGTATAAAGATAATCCTGGGCTGCCAGGATCTGCTGCATTTTACGGTCGCCTTCACGCAAGCCAATGCCACAAATTCCCCAGTCCAGTTCGCCAGTCTGGCTCATCAATGCATCTGTATACATAGCCTGATGGGCCCGGTGAAAGCCACCAACACCTATATGAACAATACCGGTTTTAACATCTTCTACACGGTAATCGGGTACCTGAACATGGTTAGCCAGTTGCGATAAATTTTGACGATTCAGCGTAATAGCCGATGAAGTTTGCATAACAACCTCTTATTGAGTCAAAGCTTTCTGGCGACGCATCGCCCAGTAAGCAGTAGAAAAATACACCAGCGTACAAGCAAACGCGATATTGAAGAACATATCCCGATGACTTTCATATTCTGGCATGCCAGCGCTAAACAAGAAGGTTTGTAGCGCCAGCGCAAGGGTAATTAACAGGCTGCTCACTGAAATAATGTGAAGCAGACGTGAGGCTGTGGTTTTATCTTCAACCGAAACGGGCGCCTGGGCGGCCTGTTCTTGTTGGTGTACTTCAACGCGCGCATAAAAAGTTTCCATCTGCGCTTGTTGTTCCGGGTACTGCTGGTTCGCGCCATAGCGTGCCGCAAGCACCGTATATACCACTATGGTAAAAATCCAGGTTGGTATAAACAGATAGTAAAAAGACATCACATCTAAAGCATTAAGCCCAAAGCCAAAGACTAAACCCAGACCCCAACTGGCCACCGCAGGCGTACTGTGGCTAAGTTGGCGATAGTGAGCCCAGTAGCGACTAAAGCCAATTTTGGGAAAGATGACATGCTCAGCAAAGACAATTCCGCCAACCGGCACAACCAGCAGGCCGGCATAGGTTAACAGCGGTAGCAGTTTGGTAAATACGAACGGGAAACATGCGATAGCAACGGTAATTAAACCCACGATAAAGGTGGTACGGTTACGCGAGCTTTTAGGGAACACAGCCTGTGCAGCAAGGCCAGCCCGGTAGAGGTTAGCATTGGCGGTGGTCCAGCCCGCCACAATGACAATCACCAGGCCGGATAATCCTAACGCATGGTAGGCCACATCGCCGGGATCAAGCTGAACAATCGATTTTTGCACGATAATTGCGGTTCCTGCGCCCATAATACCGGCCGAGATCCAGGCAATATAATGGCCAAATAACATCCCTGCGGAGGTGGTTAAACCGTATGCCTTACGTTTGGCATATCGCAGCATAGCCATGTCAATCAAACCAAAGTGCGTAATGGTATTTGCCGCCCAGGAAAAGCCGATAACTTCAATCAGACCAATTCCTGGTTCCCCGCTAGCGGTCAGGCCGGTCCATACTGAGGCACTACCAATCTGCATAAAATCAGCCCAGCCCGATAAGGTCGTTTGGCCAATTACCGCATCCGCCAACACGGGCATCAGCACCAGTGGCCCACTTAGAAACATGGTAAATAGCCATGGCGCGCAGATTCGGGAAAAGTCAGACACTGCATTAAAGCCGTACATAGCAACCAGTACCACGATGATACCTACCGCCATGACCACAAAAACAAACGCCATATTGGTGGGATACCAATTAAGCTGGGCGGGAATGCCCAAGGCAAACCGCACCGCTGTGGCTGATACCGTAATCATCGCCGCTGAAATAACGGTGAATATAATGACGTTGGCCCAGTTGTACAGCCGGGTCATTGAATCGCCTGCGATCTTTTGCAGATAGGTGTACAGGCTCATGCGGGTATCTACTGCGATAGGCGTCGTAATAAACGTCCAGCTTAACACCGCAAGTAAATTACCAATCAGCAGACCTAACAAAATATCGGTCATTGTTGCACCCAGTGCAACGAAAGTAGCGCCGAATACAAATTCGGTGGCGGCAACATGTTCACCGGCATAAATGCCCAGAAAATGCTTCCAGTTTTTTAGCTGATGCTTAGCAACAGGCAGTTGCTCTTCACTAATGTTGTTTAAATCAACATCGCTAGAGGTCGACTTCATGGTGTTCTCACTTGTAGGTTGATCGCACGCTCTCGGGTGTACTGATAGGTACGTATTTCGCTGTTGCCCGGTCATCGTGCGGTAAGTCAATTGTCAGGATGCAGTTAAAAATGAGCATTTGCCTTACAATTGAATTTATTCTCACGCCGGATCCTTGCATAAAGCCAACGTAATGTAAACGCTGTTAACAGACATTGCGTTATTTTTACGTTAAATATTTTTGTTGATTATTTATTGTCCATTCTATGCCTTCCCTATCCAGTAAGGCTTAAATGTTGATTTGTTTACCAATAGTTACTAATTTCCGGAAAGACTACCGTGCTAATGTTAATGTAACGTAAAATACAGACCCTGATAATATTGTGTGTTTACATCTTCCCTTTAAATAGAGCAATTGCCCAAAAAATAAATAATTGTTAAAACTGCGGTCGCGGTTTACCTTGTGAACATTATATTCTCTGGGTGACAATATTATCTTCGGTAGTCTATTTGCTATTAAAGATAAGACCTGATCGCATTCTGTAACTGTATAAAGGGAGTAAAATAGGCGCCCGCCTTTGGGCTGCAGCCTTGGTCAAGCGCACATCAATACCGGTTAGAATTTTTTCAGCCGCGGCTGATAACGTAAGCCAATATAGTAGGGGGTTTACGCTAATCGCCCAGACCAGATGGCCAAGCTCCAATACGGCCAGGGTTAACCCAACGTCTGCCATTAGGTTATCGCGGGGCAGAACTCACGGCGAATACCGGGTATAGGCAGCTGTAGAGCCTGGCCTGCCGCACTGCTGCTGGACGTCGCTATGTTAGCGGTTTTATGGATGCGGGAACGGGCATTGCGGCTATCGATCATTTGCTACCCCGCCCGTGTTGTACTGCAATAAGTTTATCAAAAGGCTCGCCGCCCCTTGTGGATGACGCAGAATGTGTCACCAGCCATCCCTTGCTAGCCAATGCCGCGTGATTTGTACAGACACACCGGTGCAATGAAAATACAAGAAGCATGAAGCGGGCGACAACACGGGATGGGCATAGTGGCCCGTGCAATTCTTAGCAGGCTTCGCCATCTAAGGCTCTATTGCAACGCAGAAGTAACCCTGCGTTAGTCGGGCTTTATCGAAAAAAACGCACTGTTAGGTTGGCTCGTTGCGCCGGGCGTGACGGGCTAGAAACTGGTCGTACGGCGCCGGTTTATCAAAAAAGTAGCCTTGCATCTGCTGCACCTTCGCGCTGTGCAATAAGGCCACATATTCAATCTGCTCAACACCTTCGGCAACAATTTCCAGGCCCAGACCCTGGAGCATTGCGATAATACCCTGTACCAGGGATAAGGCTTTGGCATCTTTGTGGATATTCATAATAAGGCTTTTATCGAGCTTCACCACCTCGAAGGCAAAACTGCGCAAATAGCTAAGGGCTGAAAAACCGGCGCCAAAATCATCCAATGCAATTTTAAACCCATTATGCTGCAAACGATTGAGGGCGTTAATAGCCCCCGCTTCATCGCAAATAAAAATCCTTTCGGTAATCTCTATTTCAATCCACTGCGGGCTAATTTTATGTTCCTCACAAATAGCCAGCGCCTGGTCAGCAAAATTCTCACTCAGCAGTTGATTGGCAGATACGTTAATAGATAGCGGCACTTGCCCTGCTTCTACTTCCATCATAACCAGGTACTCGCACGCAGCTTCCAGTGCAAGCCAGCCAATGACAGTGTCTAGACCATGTTCTTCGGCTAACGGGATGAACACATCAGGGGGGACATTGCCATGCAGTGCAGAGCGCCAGCGGCATAGCAGTTCAGCACCACACAAGTTGCTGTGTGCGTTGTATTTCCCTTGTAAATAAAATTCCAGCGCACGGTCGTTTACTGCCCGGCGTAATTCAGAAAGCATAGTAACCTGCTGCTGCATACTTTCCAGCAAGCCTGCTTCATATAAAAATACACGTCCTTTGCCTAACAATTTAGCCTGATACATTGCCGCATCAGCATTTTGTAACAACGACTCCACCGTGTCGCCATGCATGGGATATTCAGCAATGCCAATACTCGCGGAAAGAGTCAGCTCAATATCGCCACAAACAATTTTGTCAGCTTCGATATCGCTAATAAGCTCATTGCCACATTCCAGCAGCATCTCGTGATACGCGTTGGGTAAAATGACTACAAACTCATCCCCGCCCCAGCGGGTAACGATGCCTTGGGTACCAAACCGCAGCGTTAGTTTAGCTGCCACACTTTTCAATGCATTATCGCCACAGTCGTGCCCGGCTGTATCGTTAATCAGCTTAAAGCCATCTAAATCAATAAACATAATACTGAACTGACCGTTTACCTCTATCAGCTCGCAGACTTCATCATGTAGCCCTGCCCGGTTGGTTAGCCCGGTAAGCTCATCGTGCATCGCCATTTGTTGCAGTCTGGCTTCATTGGCCTTACGTTCGCTAATATCTCGAAGAGTAGCAATAACATAGGCGCCCCCATGTTCCTGATGCTCAAATACCGCCAGCGTCAGCTCCGCCGGTATTGAGGTGTGTTTACCCGCGATAATGTCTGTTTCCTGACTAAATTGCTGCTGATCTTCGAGAGTATCGGGCAGGGCCGATTTATTGACCAGGTATGCGTGTAATGAACGGCCCAGACATTGTTGTTTTTGCCGGGCGCCCACCATTTTCAGAAACGCTTCATTGCACTCGCTTATCTTAAGTTGCCGGGTCAGAACCAGCATAGGATCTTTAGAGCTTGAAAAGGCTGAAGCCATCAGGTGAAAAGAGTGTTCGGCATGGCGTTCGCGGGTAATATCCCGAATAGTACCCACAATGTGTAGCGCACTTTGCTGCGCATCGCGATGCAATACCCGACCACGTAACCGTACCCAGACGTAACGGGCGTGGCGCCTGAACCGAAAGCAAACCTCCAGGGTTTGCTGGCCGCCGTGCACTGCCAGCATCCAGTTGAATTCCAGGTTACCTATATCGTCTGGGTGAATAAATTTAAGCAGCGAAATAGGCGAGCCTCGCCACTGGTGCTCATCGGCCCAATCGAGTTTAAACGCGCGCATATAGTATTCATCGTTATGCGCATGCCATTCCCAAAACGATTCCTGGCACGCCCACAAGGCCAGCCGCAGTTTTTTCTCGGCACTTTTTGCCTGCTGTAGGGAGTCGTACAGTTCAGCGCTTTTTTCAATCAGCAATTGCTCAGCATTTTGCCGGGCTTGCCGTTCGCGGGAAATTCGTCGGTCCATAGCAGATGAGGGAGAAGCCAGGCTAGGTGCAGTCACAATTACCCCACTTTCAGGCTGAATTCATAGGTATGCGGGGCCTGGGTTTTGACGGTTTTGCGGGTAAGCCGATCGCCAAAATGAGCGGCGGCGCCATCCATCAGTCCTTCTGCCAGCGAGTATAGTTCCCGGGTAGAATAATAACGCAGCAGCATGGCATCATCAGTGCGCGATAACACGGTAAAGATAGGCAGGTCCGCATCCGGATAAAGTTTCCTCACCTGCACATGAATATCATCATCCAGGATTTCCAGGGCATCCAGTAAGCCTTGCTTTCCCGCCATCATCTGCCCATGGGTTTGCGCCAACCGACCAAATAAAAAATAGCCGAAATCGTGCAATAAGACTTCAGCAGGTTGCTGCGTTTTTGCTACCAGTACGCCAAGTAACTTTTCCATTTCATAAAATGGATAATAGCCAACTGCGGTAAACGCACCATCATTTTCCAGGTTGGCTTCGGTAAGCACTTCGTCGGCAAACTCTGGTGAGACATTCTCTTCGAGCATTTCAACTAACGAGGTAAAAACAATTCCCAGCACGTTGATATCCTTAAGTAACCTTAAGGTAAAGTGTAGTTCAGCGTTACCCAGCCACAAGGTGCATTAGGGAAAATGTATTAAAAAAGGGGCCCCTTATATACTGTGCTAACGATTATTCCGGTTCCACCGGTTTACGCGCGCCAAGTACTTCTATCTCATCAACCCGTTGCAAACCGCGCGGCAGCTTATTGCCGCGGCGGCCGCGCTCGCCATAGTAATGTTCTAAATCGGCAGGTGACAATGTCATGTTCCGCTTGCCCGCATGCACCTTAACCGAAGCCTCACGTGGCACAACCGCGACCACACTCACAAATTCTTCCCGACTTTTCGCTTTGGCTGAGGGAATATTGATAATCTTATTGCCTTTACCTTTGCCCAGACTGGGTAAGTCTTTAAGCGGAAAAATCAGCATTCGGCCTTCATTGGATATCGCCAGACATAAGTCAGAATCCAACTGACTCACCCGCGCCGGGGGAATTAAGCGGGCCGCTTGCGGTAAGCTCAAATAGGCCTTGCCTGCTTTATTTTTACTGATCATATCGGCAAAGGTGCCGACAAAGCCGTAACCGGCGTCACTGCTGATCAAAAACTTCTGTTCTTCTGGCGCCATCAACACCTGAATAAACTGCTCTCCTCCAACCAGATTGAAACGGCCGGTAAGGGGTTCGCCCTGGCTACGTGCCGAAGGCAGCGAATGCGCGTCACAGGCAAAGGTTCGTCCGGATGAGTCTAAAAAGACCGCGGGCTGGTTACTACGCCCGGAGGCGCTGGCTAAATAGGCGTCTCCGGCCTTATAGCTCAGTCCTTCCACGTCAATGTCGTGGCCTTTAGCACAACGCGCCCAGCCTTTTTCAGACAGCACTACCGTTACCGGCTCACTGGGTATCAGCTCTTTTTCCGATAACGCTTTAGCTTCAACACGCTCCACCAGCGGTGAACGGCGATCGTCACCGTATTTTTCAGCATCGGCCAGAATTTCTTTTTTAATCAACGTTTTTAAGCGCCGGTCTGACCCCAGTAACAATTGCAGTTTATCGCGTTCCTGAGCCAGGTCTTCCTGCTCCCCGCGAATTTTTACTTCTTCCAACTTGGCTAAGTGACGCAGCTTAAGCTCTAAAATAGCTTCCGCCTGCTTATCTGATAACGAAAACCGCTGCATTAATTCGGGCTTCGGAGAATCATAGGTTCGAATAATCTCGATGACTTCATCGATATTCAGAAACGCAATGAGCAAACCTTCTAAAATATGCAGCCTCGCCAGTACCTTATCCAAACGGTACTGCAAACGCCGGGTGACGGTGTTTTTACGCGACTCCAGCCATTCGGTTAAAATAGTCTGTAAATCTTTAACTTGCGGGCGGCCATCCAGGCCAATCATATTGAGGTTTACCCGGTAGCTTTTTTCCAAATCAGTGGTAGCAAATAAATGCTGCATAAGCTGAAGTGTGTCAACCCGGTTGGAGCGCGGGGTAATCACCAATCTGGTAGGGTTTTCGTGGTCAGACTCATCGCGTAAATCACTTACCATGGGAAGCTTTTTAGCCTGCATCTGCCCGGCAATTTGCTCTAAAATTTTGGCCCCTGACGCTTGATGCGGTAGCGCTGTGATAATCACGTCCCCGCTATCTTCATGGTACACCGCGCGCATTTTTACTGACCCCCGCCCGGTTTCATAGAGTTTGGTAATATCCGCCCTGGGGGTGATAATTTCAGCATCCGTGGGATAGTCCGGGCCTTGAACAATAGCAAGTAAATCAGCCAGTGACGCTTTACTGTTGTCCAATAAATGAGCGCAGGCGTTGGCTACCTCACGCAAATTGTGAGGGGGAATATCGGTTGCCATGCCCACCGCAATGCCGCTGACCCCATTTAACAGGATATGGGGTAGCCGGGCTGGTAGTACTTTGGGTTCGTTTAACGTGCCATCAAAATTGGGCATCCACTCTACGGTGCCCTGGCCTAATTCGCTTAGCAGTAATTCAGAAAAGCGCGACAGTCTGGCTTCGGTATATCGCATAGCCGCGAACGACTTAGGATCGTCCGGTGCGCCCCAATTTCCCTGGCCATCTACCAAAGGGTAGCGGTATGAAAATGGCTGGGCCATTAACACCATTGCTTCATAGCAGGCCGAATCGCCATGTGGGTGGAACTTACCCAATACATCGCCCACCGTACGGGCAGACTTTTTATATTTCGCGGTTGCCGACAGGCCTAAGTCAGACATTGCATAGATAATTCGCCGCTGTACTGGCTTAAGACCGTCGGCAATATTAGGTAAGGCACGGTCCATGATCACGTACATGGAATAATTGAGATAGGCATCTTCGGTAAAACGGCTTAGTGGCAGCTGTTCTACCCCATCCTGACTAATTGTGATTTCATCGCTCATGGAGTTTTCGTTTTTGTTGGCTTATCACTGCATATGCAGGCCATTTTGGGGCAAAGCGGTATACAACGCAATAAGCAGCATGTTTGGCGGTAACGTAACCCGTTACATAAAAAAAACCGCATACTGTGGCAGATGTTTTGTAATGTACCCTAAAGTGGTGTTTTAATAGGCAGCTTTACAGATTTGTTAAATCGGCGAACATGCGCGTAGTACCTTTGTTTTGGATAACACTCATTTCAGCACTGATGCTGTGGGCCAGTGATTGCTATGCACAATCCACTATTCAGTTATTTGATGAAGATGCAAAAGTGGACTTGTCGTCTAACTTTGCGCTTTTTTATGAAGCAGACGAACAGCTGACCATTAGCGATATACTTAACCGACGGCAGGATTTTCAGTGGTATACCGAAGATAATCCCAATTTTGGGTTTCGTGATAACGGCCTATGGTTAACCAACAAAATCAGCAATGTCAGTAACCTTAACAGCTGGGTTTTCACCATTGATTTTAGCCAGCTGGATAAGGTCGACTTCTACCTGGTAGCTGATGGCGCGGTAATTTTGCAAAGTCATCAGGGCAAGCTACAGTCAGAACAAATATTCCGAATTCCTACCTTGCGCGCAGATCTGCCGGTGGTGACCCCACTGGAACTATACATTCGCATCCAAAGCCATTCCTCCAGCTTGATTGTACCATTAAGCGTATCGCCCGAACCGGTACACAGCCTTGGCTCACAACTAGACAGTACCCTGTGGGGCCTATTTTATGGTGGCTTATGTATTCTGGCAATTTATAACCTGGTAATTTTTCTGTCGGTGCGCGAAACCAGCCTGATTGCCTATGTAGGCTATATTATGGCGGTGATTTTATGGCAGTTCGTGTGGGGCGGCCATATGCAGGTTTTTGCCTCTGGGGCTCTGCCAGCGTGGCTGGCGGAGCATACCGAGCTGATATTTGTCATCATTGGCATTAGCTCCGGGCTGTTTACGATGTTTTTTCTGGAAACCGCCGAACATGCCAAAACGGCCCACCCGGTAGTGGTGACTCTGATGATAGTCCAGGCGGTACTGGCTATCGTTTGTGTGGGTAATCTAGTGCCCACCATCTGGAAACACAATTTAGTTTATGGCGTAGGTATAGCCTCCATATGTAGCTATATTTATGCAGGTTTTGAGGCCTTTTTTAATCGCTTTCAGCCCGCCAGGTATTTTATCTTTGCCTGGTCAATGTTATCGATTGGAGCGCTTATTGGCATTTTAAGCCTGACGGGTCTGTTACCTTCCAATCAGTTCACCACCTATTGTTTTCAGGTCGGTGTCTTTTTGGAAGCCGCCTTATTCTCGCTTGCTCTGATGGAAAAGAGCCGTAGTCAGCTGGAAGCAGAGGTAGAACAGGCCACTGACGATTTACGCAATAATATGGAGTTGATAGAAGAACAAAATGCGCGGCTGGATATCGCCCGTAAAGATGCCATTAAAGCCAGTAACGTAAAGTCACAGTTTTTGGCCAACATGAGCCATGAAATCCGCACCCCGCTAAATG
Organism: Alteromonas indica; assembly: GCA_003056425.1. Lineage (GTDB taxonomy): Bacteria > Pseudomonadota > Gammaproteobacteria > Enterobacterales > Alteromonadaceae > Alteromonas > Alteromonas indica. The sequence goes on from PYVY01000001.1 coordinate 403,491, forward strand.
CAATTTTAGGCTTTAGCCGCGAGCTGGGAAATGTGTCGTTGCCGGCAGACCAGCAAGAACAGGTAAGAATAATCAATACCGCAGCTGACAATCTGCTAAGCATTGTTAACGATGTATTGGATTTTTCCAAAATTGAAGCCGGCAAACTGCAAATTAATAATCAGCCTTTCTATCCTAACCAGCTGCTAGAAGAAATGGTCACTATTATGTCCAAGTCAGCGCATACCAAGCGCCTGGAATTTGTGTTTGAACTGGCGCCGTTACCCGAAAAGCTGATTGGCGATTTGTTCCGCATTAAACAAATTCTGAATAATCTGCTTAGCAATGCCCTAAAATTTACCTCCAGCGGCACCATTAAACTGGGTGTGCAAGGTAAAGCCCTGGCCCACGGGATCCATGAAATTGTCTTCACTATTGAAGATACCGGCATTGGAATAAGCCGGCAGGACCTGAAAAAATTGTTCAGCGCTTTTTCGCAGGTGGATGATGCACTTAATCGCAGCTATCAGGGCACCGGCTTAGGGCTGGTTATCTGCCGCGAACTGGTTCGGTTAATGCGCGGTACGATTGAATTGCGCAGCGATCCAGGCCTTGGCAGTACTTTTACCATTACCCTGCGCACTAATCAGCTAAGCCAAAAATACGCGATGGAGCCGGGTGGCGACTGGCAAGATAAGCGCGTAGTAATATTTGACCCGGTGCCGCAAACCCGTCAGGCCAGTGCCCGCATGCTAAAATGTATGGGAGCAAAGGTAACCAGTGTAGAGTCTCTGCCCTTTTTGAAAACACTGACCGATAACCCTGATTATCTGTTTGCCACCGTCCCCGGCAGTATGTTGGCCAGCCGCGATGCCATGCTCAGTGAAGTCATTCAATTTGCGGCTAAAAAGCGTATTTTATGGTATTCAGGGCCAGAGCCATTTAACCAATATCCCAGTCTGACGCCGCACTTCCATTCTCAGGTGCGCATGCCAATTACATTATCAAAGCTTGAAGATTTACAGCATCATAAAACTAACCTGCACAAAAACCCGATGCAACATAAGCTAAACAGCCTGCCAAGTATTCGCATTCTGGCGGTGGATGATATGGAAATGAACCTGAAGTTACTATCTACCTGGCTGGCGGGCAGCTCAATTGAGCTGACAGTGTCGATGAGTGGGCAGGACGCGGTAAATCGTTGCCAGGTAACCGAGTACGATTTAATTTTGATGGACGTGCAAATGCCAGGCATGGATGGATTGCAGGCCTCGCGGGCTATTCGCAAAACGCCGCTGAACCTCGGTACCCCGATTATTGCGGTTACCGCGCATGCCTTCAAAGAAGAGCAAGAACGGTTGTTGGCCTCGGGTATGGATGACTACCTGCCCAAACCTATCGAAGTCAGTACCTTACTGGATCTTATCCGCCGCTGGTGTGAAACCCACACTCCCGCTCCCCAACAAGCAGACACGCTGGACTGGGAATTGGCTATCGCGCGCACCAATCATAACGATGAGACTGCCCGAGAACTGCTGGCTGATTTTATTCGTCTGCTGCCGGAGGCAGTGCATCAGATAGAAACGGCCTGGCATGCGCGCCATTACAGTGAACTCCTCAATCAGGTACATCGGCTACACGGGGCGAGCTGCTATACCGGCGTACCGCGCTTGCAAAGCCTGGCCGATGAGCTGGAAGGCGCCCTTAAACGCAAACAATATATGCTGGTGGCCGAACTTATGACGGTCTTTATCGAAGAAGCGAATCAGGTTCAGCGCAAAGCGGCAGATCTGCTTAGCGCTACGCCAGCGTCAGCAAAAAGTTAATTACTCCACCACAACCTGGGTTTCTGTAGGTCGGGTTTGCTGGCACTGGCGCATAAAGTGCACAAACTCCATCGGCGAACGGTCTAAATCGGCTGCTGAAATATAGATGTCGTAGCCCAACCGCTGACGTAAATGCGACATGCGGTTGGCCAACATGGCTTTTACGCCGGTTAGTGTTTTGCCATCTTCCAATACGTACTGTTTGTCATCGAACATCTCCTGATTAAAACAGTCGCCAGTAGCACAATTTTTATCGTGGCTGTGAATTAACAAAGGACGCTGTTCCATCAATAGATGGGTAGCTAAACGCGGCGACACCCGATGCATAAAGGGCGCGTAGCTTTTTAATCGAAACCCCACAGCTTCCAACTCCACCTGTTCCATACCTTGTTGTATCCGGGGGCAATCAATACGCTGAATATTGTCCCAGTAAATTTCCCAGTTACCCCGTCGGTGATGATACAAAATACGGCTCGGAGAAATTTCGATACTATGATCGGGCTCACGTAACTTAAACCAGCCTACCAGCATCGTGACCAGTGAAGCGCTGGTGAGAAAGATTCCGGCCAGGAACAACCAGTCAGGGGCGAAAGACAGCCATAGCGTGGAAATCAGCAACCCAGACACGCCCAACAATAAGGTGGTAAAACCATTACGTTTGGATGTTGCCTTGATAAAAATTGGCGCAGCATTATTTGAAGACATAAAAATATACCACCAGCATTAGCACAGCCCATATTATGTACAGGCGAATTCGACGGCATTTTACACAATCGGTGTGCCACCAGGCACGTCCTTTATTGTGTTGCGAGCGTTTGTTTCGCATCCGTAAGAGTGATTGGGATTGGTTAATTTGAATGGTAGTTTACACCATGCCCGAATTAATACGACCATACTCCGGATTTGGGATTATGTATTGAGTGCTAGATAGTTAACACAACAAAATGTTCAGTCCAGCCTACTCTACACTGGCATCGCTTTTTGCTAGACTAGGTTGTCTATATTCACAGGTGAAAGCAGCATGTCAGAGTTTACCGGCAATCATATACTTACGGTTAACCAGTTCAATCGCGATGCAATTGAAAAAGTCTTTGATGTTGCCCATACAATGCAGCCTTATGCCCGGCGCCAGAAGCGTACAACGGTGCTAGATGGTGCGATTTTGGGAAATTTGTTCTTTGAACCGAGCACCCGCACCCGGGTGAGTTTTGGCACCGCGTTTAATTTGCTGGGCGGAGAAGTCCGGGAAACCACCGGCATGTCCAGTTCAGCCCTGGCCAAAGGTGAGTCCCTGTATGATACTGCCCGCGTGCTCAGTGGCTACTCTGATATTATTGCTATGCGGCATCCGGCGGCCGGCTCGGTGGCGGAATTTGCCGAAGGCAGTCGCGTGCCCGTTATTAACGGGGGCGATGGTGCCAATGAACACCCTACTCAGGCGCTGCTGGATTTATTCACCATTAAACGCGAAGTAGAGTATCAGGGTAAAGGCATTGATGGCCTGCACATTGCGATGATAGGCGACCTGCGCTATGGGCGTACGGTACATTCACTATCCCGCCTGTTATGCCTGTATAAAAATGTGCGGTTTACCCTGGTTTCGCCTAAAGAGCTGGCAATGCCTCAACCCATTATTGAGGCTATCGAGAACGCCGGCCATCAGCTTACCGTTACTGAACAGCTTGAAGGTAACCTGGATGTGGATATTTGCTATCAAACCCGGATACAGGAGGAGCGCTTCCCCTCTCAGGAAGAAGCCAATCGATATCGCGGTAAATTTCGCCTGAACCAGTCTATTTATACCCGTCACTTCCAGTCAAGAACGGTCATTATGCATCCGTTGCCACGCGACTCTCGCGCCGAGGCCAATGAACTGGATAACGATTTGAACTTAAACCCGAACCTTGCCATATTCAGACAGACCGACAATGGCGTACTGGTGAGAATGGCCCTGTTTGCATTAACGCTGGGCGTTGAAAACCTGGTAACCAAGTACGAACGAGATGTCATTTGGCACAGCAACAAGAGTAGCGACTAACTATGCAAAAATCTGAAGCTTTATTTACCCGCGCCCAAAAAACAATTCCGGGCGGCGTTAACTCTCCGGTGCGTGCGTTTAAAGCCGTAGGCGGTACACCACGCTTTATTACTAAAGCCGATGGACCCTATATGTGGGATGCCGATGGGAAGCGTTATATTGATTACGTACAGTCGTGGGGGCCAATGGTACTGGGCCATAATAATGAGCGCATTCGCAATGCGGTCATCGAAGCGGCGGGCAGCGGACTTAGTTTTGGCGCGCCCACCGAAGCCGAAATTTTCATGGCCGAAAAAATTAACCAGTTAGTGCCGTCAATGGAGATGGTGCGCATGGTAAATTCAGGTACCGAAGCCACTATGTCAGCTATTCGGATTGCCCGCGGTTATACTAACCGTAATAAAATCGTTAAATTCGAAGGTTGCTACCACGGTCATGCTGATGCCCTATTGGTAAAAGCGGGGTCCGGCGCGCTGACCTTTGGTGTGCCGAGCTCGCCTGGCGTACCTGCCGATGTGGCGAAACACACTATCACGGTTGAGTTCAATAACCTCGATAGCGTGGCCGAGGTATTTGCCGAACACGGTGATGACATCGCCTGTATTATTGTTGAACCGGTTGCCGGCAACATGAACTGCATTCCGCCCATTCCGGGCTTTTTAGAAGGATTGCGGGAGATTTGTGATAAGCATGGCACCCTGCTTATTTTTGACGAAGTCATGACCGGTTTTCGGGTAGCCCGGGGCGGCGCGCAAGCGCGGTATAATATCGTGCCGGATATGACCTGTCTGGGCAAAGTTATTGGCGGCGGCATGCCAGTAGGCGCGTTTGGCGGCAAAAAAGAGATTATTAGTTATGTCTCTCCTACCGGACCGGTATATCAGGCGGGCACGCTGTCGGGTAACCCGGTAGCGATGGCGGCTGGTTTAGCTGCATTGGAGCAACTTGAAGATGCCAGTCTTTACGACAGTATTTTTGCTAATACACAAAAGCTGGTAGACGGCATGCAGGCGCTTGCGGACAAACACGGTGTACCCATGACGACGAATGTCGCCGGCAGTATGTTTGGACTTTTCTTCACAGATGTTGATAAAGTGACGAATTATCAGCAAGCTATCAACTGTAATACAGAACAGTTCAAGCGCTTCTATCATGGTATGTTGGACCAGGGTGTTTATTTAGCACCAGCGTCCTACGAAGCTGGCTTTGTCTCCAAAGCCCATGATGAGGCGATTATTGAGGCTACACTCGCTGCCGCAGACCATGTACTGGGCGAATTATAATTTGTCGGAAGTAGAGAATTAAATGTGACTGAATTGACGTTATTGCTACTGTGTTTAACAGCCGTTATCAGTATCTATGGCGTCATTGTCACGGTCTTACTGCAGCGTAAAAAGCGCGAACTGGCCTGCGCCACTGACCAGGTATTCAGTCATCATGAAGCCCCGCTGGCGACTTCCGAGGAAGATAAAGAACGGATGTTTCGCCACCGGGCCGATGAAGCGCTTCGGCTTACCCGCACGATCCAAAAATTTATCCCCCGGCAGTTTGTCGACCATTTGTCCAAGCATGGGGGAATGGAGCTAAAACTGGGCCACGCTGATGAAGATGAAGTGGCTATTTTGTTTTGTGATATCAGAGGGTTCACCGGCCTTTCTGAACATATGCGGCCACAGCAACTCATGCAATTTCTGAACTCATACTTCTGCCGTATGAATGAACCTATTCATCAGAACCGCGGGTTCATAGATAAATTTATTGGTGATGCTATTATGGCATTATTTGATCATCCCGGTGGGACACCGCAGCAAAAAGCGGCTGATGCCTTGCAAGCCGCCCTGGATTTACGCATTGCGCTGTCTATGTATAACGCTGATCGCAAAAAATCGCAGTACGAGCCTTTAGGCGTTGGTATAGGCTTACATTATGGACCGGTAATACTGGGTACGGTGGGCTGCGAGGATCGTATGGATACCACCGTTATCGGCGATAGCGTAAACATTGCTTACCGGCTGGAGTCGCTGACTCCCCGCTTTAACGCAGATATCATCGTCAGTGCTACCATGCTGGAAACCTTGGGCAGCGGGTATGCGGTGAAAACCCGCTTATTGGACTGGGTCAGAGTTAAAGGTCGCCAAGCCCCCATCGAAATTTACGAAGTCCTTGATCACCTGAGTGAAGACGAGCAAAAACGACGCTTTTCCGTACAAACTCATATCGCGGCGGGGCTGGCCTGCCGCATTAAACGTGACTGGGACGGCGCGTTACTGCATTTTTATAAAGCGGTAGGTAAATATCCGCAGGATTCGCTGGCCCGGCATCATATTGCAGTGATAGAACAACTGCGTCAGCGTACCCTGGACGAGAAGTGGGATGGTGCGATGGAAACCGGTGCTCTTAGTTAACGCTAGCGGCTTGCCTGTTGGCGAATAAAGGTAACTGCTGGCGCAAAATAAGCCCCGCCGGATTGCGCGCTGGTAAAATCAAGCCAGCGGTCATAATCGCCTTCGCTATTCCCCACAATCTGGCTATGCAGCATAGTTTCAAAAGCCTGAGCCGAAGCCGAACAGCTGATAAAGAACAGCCCCTGCACCAGCAGGTCGCCATAGGGCATTCCCTGCTTCAGTAATCCGGGCGTGGAGGCGCCTGGCAATACCGCAGCACCCCGAAGGCTATGAGATGACGCAGATTGTTCCACACTCACCCGGTCATGTTCACGGGTTTTTCCCATAACCTGTTCCTGCTGGCGTTCAGACAGTGCCCGCCAGCGACGCAAATCATGCTGATACCGCTGCACATGCACGTAGCTACCGCCAGCAAAATCCGGCTCTAGTTGTGCATCTACAATAGCCACCTGACGCCGGGTCATGCCTCTGGGGTTATCTGAGGCATATACAAAGCCATTCAGGTCACGACCGTCTAAATAACGAAAACCTTGAACCTGCTCCACCAGCTCAACATGTAAGTGCAACAATTCCATAATATCGCAAGCCATCGCATGGCAAATATCCAGCCGGTCAGCACGGACCTGAATAAACAAATCACAGCCGGTGTCCGGCGCACTGCGATCTTCACATTGCATAGCTGGAAACGGGTGGAGTTCGCCAGGCTTACCCTGGTCATATAGTTCGTCCCAAAACGACGCACCGATAGCAACAACACCGGTGACCATCGCTTCGTAATGTTCGTTTTCGTAAAACTCGAATAAATCGAGTAACCGAGGTAAGGTTGCCCGGATAGTCTGTGCGTCGTCGTCAATGACATTCAGCAACAGATAATGAGCGTGCAAGTTTGGTTCTGCGCATATGCCTTTTTGCGGTTGCGTCATGCCTAAAAAGGTTCCTTATCCCACGGTTCTACGTTGGTTGTTATTATTTTGCATCCAAGTGTGGCTAATAGCCCGCAGCTTGTCCATCTTTTCGGCTTTCTGAAGCGCCAATATACACCTTACGTTGGGCATCATACATAATGGCTTGATAGCCGCCATAAATCCCTACCGCCGGCTGCAATGTATGTCCCCGTTCCATCAGGTCGCGCTGAACCTGCATGGTTACCCCCTGTTCCAGATGCACCTGGCCGCCCTGTGTCATCATCTCGCCGATTGGGCTGGACGAGCCACTGTGCAACATTCTGGGCGCATCACCGGCTTCCTGCAGGTTCATATCAAAATCAATCAGGTTCATTACAATTTGCGCGTGCATTTGCGGCTGGGTGGCCCCGCCCATTACACCAAAGCTGACCCACGGCTGGCCGTTGCGCGTGATGAACGCTGGAATAATCGTATGGAAAGGCCGTTTACCCGGCGCGTATTCATTAAAATGGCCGGCTTGCAGAGTGAATAATTCACCGCGATTTTGCAGTACAAACCCCAATCCGGGTGGCGTCATACCCGACCCCATGCCGCGATAGTTACTTTGAATCAAAGACACCATGTTGCCTTGGCTATCTGCCACCGTCAGATAAACCGTATCGCCCTCGTTAAGTCCTGCGTCAACCCGCTGGGCGGCTTGTTTATGGTCAATAAGCGCAGCGCGTTGTTGGGCATAGGGCTTGGCTATTAGTTGGGCCACCGGTATATCGTTAAAGGCCGGGTCAGCATAAAAGCGGGCGCGATCCGCAAAGGCCAGTTTTTTCGCCTCAACAAAGGTGTGAATATATTGAGCGGAACCAAACCCCATCCCCGCAACATCAAAATGCTCCATCATATTGAGAATTTGCAGCGCCGCGATGCCCTGGCCGTTGGGAGGCAGCTCCCACACATCATAGCCCCGATAATTGGTGGATACAGGCGTTACCCAGGTTGATGTATGAGCGGCGAGGTCGGCATAACTTAAAAAGCCTCCCTGCTCCTTCATATAAGCCGCTATTGTATGTGCGATATCCCCCTGGTAGAACGCCTTCGCGCCGCCAGTGGCAAGTTTTTCGTAGGTAGAGGCCAAATGGGGGTTACGAAATATATCGCCTTTTTGCGGCGCTTTGCCGTTAAGTAAAAAGGTTTCACTAAAGCCAGGGTAATGGCCTATTCGCTGGTTATTCATTTCCCAGTAATAAGCGATAAGTTCGGTGACCGGAAAGCCTTTTCGGGCATAGTTTATCGCCGGTGTAAGTATATTTTGCATGGGCAGGTGGCCGAACTTTTCATGTAAAGTAAACCAACCATCTACCGCCCCTGGTACTGAAACCGGTAATGGCCCAAAGGCAGGTATTTTGGTCAGCCCCTGGCGAGCAAACTCCGCTTTTTCCAGCGCTAAAGGGGATCGCCCTGAGGCATTGAGCCCGTAGAGTTTTTGAGTCTTGGCATCCCACACTATGGCGAACAAATCCCCGCCGATACCCGCCCCTGTGGGCTCCACCAACCCCAGCATAGCATTGGCTGCAATGGCGGCATCAATAGCATTGCCACCCGCTTTGAGAATATCCAGCGCGACCTGGGTAGCAAGGGGTTGACTGGTGGCAGCCATGCCTTGCTGGGCGATGACTTCAGATCGACTGGCGAAAGCTTCCCCCGTTACGCGGTCGTAAGCCTGTACGTGAAGAGCCACCAAGGTACTTAAAAATAAAAACCATCGCATCGTCGTCTCCCTGAGCTATGTATTGGCGGTATTTATGGTGCATTTTTTTTGGGTATTAGTGGGCTATTTACCCGCGTCTATGGCGCGCGCAATGCCACTGTAATAATTACCCTGAAACTGTAATTTTTTTGTTAATTAACAAAAGTTCATGTCTCATACCTTCGCATGATTTCGTCGCAATACGCACCAGCGCAGTGCATTTTATCATTTTTAAACAGCCAGTTATGGCGCTACCCGGCTGCCTGTCTGGCTTCATACTATGGCACGAATTACGCTTATCTGTAGGGTGACTATGTCTAATAGTATTGTGATAACCCTGGATCTGTTAGGTGACTTATCATAACAGCGTCAGGCAGATGACCAACTTATTCTACAGTATGCAGGTCTTATTTTGTTACCCACAGGCCGATAGTGGCCTATTACACCGACACTGTGCACTTAGCCACCACAGCATACTGCTGCAGACCTGAAATAACAGGGAGGGAGTGATAATGAATCCGCCGTTAAGCATTGTGACAATAGTTAAAAGTCGGGTACGCCAGCTAACCAACCTGATACGTAGTATTGAACAGGCCGCCCCGCTGCCCTTAGAGCTTGTAGTGGTATGGATGGCCCCACCCTGTTCCGAATCGCTGATTACCAGCAGCAAATTCGACATCGTGCATAAGTTTGTGGCACATGACAATTTGCCCATCCCCAAAGCTCGCAATAAAGGTTTCCAGGCATGCCGCAGCGATAATATCGTATACATGGACGTAGATTGTATTTGTCCTGCCGGGCTATTTGGCCATATTAGCGACAAACTACAGCGCCAACGGGTTGTCACCGCTCAAATGCGTTATTTATTCAATGTACCAGAAAAAATAAATTACCCCTCATTACTTAATCAGGCCATTACACATCCTAATAGCGGACGTCATTTGATTGGCCAGGACACCGGTTTTGAGCAGTTTCATACCATGCTTTTTGCCATAACTCGCCAAGATTACAATAGCATAGATGGCTTTGACGAAAACTATGTAGGGTTTGGCGTAGGCGATGTCGATTTTGCTACCCGCTGCGAACAGGCCGGAATGTCACTTTATGTCATTGCAGACAAGGTATTGCATCAGTTTCACCCCAGGGTCGATCCGCCTATTAATCATCTGTTTGATATTGTTAATAATGCCTCGCTATATCGGCAAAAGTGGGGGTTTTATCCGATTCAAAACTGGTTGGAAGAATTTGCCCGGGAAGGATTGGTAAACGAGGACTTTCATACCGAAGGGCTAAAGGTTCGGCGGCTACCCACCAAAGAGGAAATAGCGGCGCACATGACTACCCGGCCGTATTAACCGCATACGGCTAGCAATTTACGCCGCAGGCCTGGGTTGGCGCTCTGGGCGAGCTGGCCCATCAGCCTAGCCCAGTCAGTTGGTTATCAGCTAATGAAGGTAGGCCCGCCCCAAACCGAAAAGAAAACGGCGCAACTGAACCCAGTGCGCCGCTTATATTCGCCAGCTTTGTGGCGAGCATTCAATCAACGTTTATTGACCGCCTGTTTAACGCCCTCGGCATATTCTGCCGATACTTTTTCCAGTACCGCGTACCAGCGGGCCTTAACTCCCTCACTGCATCCGCCTACGGCTTCTGCCATATTACTGTGTAAACGCTGTTTTTGGCCCGCGTCAAAGCTGTCGTAAAGTGCGCGCGGCTGCTTATAATCAACATCAGCTTCTTCCACATCATATCGGCCGGCATCGCCCTCTATACGCAGCGGTGGCTCAGGATGCTCAGGTTTAGCCGCCGGGCCTTCATACTGGTTTGGTTCATAGTAGGCATCCGGGTTACCAAAGTCGTTAGTAAAGAAGCGCATGGCGCCGTCTTTATGATAATGCCGCACTGACGTATTTTTGGGGGCATTAGCCGGCAGGGCTTCATAATGCGTTCCTAACCGGTAACGATGAGCATCAGCATAAGCAAAGACTCTGGCCTGCAGCATTTTATCGGGACTGTAGGCTATACCTGGCACCTTGTTAGAAGGCGAAAATGCTGCATTTTCTACCATCTGAAAATAATTTTGTGGTATTTGGTTCATTTCCAGCTCGCCTACTTCAATCAAAGGATAGTCGCCATGAGGCCATACTTTGGTTAAATCAAACGGGTTGTATTCCTGTTGTCCGGCTTCCTCTTCAGGCATCACCTGAATGTACATGGTCCATTTCGGGAAGTTACCGGCGCTTACCGCTTTTAGTAATTCTTCCTGATAGGACTCGCGGGTGCGCCCTATAACATCTTCAGCTTCGCGATTAGTATGATGTTGGTGACCCTGTTGCGTTTTAAAATGAAACTTCACCCAAAAACGCTCGCCTTGTGCATTGTATAAACTGTATGTATGGCTGCCATAACCATTCATGTGCATAGGCGAGGTGGGAATGCCTCGGTCTGACATTAAAATAGTCACCTGATGGACGGATTCAGGCTGCGATGCCCAAAAGTCGAACATGGCTTCGGGGCTACGTAAATTAGATTGCGGGTGACGTTTCTGTGTACGAATAAAATCAGGGAATTTATACGGGTCGCGCACAAAGAATACCGGGGTATTGTTTCCCACCATGTCCCAATTGCCTTGCTCTGTATAAAACTTCAGGCTGAAGCCTCGCACATCGCGTTCAGCATCAGCTGCTCCCAGTTCACCTGCCACCGTAGACCAGCGGCTTAAAACTTCGGTTTGCTTACCAATCTGGCTGAATACATCAGCACAAGTATAACGGGTGATATCATGCGTTACCGTAAACTTACCCTGTAAACCCCACCCTTTTGCGTGGACCGGGCGCTCTGGAATACGCTCACGGTTTTGGTGCGCTAGCTTTTCAATAAGTTGATAATCTTCCAGCAAAGCGGGACCGCGGGGGCCTGCGGTTTTGGTCGTGTTGTTGGATTCTACCGGTGCGCCAGCACTGGTGGTCAATGTAGATTTAGTCATTTCACTTCAACTTTTTTATTTATGGTAATACTAATACGGTATGAATAAGAACCGCGCCTAATAGGTTCTCACTATAGATGTAATAGGAAAACGCCATCCTGTACAGGTAAGCGACCAAAAATAAATCCATAAAAAAGCCCCGGTCATCGACCAGGGCTTAACAGTGGTGAGTTGAACGTTATTATTATTGTAATCGCGTGTTCAATCGAGACTTAGGTAAACTGCCGCCTATTTACGGCTTCCGGTAAAATCAGGATAGGCTTCAAGACCGCATTCACTGACGTCCACGCCATCAAATTCTTCTTCTTCGGTAACCCGGATGCCCATAATCGCTTTGATGATAAGCCACACTATCAGGCTAACAACGAAGACCCAGACAAAGATAGTCACTGCGCCTAACAATTGACCGCCAAACGAAGAGCCTTCATTGGTGAGGGGCACTAATAGCAGACCCAGCAAACCTACTGTTCCGTGGACCGAGATAGCCCCTACCGGATCGTCAATTTTTAGTTTGTCTAAAGCGACGATACTAAATACCACTAGTAAACCGCCTGCGGCACCAAATAATGTAGCTTGTAGAGGTGTAGGTGTAGACGGCTCTGCCGTAATGGCTACCAGGCCGGCTAACGCGCCATTAAGGGCCATGGTTAAATCGGCTTTGCCAAACATTAGACGGGCCAGCAACAGGGCGGCGATAGTACCGCCTGCGGCAGCTGCATTAGTATTCATGAAAACCACCGCCACTGAGTTGGCACTTTCCACTGTTGCAGTCGCCAATACGGAACCACCGTTAAAGCCAAACCAGCCCATCCAAAGAATAAATGTACCTAGTGTCGCCATCGGCAGGTTGGCACCCGGAATCGCATTAATTTTGCCATCTGCGGTATATTTACCTTTACGTGCTCCCAGTATCAGTACGCCAGCCAATGCGGCAGAGGCCCCTGCCATATGGACAATACCTGAACCCGCAAAATCAGAAAAACCATTATCACCCAGTACATACATTCCAAATACCGCTTCACCGCCCCATGTCCAGGCGCCTTCCATCGGATAAATAAAACCTGTCATGACTACAGCGAAGGCTAAAAAAGCCCATAGCTTCATCCGTTCAGCCACTGCGCCTGATACAATCGACATAGCCGTAGCAACAAATACCACCTGGAAGAAGAAATCTGCTGATGGAGCATAGGTAGCCGGTTCGTCAGTAATGCCGGTGGCGCCATCCCCCATAATACCGCTTAAGAACCAGCTAAAATCGGCTCCGCCGTACATAATGCTATACCCGCACACCATATACATGGTGCAGGCAATAGCAAACAAAGAGATATTTTTAGTTAAAATTTCGGTGGTATTTTTGGCTCTGACCAGGCCGGCTTCCAGCATGGCGAACCCTGCCGCCATCCACATTACCAGCGCGCCGCAAATCAAAAAGTAAAAGGTATCAAGTGCATACCCTAGTTCAAAGGTTATTTCCATTGTGGTTCTCTCCGCAATTTTTTTATTGGCTTACAACGCATCTGCATCAGCTTCACCGGTACGAATCCGGACAGCCTGTTCAAGGTTATAGACAAACACTTTACCATCGCCAATTTTGCCGGTTTTAGCCGCGCCCACTATGGCTTCTACCAAACGGTCTACCTGATCATCTAGTACGGCAATTTCCAATTTTACCTTAGGCAAAAAATCAACCTGATACTCGGCTCCGCGGTAAAGTTCTGTATGTCCTTTCTGACGCCCGAAACCTTTCACTTCGGTCACGGTCAAACCGTCAATACCGATTTCTGAAATGGCTTCGCGAACATCATCTAGCTTAAACGGCTTGATGATCGCTGTGACTAGTTTCATGTGTTGCTCCAAATGGTAGTTGGTTATGTTTATGCGGCACATTGCGTGTCTTAGGAGCAGTAATTCAAAACATGCGCCATAAATTTTTACCATTTAATATCAACAACCTATGGATTTCAATGCAACAAAATTATGACAAAGTCGCACCAATGTGGTGCGCCCCAGTAAGATTGCATTATAAGTGTGCAAAAAAACGGCAATAGCCTCGTTCCACATCATAAAATCGGTTGTTTTGGAGAAAAAGGAAGATAAATGACTACGGAAGCGTCTTTTTATGCACCGAAGCTGGGCCATCGACAGCCCTCGCACCACCACCCTATTCCAGCGCTTCGCTATCGGCGCTGGACCAGCTGGGGCGGCTCGGTATTGGTGCACGGGATTATTGCAGCAGTCGTGATTTTTCGGGGCGTCCCCCCGACGCTACCTTTGCCATCTTCGCAGCAGCCGTCGCCAGGGGTGCTTAAAGCTCGTTTGTTTCCCTCGTCCAGGGTGCCCCGTGAGCCTCGCCCGGCGCCCACCCAAACACCTTTACCCGCCCCCACCCTTGATGCCGCCGGCCCCGGTGTACAGGCCATCACAACCAATACGTCACCACTGCCTGCGTCAGGTGCGGCAAAACTACCATCGCCTGACAAGGTTCAGCCCCCCGCCACCGCATCACCGTCAAACATAAATACCTCTGCAGCATCTTCTGGCGAACCCGCCCCATCTGGCTATAAAAACCATATGCACCAATTCCTACAACAAGAAGCCCAGGCTAAAGATCGCGAACTGGGCCGTTCAGCCGCGCGCGACTTTGCCCGCTCGCACCATACCGTGCCCCTTAAAGACAATAGAAAGGGCCGGCCGCAAGCGCCGCTAACCCGTGCTCCTAAAGTACGGGTTAACTGTACAACTGCACTTAATAAGACCCTTACTGTACTTAGTACATTTACCGGGGGCCGACTAGACTGCAGTGAACCATCTTCATATGCCGACGACTATATCAATAAACGGGTTGCTGACCACTCGACTCAGCCAGCGCAGCCCCCAGCAAAGAATTGATTCCATTTTTATTTATCGCAATTCGTACTTGTTCACTGCAAACTGCGTATAACAACAATCAAAACGTCCTATCAACTACTTAGCCAAGGGGAATGTGTGTGGCCGCAGCCAATTTACTTGCCTTAATCGATGACATCGCAACATTGCTGGATGATATTTCGGTGATGTCGAAAGTCGCCGCAAAAAAAACGGCAGGCGTATTGGGCGATGATCTCGCGCTCAATGCTGATCAGGTTCAGGGAGTGCGCGCTGAGCGCGAACTGCCGGTGGTATGGGCAGTGGCCAAAGGGTCATTGCTCAATAAGGTTATACTGGTACCAGCAGCGCTACTGATCAGCGCTTTGTTACCGGTGCTTATTACGGTCTTTTTGGTAATTGGCGGCCTGTATTTGTGCTATGAGGGTGCCGAAAAGGTCTTTCATCGCCTGTTTCCCAAAGATACGGAGGCCGAGCGAGAAGCCCGCATCAAGCAACTTAGTGATAAAAATGTAGACCTGGTAGCGATGGAAAAAGAGAAGATAAAAGGTGCGATACGTACCGATTTTATTTTATCTGCCGAAATCATTGTCATTGCCTTAGGCAGTATACAGGGCGCGGACTTTGTGACCCAGGTAGGCGTGCTTTGCGCGCTAAGTGTGGCTATTACGGTGGGCGTTTACGGGCTGGTGGCCGCTATCGTAAAAATGGATGATCTTGGACTTTACCTGCTGAAAAAATCACTAACGGGCAATTTCAATAGCATGCAGCGCATGAGTGGGCGCGGCTTACTTATTGCGGCTCCTATTTTGATGAAAGCACTGGCGCTTATCGGCACGGTAGCCATGTTTTTGGTTGGTGGCGGTATCCTGACGCACAATGTGCCCTTTATTCATCATGTCGCGGAACAAATTATACACAGCATTCAGGCGATGCCCTTGTTAGTTAGTATTGCCGTAGACGGTGTGGCCGGGTTTGTTGCAGGTGCGCTGGTCGTTGCTGTAATGACCGTCATTGCTAAGCTACGCGGTGGCGAATAAACGCATGTACATCGGCTAATTATCAATAAACTTTACCGGTGGTCATTTTGACCACCGGCTAGTTGGTTAAACCACTAAAATATAGCGTAACACTAACAGCAACGGTACAGACTCCTTCCCCTAAAAAAATAATCCTCATATATATCAAAGCTTTAAAAATATTAGCCGAAGTGGCACAACTATCGCTAAATATAATGCGACTTAGTATGAAATACCTATGCTGTGTGGCAATAGCCGTGCTGTACAGCGCGAGTGTACGGAAGTAGGCAGTGCACTCACCTGATTATGATTGAGCGGTGTTTCAAACAGTATGTTGAAACACGAGAAGGAATACGTTGGCAATTACGCCAGCACAGGGTTTGTGAGGCCATTATGATTAGTTATACCGCTGTTTTTATTGCATCTATGGCGCCGTTGGCAGCATTTGTCGCCAGCGCCATCATTATTAGTAGTGTGTACCGGGTCATGGGGCGGCGATAATTCCCCCCCACTGTTTGTTCCGCTCCCGTTGGACTTAGGCTTACGCCTGATAAGCGCAGCAGGTTTAGCCCGGCGATGACGTGCCGGGGTCAGGCTTAGCGGCTTATCAGGTGTAAGATTTTTTTTAGTCGAACCAGCGGTCCCACCAGCTCTTATCGTCCTGTTTATCGCTTTTAGGTGGCTCAATGGTTTCTCCGCGACAACCCGTACGCGGCGGCGGCAGCACCTCTAAGATAGCCGGCACGCTTAAAGAATCAGGACACCCGGCCACGGTAACTTTACCGGTGTTTTTATTAAAATGTGCAATGCCCAGCCCGTCCGGGAAACGTCGGGATAGTGATTTTGGAGACTGCAATTTTTGATAATTAATAAACACCGGTAGCGCACCCCCAGCGCCGGTCAAGTTTACCGGCTCGTTATCATCATTCCCCACCCAAATGGTAGACACATTATTGCGGTCAAATCCGGTAAACCAGCTATCCCGGTAATCATCCGTGGTGCCCGTTTTACCCGCCATATTGATATTGGGAAACTGCCCCCCGAGCCGCTTTGCCGTGCCCTCGCGAGTTACTTTAAATAGCCCGTAATTCAGTAAATAAGTAGCGGCTTCATCCGCGCGCTGGGAATAAAACTCGGCATGTTTCCACAACAGCTTGTCATTAGCCGAAACCACCGCCGATACCGTATGCAAGGGAATATACCGGCCATTATTAGAAATAGTCTGGTACATCTGATTGGTTTGAATCGGTGCCATACTCATAGAACCTAATGTTAACGCAGGAACTTCTCTTATCCGGCTATTCACACCCAGGCGACGTACGGTTTCAATAACCTTATCCAAGCCCACTTCCATCCCCAGATTCACGGTAGGTACATTGAGGGATTCTATCAGGGCCGTGACCAGCGGTACTTCTCCGCGAAATGCTTTATCGTAGTTACGCGGCGACCATAGCTTGCCATCTTTGCTTTTCAAAGTGATGGGCTTATCCTGCAAGGGGGTGGCTAAATTGAATTCGGTAGGATCTTCCAACGCCGTTAAAAACACCGCTGGCTTAATCAGTGAACCAACTTGACGCTTAGCATCCAGCGCGCGATTAAAACCGTTATAGTCCGCTTGCCGGGAGCCTACAATAGCCCGTACTTCGCCGGTATCGATATGGGTCACCACCATCGCACCTTCCAGCTTCGCTTTACGATCTTTTTGCAAGCCGTCTAAAGTTGACGACAAAGCCTTCTCAGCCCGGCGCTGAGCATAAATATCTAACGTGGTAAAGACCTTAACGCCAGAGTCGCGTAAGCTCGGATCAGCCAGAATTTCCTTTAATTCCTGCCTTACTTTTTGCATAAACGCGGGATGCTTACCGCTTGCCAGGCTTGCACCACTGGCAAGGCCCATTGGTGCGTTCAAATACGACTCATATTGCTTGGCGGTTATTTCATTCGCCTCAAACAATAAACGTAAAATTAAATTACGCCGTTCCAATACCCGCTCTGGATGGCGTCGCGGATTATAAAAAGAAGGCCCTTTAATCATCGCTACCAGTGTCGCAATTTCCGGTACATTAAGCTCGGTGGCCGGGCGGTCAAAAAAGTAATAACTGGCCAGCCCGAAGCCATGAACGGCCATATCGCCATTTTGCGCCAGGAATACCTCATTCATGTAGGCCTGTAAAATTTCTGATTTGCTATAGCGGGCATCAATGATAATCGCCATCAGAGCTTCTTTGGCTTTGCGAATAATGGATTTTTCACGGCTAAGGTAGAGGTTTTTAACCAACTGCTGAGTCAGTGTGCTGCCGCCTTGCACCGTTTTCCCCGCCCGTAAATTAGCGATTAGGGCACGTACAATAGATAACGGTGCTACGCCGTGATGATCGTAAAAATCCCGATCCTCTACCAGCGTAAGGGTTTTTGGCAGCATATCAGGGACAGTATCAAGGGTTACCAGCATGCGATCTTCGCGCGCACTGCTTACCAGCCGGGTCACTAGCCAGGGCTCCAGACGCACCGTTCCCACGGTTTGCCCTGCAGTATGGTCGGTTATAGATTCAATCCGATTACCCTGCCAGGTAATAGTGAGTTTACGCATAGACTCATAACCATCGGCAAACTGAAAGGCACGCCGTACCATAATGAGCTTACGGTTCCAGTACGCATATTCCCCGCTACTATCAGGATTGGTGACTTTGCGGTAGCCCAGTAGTGATAATTCTTCCAATACCTCGGTGGGCGTTATTTCCAGGGTTTTGCTAAGCACCAACGGGCGGGCATAGATTTGGGCTGGCACTTCCCACTTGTTGCCGGTGAAAGTGTGCTTTATCTGCGCGTCCAGGTAAATCATATAGCCGGCCACTATAACCATTGCCACAATGCAAAGTTTAATCAGTAAGCCGGTAAAGCTACGGCGATTTTTTTTCGCTTTAGTTTGTTTTTTAGCCACTTATCATGCCATGATGGAGGAACACTGGGAGGAATTCTGCGGGTTTCATTAAGCAATTTCCAGTGTGACAGCGTTCAGTTTACAGCCGGTGAATCAGTATACCTCATAAGGCCTGGTTAACCATCTGATCCAGTGGGATTTATTTGTAAGGAACGAACTATGAAAATTTCCATCGATATGGAACTATCCCCTCAGGAAGCACGCGAATTATGCGGCTGGCCTGATTTAAGCAAGTTGCATGAGTCCACCCTTAACCTGTTGGTAGACCAGCTCAAGAGTGGCAATCAGGAAGCGCTGATGTCTATGCTTAAACCTTATCTTCAGGGGAGTCAGCAAGCCTTTAGTTTTTACCAGAAAATGTTTGAGCAGATGGCGTCTCAGGGTACTGCCAAGACATCATAAGGAGGCGGTGTGCAACAACATGATTACAGTGAAGTGATGGCGCTGTTAAATCAGTATGCCGGACAATTTAATGCCATGGTGCAGCAAGTACTTAGCCAGCGTACGCAGAGTCACGATGGGCAGCCCATGTTTGACCAGGAAAAATTGTTTTCTTTACTCAAAGAAGATGTCGAGGTCGATTCAGCCAGTTTGATGCAACACCAGCTCACCTTTATGCAGCAACAAAGCCAGCTATGGCAGCAAATGGGTAAAGTGATGATGGGGGAGAAAGTCGAGCCGGTGATCAGCGAGAGTCAGGATGACAAACGCTTTGCTCACACCGATTGGCAAGATAACCCGGTCTTCAGCTTTTTAAAACAGTCATACCTGATAAATACTCAAATGATGCAGGGCGTAGTAGAAGCCATGCATTTTAAAGACCCAAAATGTGCCGAGCAGGTGCGCTTTTATACACGACAGTATATGAACTCCATGGCGCCCACCAATTATTTAATGTGTAATCCGGAGGTATGCGAAGAGCTGCTCAAAACCAAAGGGCAAAGCATGGTGCAGGGTATAAAGAACTTTTTGCGGGACCTGGAACATAGTCCGCTTGAAGCATTTAAAATTACCCAGACCGCCACCGATGCGTTTAGCGTGGGTGACAACCTGGCAACCACGCCGGGTAAAATCATTTACGAAAACCCGCTAATGCAGCTTATCCACTACACACCGGCAACACCGAAACAATATGCACGGCCGATATTATTTGTACCGCCGTTCATTAATAAGTTTTATATTCTTGATTTAAACGAACGTAAATCTATGGTGAAAGGATTGCTGGATAAGGGGTTCGCGGTATTTATGATTTCGTGGGTAAACCCCGATGCCAGTCTAGCCGAGCACGATTTTGCCAGTTATATGCACCAGGGGCCTATAGCCGCGTTGGATGTGGTGTGTCGGGTTACCGGGCAGAACAAAGTGAATATGACCGGCTTCTGCGTAGGGGGTACGCTATTGAGCGTAACTGCGGCCTATTTGCGGGCTAAACACGACGAACGCATCGGTTCGTTAACCCTGCTGACTACCCTGCTCGACTTTACCATACAAGGAGAGATAGGTAATTACGTCAATGACGACAGTATCGCCATAATGGAAAACAATGCCGATATAAAAGGCATTTATGATGGTCGAATTTTAGGCCTGAGCTTTTCATTACTGCGGGAGAACAATTTATTCTGGTCTTACTTCATCAACAATTATCTTAAGGGCAAAGACCCGGCGCCTTTTGATATTCTTTATTGGAATAGTGACGCGACCAATATAACCGCTGCCTGTTTTAAACAGTATGTGCGCCATACGTATTGGAAAAACAAACTGAAAGAACCGGGTGGTCTGACTATTGATGGCATTGCTATCGATTTAGTTAATATCGATATGCCAGTGTACTTTTTGGCTACCCTGGCCGACCATATCGTGTTGTGGCAAGGCGCTTACGCAGGCACCCGGCTCGTAAACGGCGAGACCCGCTTTGTTTTAGCAGGCTCTGGCCATCTTGCCGGAGTAATTAACCCCGATAACAGTGGCAAGTACCCCCATTGGATCAACCCATCACTAGAAGGTGATGCACACCAATGGTTTGAGCAAGCCGAGCAGCATGAAGGCTCCTGGTGGCCAGATTGGCGCCAGTGGCTTACCGCGCAGGATAAAACCAAAGTTCAGGCCATTATGCCGGGCGAACATGTGGAATTTCCGGCTCGCGAAGAGGCGCCCGGCAGCTATGTGAGAAAAACCCTCTAAGGTAGGTTCCCCATCCCGCGCGCGGCGACGCATACAATTTTTATGCTCTGGCCGGCATGGCGGTGTGGTTGACCTGACTCAGTTTACTTATGCAGGGTGATTGCCAAGGCGAACACCCGCTCATAGGGTCGGCGAGTGGTTCGGCGAGATGTGCAAGCTGAGGTGGCCATATAGGGGAGGCTTGTCTGTTTCTCGGTCGCAGTATATTAGCCATTAAAAACGACTGCGCCCACCTTAATAAGGCGGGCGCAGGAAGAGCTTAAAGAGGAAAACTAGTCCCCATTACGCGCTGGTAATAACCGGCTGCGTAAACCTCACAGGTTTAGCTATTTTCCTGCTGGTTTTCACGGGCAATAGTTAGTACCCGCTCGCGTAATTTCTGGTCAGTCTGGACCTGCTGTGCAATCGTTGTGTATGTCTCTACTGACAGGCCGGTTTTTTCAATCTGCTCAACCATTTCAGTTTGTGCTTTCTTTTGGATTTCCTGAGCTTTTTCAGGGCTTTCAACATTTTTGAACTGCGAATCAAATTTGTTGGCTACATCACTGACCGCTTCCATTGCCATGGTGAATTTCAGCAAAGTGGTGTCATCAAAATTGGCAGCCTGCTGCTGTGCTTCTTGCTGAGCTGGTTGCGTGGATTCTTCTTGCGCATTAACAGCAAAAGAAGAAACACTTGCGATAACCGCACCAGCGGCAATAGTCTTAATAAATTTGTTCATACGTTGACTCCAGGTCAGTTTTTGAATTGCCCTTGTATAAAAGGGCGTGCCACAGTACAGAAGCCAATTCCATACCAGTTTCGTATAAACTATGTAAATCATAGTGTTAGCTCACAACAGCACGCTAACATGCACAGGCCACAATGAAAAGTGTCTGTTTATCTCACACCCCAGGTAAGTAAAAATGGCGCAGTCTGCAATCTTTGCTTGCTTTCGCATGGTTGAGGGCTTGCTGAAGGTACTGAGATTACGCTACTCTGAGAGTATCGTTTTCGCTACCAGACTGCCTTATGATTATTATTAAAAAATACCCTAACCGCAGGCTGTACGATACGTCCCGCAGCCAATACGTGAATTTGGAGTACATCAAAACCTTGATTGCAGAACACCAGGATTTTATGGTGGTCGACTCCAAAACAGAAGACGATATTACTAAATCATTACTCCTACAAATAATTAGTGAGTCTGAATCCAACGACAGTCAGTCTTTGTTAACCAACTCTTTGCTTAAACAGTTAATCCGTTATTACGACACAGATATGGAAGATTATGTCCGTCAGTACTTGGAGCAGAGTCTGCTGCATTTTATCGAGCAGCACGATCAAATGCAGGGTGTAATGAAAAATATGCTTGATGCCAACCCTTTCAATGTATTTAATAAAGTCATTGAGCAAAACATGGAGATGTGGAATACCACTAAAAAGCCGCGTAAATAACTGGCGAACCTCTGCGCCAAAAAACCGGCCCCACTCTCCTTTTTACCCCGTCTTATATACGCTGTTCACGTGCCTTACCTTACTTTTTAGCGTTTTTCTAACTTGGATAACCTCTTTATGCTGCATTGCAGCATTTAAACCGCTATCGATATAAAATATTGATATAAGAAACCATGCTGCAGCGCAGCATATGCAGTTGACTTTGCGCTTCTCACTGTCTACTATTTAGACAACTTTGCTGCAGCGCAGCATTCTGGCTTTACGAAAGTAAACATAAGGGAGAAAACCATGTTCGGTAAATTTTCAGACCAACTGAAAACCAGCGCACAACCTGTGCATACCTTGCTTGAACTGAATGCAAAGACCTTTGAAAGTCTGGCTCAGCAACAAACGCAGTTATTTACGGGCATGTTGTCTGACGGTGTGAAGTACATGGAAACCATTTCGGTTCAGCCAGAATTGAAAACCTTTCTATCGGCCAATACCGAATATGCCAGTGCTTTGCGTGAACGTTTGACTGCAGCATCCAAGGATACCTACACCACGCTGACCGATATGCGCGAACAAATGACCAGCGTGGTATCCAGCTCGATGCAACAGGCGCAAGCGCAAACTGAAGACACTATGCAGCAATCTACCCAGCAGGCTAAAAATAATGTTGCCGACACCGCAGATGCAGCAGCCCAGGTGCAAAAGGACATCGTAAAGGACGTACAGGAAAACGCCGATAGCATGGCGCAAAGCGCGGCCAGTGCGAGTGAAGACATCGCTGAACAAACTACTTCTGCGGTAGAACAAAATACAGCTGAAGCAGCAAGCGCAGTAGAACAAGCTACGGATAAAACCGCTGAGGCGGTGAAACAGGCTATTGACGCCGCCCCGGCTGCGCCAAAGAAAGCGCCCCGCAGCCGCCGTACATCGCCTAAAGCTGCGGCACCTAAATCGACTAATTAATATCGCCCCAACGGAGAAACGCCATGTTTGAACAATTAAATGAACAAATGAAAAATGCCATGAAGCCAATGACCGATCTGGCTGCCCTTAACATGAATACCATGCAAAGCCTGGCCGAAAAACAGAGTGAGCTTTATTCATCGCTTCTGACAGACGGTATGTCTTATATGGAACAGCTGAGCCAGCAAAAAGATATGATGGCAATGGCTGAAACCCAAAAGGCCTATATGGAATCTGTTCAGGAAAAGATGACAGAGACGGCGAAAACATCTTATTCGATTGTGAGTGAAGCGCAGCAGAAAGCCGGTGAAATGGTTAAAGGCATGAGTGAAGATATGGGTACGAAATTCACTTCTGCGACCCAGGTATAGTGGGCCTGCCGGCGCACGCCGGCAGCTTTCCATACGCTCTCACTCGCTTGTTGTGAGATGACATTTCTGTTGCCTATGTTTGTGGAGAGACGATATGAACTACCAGGCTTATGATTATCTTACCCGCACCGCTCATGTCATGCATGAGGGCTTCAGTTTACTAAATGCTGTGGCGAACCATCCGGCCAACTTATACTCACACACGTTACCTGGCAGAATAACCAAAGCCTCCCTTGAAACCGCTATGCGATTAACCCAACGTTACGAAAAGTTAGGTTTCAATATTGATGAATTTCATATTCAAGGTAAGCGTCATCGGGTGTGTGAAGAAATAACCCTAAGCAAACCATTTTGCGACCTGATTCACTTTAACCGTCAGGGGATAAAAGATACCCATAAGGTACTTTTGGTCGCGCCGTTGTCAGGCCATTTTGCCACCCTATTGAAAGGCACGGTTGAAGCCTTGTTGCCGGACCACGAGGTATATGTTACCGATTGGGCTGACGCAAAAGAAGTGCCCTTGGAAGAAGGGCCGTTTACCTTTGACTGCTATGTAGAATACCTCATAGAGTTTTTGGAATATCTAGGCCCCGATACCCATTTAATCGCTATTTGTCAGCCTACTGTACAAGCCCTTATTGCCACAGCGGTGATGGCGGAACGCAAAAGTGACGCGGTACCAAAAACCCTGACCTTAATGGCGGGCCCTTTAGATACCAGTAAAAATCCTACCCGGGTTAACGAATTTTCGAGTCAGCACTCGATGGCCTGGTTTCGCAATGTGGCGATAATGACCGTACCGTACGGCTATCCTGGCGAAGGCCGACAAGTTTATCCTGGCTTTATGCAGCTCGGTGGCTTTATTAGTATGAATCATCAGGGGCATATGAAGAAATACGCCAACTTTTTTCAAAACCTGGTGTATGGCGAAGAAGAAGACGCCGACCGCTTTCGCGCCTTTTACGATGAGTATATGGCGGTACTGGATATCCCGGCTGAGTTTTATTTAGAAACTATCGAAAGAGTATTTAAAAACAACGAACTGGCCAACGGCGCAATTACTTATAAAGGTGAACCTGTTAACTTTGAAGCGATCGTCGATACCCCGTTGCTAACTGTAGAGGGAGCCGACGATGATATATGTGGCCTGGGACAGACCGAAGCCGCCCAGACCATTTGTAAAAGTATCCCCCATTCTAAGCGCAAACATTATATACAACAGGGCGCAGGGCACTACGGAATTTTCAGTGGGTCTAAATTTCGTAAATTCGTCCGCCCACTGGTTACCGACTTTATCCATAAATATGTCTGACCACCGATAATTAATTCGCCTCAATATGGCCCTTTGCGATAGCATGAGGACCTTGCCATATTGAGGTATTTGTATGAAGCGTTTTTGTAATGTTATATCTGGCCTGGCCGTCGCCACTTTTTTTCTCGGCGCCAGCGCTCAGGCGGCCGAAGACTTTGCTCAATGTAAAGACAGGCTTTCCACTCAGGCGATAGCTGCAGGCGTGGACGAAGCAGTCGTAAACAAAGCGTTTGCCAGCGTGTCGTTTGTTCCCCGGGTTATTGAGCTTGACCGCAGCCAGCCCGAATTTGTTACCACCTTCCCTTCTTATTACAGCAAAAGAGTCACCTCATGGCGTATTGATAAGGGCCGCGAAATGCTGCAACAGCACGCCTCCTTGTTGAATGAACTGGAAGCAAAATATGGTATCCCGCCGCATTATTTGGTGGCGTTTTGGGGCCTTGAAACCAATTTTGGTTCCTATAAAGGCACCATGCCGGTGCTGAGTTCGTTGGCTACGCTGGCCTGTGACCAGCGCCGTAGCGATTATTTTACTGGCGAACTCATGACCGCTCTGAAACTTATGCAACGAGAACAACTTAGCCCGGAAGCAATGGTGGGATCCTGGGCGGGTGCGATGGGCCACACCCAATTTATGCCCACGGCGTATTATCGCTATGCCGTTGATGGTGATGGCGACGGCTTGGCAAATTTATGGGAAAGCGAACCTGACGCACTAACGTCGGCCGCTAATTTTCTCGATAATTTAGGCTGGGAGCCGGGTTTTCGATGGGGCCGTGAAATTCAGCTGCCCAAGGGTTTTGACTACCGCCAAACCGGCTATCAAAACCGCCAAAGCCTGACACAATGGCAACAACTGGGCCTGACTCAGGCAAATGGTAACCCGTTACCCGACAGCGATTTGACAGCGTATGTGGTAGTACCCGCTGGGCACAAAGGACCGGCTTTTCTTGCCTATCACAATTTTCGGGTGATTATGCGCTGGAACAATTCTGAATTTTACGCCATCGCAGTAGGTGAGCTGGCGAATCAATTAGCTGGGGCAAAAGGTTTGGTCGCTTCGTTGCCTGACCTTCCCGCCTATAGTCGGGACAACATCATCGACTTACAAAAGACCCTCAACCAAGAAGGTTTTGATGTAGGTAAACCCGACGGTATTTTAGGGCCTGCAACCCGGGCTGGTATTCGTGAATTTCAGTTAGCCAATGAGTTAATAGCAGATGGATTTCCTGGCGAGGATGTAATGCGTAAACTGGGGGTCGAGCTTACCGCAGGGGAAAAGAGTTAATTTCGCCTGCGGTGAATGGTTAGCCTGATGGCGGATCAGTACATATGCTGACCGCCGTTAACTGATAAAGTAGAACCGGTAATAAAGGCGGCGTTATCGTCGACTAAAAACAAAACCGTACGGGCAATGTCTTCGGGCTTGCCCAGTCGGCCGACCGGAATTCGGGCAATGATTTTCTGTAGCACTTCTTCAGGTACCGCTCTGACCATTTCAGTATCTACATAGCCTGGCGCAATGGCGTTAACGGTAATTCCCTTGCCCGCCCCTTCTTGCGCTAATGCTTTAGTAAAGCCATGAATACCAGATTTTGCTGCAGCATAGTTTACCTGACCATACTGCCCTGCCTGTCCGTTAATTGAACCTACGTTGACAATCCGCCCAAAACCACGGCTACGCATACCTTCAATAACACAGCGAGACGTATTGAAACATGAGCCCAGATTGGTTTGTATAACGGCATTCCACTGCTCAAAATCCATTCTGTGCATGGTTCCATCACGGGTAATACCGGCATTATTTACCAGTATATCTATAGGTCCATAATCACTTTCAATATGATTGATGGCCTCTTGTGTCGCTTCATGATCTGATACATCAAACTTTAAAGACGGAATTGACGTCTTTTTAGTAAACGCTTGCGCTGCCTCATCGTTACCACAGTAATTGGCAATCACTTTATACCCAGCATCGTGTAATGCTGTACAAATAGCTTCACCAATACCCCGGGTTCCGCCTGTAACTAATGCGACTCTGCTCATTGAGCCCCTCCTTGTTGTGGTTATAGATTTGTACAACAACGCCAGTATAGGCACACAAAGGCAGCGCTGAACAGCGCAAAAATCACACATTATTAGTGCATTTATTAATCATCTGTATTTTTAAAATTAAGCAATTGTTAAATGCGATAATTATCAACGCATTGCACGTTTGGTGCGGGTTGTAGCCGGGGCACTGGTCGGATCATCAGGCCATGGATGTTTTGGGTAACGGCCTTTCATTTCTTTTTTAATTTGCTGATAACTACCTTGCCAGAACTGTCCCAGATCCGCCGTCATCTGTAATGGTCTGCCCGCCGGCGACAACAGTGACAGAGTAACCGGTTGACGCCCCTGACCCACGAACAATGGGTCGGTGCTACCAAACATTTCCTGCATTTTTACCGCCAGGATGACCTGGCCGTCCGGCTGGTATACTAATGGCCGATCAAACCCCGACGGCACCATCATACTGGTCGGCAAATAGGTATCCAGCGCATGCTGCTGAGACCAGGGCAGTGCCTGATGGAGCATATTAACCCACGGCAGTTTAGCTAACTCACTGCGTTTCTTACAGCGGCCCAGTTTAGCCACCAGTTGTTGTGCAGAAATAATAGTCAGGGGATTGCCCTGGGCTGGCCAGGGCGGCGGAGTGTCGAATGCCTGCGGTTGCGGCAGGTTCAGTGTAGCAGCCAGTTGCAGGCGATGGAGCCATTGCTTAGCGGTGTCATCTAACGGCCAGTCTGTGGGGTTCAACGCTAACAGATAGTCATACCAAGCCTTGCCTATTTGTTCAGCTGATATGCTACCTACAGGTTCACTCAATAAGCTTATCTGTTGAAAGCGTGACACCTTGCGCGCCTGCATCCGCTGCTCACCGGTATGATAGTTGACCTCTGTAGTGGTACTAAAATAGTGTGGGAACAGCTGTTTTAGCGTTTCAACATTCACTGGCTGCGCCAATCTTATATAAACCTGGTTGTCGATTTGCTGGCCTTTTAATACCGCCAGCCAGGGGCCCAGATAAGTAGACCCCGGCATATCTGCGCCTTTTCCATTAGCCATTTTCCACTGACCCTCGCCGGTGCGGTAGGCAATTAAGTCGTCATAGGCCAGGGCAATAACTGCCGCGATATCATCAGGCGCTAGTTCGGCCGGAGCGCACAGCTCACCAGATTGGCGCAATACCCCCCAATAGCGTTTTGCCTGCTGCTGTAAACGGCTTCGCAAATGGCCCTGCAGATTACTCAGTACATCATGGGCTGTCAGCCCATCGGTCTGGCCGGTGGTGTCTTCGCTAAGGGCGGCTATCCATACTCCGGCATGCAACAGTGAAGCCGCTGCGGCACTAGGATATTGCTGTGCCTGTAGCAGCATATGCGCCAACCGGGGGTGGCACGGCAGATTGACGAGTTTACGGCCATAAGGGGTAATTCGCTGCTGGTTATCTATGGCACCTATGCGCAATAATAAAGAACGTGCCGCACTAAGTTGTGCACTACCGGGCTTATCCAGCAATGCTAGCTGATCTACGGTCGTGCCCCAGCCCAGAGCGCTGAGGTAAAGCATGCTGCTATCTTCTCGCAGTATTTGCGGCGTACTGTAACGGGCCAGACGGTCTTGCTGCTCTTTGGCCCAAAGACGATAACAGATTCCCGGGCCGAGCCGCCCCGCACGGCCTTTCCGCTGTGTCGCGCTGGCCTGGGAAATCATTTGGGTTTGCAGCTGGGTTAAGCCGCTAGCGGGATGGAATTGGGCGATATTTTCCAGACCACTGTCTACCACCACTGCAATATTCGCTATGGTTAAAGAAGTTTCGGCAATATTGGTGGCCAGAATGATTTTTTGTCTGCCCTGGGGATCTTTGTCCAATGCAAGTTGCTGAGTGGCTTTATCTAGCGCGCCATACAGTGAATGAATCACTACCCCGGGCAAGCGTTTGGCGGTCAGTAACTGGGTCACCTTATTAATTGCCCCGGCGCCGGGCAAAAAAACTAAGACATCGCCGCTGTGGTTAGTACAGGCCAACGCTGTATAGTCGGCTACTTTTTGGTGCAGCATGCGGGGGGCTACCTGCCCTGTGTAGACTTCTTCTACCGGGTACATTTTCCCTTCGCTGGAAAGCACCCTGGCAGCGGGCAATAGCCTGGCTACGGCCTGTGTATCCAGGGTGGCCGACATCACGACCAGGCGTAAATCGTCCCGTAGCCCTTGTTGCACCTCTAAAGCTAGCGCCAAGCCATAGTCGCTGTGAATACTTCGCTCATGAAATTCGTCGAATATAACAATATCCACACCGCTTAGCTCCGGATCATGTTCAATCCGCCGGCTCAATATGCCCTCGGTGATAATTTCCAATCGGGTGTGCTCGCTAACCCGGTTCTCCCCTCGAATGCGATACCCCACTTGCTGCCCTACCTCTTCACCGAGTTGTGAAGCTAAAAAGAGCGCTAAGTTTCTTACTACCACTCGCCGCGGCTGCATCAGTACAATGCGCTTATCGGGAAAGTGGCTTAACAAAGCCAGGGGCAATACCGTAGACTTCCCAGCGCCCGGGGGCGCCGCTACAATCGCGTCGGTTTGTGCCAGCGCCTGACATAAGGGCGCAACGATAGCCTGCGCGGGAAAATCGAATGAAGTCTCTTTCATAAAACGTGTTAACAGCTAACATGACAATCAAAGTGGCTCTATTTTACGTAGACAGCAGTTAAATGCATATTAATCTGCCAAGTTAGGGTTAAAAGAGGGAGATACACCATGAAAATGCGCTGTTTTATAGGATTGGACCTATCCGTAAGCAACAAACTTGCGCTTGAGCAATGGCGCAACAAAGCTTTGCCAGATCTCCCCAGCCGGACGCCAGCCCCCGCTAAAGGAAGCCGCCATAAAGTTAGCAGTGCAGCGCCACCAGCGGCGGTGGCCCCGGCAAATTTTCATTTAACCCTGGCGTTTTTAGGTCAGCTTGATATGCGCCAGCACGAAGAAGTGATGGCAAGATTGGATGAGGTTAGACAGCCGCCGATCTCCTTAACGTTGGACACAACCGGGGTGTGGCAAGGGCCAAAAATTTTGTTTTGCGCCCCCCATAATGTGCCCGATGAGCTCTACGAACTAGTACGCCAGGTTACCAAAGCCGCTCGGCAGTCCGGTATTGCCATAGAGCGACGCGAATACCGTCCCCACGTCACCATGTTACGTAAAGCCAGTGCTGCCTTGCCACCCCCTTTATACCCGCCGCAAATAGCCTGTAACTTTGACAAATTTCATTTGTTTGAATCGGTTAGCAGCCCCCATGGGGTAAGTTATCCGATACGTCATAGCTGGCCGCTGATCCCGAACCTGTCAGTACGCGAGAGGTTACGTCGCGGACTGGCATAAGTTATCGGTTATTGGCGCTTTACATTAAGGGTTAGCGTGGGTAAAAAGGTGTCACGTAGAGGAGTATAGATACCACATGCAACAGACATTCAGACTTGTAATTGACTGCCCCGACCAAATTGGCCTGGTGGCCAGCGTCTCCCAGTTCTTGGCAGACCATAAAGCCACTATCGTAGAGGCGAACCACCATACCGATCAACAAACCGGGCGCTTTTTTATGCGCCACGAAATTAGCGCTGATGAATTAAACCTGGATTATGCCAGTTTTATAGCCGCGTTTACGCCCTTAGCAAATGAATATCAAATGCAATGGAAGCTTACTGATTCAGGTAAAAAACAACGTGTCGCCTTATTAGGTAGCCTGGACTCGCATTGCTTGGTAGATATATTACATCGTTGGCATACTGCAGAATTACATTGTGATATCCCATGCATTATATCAAACCATCCGCACCTAAAAGAGTTTGCAGACTGGTATAAAGTCCCTTTTCATTGGATAGATTTTAAAACACTGGGTAAAGAACAAGCATTTGCACAAATTGAAACGCTGTTAGAGCAATACGCTATAGACGTCACCGTATTAGCCAGGTTTATGCAAATTTTGCCGGATAATCTGTGCCGTAAGTTGTCCGGCCGGGTCATTAATATCCATCATAGCTTTTTGCCGTCGTTTGCCGGCGCCCGTCCCTACCAGCAGGCCTATGACCGCGGCGTTAAGCTAATTGGTGCAACTTGCCACTATGTTACCAGCGACCTCGATGAAGGGCCTATTATTGAACAGGCTGTCAAGCGCATAAGTCACAGTGACACTGCGTTGGATATGGTACGTAAGGGCAAAGATTGCGAAGTTACCGCACTGGCCCACGGCGTGCGGTATCACCTGGAAGACCGGGTAATCATACACCGTAACAAAACCGTGGTATTTGCCTAAGCCCCTAAAGTACGTGCTGCTGTTTAAATGGCAGCGCGTCTGCTGCGCCGCTGTAGTTGCATTAGGAACCGACTATTGGATACCGCGAACAGACTTTCAGTAGCCGCTACCCCCCAACTTTGATTGATCACCGCATAAGTAGCAAATATCAGTGATCCCACTACCATACAGATACGCAGTCCCGCCTCGCGGCAGTGGAGTTCTCCAAAGCGGTAAAGAATAAATGTTACCAACGGCATAATTTCCAGCCAGCCGGTTTTACCCGTTACCGTATTTAAATAACCAATCAGCGAGGACATCAATACAATAAGCACCCCGATTAAGCGTTGATCCACCAATTTATTGGTGAGTAAACGATAACTGGTGCTCATGCCGGCAACCACCATTACCAGCACCCCCGCCCAGGCTTCTTGCAAAGCAAGTGAGGCGGATATTGTGATACACAATCCCAGATTCAGGAATAAAACTTTTCGTTCAGTGTTTGACCAGAAAGATAGCACCGCCATCGCCACCGGCAAACCATGCATTAACACCTCTGTCAGCATTGTCGCGCCACCTGCAAATTAACCATTAGCCTAAAATTCGAGCGGAGTGTAAACCCACGTCAGGCATAGGCTCAAGCTCTTTTTTGTTATCATTTTGTGATGCTATTGGCGGTGCGACAAAGCGTCGATTTTTCGCGTTTTTTTACAGCAGAATTGGCCCTGAAATTGTCCAGTGAGATTTACTTATTGGTACTATCCACTAGTATGGCTAGCGCTAACAAAATTATAACGAACGACAGGACTTATTTTAATGCGATTTACTCATTCAATAACGGCCGCAGCAGTGGTACTTGGCCTAAGCGCCTGCGCCACTCAGCCTGCGTCTCAGCCAACCCAAACGCTGCCAGCCGCAAGCGCATCAGCCCAGCAACAACACCTGGATAATCCACTGTTAATGCCATATCAAGGGCCGTTTGATGGCGTGCCCGTGTTCGATCAAATGAAACTGGAAGACTTAAAGCCAGCTCTTGAGCAAGGTATGGCGCTACAGCTGGCTGAAATAGAGGCAATAGCTAACAATCCTGAGCCGCCTACCTTCGATAACACCATTGTAGCTATGGAGCGTGCTGGCAAAGCCTTGGATAGGGTGTTCACCTATTACGGAATTTGGAGTTCAAACAAATCCAGCCCGGAATTCCGCGAGATTCAAGCGGAGATGTCGCCAAAGCTGTCAGCATTTTCCACCAAAATTATCCAGAATTCAGCACTGTTCGACCGGGTAAAAACGGTTTACGAAAGTGACGAGCTTAACCAGCGTACGGCCGAAGAGCAGCGTATCACCTGGTTAATCTATAACAACTTTGCCCACAACGGCGCAACATTGACCGGTGATGCCAAAGCCCGCTATGCGCAAATCAATAATGAACTGGCGAAGCTTTACACCCAGTTTTCTACAAACGTACTGGCCGATGAAGAAAATTACGTTACGTATATCAGCGAAGATGAGCTAGACGGCCTGCCCGACTCATTTATCCGAGCGGCTGCATCTGCCGCCAAAGAGCGCGATAAAGCCGGGCGTTATGCCATTACCAACACCCGTTCATCCATGGACCCCTTTTTAACTTATTCAACTAATCGGGCGCTACGTGAGCAGGTTTGGCGCACCTATTACAACCGGGGCGATAACGGTGATGCGCAAGACAACAACGCCATTATTAAACAGATTCTTACGCTGCGTGACGAGCGCGTGGCACTTATGGGCTACGACAACTATGCTCAGTGGCGTTTAGAAGACCGTATGGCCAAATCGCCGGATAATGCGATGGATCTGATGCTTAAGGTCTGGCCCGCGGCTATCGCCCGGGTAGAAGAAGAAGTAGCCGACATGCAAGCTATTGCTGATGCAGAAGGTGCCAATATTACTATCAAGCCGTGGGACTACCGTTTCTATGCAGAAAAAGTACGTCAGGCTAAGTACGACCTGGACTCAAATGAAGTTAAACAGTATTTGCAGCTGGGCAAATTGCGCGAGGCTATGTTCTACGTAGCGGGGCGCTTGTTTAATTTTGCTTTTACCCCGCTTGAAGAAGGTAAAGTACCGGTCTTTCACCCTGATGTGAAAGTATGGGAAGTCACCGATAAAACCAGCGGCGAACACATTGGACTGTGGTACCTGGACCCCTTTGCGCGTCAGGGCAAACGCTCTGGTGCCTGGGCTACTACTTATCGCAGCTCCACCACCTTTGATGGTAAGCAAACCGTGCTGGCCTCGAATAATTCAAATTTTGTAAAAGGTGCTGAAGGCGAACCTACCTTGATCTCATGGGACGACGCCGAAACCTATTTTCATGAATTTGGCCATGCCTTGCACTTCTTGTCTGCCGATGTGGAATACCCTACCTCTCATTCGGGCGTGCGCGATTACACCGAGTTTCAGTCG
Organism: Alteromonas indica; assembly: GCA_003056425.1. Classification (GTDB taxonomy): domain Bacteria; phylum Pseudomonadota; class Gammaproteobacteria; order Enterobacterales; family Alteromonadaceae; genus Alteromonas; species Alteromonas indica. The sequence continues at coordinate 437,227 of PYVY01000001.1, forward strand.
CAATTACTGGAACGTTGGCTAACGACTGATGAGGTCATAAATAAATATTTGGTACATTACAAAACCGGCGAAACCATACCGGCTGAACTGGTAGCAAAAATTAAGCGTGCCGCTACGTTTAACGAAGGTTTTAAAACGACCGAATATATGGCATCAGCCATTATGGATCTTAAATACCACACTACGGATCCAGCAGATATAGAACCTGATGCTTTTGAGAAAAACGAACTACAAAAACTGGCTATGCCCGAAGAGCTGGTAATGCGCCACCGTAGCACCCAGTTTGGCCATGTATTTTCCGGAGAAGGTTATGCGGCCGCTTATTATGGATACATGTGGGCAGAAGTGCTTACCGCTGATGCGGCTGAAGCGTTTGCTGAAGCGCCTGGCGGATTTTATGATAAAGCGATGGCCGACAAGTTGGTTAAATACTTATTTTCGGTGAGAAATGCCATGGAGCCAGCCCAGGCCTATCGGGAGTTTAGAGGACGTGATGCTAAGGTTGATGCGCTGATGCGTGACCGTGGTTTCCCGCTTCCAGATAACGCCAAGTAATAAAAGCAGCGGCACCTTTATAATAAGGTGCCGCCCCTTGTTTATTAGTGTCTACGTACTCGCATTAATAACAATATCCCCGCACCAAATAAAATCACCACTGCTGGCTCTGGTACCGATACATTCTGACATGCCGGGTCATTGGGGTTGGTCGCACAGAAATCTAATGTTTCCTGTAACTTCTCATTGGCAAAATCGGTAACAAACTGCTCCACCACCGTTTGATCGGTAGAATTCATTAAACTCAAATCAAACATCTGCCCACCATTATTCACGGCTAAATCTACCAGTTCTGGATAGGCAAAATCCAATACTACATTAAATAACGCATTCGCCTGTTTTAATAGCGAGTCGACCCCGCTGGCATCAAAATCGCGGTCGCCGTTTGAGTCTTCGTCAGTGAACAGGATAAGATTTGATACTGCATCTGTTCGAAACGATAAATTTGCTTCCACAGCGATAGCGCCGTAATTTACCAACGGCTGATTTAGCGCAAATCCTGAGGCATCAAAAGCAGGTTCTGTACCGCCACTTGCGACCAAATTTCCCGCTGCGACAGCGAAGTCTGAAGCGCTGGTAAAGTCTGTTAACACCCGGGGCACAACAGCGCTATTGCCATAGCCAACCAAAGCGAAATTGGCATCTACACCACCAGCGGTCAGAGTGGAGGCAAATAAGCCTATATTATTTCTCAGATTTGTCTGCACGCTTCCCATCGACCCAGACTCATCGACTATCATCACAATATCAGTTTTAATTACTGCTGCTTGAGCAGTGGTTACCACGCCAAATAGGGAAAGAAGTAGAATAAAACTCCCCCCTATATTTACTACAGTCTTTTTTATATTAACCAGTTTCATAAAGTATCCATCCAATTTAAATAAAAAGGTATTGGTTGCGCGACTGCTAGCAACATAGATAGATTGCAATAAGAATGCCCAATATAAATCTTTTCTAATACATATATTTACAGTTACCTATAAATACATTGTAAAAAAGGTGGTCATAAAACAAAGACAGCAATAAATATAATGTTAATTTTATTTAACACTATCTAATTAGACGAGAGATGGTTTTATATAAATAGCATTATATACAAAAGTAGGTAGGCCCTATTTACGATAAACCGGCGCGGCAGAACTCGTTAGCGTTTTAATTAAGGGCAGTTTTGGACAATTTATTCAACCATTGCCCGCATTAAAGGGCGAAGTAGTAGAGGCGGTAATATACGCAATGCCCAGCGGCCTAGTGTATAAATAAAAAACATGCTATTTATTAACTAGTTGAGCGTAGCATGCTGTTGTCAGCTTTTTTTACAGCAAGGGGTATGAGGGAACACAGATTAACGAAGACCTCCATGGTATCTTAGCCCTCTTTGCCCCCATTTCCGATTTTGGCCAGTAAAAAATTCCGAGGGCCCAATCAAAGACAGTGCCCCCGCTCAGACTAGCTGCCAGACGTAGCCGGGCGTTAATTACTCTATCGCTAGCCGCGCTATACGCGCAGTATTGAGCGGTGAGCTTTCTTGGGTAATCAGCACCTCAGAGGCATTGCGTACACAGATACCTTCCACCTGCCCAAAGCCCTCTAACATCGCCATTCCCTGCACGTGCCAATCAGGCGATACTGTGGCAATAAACGGTTTAAACAGGCCGATGGCGCTACTCTTGTAGCCCACTAACACATAACGATGGTTCGCCGCGTCCCAGTCCGCGCCGGTTACCACCCCTGGTAGCCCTTTCACGGTGCCTATGGCGGTAAGAGTTTGGTCTTTAGCATCTTTTTCTATGCGGTATACCCGCGCCTGTTGACTAGCCCAGCTTTTGGAGAACAAAATAAGATGATCGGCTCGGTTAACCAACGACTCGGCGTCATAGTCGTGAGCATACGGAATATTCGTCTTGGGGCTATTATCGGTGTAGGTCAGACGCAGGGTTTTCACCTTCTGGAAGGTTTTACGGTCGACTTTACGGATAGACACATAGGGCCGATGTCCTTTATTGTTGCCCACATCACCAATATAAAAATAATCATCATCGGCGGTAACTGCTTCAAAATCTTTGTTGGCAAAATCCAGCGCATGCTGTCGGACAATATCGCCGCTGTCATTCACTTCAAATAATACCGCATCATTGCCAGAATCGTTGGTCGTTACAGCTGTCTGTGCTGTGCAAACCAATCCCGATGTTTCGTTGAGCATATTATCCAGTTTATGGCTGGCCAATACTTCGGTCTTTAGCCTGGGTAACTCATCCGATGCACTGCATGCAGGCAACAATGACACGGCAAACAAGGCTATTATTAAAGTGAAGTGCATACCTTGTTGTTTTTGTGGTTCGTACATGAATCTATCGCCTATTATGTATTAACAGTGTTTATTTGCGTTGGTCTTTATGAAAGTGCCACATAGTATGAGGAAAAGCAGGCGTTAGCAGCCCGCTTACTACAAACATTGATGTTCACGGTTTAACGCCGTAAGGTCAATATGTCATCCGTCTGATAGTTTAAACAGTACAAACAGACAGTTTATTTAATTTACAAGCCGTAGTAACACTTCACCTAACGGACGGCTTTCTATATGAAGGAATGTGTGCCTTGTCCGATCCCCTATTAAGCCTGGTAAGCGTAGGCCTGTTGTCTATTGCTTGTCAGTACCTGGCGTATAAAATTCGCTTACCGGCTATTTTACCGCTGCTGATTGTCGGTATTATCGTAGGCCCTGTGCTGGGCGTACTGAATGCCGACGACCTATTCGGCGACCTACTGTTTCCAGTGGTATCGCTGTCTGTAGCCATTATTCTGTTTGAAGGCTCCCTGACGCTAAAGTTTAGCGATATCCGGGGGCACGGCAATATGGTGCGTAATCTGTGTAGTATAGGCGTGGTCGTTACCTGGGCGGTGGCCACTATAGCCGCACGCTATGCCATGGATTTTCCGTGGCAATTAGCCTTTTTGTTCGGCGCCATTGTTACAGTGACCGGCCCTACCGTTATTGTGCCAATGATTCGTACCGTCCGGCCGCAAACGAATGTAGCCAATATTCTGCGCTGGGAGGGTATTGTCATTGACCCCATCGGCGCATTATTGGCGGTATTGGTATACGAATATATTGTTGCCTCTCAGGCGGAAGCTATTACGCATACTATGATCACTTTTGGTAAGACCATCGGTATGGGTATTTGCCTTGGGCTGGCCGGAGGTTACCTGCTGGGGATATGTTTGCGCAAAAGCTGGATCCCTCATTATTTGCAAAACACCGCAGTACTTACGCTGATGCTGGGAGTATTTGCAGCGTCTAACTATGTGGCGCATGAATCGGGGCTATTAGCGGTCACCATATTAGGTATGGTGCTGGCCAACATGAAAAATGTAGATGTGGAAGATATCCTTGAGTTCAAAGAAACCCTCAGCGTATTACTGATCTCTGGCCTGTTTATTTTGCTGGCGTCCCGTTTACAGCTTGATGCGGTAACCAATTTGGGCGCAGGTGCTTTAATCGTACTGGTGGCTATCATGTTTGTGGCACGGCCATTGTCGGTCGCCATATCGTCTATCGGAACCGGCCTCAATTGGCGCGAGCTGGCGTTAATCAGCTGGATTGCTCCACGCGGTATTGTGGCAGCAGCGGTTTCGGCACTGTTTTCATTAAAACTGGAGGAAATAGGCTACGAGGGCGCAGGCATAGTGGTTCCCATCGTCTTTTTGGTGATTATTACCACGGTTGTATTGCAAAGCCTTACCGCTAAACCCGTTGCGCAGTTACTTAAAATGCGCGCGCCGCCTCCCAATGGCTTCTTAATTTTTGGTGGCAGCAAATTTAACCGGATGCTGGCTAAAGAAATGCAAAACCAGAAAATTCCGGTGGTTATTGCAGATACCAACTGGGATGCAATCAAAGAAACCAGAATGCAGGAAACGCCTGCGTATTTCGGCAATCCTGCTTCGGATCATGCAGCCCGCCACATGGAAATGAGCCGTATTGGTACGGTCCTGATTATGTCGCCTTATAAGCAACTGAACCCATTAATTTCTTACCATTTTGAATACACAATGGGTAAAGACAAGGTATGGGGCCTAACGAACAATGAACAAGCTACACGCCCCAGCCATCAAGTTGGCAAACACTACGCTAAGCGTATGGCATTATTTGATGAAGGTGTTACCTATGGTTACCTGGCATCATCGGTTTCGCACGGCGCGACTGTAAAAACCACGCGAATTACTGAAGAGTTCAGTTATGAAGATTACCTGGAAACCTATGGAGGACGTGTCACGCCGCTTATTGCTATAGATAAGTCGAACAGAACCCATGTGGTATTGTTTGGAAAAGACTTGAAAATTGAAGCGGGCTGGCGATTGGTTAGTATGGTGCGGCCGGAGGATGAACCGGTATAGTAAACCGCTTCAGTGGTTAACAAAGATTGCCCCCTGCCAATAGCGGCAGGGGGCATCTCCCTGGAATAAACGTGCAACCGGGCGCTGTGATGTGGCAGCAGAATTGTTAGTATTTTTACCCTGGTTACGCCGTCGGATTAATAATAGCAAAGGATGGGCCAAAATTAATTTATACTTTAGAATCAAAAAGTTAGTAAAAAAGGGTGATATTTTTGATTATCCTTCAGTGAGTTAGCCTCGCTGTTATAGTGCAACAATCCTATCGTGCGCACCAAAGCGGGGTTCTTTTTTTGTACAAGTATTTCATTATTAACTAGTTTGTAGAAGTCTTAGCGACAAATTCGTTGTATTTCATTCCAGGTTTTTTGTAGTGCCCCGCGGTTATCTTCCAATACCTGCCGTCCTGCGAGCCCGGCTTTTTTGGCCACCTCAGGGTCAGTGAGCCATGTTCTGCATAGCGTTGCCATATCTTCATCTGAATTTACCAGCGTTAATGCGCCACATTGTTCAAGGTAAGCGCAAATTACCGGATTGTTATAAGTATGTGGCCCCATAATAACCGGCACCGCCACCGCTGCCGGCTCCAGGGCATTATGCCCACCCCGATCGGCCAGCGACCCGCCGACAAAAGCTATATTGGCAACCTGATAAGCTTCGTTCAATCGGCCCATTTCGTTTAACAGCACCACTTGGCAGTGCGCCGGTACCTGCCCGGCAGCCTCGCTGCACACATAATGTACGCCTGCTTCAGCCAACATCTTTTCAACCGCTGCAAACCGCTCTGGATGTCGCGGCACAAGAATAAGTAATACATCTGGAAACTCTGGCAGCAGCCTGTGTAATACGCTGAGCAGGACCTTTTCTTCAGGATCATGGGTACTTCCAGCTACCAGTACTGGGCGCGCGTTATTCAGATGCATAAAGGGCATAGCGGCTGGCTTAGCATTCGCTGCCTGATCGAACTTAATGTTATTAGTAAGAGACAACCGGTCTGGCGGCATACCTAAAAAGCGATAATTGTCGTAGTCTCGCTGGCCTTGTGCGCAGACGTGCGAAAGCTTGCCCAACATAGGCTCAAATAAAATTCCCACTTTTTTATAGCGGCGGGCAGAACGGTCAGTCATACGGGCGTTAATAACCATGACAGGGATGCATTTACGCCAGCAAACATGAATAAGGTTTGGCCATAGTTCCACTTCGGTAATAAGTACCGCTTTCGGCTTCACCCGGCGCAGCATACCGGCCATGGCCATATGCAAATCATAGGGAAGATAGAAGTGATGGACCTGGTTACCAAAGATAGCCCGCACCCTGGCCGAGCCTGTGGGTGTAGTCGTGGTCACCGTAATCTGCGTATTTGGCTCTTGCTGCATTATCTTTTTAATAAGGCACGATGCCGCCACCACTTCCCCTACCGATACGCAGTGAAACAAGTACCCCCCGGTGGCCGGCGGAGGCGCAACAAACCCAAACCGTTCGAACCGACGCCGATTATAGTCCCGGGTACGCAATACACCCCTACGCACCAGGTTAATAAAGGCAAAGGGGATAACCAATACCAATACGAATGAGTAAAACCAGCGAAACAGCGTTTGCGCCATGGTCGAACGATAACTAGGTATGGGTGATTTCACAGCCTTCCCAAATAAATGTGAGCGAATTAAGTGCCAGCTGCGATTACCACATTCGTCAGCCGCAGTCATTAAACTGTCGTGTTTGATTGTTTTACTAACATCCTGATTGTATTGTTGCTTGCTATAGCCGAGGCCATGCAAAGACCCCATATTTTATTGATCAGGCTTAGTGCTATTGGCGATATTGTAATGGCATCGGGGCTGCCGTCCAGTATAAAAGCAGCCTATCCTGGCGCGCGCGTTTGCTGGTTGGTTGAGTCCCCCTACGTTGAGTTAGTAAAGCATCACCCTGGTGTTGATCATGTTATTGCCTGGCCTAAAAACCACTGGCAACAATTGCACCGCAGCCGACAGTATACTGCGCTGTATCGCGCTGTAACGGCCTTTGTTAAGCAGCTGCGTAACGAGCACTTCGATATTGCTATTGAAGCGCAGGGGTTGATTAAAAGCGCCCTGATAGCACGCTTATCAGGCGCCCGTTGCCGAATTGGATTTGTCAGTAAGGAACATAGTCACCGGTTACTTACCGAGGCTATCAGCAAGCCGGTATCTGATGATTTTGGTTCTGAATACAAGGCGCTAGCCCAGCATATGGGCAGTGACTATTACCATCCGCATCTTACGATAGACGCGGCCACTTCGCAGCGCCTATACAAGGTGTTGCGACAAAAGCAGATACCGCAGCACTTTGTCGTCCTATGCCCCTTCACCACCCGAGCCCAAAAACACTGGCCGCTGGAGCGCTGGCAACAGCTCATCGTACTCTTGCGAGCACAATACCGCGGTGCGCTGGTTATTTTGGGCGGGCCGGGTGATGCTGCAACAGCAGAGCAACTTGCCGTCGCTACCGGTATCTATCAGCTAGCCGGCGCATTAAGCCTGGCCGAGTCGCTGGCGTGCATAGCCCGGGCTCAGGCGTTGGTGGGAGTGGACACCGGTATGACCCATGCAGCTACCGTATTGTCCACGCCGGCGGTCGCGCTGTTTGGTTCAACCTGCCCTTATTTGCGTACGCCATCTTCCACTACTCGGGTAGTTTATCTTGATTTACCCTGCGCCCCATGTAAACGCCGACCCACTTGCCAGGCCAGGTATGACTGTCTGGTGAATATTACCGCCCCCCGGGTGTGGCATACATTGCAGCAGGTACTAAAGTAGTGCGCGTACTGCATATCGAAATGGGCCGGCAGTTATACGGCGGAGCCAGACAGGTCGCTTATCTGCTACGTGAATTACCTGCACTGGGCGTACACAATGTGCTGGTATGCGCCACTGGTAGCGAAATAAGCAAATTGCCCTTGCCCGGCGTCAGTGTGATCACGGTAGACTACCTGGGCGATCCGGATATACGCTTAGTGGGGCGGCTGTGCTCACTTTATCGCTATCACAATATAGACCTCGTGCATGTCCATAGCCGGCGCGGCGCTGACTGGTGGGGGCCGGTTAGCGCCCGGTTATCGCGGTTAAGCGCCCTGGTGACCCGCCGGGTAGATAACCCGGAAAGTTGGTTGGGGCAGCGTAAATACCCGCTATATGATGCAGTAGTAAGTATCTCTGAGGGAGTCCAGCAGGTAATTGCACCTTATTGCCAAGTAGGGCAACTAACGCCGGTCATTCATTCTGCTATCGATCCTGATGAGTTTCGTTACTCTAAAGACCAGGACTGGCTATGCCGCACCTATGATATCCCGCCCGGTTCTCTGGTAATTGCCAGTTTTGCCCAACTTATAGAACGTAAAGGACAAGCCACATTAATTCGCGCTATGCGTGCGGTAATCGTGCGCTATCCGCAAGCCGTTTGCCTGTTATTTGGCAAAGGCAAAATGTATCACGAGTATCAGCAACTGATTACTCAATGCGGCCTTACACAACACGTGAAGCTGTGTGGTTTCACCCGGGAGGTAGCACGTATTCTGCCATGTGTGGATATGGTCGCCCACCCCGCTTGCGCTGAAGGTTTAGGGGTCATTTTATTACAGGCTGCGGTATGTGAGAGGCCGATTGTCAGTTGTCCGGTGGGGGGCATCAGCGAAATTATTAAACACGGCCAAACCGGCTTGTTAGTTCCGCCTCAAAATCCCGCCAAGCTAAGCCAGGCAATAATCCGGTTACTCGACTCTCCGGCCCTGGCTGCACGGTTGGCAACAGGGGCTGCCAACCATGTTCTACGCAACTTTGGTGTGCCTGCGATGGCCCGCCAATACGTTCAGCTGTACCAACGTTTATTGGTTAACAGCAACAAAGGGTAATGCGCCAAACTATCCCTTCCCGCGGCTATTGCTTTTGCGCAGCCATATGACGCGCTGCATTAACGGTGAACAAATAGCTCGCGCCCACATTGATAACATATTCGTTCTGCCCCCACATAAAGGGCCAGTTTTCTTTGTTTTCAGGCAAATCTGGTTTTAATATCAGGACCCCCGGTACAATTGCCCCGGCAATAAATGAATAGTCGGCCCGGTTCATACCATAGGCGACCTTTTTCGACTGAGTGCCTACGCCGGAAACAAACGAAATATCGGAATCCGGATGGGTGCCATATAGGTAATCCAGGGCGCGATAGACCCCTTGCCCGTCAAATTGTTGCGGAAAGACCTTATGCAGGTAATAGTCAATGATAGCACTTTGTAAAATAGTGCCGTTGCCCGCCCAGCCTCCTTCGGTGATTTCAACCTGATAGGGGTTCCCTGAGGTTTTCTGCTGTTGCTGGGTTTGATAACGCTCAGCAACTTGTTGGATGGTCTGTTTGTAGGATTTACCCATATAATCAACGACCCGTAAGGCATCTACTGCATAGTCGCCAAACGCCTGCGTAAGCGCCGGTAGTAGAGCCGTGATGGCATCGGCGTACTGGGCTTCGCCGGTAGTAATCAATAGCTCAACCGCGGCTTTGAATTTTTCTTCCTCCAGCCCGCCGCCGGTCGTGTTGCCGTGGTGGAACAAATCCGGCTGCTGGTTGGCTTCAGTGTGCCAAGCGTTTTTGGCGATAGTCAATGCATTATCTGCCAGGGCCGGTGCATGCTCAGCTAATGCCCGGCTGGCTGCAGCCAGCGCTGCCATAGCACCATAATTAAGCGGTGTAGACTTACTGGTAAATGCCCAGCGGTCATCGAACTTGCCGCTGCGCAAGCCGTTGGCCTCATGCTTATCCAGGCTCGGGTCGTATATCAGGTTATCGGTCATCGTAATACCATCACCCAGGTGTGTATACTGGCTGATATCAGGTACTATAATGCCGGGAATGGCATGCCCTACTGCTTCATACTGTGCCGCCAACGCTAATGTCCCATGCTCTATTTGCTGCAGCACATCTGGCTTACCGTCTGCTACGTGCAAATCTACGAATTTGGCGTCGTAGTCTACCAGGGTAGTATCCCGCTTAATGTTGAATTCTTCCCATGTATTGACTAAATCGCGCACTGTAGCGTACTGCGTTTGCGTGCGGATATCGTAATCGCCAGCGTCATACCAGCCCCCTACATTTAAGCCGGGTATGTGCTCGCCTGGCTCAAACGCGGTGTCCGTAGTCGGCCCCTGGGCATACAGGTCGAAATGCTGATGATTCACCGGGGCCTGCAAAGCATCGTCTAAATGTGATGCCCCATGCCAAACCCGGTAAGCCTCGTTTACCAGCACATGGTCCATTTGCACCGGGAAATAATGGTCAAGGGTGGCGTGCCATGCCGAGGCGTAGACATCTTCACCAATAACGAAAGGCGCGGTAACAGTCTCTCCATAGCTTAACTGGTACAAACCGGGCGTTGTTATTTTTGTAAAATCAAACACGGCGTATTGATAGCGGGTATAGTCGCCCCATGCTGTGGGCACTTGGCTTAAGACTTCATCTCGACTGCCATCCTGGGCTATTTTTATAAGCGTTGCAGGCTGTTTTAGCGAGGCTTGCTTATCCAGTTCAATGACCGCCCGTTTCTGCTGTGAGGGTAAATACCCTACTTGCGAATGTCCGATCACGGGCGCACGCTGCCAGTTCGCTGTGGTAGACGCTTCCAGGTTCCATTCCAGTACGGTACCCGATTTATCTTCGGGCAATATTTGGCGGAGCACAAACCAGCCGTTTTGTGCCTTACTGCGACCATCGTACAAACGTAGTTTGCCAGCGTTACTGGTTACGGTAATACGCCGGTTGTCATCTTCGGGCGCCAACGTAAGTGTGGCTGCCTCTGCTAATGGCTGGGGCGCGCTCTGGCCATTGATTTCTTTAATGCCCGTGGGATAAAGCGGGAAGGTACCGGGTTTGCCATCGGCCAAATAGCTGGTCTCAAAATAGGTGGCAGGTAAAAATTCCAGATTAAACCCCGCCTTGCCAGCCAGGGCTGGGGGCAGCGGGGCAGGAAGTACCACACTGATCTTAATTTTACCGCCCTGGGGTTTGGCTACAATGGTGTAAGTGAAGTCATGGTCCGGGTAACGCAGGGTAGCTTGAATACTATTGTCAGCGGGATCTACGTGACGGCTGACAAACTCGGGAATCAGGTCCCATTGCTCGGGCGTCGCGTTAAGCCGGATATCTCCATTGGTCGCCATACGCTCGCCATGGTGTATCAGCTCAACACCACTGATCTTTGAATCACCAAACAGGCCATTGTACCAATTACTGAAAACCACCACGTTAAAGCCTGGCTGCTCAAAATACTCAGCGTCGTTTAGGACTAAAGGGGCGGGTTCGCATTGTGCCGCAGAAGACAGAACTCCGGTGGCAATGAGGCAGGCAATAGAGCCAGCAATAGGGGCAAAACGCATGATGTAATCTACCGTAGAAAAGACAGATTACAGCCTATCAACTTAACTATTTATTAACATTACGGTTTATTTTTACGGGTTTACAGAATTTTAGCGGGATTGGTGGAGAGTCATAGCAGATACAAAAAAGCCGCTCATAAGAGCGGCCTTTTTAAGAAAAAGTCTGCGATTAAACGCCGGCTTTTTCTACAACGTTAACCAGTGCCCAAGATTTATTCTTAGACAGAGGACGACACTCGCGAATAGTCACAAGATCGCCTTGGTTACATACATTGTCTTCGTCGTGAGCGTGCAACTTAGTAGAACGCTTCATGAACTTCCCATAAATAGGATGTTTAACAAAACGCTCAACCACAACAGTGATAGTTTTATCCATCTTGTTGCTGACCACACGACCTTGTACTGTACGAATATTTTGCTCAGTCATTACGCATCAGCCTTTTGAGTCAGAATGGTTTTAACACGCGCGATGTTACGACGCACTTTTTTCAACTGATCAGATTTTTCAAGCTGACCGGTCGAGTGCTGCATGCGCAGATTGAACTGTTCGCGTAGCAGGTTTAATAACTCTGCATTCAGCTCTTCTACGCTTTTGTCTTTCAGTTCAGTCGCTTTCATTACATCACCGTCCGAGTTACAAAGGTTGTTTTAAATGGCAGTTTAGCCGCTGCCAGTTCAAACGCTTCGCGTGCCAGAGACTCAGGAACACCTTCCATCTCATACAGTACACGGCCAGGTTGAATTTGGCATACCCAGTACTCAACGTTACCTTTACCTTTACCTTGACGAACCTCAAGAGGCTTCTCAGTAATTGGCTTGTCAGGGAAAACCCGAATCCAGATTTTACCTTGACGCTTAACGTGACGAGTCATAGCACGACGCGCTGCTTCGATTTGGCGCGCAGTCATACGACCACGACCAACTGCTTTCAGGCCATAGGTACCGAAGCTTACTTTGCTACCAGCAACAGCAAGACCACGGTTACGACCTTTATGCTGTTTACGAAATTTCGTACGCTTAGGTTGTAACATGATTAGCCCTCTCGCTTAGCGCTGCGGCCTTTCTTCTTAGGTTGAGCAGGAGGCTGCTCTTGGTTTGTAGGCAGACCGCCCAGAACCTCACCTTTGAAGATCCATACTTTAACGCCGATGATACCGTAGGTAGTAGACGCTTCAGATGTCGCGTAATCGATATCCGCACGGAATGTGTGCAGAGGAACGCGACCTTCGCGGTACCATTCGGTACGTGCAATTTCTGCTCCGCCCAAACGACCACTTACTTCTACTTTGATACCTTTGGCGCCAAGACGCATTGCATTTTGAACCGCACGCTTCATAGCACGACGGAACATAACACGGCGCTCAAGCTGGCTTGAGATGCTATCAGCTACTAACTGACCATCCAGCTCAGGCTTACGTACTTCTGCAATGTTAATCTGAGCAGGCACGCCGGCTAGCTTAGATACATGGTTACGCAGCTTTTCTACGTCTTCACCTTTCTTACCGATTACAACACCAGGACGAGCCGTATGAATAGTCACACGGATACTCTTAGCTGGACGCTCGATAACGATTTTTGACAGTGAAGCGTTTTTCAGTTTCTTAGTCAGGTACTGACGTACCAAATGATCGTTGTACAGGTTATCTGCATAATCTGCGGTATTAGCGTACCAGGTAGAAGTCCATGGTTTGCTGATACCCAGGCGTATACCTGTAGGATGTACCTTCTGTCCCATAATCTACTCCTAGTTATCCGCTACAACCACAGTGATGTGACTGCTGCGTTTAAAGATACGGTCAGCACGGCCTTTGGCACGTGGCTTGATACGTTTCATTGTTGGACCTTCGTCAACAAAAATCTTTGCAACGCGCAGTTCATCAATGTCAGCACCGTCGTTGTGCTCTGCGTTAGCAATAGCAGACTCCAGTACTTTCTTGACAAGCGCAGCGCTTTTCTTAGGGCTGTACGCTAAAAGCTCTAGTGCTTTTTCGACGTGCATCCCGCGAACCTGATCCGCAACCAAGCGTGCTTTTTGAGCAGACGTGCGGGCAAAACGGTGTTTAGCTAATGCTTCCATCTTCCTACCCCTTAACGTTTGCTTTTCTTATCCGCGACATGGCCGCGGTAAGTACGCGTTGGCGCAAATTCGCCCAACTTATGGCCGACCATTTCATCGCTGATGATGACTGGAACGTGCTGGCGACCGTTATGGACCGCAATGGTCAACCCAATCATATCTGGGATGATCATAGAACGGCGTGACCAAGTTTTAATTGGTTTACGCTCGTTCTTTTCCACTGCAGCCTCTACCTTCTTCAGCAAGTGAAGGTCGATAAATGGACCTTTCTTGAGAGAACGTGGCATGGTGAATCCTCGCTTTATTTGTTACGACGACGTACGATAAGTTTATCAGTACGCTTGTTGCTTCGGGTCTTCTTACCTTTAGTAGGAGTACCCCAAGGTGAAACTGGGTGACGGCCACCCGATGTACGTCCTTCACCACCACCGTGTGGGTGATCAACCGGGTTCATGGCAACACCACGAACGGTAGGACGAACACCACGCCAGCGGCTTGCGCCTGCTTTACCCAGTGAACGTAGCATATGCTCTGCATTGCCCACTTCACCAATGGTGGCGCGGCAATCAGATAATACTTTACGCATTTCGCCAGAACGCAGACGTAATGTAACGTAGTTTCCGTCACGCGCCAGGATCTGAGCGTAAGCGCCAGCAGAACGTGCAATTTGTGCACCCTTACCAGGCTTCATTTCGATAGCGTGTACAACCGAACCTACTGGAATATTGCGCATTGGCAATGTGTTACCAGCTTTAATAGGTGACTGGGTTCCAGACTGAATCTCGTCGCCAGATTTAATACCTTTAGGTGCCAGGATGTAACGACGCTCACCGTCTGCATACAATACTAATGCAATGTTAGCAGAACGGTTTGGATCATATTCTAAACGCTCAACTTTACCGACGATACCGTCTTTGTTGCGTTTAAAGTCAATCAGGCGGTAGTGATGCTTATGACCACCACCAACGTGACGTACTGTAATACGACCATTGTTGTTACGACCGCCAGATTTGCTGTTCTTTTCCAGCAAAGGTGCGTAAGGCGCGCCTTTATGTAGATCATGGTTAACAACCTGAACTACGTGACGACGACCGGCAGAAGTTGGCTTAGCTTTCATTAATGGCATTTCTAATCCCCTTCTTACTCAGCGCCACCGACAAAGTCGATGTCCTGACCTTCTTTAAGCGATACGTACGCTTTTTTCCAGTCGCTGCGTTTACCGAAAGACATACCGTGACGCTTGGATTTACCCTTAACGTTCACAGTGCGAACACCTTCAACTTCAACTTCAAACAGCTTTTCAACGGCTGCTTTAACTTCCGCTTTAGTCGCGTCTTTCGCTACCTTAAATACAACTGTGTTGCCTGTTTCAGCAGCCAGAGTCGATTTTTCCGAAACGTGAGGTGCTACCAGCACCTTCAGTAGACGTTCTTCGTTCATGCTAACGCCTCCTCAAGCTGTTTCACTGCATCAGCAGTGATGAGCACTTTTTCAAATGCAATCAGGCTTACCGGGTCGATACCAGCTACGTCACGAACGTCAACCTTGTACAGGTTACGTGCTGCCAAAAATAGATTTTCTTCTACTTCTGACGTTACGATTAGAACATCATTCAGTTCCAGTTCGTTTAGCTTGCCAACAAGGGCTTTAGTTTTAGGTGTATCAACACCGAACTTTTCTACCACTATCAGACGATCCTGACGAATCAGTTCAGATAGGATGCTTTTGATCGCACCACGGTACATTTTCTTGTTAACTTTTTGCTCGTGATCACGAGGCTTGGCAGCAAATGCACGGCCACCACCAACCCAAATTGGGCTGCGGATTGTACCAGCACGGGCACGGCCAGTGCCTTTTTGACGCCATGGCTTCTTACCACCACCGCGAACTTCAGCACGTGTCTTTTGCGCTTTTGTACCCTGACGAGCACCAGCACCATAAGCAACAACGACCTGGTGTACCAGGGCTTCGTTGAATTCACGTCCAAAGGTCGCTTCGGATACTTCAAGAGCGCTTTGCGCGTCTTTCAATGTTAATTCCATCAGTTCACTCCCCAGACGTTACGCTTTAACAGCAGGCTTGACGATAACATCGCCGCCCGTTGCGCCAGGTACGGCACCTTTAACCAGGATAAGGTTGTTTTCTACGTCTACACGTACAACTTCCAAAGATTGGGTAGTCACTTGCTTGTTACCAAGCTGACCAGCCATTTTCTTACCTTTGAAAACTTTACCAGGTGATTGGTTTTGACCAATCGAACCAGGTGCACGGTGAGACAAAGAGTTACCGTGAGTTGCACGTTGAGCGGTGAAATTCCAACGCTTAATTGCACCCGCGAAACCTTTACCTTTAGATGTGCCAGTCACATCAATCTTTTTGGTGTCGTTAAAGATTTCAACAGTGATTTCACTGCCTACTTCAATCTCGCCACCTTCGTTGTCTTCCAGGCGGAATTCCACCAGAGAACGACCTGCTTCAACACCCGCTTTTGCAAAATGACCTGCAGCAGCTTTGTTGACGCGGTTCGCTTTCTTAGTTCCAGCAGTAACCTGAAGAGCGCGATAACCGTCTGTTTCTTCAGTGCGTAACTGAGTAACACGGTTCGGGGTCGCTTCAATAACAGTCACAGGGATAGATGTGCCATCTTCTGTGAAGATGCGAGTCATACCCACTTTACGACCGACTAGACCAATCGCCATTGTTATAACCCTCTCTTGTTAGCCCAGGCTGATTTGAACATCAACGCCGGCAGCCAAGTCCAAACGCATCAAAGCGTCAACTGTTTTATCAGTTGGTTCAATGATGTCTACCAAACGCTTGTGAGTACGAATCTCATATTGATCACGTGCGTCTTTATTCACGTGAGGAGATGTCAATACCGTATAGCGTTCTTTGCGAGTAGGCAGGGGAATTGGACCGCTGACCTGAGCACCAGTACGTTTCGCCGTTTCAACGATTTCAGCCGTAGACTGATCGATCAACTTGTGATCAAACGCTTTCAAACGAATACGAATTCTTTGATTTGGCATCGATTAAGCTCCAATCGAAAGAACAAAAAAATTCATCTTTTCTCTCCCTTTTTATTTGTGGGAAGAAAAGATGTGCGTAAACCGGTGGTTCCAAATCGGAACCCTGTTCTTTTTTCTAGCTCGCCGGTAACAGGTTTGAATCCAGCTGGATCTTGTCTATCACTTCGGCATCCACCCTAAAAGCAGTGTGGTTGCGGCTAAAATTTATTATGCCTATCTCTAGGCAGTGGGCGCGAATTATACGCATGAAGATGGGGATTGCAAGCCCTTTTGCAGTTTATTTGTACAGAGCAGCAAATAACGCAAACGCCTTCGTTAACCTCTATATAAGGAAGGGAATTTATCGTCCTGCCGTAGCAATGTTGAACCCCTATTTTGCGTACGTTAAATTAACCGTTCACATCGGCTGTCGCGATAAAGTCCTCCAACGGACCTGCGCGCGGCAATAAAAATGGTAGACTGTTTTAGCACCGTGGCTGTAGGATAAATGCACAACGCGGTATGCGTGTAGGCGCCCGGCCCCACTATGCACAGTTTTACTTTGGCCGGGGGAGAAAGTCGGTTCAGGGAATACAAGAATAAGAAGTGAAGAATGCTTACCACCAACGCTCATCAACAAACACTCGATAAAATAAACGTCATTTTAAGCAGTCATTCCAGTTTACTGGCTGCCTACTCCGAACTTGAGACCATCCTGCTAGGCTTATTCAGCGCTTCGCGTATGAGTATCTTTCAGCGCCGACGACAGCATCAGGACTTGGTCGCCCGGTTTAAAACTGGTAAAGAGACCACTGAAATTAAAGTTCCTATCAGTCCGCTTTCTATTGCCGGATACGTCGCGCTTGCGCAATTACCCGCCGTTATTGCAGACCCCTACAATACCGACGAGTTGCAAAGTATTCACCCACGCTTGCGATTTGCCGATAAGTTCGACAAAACCAGTGCCTTTAAAACTGAAAATATTCTGTGCATACCTATTCTTAACGCCGGTGTTTTGCTTGGTGTCATGCAAATTATTAACAAAAAAACCGGCAGTTTTGATGGTGCCGACCTGAAACTGGCCCAACAGGTGGCCGAAATTCTCGGTAATAAGTTTCGTTATGAACTGGGTGGTACGGCTAACCCGTTTGATTCCTTGTTACACCAAGGCCTGATTAATGATAAGGCCTTAAGTGAAATCTTAAAAACCTCACAGGACCACCGGCAGGCGGTTCAGCGGTTAATGAGTGAATACCGGCTTACCGAAGCGCAAATCGGTAATTCTCTATCCACCCACTATCAGGTGCCGTTTTTTACCTATCAACCAGACAAATACCATTTATATCAGACCGACAGTAAGCTTAACCTTTCCTACTTAAAGCGTAATTTTGTTGCGGTTATTGCAGATGTCCGTGACAACCCTATCGTTTTAATGGCTGAGCCTAACAATGCTGCACTGCTCATGGAGATTGAGAGCGCCATGGGTATTGATGTGTATGATATTGCGGTAGGCCTGCCCAATCATGTTCTGCAATATTTGGGCGAAGGCGGTGGTGGATCAACGCCGGGCGAAATGAGCGAAATTCTGGATGAAATAGGCACATCGGCAGAAGACCATGATGAACACATCGACGAGCTGTCCGATGATGCGCCGGCGGTGGTGCGTCTAGTAAGCCGCATATTGCATGATGCGAAACGGCTAAATGCCTCGGATATTCATATCGACCCTGAAAAAAACGGCCCTACCCGCGTACGTATGCGTATTGACGGGGTGTGTCGTGATATGAGCCAGGTGCCCAATTCGCACCATAGTGCGGTTATCGCCCGTATTAAGATCATGGCTAACCTGAACATTGCAGAAAAACGCGTGCCACAGGACGGCAAGCTGGCGTTTAAAATGAGCGGGCAGCTAGTAGAAGTGCGGGTGGCCAGTATCCCCACTGTCGCCGGTGAAGGCGTGGTAATGCGGATTCTGGCTGCCGGTGGTGCGATGCCCATAGGCAAAATGAATTTAGCTGACGCCAATATGCAGCGGCTGCAAAGCATGATCAAAAAACCCCACGGCATCCTATTGGTGGTAGGCCCCACCGGTTCAGGTAAAACCACTACGCTGCATGCGATTCTGGGCTATCTGAATACCCCGGAAAAGAAAATATGGACAGCCGAAGACCCGGTGGAAATTACCCAGGCGGGTTTGCAGCAGGTGCAGGTTAGCCCGAAAATCGGCTTTACCTTTGCCAATGCACTTCGCGCCTTCTTGCGCGCTGACCCGGATATTATCCTGATTGGTGAGATGCGTGACAAAGAAACCGCCCACGCCGGGATAGAAGCTTCGCTAACCGGCCATTTGGTGTTATCTACGCTGCACACTAACTCCGCGCCGGAAACGATAACCCGGTTACTGGATTTAGGCCTCGACCCGGTAAACTTTTCTGATGCCTGTGTTGGCATCCTCGCCCAACGACTTATTCGCACATTGTGTCCCAAATGTAAGGAAAGCTACCCGGCCAGCGAGGATGATATCGGCTTTATTCGCCGGCAATACGGCGAGGCTTATCTGCAGGAGCTTAATTTAGCCACGCCGGTGACGCTGTATCGTGGCAAAGGTTGTGAAGAGTGTGGCGATACGGGTTATCGCGGCCGTACCGGGGTTCACGAATTATTGGGGATGACACCTGAACTACGTTCACTGGTATATAAAGAAGGCAGCGTGGCGCAAATGAAGGCCCAGGCTATGCAGGATGGTATGCGGACCCTGGTGCAGGATGCCATTGCCAAAGCGCTCAAAGGAGATACTGATTTAGCTCAGGTGCAAATTATCGGTGGCGCAGAATAAGCTCTGGTACGCAGACAAACATGCGGCAAATAAGCCTATTTGTCGCTTTGTGCAATACCGTACCTTGGTATTGTACGGTTCAGCACCATAATGATGCTATTCGGTACTGTGCATATTACTCATGTCATTAGCTGCTAACCCTACCTTTGTCTCTCGCTATGCCGCCACGCTGTGGCTGCTGTGCGCTTGCGTACTGGCAATGGTTAGCAGTGCACCAGCCGCAGCCACCAGCGCAGTACCAGCCTACGAGTCATTTAATGACACTATCACTATGTCGGTGGGCCGTGCCGGGCCTGCGGTGGCAATGGTTAAGGCGAGCCCTCAGGACTTACTTGATGATGACCTGCCCTATCTAGCAGTAGCGGTCTGTACTTGGTTATTGGCGTTTCCCCCCGCCGCCACGCCGGCGCTGCCGTATCAGCTTACGGCTTATCACTCTCACTACTCCCACTGGTATCACAGCCGGGCCCCGCCTGTTTTGTTGTAGCGCTCTATCCGCGCGTACGCGCACACTTTTGCTATAACACAAACAGGACACTCTCATGGTTAGATTTTCTTGCCGGGGCATTATTTATGCGCTGGTTATTTTACTGGGTTTGGCTGCGGCTATGCCTAATTTACTGCCCCTTAGTGCACAGCGCCACCTTCCCGACTGGTACACCGGCCAACAGTTAGCGCTGGGGCTGGATTTACAGGGCGGCTCGCATTTGCTGTTCGACGCTGATGCTTCTACCGTTTACCGCAAAGCCGTTACCAACCTGAGTCAGGGCCTGCAAAACACGCTGCGGGACAACCATCTTCGCTACACCGGACTTACGCAAAGTGAAACCCAGCTTAGTCTACGCGTAACATCACAAGCCGATGCAGAACAAGTGATTAAGCTAGCTTATCCGATGCTCAGCGGCCCCGATAACCACACAATTTTCCAATCATCCCAGGACCAGCTGACTATCAACTTTACGCTCTTGCCTGCAGGCCAAAAGCTATTGCTTGATAATGCGCTTGAGCAAGCCCTTGAAGTTGTCAGGCGGCGCCTGAACGAAACGGGTTTAACTGAGCCTACAGTCACCCGGCAGGGCGATGGTATCCTGGTGCAAATGCCAGGGGTCAGTGACCCCACCCACATTCGTAATCTGTTGGGCACCACCGCTAAGATGGACTTTTATTGGGTGTCTAACGCTACTACGACCTCTATCCAGCTTCCGCAAAGTGATGGTCAGGGCGTGTTATCCCTCACTCCCAACCCGGCATTGGCTGGCGAACATATTACTGATGCCCGACTGGCCTTCGACCCGCAAACCACCGTGCCCGTAGTGAGTTTCTCACTTGATAATACGGGGGCACGCCAGTTCGGGCAGATGACCAGTAAACATATCGGGGACAGGCTGGCAATTGTGCTGGATAACCAGATTATCACCGCCCCGGTGATACAAAGCGCGATCACTGCAGGAAGCGGCCAGATTACCGGCAATTTTACGGTTAAAGAAGCCACTAACCTGGCATTGATGCTACGCGCTGGCGCCCTACCGGTGCCTTTACAGGTAATTGAAGAGCGCACGGTGGGCCCCGATGTAGGAAGTGACGCCATTAAGCTGGGAATCGCCTCAAGCCTGGCGGGGGCGGTGCTGGTTTTAATAACAATGGTAGCGCTGTATCGGCGCTGGGGGGTGACGGCGGGCATTAGCCTGGTAGTGAACATGCTGCTGTTACTCGGGCTGTTAAGTTTGTTTGGTGCCACGCTTACGCTGCCGGGCTTCGCCGGTATTATTCTAACGCTGGGGATGGCGGTAGATGCCAATATTCTCATTAATGAGCGTATCCGCGAGCAAACAATGCGAGGCGCCGGCGCAGCGGTGGCGATTAAAAATGGTTTTACCAGCGCCTGGACCACTATACTGGATGCTAATTTCACCACACTAATAGCAGTCAGTCTGTTGTTTATGTTTGGCAGCGGCCCGGTCAAAGGCTTTGCTGTGACCATTGGCATCGGCCTGCTGACTTCAATGTTTACCGCTGTCACGCTAACCCGCGGATTGATGGAGTGGCAAATACGCCGGACACCGCGGGCCAAACTCAATTTGGCGATGCAGCAACTGATGCAGCGTATTGGCCAATCGTCTACCAATTACATTAAAGGCCGGGTAATCGGCCTGACAGCATCATTGATTCTGTCATTGGGTTCAGTGGCCTTATTTGTATCGCCGGGGCTAAATTATGGGGTTGATTTTACCGGCGGAACCCTGGTAGAGGTGCACTCTGCGACATTAAGTGTAGACACCCTACGCAATACTTTAAGTGAGCATGGATTAAACCAGGCAACCATTCAGGAGTTTGAACAAGCTGGCGAGTATCTGGTCAAATTGCCTGTGGCGCCCCAGGCGACCAGCTCGGTTGACAAGCCGGAGGCACTCAGTGTGTTAAGGCAAAGTCTGGCGGGGGCTGATAGTGATGCCAGTATTGTCCGCGTAGACATGGTTGGGCCCAAGGTTAGCAGCGGCTTTACCGATGTCTCTATTTTAGCAGTGTTGTTGGCAGGAATGGGGGTTGTGGGCTACTTATGGCTACGTTTTGAAAGCCATTTTGCACTAGCCGCCACCGCTACCATCGCCTTGGATATAACCAAAACAATTGGTTTTTTTGCGCTCACCGGCCTGGAATTTAACTTAACGGCTGTCGCTGCCCTACTGGCTCTCATTGGATATTCGATTAATGATAAGGTAGTGGTGTTTGACCGGATTCGCGAGACCTTACGTCACCAGCCGCAGTGGTCTTTACCCAAGGTTATTAATAGCAGCATTAGTGCCACGCTAGGCCGCACTATCATGACCTCCGTTACCACGTTAATTGCGTTATTACCCATGGCACTGGCGGGAGGACAAACAGTGGCAAGCTTTGCCTGGCCGATGATTTTCGGCATAGTGGTAGGAACCAGTTCAACCTTATTTGTTGCGGTGTCTTTGTTTTATTTTCTTGCCGACCGCCGGCAGCAAAAAGGTTTAGCACAATTACGCCCCAGCGCAGCGCAGATGAAGGAGATGCTGGCGGATATACCTTAGGGGGCTGCCAACGGGCGGCCTGATCTTTTAGTAGTAGTTCAGGTATGAACTGGCTGTTCAGACAGGAAAGCGAATATGTTTGCTGTAGATTACGAGATTTTAATTGCTGCCTTGTTGCTGTTTATCGGCATATTGTCGAGCAAACTGTCGCCCCGCTTGGGCTTGCCCATGCTGGTCCTGTTTTTACTGGTGGGGATGCTGGCCGGTGAAGCCGGCATCGGCGGTATCGCGTTTGACGACGCCCATGCCGCCCACGCTCTTGGCACCCTGGCGCTCGCTGTCATCCTATTTGATGGCGGACTACAAACCTCTCTAAGTGCGATTAAGTTGGTATGGAAACCTGCGTCGCTGTTAGCCACCCTGGGGGTTGCGATAACTGCTGGCATTACCGGGTTGGCGGCAGCCACTATACTGGGTATTCCGCCTTTAGTTGGCTTGCTACTGGGCGCCATCGTAGGCTCTACCGATGCAGCCGCGGTATTTTCTATATTGCGAAGTGCCGGCATTAATATTAATCCACGCTTAAAGTCGACCCTGGAAATAGAAAGCGCATCGAACGACCCCATGGCAATATTTTTGACCGTCGGGTTGTTAGGCCTGATTACCCACCAAATGGAGCCTGGCTGGGGAATGCTGGTACTGTTTATTAAACAAATGGGTATCGGCGCGGTGGCGGGACTTTCTATCGGGTGGCTGGCTGTTAAGTTAATCAACCGCCTGAAACTTATCGCTGCTGGTTTGTATCCGGTGTTAGTGGCAGTGTGCGGCGCCATGGCATTTGGGGTAGCCGCGTCCCTCGGAGGAAGTGGATTTTTAGCCACATTTATAGCCGGGGTCATTATTGGCAATAGCCGCTTTGTGTACCAGCACGCCACGTTTTTGTTTTTAGATGGGCTGGCTTGGTTAAGTCAAATTGCTATGTTTGTTATGCTGGGATTATTAGTTAACCCACCCTCGTTACTAGACGTATGGGGCGAGGGCTTGATGATTGCCATTATCCTGGTTTTTGTTGCCCGCCCTTTGGCGGTGGTGCCAGTATTAGCGCTGACCCGCTTTAAAAAGCGCGAAATTGCCATGGTTTCCTGGGTTGGCTTACGCGGATCTGTGCCAATCATTCTGGCAATTTTCCCGCTGCTCTACGGTATTGACGAGGCCGGGCTGGTATTTAATGTAGTGTTCTTCGTGGTGCTGATTTCAGCAACATTACAAGGCTCTTCGTTACCTTGGGTAGCCCGCAAACTGGGCCTGATAGAGCCCCCTGTGCCCAGTACAGCTAAAAAACTTGAGATCCCTTCGTTAGGCGATGTTGATGCGGATCTGATAGAGATAAAGCTGGGTGAAACATGTAAAGTGGTGGGCCAGCGGCTATCCACATTACCCCTGCCCAGGGGTGTAGACGTGGCGATGCTGGTAAGAAACAATAAGGTGTTGTCGCCTCACACCAAGCCGGTACTTACCGCTGGCGATTATGTTTTTGTAACCTTACAACCCGATTTACGTGGCTATGTTGATATGCTTTTTTCTAGCAATAAAGGCCCGGGAAGCAAAAAACCAGACAAGGTATCTGCCACCTTTGAAGGCGAAGTAACACTAAGCATGCTCAAGCAATTCTATGATATTGCCGTAGAGCCGCTAGACGACACTACGCTTTCAGCTATGCTTGAGAAGGCGTTGGTAAACTCTGGGGGGAGTGATATCTCTTTGCCCGCCGGGCATTTTAGAGTCATCGCGCTGAAGCAGGGTAAGCCGAGCTTGATCCGCTATACTCCCACCGTATGATTGAGCGCACACTGGCCTATCGCCAGTGTGCGCTGACGCAGCTGGTATTTATTTAACCAATTTTAATTTGCCAAATACCGACGCATCGATGTATCCGCGGTTCTTGTCGCCGTTAACGGGTTTTATATCGTGGGAGCCCATAAAATGTTCGCGGGTTTCGCTTCCGTCATTATCGCAATAGGCCAGCATAAAGCCCATGATCTTATCTGCGCTTAATGCGACCGGATCACCAGGGCTCGCCGTATTATAGGTGTCGGGGTAAATACGTACCGCCACTTCCCATATGACATTATGCGGCTTTTGCGGTTGGCGCTGCCAAGCACTGTCGAGGTGATCGTTTAGCAATACAACACTATTATTGTCTTTCCCATTGCCGAAATCAGCCACATTGCCGTCTAACGCAATATGGTAGGCAAAGGCGTTGTAACTATGCAGATGGTCGCCGCCTGAGGCATCTTCATCCAAAAAGATTTCCAGACAATCATCATCCCAATACGCTTCCTTGGGGTTGGGATGCGTATCGATAAGCACATCATCGGTAATCTCTACCAGTAAGTACAACTGGGCCTCGTCCCACGCCAGCTTATAACGCCCGGTAAAGTCACTTGCTTCAGGGACAGCGCCAACCATATCGTGATCCAATGCATGCCATTGCGCTTTTTTCCAGATGGCATCATTTGCTACGCCGTCTACTACCACTGCGGTATCGGTGTAGATAACAGATTGTTCGGATGCTGCCTGAACCGAGGCGGCAACCCCGGATAACAGGGTCATTGCTAATGCTATTCGTTTCATTCGAAGTTCCTTTTGGGGCGTGAAATGTAAGCTTGCCCGATACCGGTAGCGGTAGGTAAACATTACACACTTTGCATATAAACCCGCCAATTGTCCCCAGCGTGAATGTCATGCAGATGTTTTATTTAGCCTATCACTTTTGGCTAACCCACCGCCAGTAAAAGCAATTACTGAATAGTTTGACCCCGTTTATGTTTTATTCAGGTATGGCACTGACTGTGCAATAGCTTAAATAACGCTATGTGCAAGTTGAAACGCCGCAAAAACATAGCTTTTACCAACGAACCTTGAGGCATAGTGCGCTTAGGCCACTGTGAACTGATGATGACTTTAAACCAGCTCCCAACGCTTGCAACACGTCTCATGCAGGCTACATATTCAGCGCGTTCTGTGACTAGACAGCCGTATCAGACAGCACCGCCGCACGCTATCGATGCTGAATCAACGAATACCGGGAGCTATACGGCCGCAGCATTCGCTACCGCCCTGAAAAAGAGATTGCAGCAGCGCCGCGGCAAGCCATATGCTGAGTTTAACGCTACTGCACCTACCACCGAAGACGCCCACTCCTCTGCCCCTTCTTCCGCCACCGTGGCCCCGGTTTCAGGCGTTACCAGGCATGCTGACCCTAGCAACAACTCTGCTTCGGTCCAATGGCAACCGGCGTTGGAAGAAAGCCACCGCCAGGATGCCGCAGCCTTATCGGCTATTCACCAAACCGAACCTGTTGAAGCAGTCATAAGTATGCTGCGTGAAGAAGCACTGTTTATTCAGTTGATGATTTTGCGAGAATGTCGGGATAAAGGCCATATGCCTTCCCCTACCCTGTTCTCTCAGTTAGACAAAGTACAGCAGGTATTGCAGCGTGAGGTGGAGGCCAAAGCACAGCGGCTCAAAGCTACGCGCACCGCCACAGAGCGTAGCGGTAATTTGCTCGACGAACAGGGTTAGCTTCGCTGCCCCTAGCGTGTGTTACAACCAGGCCCTATTCGCTGGCCAACGCTATTGCACTGAAGAAGGCAGGATTAAACCGACCCAGCATATACCTGCTGATGACGTTCTTGATACTGGCGTGGCGTTTCGTTAATTTCGGCTTTAAAACAACTGCTAAAATAAGATGGGGTACCAAAGCCTACATCATAGGCGACTTGCGTAACCTGCCTTCCCTGTTGCAACATCGTTTTGGCCTGGTGCAAGCGATACGTCCGCAGTACATCAGTAAAATTCAAACCGAATAGCGTATTGAGTTTTCGCGATAGTTGTCTCTCACTTATTGCCATCTTTGATGAGGCCAGGGCGCGGCCAAAATCTTCATCTTGAAAATGGTCTGCCAGTAATGTTAAAAAGCGCGTGTAAAAAGCCTGCTCCCGGGCATTGGCAAAATTAGGCACTGAAAATGGTGCGCTGGGCAGCACAGGCGTTGCCGGATGAGATTGATATCGCTGTTGCAGGCTGAGCAAGCTGCTTAGCGCATGCTGTAACTGAGTAATATTAAGGGGTTTGGCGACTAGCATGTCAATATTTGCATCACGGCTTAGTGTGGGCGGAACATCATCATTTACCGCAGCCATTAATATAAATGGAATGGCACCCAGCGTAGGAGACTGCAACATTTGTCGACGTAATTCCACCCCACTGGTTTCAGGCATCCGATAATCACAAATGACCAAGGCCGGCTGAATCGTATGCATCAGGTCCAGTGCACTTTTCGCGTCCCCCGCTTCCAGACAACAATACTCCGTTGTCAGGATATCGGTGAGATAGTCGCGTAAGGGTTCATTGTCATCCACTACTAATACCACCGGCTGTTGGGTATCATTTGCTTGTTGTAACACGCTGGGCGGCGTGTCTATCGGGTCGGGGGGCGTTACGGGTAAACCTGCTTTTTCGTCCAGCACCAACAAGGGTAAATACACACTAAAGCGGGCGCCTTTACCTGGTGCGGTATCGATGCCGATCCACCCAGTATTGGCATTGACTAACTCTTTAACTAACGCCAGTCCAATTCCCCAGCCGTGCGTAGTTTCTGCATCTGGTAATCGCGAAAAACGCTCAAATATCAATGCCGCTTCTTGTTCTGTCATACCTGGACCGCTATCGGTTACTACAATAACCAACTGTAAGTCGCGACAACGAATATCCACTTCAATCGCGGCGCCGGGCGGTGAGTATTTCACAGCGTTTGATACCAGGTTGAACAAAATCTTCTCCAGTGAATCGCTCACCAGGTTAATTGTACCCTTCGCGCGAATCCGACTAACTAATGACTGCTCGTGAAGCTCAGCCAAAGATGCCAGGTTGGCTAAAAAAGAAGGGAGAAATGAGGCAAGCTGATACGCTTGTCGAGGCCGATCTTTTAGGGTTTCTAACCGCTCTATTTCGAGTATCTGGTTTACCAGGGCATGCAAACGTTGCGCATTAGTATTAATTGTCTGAAGCCGGCGGGAATTATCCGCATCGTCAGGGTTAGCGATAATCTGTTGAATGGGACCAGTGATGAGGGTTAGCGGGGTTTGTAATTCGTGGGAGACGTTCACAAATAGCTGTTGCTTGCGTTCCAGCATGGCCCGAATATACACATTAGTAGACTCTAGCGCCGTTTGCTTTTCCTTTACCTGCCCCTTTAAGGCCTGGCCCTGTTTAGAGTACTGGCGGTAGGCCCATATAATGAGGTAACCCGCCAAGACACCGACCACCAGAGTATAGAAGGCGTAAGCTGCCGGGCTTAACCACCAAGGGGGCAACACCTTTATTTTCAGGCTGGTAACAGGCTGAGAGCTGGCGTCGGATTTTACTCTTGTCTCGAAAAGATAATTCCCATGAGCCAAGGATGAAAAAATAAGATTAGAGCTTGAAGATTCTAATACTCGCCAAGTTGTAGATAGTTCTGTCATTCGATATTCTATACGCAAATAGGGATAGTCTATTAGGTTCGAAATTGCGAGATTAACTTCGGTCATTACATGGCCATGCGCAATTTCAACAGAGGCTAACTGGGGCGAATTTTTACTAATCGGGATGTTTTCGAACTTTTCCGAGACAGATGAGAAACTTTGGATGCCGAGTATATGAACTATATGCCGCTGTGCTTGCCATTTTTTTACATTGGTTAGCAACTTGTCATGATTTAACAAGTAGCTAAAATTATCTCCTATGACGATGGTATGGCCTTTCGAACTATGAACAGAATCGTATTCGAAATCTACGTCACTTATACCAAAATTATTACCCAACTCTACGGTATACTTTGCATTAATATCGAGAAAGTATAGCCCCTCGTTAGTCGCTACAATAAATTTGCCCTCTCTGATTTCACTAATACCTCGAATATAGGCACTTTTGAAAAAGCTCACTTCATTTTGTTTACCCTTGGCATCCACATATTTTAGACCTTCGCCGGACTCGCAAAGCCATAGCCGTGACGCACTATCTTCGTAGATACACGCACTACCCCAAACAAAACTATTTGCCTTTTTAGTTACTTTAAAGCGCGAATTACCATACCTAATAGAAAACACTCCATTCCCGTAGTCTCCTAAAAAGGTGCCTGATTTAGCGTATCTGGATAATGCTCCAGCTTTTGACGATATGGCTAATTTCGCATAATAATTATTGTTAAAATACAAAATGTACCTACCTTGAGAAGTTACCAGAGTTACATAACTTCCTTCTGTGCTAATAGAGGTATCTATAATACGCACATTGTCCGATCCAAACTTGAGTAACGGGTAAGATTTCAAAACGGTATTGTTATTCGTATCAATTACGAAAACTTTAGAATTTTCATCAACTAGCTTAACTTCGCCTGGTGTACTCTCTAAAAAAAATAATGTTCCATTAGAATCGACCTGTATGTCTATAGTTTTATTTTCACTGATAGAGTGAAATGAAACCTGAGAAGGTGATGTATATAAGAAGAAATCTTCATTTAGAAAGTGAACATCAAATACCACCGATTTATCTAAGCTTCTATTTATATTTATAAAACTAGTGGCGTCTGAGTTACTCGCGAGAGTAAATAAACCTCTTTGCGAATCACTCCCGTACATATTTCCATGGGTATCAAATTTAAGGTCTAGTACAATTTCTATAATACCTGAGGAAAAAACTGGACTAAAGATAGGGGGCGCCACCAATTTCCCCTTCTCTGTATCAACTTTATAGAGGCGTTCTGCTGCCACCAAGATTTCATTATCGGGAGTTAAAAAAACTTTTCTAGCAGGATAGATATCAGATGCGGAGTTTTTTACCTTTTCACGTTCTGTAATATGTTTATAGTCACCACTATGTATGTTCAGTATGTGAACACCCTTATCCGAGGCTATGTAGGCAATATCCTCAACTAAAATAAAACTGGTAAATTCTTCGACCTTATCCAGTAGTGGCTTTGGCATATAAGAAGTGACATCTTTGCTATTATGGTCTAGTGAGTACAAGCCCTTCTTCTGATCCAGCCACCAAATTGTATTTTTCTCTTCTGTATACAATACGTTAGCTATATTAGAGTTATCTTGATTAGTGAAGTTGGACAAAAAATAGGAATTTTCTGGGGTACTTCTATCATAAACAAAAACAGATGAGGATAGCTGGATAATAATTATTCTCTCAGAAACAGAAAGATTCCAAATATCACTGCTAACAATTTTATCGTCAATCTCCATTTTCTTAAGAAATTTGGAAAAGGGGTTATACAAATAGACGCCGTCCCCATACGCTACAAATGCGACGAGTTCTTCAGAGTATTGAATAACATTAGATATATAGCTGCTTTCTAATATTGAATTAGACTTATCAATCTTTATTAGCTCGTGTCCAATCTTCCCGAAGAAACCATTCTCACTCCCCAACCACACTCCTTGCTCGTTAACATGAACGCTAGATATAACGCCTGTATTAAATTCCCCGAAAGTTTTGGAACTTTGCAGAGGCATTGTAACTTTTGCCCGAACACATAAGGAAATACTAAACAATATTAAAATTAGGCCTGAAATAAAAAATTTACCCAATATGACGCTCCATGTCTCCAAATTGATAGCTACTTATAAAATTATACGACAAGCTAGCTATCGATTTCTTTGCGGCCATATTGTAAGAATATTTCAGTTATGAAGGAGAAACCAATGAACTTTAGTATAAAACCTATAAAAGAGTTAACAGAGGATGAAATTAAAATGATTAGTGGAGGGACAACGTTATCTTACGGTAAAAACTTACAAGAAATAGATCCTTTTAGACCCCCAAAAGGGCCCCCAGATATGCTTACACCATCAGAAATTGCATACCCGCTCTTTGAGCGGCCTGTTGGTCATAAATAAAATCACCTACATAAAGACAGCGTGAAGCGGGTATCTGCCATTGGTTGGCTACGCTTAATAAAGCCGTAGGATCTGGCTTTGGGGGAGCGTCTTCACGTGTAATTACCAACGAAATAGGTATTTGGTTATTGCTTATTTTAAGCTGGGTTGCAGCGATACTGTTTCGCGTAACAATCGCCATGGGCAGATTATGTTGGGTGGCCTCTGCTACCAGCTGTTGCCCCCGGCTAAGCCAGCGGGCTTGTTGGGCATCGGCCAGTTCCTGATCCAGAATATACTGATGGGCCAATTGTTGCTGGTGCGGATCGGTAAGGCTATCAATATGGATAAGAATATCTTGTTCTAGTGGACACTGCAGATGCGTTTTAATTGCCCGAAAATCGAGACTCGAGGCTACAAGCGTGCCGTCCAAATCAAAGATCACACCATCGACTTCGCTAAAGTTAATCCCCATCATAAAATGCTACTCACAGTTAATTATTGGTATATGACGCCAATTGGTGGTGTATTGTGGTGACAAAAACTGCCGTTTCATATGCCATGGTGCGTGCTGACCCTTGGCTGCCATGCCCAGGGTATTTGTGCCAAATTTACGGTTAATGGCATCCATGCAAGCCATTAGCGCCGGCGTGCGGGTTGAGTGCGTAAAAAGGTCTTTTTGCAACACTTTACTGTCGATAATATCTATCGCGCCGGCCCCGCACTTATGTAATAACATACCGCTTTCGAACAATTTTGGCGCCAACTGGGTTAATGTGCCTACAATATCACGCGTGTCACTGGTGGGCTCCTCAAATGTATGTAATGTGGAGCGGTGAAAAGGGTCGTGCTTCGCAAACGGGTTAGCATGAGCGAAGGCGGTCAATGTTTTAACGCCACAATTTTGTTGTCGCAACTTTAACGCTATCCGTTCGCCGTGCCAGGCTAACGCTTGTCGAAGCGCTGATAAGCTGGTGACCGGCGCGCCAAACGCTCGGGTGGAGAAAAGTTGTTGTTTATTTAACGGCAGTGTATCCCAGTCCAGGCAAACTACGCCGTTAAGTTCTCTTACCGTACGCTCGACCTCGACAGAAAAATACTGCCGTAATTGCCGGGCACTCGCCTGGCTTAGCGCCCAGGCACTATGTATGTGCATAGCGTTTAAACGGGCTGCCAGCCGTTTACCTATACCCCACACCTGCTGTACTTCCAGCTGCTTTAAAACCGCTTCAGTAGCTGTCGTATCTCTGAGTACCGATATCCCGCACTTGCTACCGAGTTGTTTGGCCGCAAAGCTTGCGGCTTTCGCGAGCGTGGGCGTAGCGCCTATACCGACACTCACCGGCAAACGTAGCTCGGTAAACACGGTATCTCGAATCGCATTTGCATACCTTTCCCAACTCATCGTAGGCTGCCATCGGCGTAAATCTAAAAAGCATTCATCGATAGAATAAACATGCTGACGGGGGCCAAACCGACCAATTACCCGCATCATTTTGTTAGACAGATCGTCATACAGGGCATAGTTGGACGAACGGATAGTGGCGTTATGCCGACGCAGAATTTGTTCAGACTGGTAATAAGGTCCAAATTTTTTTATGCCCAGTTGCTTTGCTTCGTCACTTAACGCACAAATACAGCCATCGTTATTCGTTAATACCACTAGTGGGCGGCGCCGGACCGCAGGGTCGAAGACCTGTTCTGCCGAAGCATAGAAACTGTTTGCATCAATCAGCGCAAACATTGCGACAGCTGCCGGGCAAAGCGGTGTAAACGGACTGACCTTACCACAATCCCCTCCACTTCAAACACATCTCCCTGATGCAGCTGATAGGCACGTTGACCTGTGCCCGGGGATAGTAATTGCTGCCGTTCCCGGTTATATAATTTACAGACAAAACTACCATTAAGGTTGGCTACCACTACATCCAGGGTGCCTGGTAATGCTGCCCGATCGACAATAAGTAAATCCCCATCGAAAATCCCTACGCCGGTCATAGAATCGCCCTTGGCTCGACCGATAAAAGTCGCAGTGGGATGCTCAATAAGCAACTCATCCAGGTTCAGGGCGAGCTCCCGGTACTCTGCCGCGGGCGACTCAAATCCATTAATACCTGCCTGCGCATAGACTGGAATAACTTTTAACATAACACCACTTCACCGGTTGCAATTTATACTGTTTGTATATACAGTATTTTGTGTAGCGCAATGAATGTCAACTTACAAATGTGGAGTAAATCATGGCCATCACCGTTCAGTATGTAGTAACTCATAAAGAAGTGGAGAAACTAGTGACCACAGATAAAAAAGCCGCCGATCAGTACGATAAAATGCTCGATGCAGCGGATAATCTGGCAGGCTATTTAAGTGCTATGGGGGTCAAGCTGGAAGAGGATAAATTAGAAGAGCTGTCTATTATTTTAGCTAAAAATAAAGATGCGGTGAGCAAACTACTTAAAGGCGGCTCGCTGGAAAATGTACTTGAGGATAGCTCTGCGGAAGTAGTAAAGCTGCAGGCCAGCAACTAAATACTATGGCTTGCCGGTATAACAGGCCGGCGCCATTGCTATTATTTACCCAGACTTGTTATAAATAGCCATAATATTGGTAAACAGTCGGTGGTTGTTCTGGCTATCTCTTTATCTGGCAGCAAAAACCTTGCGTGTTCGCGGGCCATTGAATTAACAAATATTTCCTTTTGTTATCCGGGGGCAAGCACCCCGGCGCTAACAATAGCCGATTGGCACGTGAACAAAGGCGAACATGTCTTTGTGCAAGGGGCCTCTGGATCAGGGAAAAGTACATTACTGAATTTGCTGACCGGAACCCTGGTACCAGATAGTGGCAGTATCCGTTTGCTGGGTAAGGAGTTTTCAGCGTTAGCGGCAAGGCACAAAGACGGCTTTCGCGCCCGCCATATTGGCGTGGTATTTCAGCAATTCAATCTGATTGATTACTTATCAGTTAAACAAAATATTGCTACCGCGGCGTATTTTGCCGGTACGCTTAACCAACAAACTCAACGCAGGGCTACTGAGTTATTGCATAAGCTCGAGCTACCCGCCAATGTATTGTCTCGGCAAGCGGGGTCGTTAAGCGTGGGTCAGCAGCAAAGGGTAGCTATAGCGCGGGCGTTGATTAATGCCCCCGAACTGCTGATTGTAGATGAGCCAACTTCTGCTTTAGATGCCAACGCAAGAGATGCCTTTATGCGCCTTTTGCTGGAAGTTGCAGATAGCAGTGCGGTGGTTTTTGTAAGCCACGATGCAGGCTTAGCAACGTACTTTACGCGCCAGCAATCTATGGCAGAATTAACCGCGCAGTCGGTGCAAACAGTATGCTAAATACCATTGCACTTGAAAGTTTAAAACACCGCCGTACTTCTGTAATGCTTACCGTGTTATCCATCGTTATCAGTGTCAGTTTACTGGTAGGTGTGGAGTTTATTCGTGGGCAAATTAAACAGAGTTTTACCCGGACGGTATCCGGAGTTGACCTTATTGTTGGCGCGCCAACAGGTCAGCTAAACTTACTGCTGTACTCGGTGTTTCGTATTGGCAATGCTACCCAGAGCATTAAATGGGAACAAGTAGAAAAGCTGGCTGCGCAGCCTTTGGTAAAATGGGTGATTCCCATAGCGTTAGGTGATAGCCACAAAGGCTTTCGGGTGGTCGGCACGGACAATCGCTATTTTGAGCATTATCAATATGCGGCGCAACAACCTTTGAGATTCGCTCGAGGGGGACAGTTCACCACCGCCTATTCTGCGGTAGTCGGCGCAGAAGCCGCCCGCGAATTGGGCTATCAGCCTGGTGATAATATTGTTATCTCCCACGGCCTGGGAAATGTGAGCTTTCATCAACACGATGGTCTCCCATTCACCGTTTCCGGTATTCTTGCTCCTACCGGTACGCCGGTAGATAAAGCCGTACATGTTACCTTGCAAGGTATTGAAGCAGTTCATCAACCGGCCTCAACGCCCTCGCTTAAAAAGCCAATAGTAAACAGCCCCCCCACCGCGCAAGACACAGAACATGGGCATGAGCACAAGCATGAGCATGAACATGAACATGAACAGAATGCTGACCATCTTGATAAGGCGACTACAGCGACTGGCAATGCGCCTCATCCCAAACGTGTGACTTCTGCCTCGACATCACACGCTGCGCCCCCTCCTGCGCGACCGGAATCCGTTACCGCGACGTTGGTAGGATTAACCAGTCGGGCTGCAGCTTTGCAGGTTCAGTATCAAATAAACCAGCGTAGCGAAGTTCCCATGTTAGCTATTTTGCCTGGTATGGCGCTGTCGCAGCTATGGAGCCTGATGGGTAATCTTGAGAAGCTATTATTAGGCGTTTCCGGATTAATATTAGTGGCCTCCCTAATAGGTTTAGTCACTATGTTGCTCGCTAGTATGCGAGAGCGGCGTCATGAGATTGCAGTATTGCGGGCCATGGGCGCAGGGCCGTTAACCCTGCTATGGTTAATCCAATTTGAAGCATTGTTAGTTAGTGCGCTTGCATGCGGTGTCGCAGTCACCCTGGATGGCGTTTTATTTAGTGTATTTGCCTCCAGCTTAAGCGAAAATTTCGGGCTGTTCCTCAGTGGTAGCATACTTACGCTTCATACCGGGGTAATTGTGGCTCTGGTGCTACTAGCCACCTGGTTATGCAGCTTTATTCCAGCCGTGGCTGCCTATCGGCAGGCCTTACATGCGGGCCTAAGCAATCGTTAACAATATTGGTAACATTGTGTCGGGTTACGTAGCTTATGTCACGGTCTTCGCTCGCTATTGATAAGCACCAACCAGCCCCCGTTAATGTGGGCTGGGCGGGACGGAAAAAAGGCATGTTGCCGTCCCTCATATAGCGCGGATTACCCTGCGTCGCTAAATAGAAAAACCATGCAATAAAAGCACTTATTCTACGCGACCTACACCAGGCGCTAAACGACTTTACTTTAGCCCGAGGCTGAAACAGCCGGGAGGCTGCGGCGCTATCCACAGCTTTCCACTGTGTTCACCTGGTTTGTTATGAGCAACTGGGCAGCAGCTAAGTTGCGCTTCCCGGCCCCTCACTTTCTCCGCTAACCGGCTTTAAGCCGAGAAGAAAACAGCTGGGAGGCTGCAGCGCAATAAAAAGCCCCGCCCTATTTCGGGTGCGGGGCGGTTGCACAGGTTTTCACCCGTTTGGGCCTTGTCAGGCTTTGTGGGTAAACCGGGTAATTACCGAATTCACTTCATTTACGGTGCGTCGCAATTGCTGCGCAGCGTCTAACGATGCATTCGACGCCCGTTCGGTTTCTTTGGCACTGTCGGCAATCTCAACAATCTGCTGATTGATATGCTCTGCCACACTGCTTTGTTCTTCTACTGACGAGGACATTTCCACGGTTTGATCGGCTATGCCACTTACCGCCTGGTTAATATCGGAGAGTGTACGCCGGGTTTCTTCTACAATCTGGGTGCCACGGGTGGCAGCGTCCAGACCCTCACTGGAGACCCGTACCGCCCGTTCTGACCGCTCTGCCAAAATCTGAATGATATGATGAATTTTATCTGTGGATTCTCGTGTCTTAGAGGCCAGAGAGCGTACTTCATCTGCCACTACCGCAAACCCGCGTCCCTGCTCCCCCGCTCGGGCAGCTTCTATCGCGGCGTTTAAGGCCAGCAAATTGGTTTGCTCGGCGATAGAAGAGATTATACTTGCGGCTTCCCCAATATCAGCTGTCGACTGAGCCAACTCCTGAACCGTTTGAGAAATTGACGCGACCGCCTCTTTTAGCTCGCGAATCGATTGCAACGCTTCGTCGGCGCGGTTGTTACCCTGCGCCACATTCACCGAAGCTGATTTCGCACTGCTGGCATTCATTTCCACCCGCTGGGCCACTTCCTGAATGGCTTGGGACATCTGGGTGACGGCCGAAGCAATTTGCTGAGTTGCCATATTCTGTTGGGTAACAATACTACTGGTGATATCAGCTTGCTGATGAGTGGTGTCAGCAATACTATCCAGTTTCCCAGCTGCATCACTGATACGGGTTAGTGCGGTACGTGAACGGGCCACCTCGCAACTAAAGGCCAGCTTTGCCCGCGCCTGTACACCTACTTCGGTAAAATAGGTCTGAGCCACAGTGGCGTCACTATAACTGGTGGGACTAACCTGAAGTAGGTGGTGCCAACTTTGTTGCTGCTGGCGTAGCGACCACACCGCCATTACCCCTGCTGACACGGCTATACTTAGCGCGGTCCAGGGCGCCCCCATCAACAACGAAATACTCGCTCCCGCCGCGCCGGTTACCCAAAAAGGTGCACTCTGGCGGGCATAATCGCCTACTCTGCGGGCCAACGACAAGGCCGGTTTACCGGCACGCAGACGGGCGTAAACAATCTCAGCACGGCTTATTTCTTTCTGACTGGCAGGTATCCGGACCGATTCATAGCCTACGATATTGTGGCGCTCGAATACCGGGGTAACAAACGCGGAAACCCAATAGTGGTCACCATTCTTACGGCGGTTTTTGACCAGGCCCATCCATATATTGCCTGCTTGCAGCGTATGCCACATTTCGCGGAACACCGCCTCAGGCATATCTGGATGACGTACCAGGTTATGATTTTTGTTAATAATCTCATCACGCTCAAAACCACTCACTTCGACAAACTGGTCGTTACAGTGAGTAATGACACCGCGTTCATCTGTCGAGGAAATAAGCCGATAGTCAGCAGGAAATGAAAATATTTGTTGTGTTACTGGCTGGTTGTTTCGCATGTCCTAAACTCTCCGACATTCCATGTTAGTGCACGAATACAATTGTGCTTTGCGACCCAACGATGTCAGGTTCGCCCTGATAAAGTGAGTGAAAATATACGTTGCCCCCTCGCCGCAGCGATTATTGCAACACATTTTGGGGAGTAAACAGATAATTGGCTTGCGCCACCTTATGCCTCGTTTGCCAAAGGAAAGACCAGTGTGAACGTAGCGCCTTCGCCCGGGCAGCTTTCTACCGTAATCTGACCATTGTGTTCTTCCATTATCGCCATCGCTACCGTAAGCCCCAGGCCAGCCCCCGAGCCCGGGGGTTGGGTAGAATAAAACGGTGTGAAAATCAGCTTTAGTTGCGCTTCATTCATACCGATACCATTGTCAGCCACGGTCACCGCGATACTCGCTTTACCCACTGCAACGGAAATCGTTATCTGGCCTTTCTTGGCTACCGCAGCAAGCGCGTTGTGCAGCAGGTTACTGAATAACACTAATAGCTTTTCAGCACTTCCCATGACATGCAGTTTAGCGCAGATAGGTAAAATACAAAACTGCACATCTACCGGAATTTTATGCATGACCGCCTCAACCGAATTCTCAATAGCGCTGCCCAGGGCCACCATGGCCTTTTCATTTGGTGCAGGATAAGCATACGCTCGCAACGACGCCACAATGTTAGTCACCCGATCTATACCTTCCAGCGTAGCGGTGTATATTTCGTCGTTCAGCGCTGACATTTCCTGAACCATGTAGCTTTGTTCAAGATTGCTAAGAGTTTTGTCGGTAACACCGCTCTGCCGTGCCAACGCCTTTAATTCATTAAAGCCGCGCACCATATCTGTCAGTAGCTGAAAACTAATTTGCGCATTGCTTTTTACAAACGCCATGGGGTTATTGATTTCGTGGGCTATGCCTGCCGCCATCTGGCTCAACAACGCCATTCTTTGGCCCATTTCCGGACTTATGGGTGAGGGGGTATAACCCAGCTCAATATCGCGATGGTCCAAATGGTGCAGTAAGGCGATGTAGTCACTGCGCACTTCGCTAAGCTCGCGCCGTAGTGCCTGGTTAGCCAAATAGGCATCTTTAGAGTAGTCATTAAGCATAGCTTCAGCGCTTAGCCGAGCTGCGTGTTCTCTGGCCAGTTTTCGCTCAAGGGCGCTGATTTTGCTATTGAGTGCTGCTTCATCCGCCACTAATGCAGTTTCTCCGAATACAACGGGCAGCCCGGTTGCTGCCCACAGATACCAGAAGCTTAGTGAAATTTCAGGCAATCTGCCAGTTAGCGGTAATTACAGCCTGTCCAGCTGCAACATAACCTCTTCACTGGCCTGCTCCATCTCTTTAATCATTTTACTGGCCAGCCCGGGGTTGCCATCTTTTGCTGCCGCAATTGCTTCTTTACCCGTTCGATGAACGGTAGCGTGAGGACGATCCAGGCGTGAAAACGCCTCGCTTTTACCTAACGAGGTGGATTGCTGGGCGCTGTACCACTGTCCCAATCGGCATGCTCTATGATCAGCAAAATCAGCAGCGGTTTTAGTACTTTTGCCGCCTAGCACTGCATACACTTCACTTTTCCATACCACATGATCAAGCTTAACTGTTTGGATAAATGTTTGATGAGAGGCGCTATGAATAGTTTGCCGCATGCTTTCACAGTAGCTTACCATTTTATCATAACTTTGATTTAGCTCGCCCACACCACCAGCCAGATTCGTGTTGTTATCCTGCAACTGAGACACCGCCCCGACAGCGGCTTTGGTTGACTGAATAATACCTTTAACCAATTCGGCTACTTCACTGGCCGACTTGT
Source organism: Alteromonas indica (assembly GCA_003056425.1). GTDB lineage: Bacteria > Pseudomonadota > Gammaproteobacteria > Enterobacterales > Alteromonadaceae > Alteromonas > Alteromonas indica. The sequence continues at coordinate 475,997 of PYVY01000001.1, forward strand.
TGGTTTCATTAGCCAAAGCCCGAACTTCATCGGCGACGACACTAAACCCTCTGCCAGCATCGCCGGCTCGGGCTGCTTCAATTGCCGCATTAAGCGCCAGCAGGTTAGTCTGATCGGAAATACTGGTGATGGTGGATACAAATTTATTGATGCTATCGGCGGTGTCAGATAAACCGGAAATCCGCTCACTCATTTGGCCCATACGGTCATTTAATGCTTCCATGTCCCGTCCGATGCCCTGCAAGGAGGAGGCACTGGTGGAGAACAGCGTATTAATATCCGATAGTGCGGTGCTTTCCTGATCTATTTGCTGATAAGAGTGCAGCACCCCTTCGCGAATACCTTCAATTTGGCGCATTGAATCGATAAGCGCCGCGCTCAGGCTTTCTGCCCCCATTGCGGAGTTGCTTTTCTTAGTTAACTCGTCACCCCGACGACGTTCGTCATCAAGAGCAGTTTCTAATGCATGAATCTTATCCTGCAAAGCTGATTTTTCAGCCTTGAGGCGGGAAAGTTCCTGTTGTGTATCGGTAAATCTGGATTTTAGGACGAGCATAACCGCCTCTTATTTAACGTAAAAACGCTTCGTTATACTGGCTTGAAGTAAAAAATACTATTCACCAATAGTACAAAAATTCCCTGGCGTTCAAAAACGACGGGGCCTGCCGCATAATACCGGCTTCTCTTGTTATCGGTATATTGCCCTAAAACTTAACGATAACTTCTTCACGCAGCCCCTTAGCGTAAATACGCTCTACATGTTTTAATTTATCCATTGATGGCCATTCGGACGCATGAAAAAAGCGTTACAGCCTATTTTCCCCAGCTATTGGGGGCGTGAAGATTAACGCCGCAGACAGACTGGTTTACACGAGCTAGGCGAAGAGCGCGATGCTGGCATCAATCAGTAATTTGATTGCCAACACGCTAACCAGCAAGGTAAAGACACGGGTAAAAACTGGTGCGCCGAGCCGCTGAAGTACCTGTAAGCCACACCAGGTACCCACCATCCCCGCCAGAGCCATCGCTATTACCAAGGGCAACCAATCAAAAAATGCAAAACCGGCAAATGAGAATACCAGCGCTTTTAAGGCATGTTGAAATGACATACAACTGGCTAACGTGGCAGTTAGGTGAATTTTTGTATAGCGATGACGATGGATAAATGCCGCCACCAGTGGCCCGGTAGCCCCTACAAACATTGTCATAATGGTAGTAACAAAACCGGTGAGAAGCCGGCCAAAGGAAGAAACCTGGCGGGGCCGTGGGGAAGGCCCCCAAACCAAAACAAGAATGAATAGGGCCACACTGAATTGAATAAGTGACAGCGGTAACTGTACCACGATAAACGAAGCCAACCCGGCTCCAACACTGCCTCCAACACAAAACCAGCCCACCATGGCCTTATCAATGGCCTGTCGGGTAAGCCAGGCCCGGTTAACATTTGCGCCCAACTGGACCAGACCGTGCACTGGGATAAGGGCGGGCGCAGGCAATACTGAGGCCATGACTGCCAGTAACAATACCCCTCCACCTATCCCGAACGCAGCCGTAATAAACGCCGTGACGCCCGCCACTAAAATAAGTATACCTGCCTGATATAGCGCAACAGCATTATCTGCGCTTAACAGTTCAGGAAGTGACACGCTCACATTCCTGATGGGGCATTTGGTTCGCCACCCAAATCATTGCTTTTTGTCCATGTACCCACAAACGGCTGCGCTTATTTTCATAGGTCAGGCCACTGCCTTGCGCAACATTAAACATAAGCTGCGAGCTCGTGGCTGTTTGCACCCATACCATGGGGGCAGGTGTGTCGTACCAGCGAACTGTAATGCTGGACACGGCACAGTTAAATTGATGAATATGCGATACCGTTTGCAGCTTATGCTGAACTTTTAAAAAGCTATAGCGACGCTTTACCTTTTCAACAATGCAAGCGTCCCGGTCGGCATGATTGTTACACACGGCTAGTTGCCTGACCCAGCGAACATGGTTTTGCGCTATGCGTGGAACATCACGACTGATTAGACGCTTTTGCAGACGCTCTAACTGACTAAAATCGGCTGAGGTAGCACTATTGCAATAAACGCGACTTGCTCCCTGGCACTGTGACGGAGCAGCATTGACTGGCGCACTGCTCCCTGCAGATAACCAAAAGGCAACTAGCAATATACAAAATCTGGATAACATGAATCGGACAATGTTAATTGACGAAGAGCCTAACCATACGGAATATCCTGACAGATAGAAAGACCCATTTTTAACCAATTCGCTATTTCACTATATTTTTATAAATGGTTAATTTCGCGCCAGAAAGCAGGCGTTGGTAGTCTGCCCTCTTTAACTAAAAAGGCAGGCCGTAGCTAATTCGTTGGTTAAGCCGATAAACGCTAAATATTACTGCTGGGGTGCAACGTGCGTTAGCTTTGATAAGATGCGCGTGCAACCTTCCCTCTTTTTATATAAATGGTGCCATCTGTTTACCTTGCTCGGGCTATTTCATTCAATAAGACAAGACGTAGTGCCCCCACAACCTACGCGTCTTTCCCTACTGATGACAATCAGTACACGGTTTGTATCACCCACTGATTTGACTAGACACCATCACTTTATAGCAGCTATTCTTTGGCCAACTAACCGGGTGTTTTTGCACCTCGTGTGTACTATCAGGAGAAGCCGCAATGAGTAGCGTGTCATTTCAGTCATTGATTTTGCTGGTTGACGATACCGATGAAGCGATCAGTTTTTTTGTTGATCAACTGGGCTTTCAGTTAGTCGAAAACCTCGCAAAAGCGGATGGCTCAAGATGGGTAAAAGTGGCTTCAGGCAATGGCGAAGGAGCCTCTATTGTTTTAAAACAGGTAACCGGTCGTGCCCAGGCTAGCTTAGTAGGCCAGCAGGCCGGCGACGGCGTGCTGGGCATCATTACGGTAGAAGAATTCCATGCTACCTATGAAAAATGGCTGGCCAACGGGGTGAATTTTATTGAACCTGCACGTTACGAACCGTACGGCACCGTGGCTATTTTTTGCGATTTATATGGCAACAAGTGGGATTTGATCGGCCCGCCCCGCCATCTTTAAACGTTGCGGGTAAGAGCGAATTTATCCAGTAGCTTGTCTAGCCAGAATGCCGCTATAAGTAGTATTGCCAGGGCAACCACGACCGAGCTTAACCGGTACATGCTGGAGTAAAGAATGTCGGCATTTGGTTGCAGGTACTGGCCGAATAATATGCCAATAGTCGTTAAAGCACCAAAACCCATCCCCGAGCCGGCCCTTTCTACCAGATGCAACCGCGCCGTGATTAATACGGTGGCAAACAACGTCAGTACCACCAGCGGTAAAAACTGAATCAAATCATAAAGTAAAAACTGGGCGCTAATACCTATTGCACATCCCAAAGCAACGCCTTTTGCACGGTTTAACGCACTGCTAACGGTGCCTTGCAAGGTCATTGGAAACAGTACGAGCACGGTGGCTACCTGGGCCGACAGTGAATCCTGCAAGTCGAGTATTTGGAACACCACAAAGGATAAGGTCGCCAGCACTGCCCCCATCAGCATACGATGGTTAATCTGCGCGCTGCTGAGTGCAGGCGGCGTAGGCAAATTAACCGGGGCTTTATCTGGTATAAGCCAGTAGAGCACAGCGGCGCTGATAATCGCGATCAGCGTTGCGAGTGCGGTTGCCATGGCCATATCGCTTAAACTGGCCCCCGGATAGCTGGAAAAATGTAGCATGACGGATATCGACACTACTCCCATTGTCCACATCAAAAAATGTGATGAACGCGCCATAAAGCGAAAATGCACAGCAAATAACGCAAATACACCCAACGTCATTAGTAGCGCAGAATGCTCAAACAGGCTGCGTAGTACAAAAATTTCAACAATATTTATCAATACGCTGCCAACAAATTGCCAGGCAATCAAAGCATTAAACACCGGCACCATGCCCAGCAATAAAATAGGATATACCGTAAAAAATACGCCGTAGGGCCAGTTCATCACTTTACTGATGGTAAAGCCAATACAGCAACCAAAGGCTATACGCAGCAGTCGACGGCTTTCTTGTTCACTCATTTGCGTCGCCAGGGGGGTGCTGGGCGCCCCAGCTGCCCTACTGGAACTGAATAAGCGTTTAATAAACATCATTCGCTTGCCAGCCCTTAGTACACATAATGCAGTAAGCTAACAATTTTCATTTGTAACCAGGCTAAACCGCTGTACCAACCTGACTCCCCAGACTCCAGCATTACAGTGGCCCGCGCACCGGTAACCAGAGAATCCGGTAACGCAGATTCATCCACGCTAACATACACTCTGACCCGCTGCGCATCACGAACCCACCGATCAGAGTCATCAGGTTGTGCTAATTGTCCATCGGCCAGTAATTGCCCCTGAGCTACCCCGTAGTCGCGACTGGCAAGGTGGCCATGAAACACGCTGCCAGGTAGCGCATCAAACACCACTAAAGCAGGCGCGTGCTGGCCGATATGAGCCAGGCTTTTCTCCCGAAAATCAGCAGCGATTCGCTCATTATCTCTGGCAACTAAAGACAGTAACGGCTGATTAGCCTGTGCCTGAATACCACGGGTTAACTGTAAATTCGATACAATACCGGCGGCCGGTGCCACTACCTGGGTACGTGATAAAGCTAATTCCGCCTGCTTTAGCTGATTACGCGCCACTCGCAAACGTAAATTATCTTCACCTGCTTTACCCAATTTAACCTGTACGGTGTGCCGACTTTCGCGGGCCGCCTGTAATTGTGCCTGCGCAGCCTCGACCCGGGTCGCCATTTGGTCGACTTGTTGGTCACTGACCAGGTTTTTCTTTGCCAGCGACACTAATCTTTGATGTTCGCGTTGCATTTCGCGTTGATTAATTTGCGCTTCGGTAATCGCTGCCTCGGCCTGAGCTAACTCAGCGCTTAACGTATCATTTGCCTGCGAGGCCTCTTGTACCGCTAAACGGGCCTTTTCCACAGCAAGTTCATAGTCACTGGCATCCACAGTGAACAGTAAGTCACCTTTAGCAACTGCCTGGTTATTGATAACCGCTACGTGGGTCACTTCGCCGGCAACCCGGGGCGCTACCGTGATAACCGGACGCTGAACACTGGCATGGGGCGTCATTGGGATACTGACATCAGCAAACACTATATAGCCAAAAATTAAGCCAAAAAGTATACTGGCCCGTTTCATCCATCGGTTAAAATTTGCATCTGCTGTCATCGTTTTCCCACCTGTTTCAAGTGTGCGTTGTCTAACACCCTAGATAGCAGCGCATGCAGCTGCTCGCGTTCCTGTTCATTCAATCCTGCTAACATAGCCTCGCGCGCTGCGCTGGCCTGGGTCTCCATTTTCGCCAGTAGCTGGCTGCCTGGTGCAGTAAACCAAAGGGTCTTTCGGCGCGCATCGTGGGGGCACTTTTCACGCCTTATATAGCCGGCCTCAACCAACGCATTCATAGTGCGTTGTAAGGTAGGTTGTTCAATCCCAATCTCGTGGGCCAGCTCTTTCTGCGAGCACCCTTCACCGCTGCGGTTTAAATGTAGCATGGCCATCCAACCCGACTGCGTAAGCCCTAAGGTTTTCATGTACTGATCCACCACATTACGCCAGCCATAAGCAGTACGGTTTAATAACCAGCCTAATGATGTTTGCATGTATTTTACCAAAGTAGTTAGCGTGCTAATTAAGTTAGCATATAATTAGCGTGCTAATCAAATAGCCCTTAGATTAGTGTTGGGGAAATTGCGATAAATAGCGCGATCGGGAGCTTAGCGCTTAGAATGAAGACCTAAAAATAGTGGGCAGCGGCTTGGGCGGGTACAAGCCGTTTACCCAGTCGGATATTATATTACTGGTTAAGTTGTTGGGTAAACTGGCCTACCGCGCCTACCACTTCTTTTGCGCCTTTTTGAATTTCAATAATGACACTGCCCGCTTCGTCCGCCAGCTCAAGGCCGCGATCGGCTTTCGTTTTACCTTGATTAACAATCGCGACTGCGTCGGCGGTGAGCGCCTGATTTTTTTGAACGACTGAGACAATCTCTTCAGTGGCTGCAGTAGTGCGCGAAGCAAGTTGCCGCACTTCATCTGCTACCACCGCAAATCCGCGCCCTTGATCGCCCGCTCGCGCCGCTTCGATAGCAGCATTTAGCGCCAATAGATTTGTTTGTTCAGCAATACTGCTTATGCTGCTGATAATAGTAGCAATTTGCTGAGACTGTTCGTCAAGCTCGCCAATGCCGGTATTGGCTTCAATCATATTTGCGGACAGTTCGTTCATTACCGAAACCAGGTTATTAATAACCTCACTACCCTGAATGGCCACAGTATCAGTGGCTGCGGAGGTAGTATAAGCAATCTCAGCGGCATTGGAGATCGCAATTTCGCGCTCAACCTGTTCGGTGATCACCGTGGCAAACTTCACCACTTTGTAGAGTCTGCCGTAAGAATCGGTCACCGGATTATAGGAGGCCTCTAACCAGACCACTTGCCCGGCAGCGTCAATGCGCTTGAACCGGCCGGCTTTAAAATTGCCATTGCGCAATTGCTGCCAAAACTGTTCGTATTCGGCTGAGTTAGCTTCTTCGCTATCGCAAAACATTCGATGATGTTTACCCTGAATGTGCTCCAGCTGATATCCCATACCCTGCAAAAACGGCGCATTCGCAGTAATGATAGTGCCATCGGGATTGAACTCGATGACAGCAGTCGAGCGCTGTAATGCTTCTACTAAATTTTCGTGTTCACGAGATTGGCTAATGGTGCGGGTTAGGTCATCACAATGAAAAGTGAAGTACAGCAGTTTACCTTCCAGGCTTTGCACAGGCTGCACTACGGCACGTAGCCATCCTTCTACGCCATCGCCTTTTTCAAATTGCACCACCCCAGTATAATGCTGACCAAATTTGAGCGCATCGCACAACTTCTTATAGTGCGTGCTGGAGGTCGCTACCCCGGGAATAAAATCGAAAAAGTTACGTCCGACAATATCCTGCGAAGCATAGTGTAATTCGGTGCAAAAATTATCGTTAACTGCATCGATTTTTCCGCTCGGGGTCAGCCGGCAATAAAGCATTTCATTATCGAGACTGCTATTGATTTGTTTAATATGGTGTAGCTCTTCCTTAAGCGCCTTGATTTCCTGTTTTAGTTGGCTGTTAAACATGCTGCTTCCTGTAATGACACTTCCCACTGGCCCAAGCCAATGCGTTAGCGGTTAACCATAATCTATAAACATGAAAATAATAAGATAGACCATCGTCTATTCCTGTGTATGAAATATAAGACTATTTGTGCGTAAAAATTACGCAGCTACTTCTTAATTAATTAGAGACAGCTTCCCCAAACCCGTAAAAATAATTTAAAAACAACAAGTTAAAACAATATTACGAAACTGGCACAATATTGGCTTTATTTAAAACAACTGTTTAAGGGTAGTGTTAAAGTCACCAGGTTTTGTGTTTCCCGTAGTGACGTTTACCGAACAGCTGGTTGTGGCACTGGGTTATCAGACCGTGCTGTCAACTAATAGACAATTGGCGTCCCTGATGTCAAATGTTGGACTGTCGAATGGCAGTCATTCTCCCCTCGGGTCCCCCTATGACCCAATCAATACCTCTGATATTCTCCCGCCAAATGGCGGGAGCTTTTTTTTCGGCTCATAAAAATGATAGTTAAAAAGTGATAAGCTGCGCGTTCACCCAGGCTATTTTTACCGCGAATACTTTTGCTACCTATGTTTAATATTGCCAACTTCCATTCAGGTTATCTGTGATAGCGATGTTCGAGCCATGACCTACCCGATTCTTTTTTGTGCGTTACTTGCTACCGCTATCGGCCAAAGCGTGTTTTTGACCACGGTGCCTTCTTTAGGACGGTTAGCGGGCCTGTCCGAAATGCAGGTTGCCGTAATGATGTCAGCTTCAGCTGGGGTGTTTGCTATCGCTGCCAATATCTGGAGCCGCTATACCCAACGCTTTGGCTATAAAAGGCTGCTGTTGACCGGCCTTACCGGCTACACTGTCGGGACCGTAATCTTTGCCACCATCTGGTGGATAGCACTGCGCCAATGGATAAGCGTGGAAGCGTTGTTCGCCGGGCTGCTGCTTAGCCGCTGTTTGCAATCTACTATCATGTCTGCCACGCCTCCTTCAGCAGTAGGCTATGTAGTGGCGATCAGTACCAGTGATGAGCGTGCAGCGGCCATCAGCAAAGTCACCTCGGGCAATAATCTGGGCCAGATCCTGGGCCCCGTATTGGCAGGTTTGTTAGTGTCGGCCGGCCTGTTAGCTCCCTATTACTTTGTTATCTTATTTACGTTGGCTGCCATAATCTTAGTGTATTGCAAATTACCGGATATTGGGGCCGGTGATCGGGCCCGCCCCCGTGCCTCGGCAAACGTACTGATGCAGCCGGTTAAAGCCTCTACTGCGCTTCTTATTACATGCTGTATCTGTTTGTTTGCGTGTATGGCAATTATGCAGCAAAGTTTGGCGTTTTTTCTGATGGACTCACAGCAGTTAACTGCGGTGGCAGCCGCGCGGGCCAGTGGGCTAGCTATGATGATGACTGCGGTTTTTTCTTTACTGATACAATTTACGCTCGTTCAGCGTCGCTGGCTCGCCCAAACTACGTTAATTTATCTGGCGTTACCCGTCACGGCACTGGCCTATACCCTGCTCTATTTACAGCAGTCTACTGCAACATTGATGGTGGGGATGGCCCTATTGGGAGTGGGGTTAGGCGCGGCCTACCCATCGTTGGCAGCCGTTGCCACCACACGTTGTCATCCTGACAGGCAAGCTGCGGTAACCGGATTACTCACTGCTGCCCCCGCTATGGGCTACATAACCGGCCCGCCGCTTTCCGCCGCGCTATATAATTTAGAGCATCGGCTGCCATTCTTACTGGCTGCACTTTTGATGGCGGCCAGTACGCTGGCGATATGGTGGCGGTTACCTACCGCTACTAATACAAAATCTTCTACCTGATAAACTACAGCGAAGAAAGCAGACCCACTACAGCAGGCTTTACCTTAACACTGAAGGCGCCCGCTTTAGCAGACTTAAGCCTGCTGGTAGAAAAACGAAAAGAACCAGCGCGGAGTAAGCGTCATATCGAAACTTACCTGTTGTTGATTGCCCTTTTTAACTGTTTCCAGGGCATGTTCGTAAGTATGTTGGGCGGGTTGGTAGGCTACGGGCTCAGCCACATTATACCGATAGGCAAACTGCTCATGCACCTTATCATCAGCATGCTCAAATACGGGCATCGCTAACGTGCATTTACCTTTTTCTTCATAATAGGTAATTTCATCGACGCTGACGGTATCAGCAAGATCTATCAGGGCCTGCGAGGTGGGCGTATCAGGCTGAATCGTATACTCGTCTGCCGCCTCATTGTGGCCAATCTCGCATGCTACCGCGGCAATCATAGAGAAGGTCGCGCGGTTGTCTTTAAAATTTGACACCATAAACTCATAACTGGGCTGCTGGCTGCATCCGCCGAGCAGTAGTGAGATTACAATGCACAAAAGAAGTTTGTACATATTGCGCTCTTGTGTGAGTGGGCTGTAGTTTATTTGCCCATTGTGTCAAAGACGCGAAGAAATTTCCAACCACTCTTCCTAAGGTATAATATTGCCGGCCGCTTCGCCACAACATGATGCCAATGGTGAAAGCCATATTAAGGGGGCTACCTCCTTCGAATAACGCCCCTTAGCATGCTTGTTCCAGGCTTTCGGCTAGCTGCTCAAACGGCACAGGACGCGAGAAATACCAGCCCTGAAAATAAGCCACGCCCAGCGCCTCCAGCGCCTGATACTCTTCCTGAGTTTCAATGCCTTCTGCCACAACTTCGCAGTTGAAGCTATGCGCAAAGGCCAGCAGGCCGGTGACCAGAGCCTGGCGTTTTTTATCCAGATGAATATTGCTGGCCAAACTCAGATCCAGCTTTATCACGTCAGGCTCTATTTCAAGAATATGCTTTAAGCTGGCAAAGCCAGCCCCCACATCATCGATGCATATTTTAAAGCCCCGGTCGCTCAGTGGCCGCAGAAAGGCTCGAAAACGCTGATAGTCTTTCACCCGCACATGCTCTGTCAGTTCAATTTTCACCTGGCGGCTGTCTACCGCTTTCAGTAACTCAGGCAATAGCCCGCTTTCTACCATCTGCGGACTAACATTTATGGAGGTTTTTACCTCAAGCCCGCGTGCCTTTGCGCTGTTTAGACGCGCCACTACGCGATGGATAATCGCAGATTCAACTTCCAGGCCCAGACCGACTGTATCGGCATCATGCAGCCATTCATTCGGCGGTCGGTAGGGGTCGGTGTTAAACCGGGCAAGCACCTCGTAATATTCATACCGGGCACTGTGCTTGCCATAGATTGGCTGAAATACCACTTCAATTTTATGCTGGTCAATCACATAACGGACTTGTTCGCGGGTAAGATCCTGTTTTTGCTGTTGCGCCAGTGTGCGGCCCATAACCTGCCCCACATAGGACGCGATACTATGTAACAGGTCTACATCCCGTTGACTCAGCGCGGCGTTAGGTTTGTTGTCATAACAGCATAATGCGCCATAAGTATCGCCATTTTGTAAAGTAATCGGCACCCCAATATAAGCACCAATAGACAGTTGCCGGGTGACGCGCATATCGCGGGTTACAGGGTGTGCCATTGTATCAGGCACGATATTATCCAGCTGTCCGCAGGCAATTTTAAAACAATAGGAATTATCCAGCTGCTCAGCGCTGCCGGCTGGAATAGGCGTGGCCACGGCGCTACTGGCCTGTACTAATTCCACCCGCCGCTGGCTATCGGTAAAACGGGAGGTAAAGGCCACATCCATATTTAAAAAGCAGCGGACTGCTTCCAGTAACATGGCTAGGTCAACAATACTACTGGATGATCCTGCTTCTGCCTGTTCTAACAGAGTCATTATATTTTGCTGTGACATGGCGTAATCCCTGACTACCGGTTACCTGTTGGTTTATCTAAGTACGGCATTACCGTGACTAAGGCCGCCCACCGTGTAATCGGCAAACAGCTGATTTAAAGAATATTTTCATCATCGTTTATTGGTAATAAATTGCAATGAGAATTTTTTAACGCAAGCCGCCAACGTTATACCTATAACATTTACGCCCATTGCTACGGTAAACCAGAAGACCATTTATTAATGATATTTTTTGGTATGCACCTATATACCATTTTATAGTTTTACAGGCTATATGCGCCAACCCGCGGTGCTATAGTTACGCCACTGATGCAGTTCATTGTTTTCAGTAACCATGTGTATTCCAATTCTTTGACCGGAGCGTTTGCTCCGGTTTTTTTATTCGCGCAATTCGAGTCAAACCCCGCTTTTCATTCTATTCTTCCACATTTATTTGATAATGATTCTTATTTACAATGTCATTTCTTATTTGTGGTTAAGGAATGTACATGGCGAATCAACCTAAACGCCCGCTGGTCTTGCAAGTACAGCAAACATTGTCGTTAAGTCCGTCAATGCAACGGCTAACCCTCACTGGCCCAGAGCTGGCCGACTTTCCAGAAGTAGCACCGGGTGCGTATGTAAAGCTGATGTTTACCTTCGATAACCAGCCCGTCACCTGGATCCCAGAGTCACTGCAGGAAGTTCAGTTACGCACTTACACAGTAAGGTTCGTTGACCAGGCTCAGCGCACCTTGACTATTGATATGGCGTTGCATGGTGCAGATGCCACTGCAGGGCCTGCTTCGCATTGGGCCACCCAGGCGAAACCTGGCGACAAGATAACCGTGGGCGGGCCGGGCTCGGTAAAAGGGTTGCCCACCGGTTACGACTGGTTACTCATGGTGGGCGATATTACCGCCTTACCGGCGATAGCCAGTCACCTTGAGCAACTCCCTGCAACGACCCAGGGCTATGCGGTAATCAAAGTTCCTGAAGACCAAGATAAAATTGAGCTGACGAAGCCACCCGCTATGCAAGTGATATGGCATGTTGAAACGGCAGCCGTGTCGACACTAAGCGACACCGTGAGTGAATTAACCCCAGCGCCGGGTATCGTGGCCGCGTGGGCAGCGTGCGAGTTTTCTGATATGCGGGCTCTGCGCACCTTGTTTCGCCAACGCTGGAATATAAATCACGAATACCTTTATATCAGTAGTTACTGGCGCAAGGGTCGCCGTGAAGACCAGCACAAAGTTGATAAGCAGCGCGATCAGCAAGAGTGGGAAAGCCGCCAAACAGCATAGAGTGGTGAATTATCGGCCAGGTTGGTTCGATTCTGGCATATAGAACGCTATCAATACTCTTGGATAGGCGTTCACCGGTGACTACCTGGCAACAACTTAAAAATATGTTCAGCCCTGCCCCTGCCAACCCTGAAGCACAGAGCTTTAGTCTTACTGTGCAAAAGGTCTCGCAGGTTGGCGCCCACGTCCGACGCATTACCTTAGGTGGCAGCGCAATACGCAAACTTCCTCAGCTTCGTTCGGGAAGCTGTATACGGTTGCTATTTGAAACAGATGGCGCCCCTTTACAACGCGCTGTCAGCTCAACCCAAACTGTCCTTGAACGCCCTTTTACCGTACGGTTTTGCGACCGCGATATGCTGTTGATCACTATTGACGTGATGCTGGGCGGCCATTTGCCCGATGGTCCAGCGCGCCGCTGGGCTAATACCGTGGCCTTGGGAGAAGCTATTCAGGTGAAAGGCCCATGGCTGTCAGCGCCGTTAAAAGACAGTACAGACTGGGTATTGCTGGCCGGGGAAGTGGCCGCTATTCCGGCCATTGCGCATCATTTAGAAGCCCTGCACCCGGCGACCCGCGGTGTGGTAGCCCTGCACAATACCGGCATGGCGGAAAATATCCTGCTGAGCAAGCCGGTAAATATGGATATTATCTGGAGTAACGGCAGATATGCTTCGTTACCTCAGCTCCTCCAGCACATCCCTCGTCTTAAAGGCACGCCAGCCGCCTGGGTTGGCGCTATGCAGCGCGATGTTTCGCCGCTTCATCAATGGCTTGAACAAGCCCTGGGGGTGCCCCAAGATGCCTTGGTGGTAACGCCCTATGACAATACCGGTCAGCCACAGGTAGCGGTGGCTGGCTAGTACTTCATTAACCCGTAAGGATACAGATACCACCATCATGATTTTAACCATTCGCCCCGAACAGCCCGAAGATATCTCAGAGATTCGGGAAGTTATCAAGCGCGCCTTCAAAAGCGCCTCTCATAGCAATAATAAGGAGCATCACATTGTGGATGCCCTACGTGAACACGGGCAACTTTATTTATCCAGAGTGGCCGAGGTTGATGGCCAGATGATGGGACATATCGCGGTAAGCCCGGTGCGGCTTTCCAGCGGAGCTAAACACTGGTACGGCATTGGGCCGGTTTCTATTATACCAGACTATCAAAGCAAGGGCGGCGGTTCCCGGCTTATCGAAAGTACGTTACATCAACTTAGAGACAGTGGTGCTAACGGTTGTGTACTGGTCGGCGATCCTTCTTATTATACGCGCTTCGGATTTAAGCATATCAGTACCCTGACGTGTCAGGATATTCCGCAGGGGTATTTTATGGCTATTGCGTTTAATGATCAGTGCCCGCGCGGTTCAGTAACCTATTCGGAGGCCTTTAATTAAGCGGGTCAGAGTAAATCATAGCGGGTATAGGAAAGAGTTGGGGCAATTCCATTGCTCCATTTTTGACAGGCTGCCAGGCATAGTTGCCAGCTGTATTTTAAATGACGTTTACAATATAAAGAGTTAGTGGGTGATGGGACAATCAGTCTATGCACCACAACTTACCGGGCCACCATTTCTACCTCTGCTTGTTCGGTACTACGGGGCATTACAAACGACAACTCCATCAGCGGTTTATCGCCATGGGTACTTTGCAGATAGTCGCTAACATAAGATATCCCCGCCAAATTATTACACGCGTTTTTGGGAGTAACATCCAAATGCGGATTATGGTGAGCAAACCAGTCCAGCATGAGGTCGGTGTCCCCATCTGACATGGCATACAGTAAATGGTACATTTTTATAAAGGCGACTTGCACCTCACTTTCGGGTGAGTCCGCCTCAAACCCGACTAATGCAGTTTCCTTTAGCGCAGGTTCACTAATGCCCAGAATTTGCGCAGCTTCTTGCGGGGTTAGCCCCAATTCTTCATAAGCCCAGGTGAACGCTTTCATTACCACAGCAGGCGGATTATGTGATTGTGTCATGGGATGCTCCTTTATGTGGCGTGACGATACAATATCAATCACTGCTATAGCACTGCGAAAAACGTTCCATAATTTCATTAAATGTAAAAAATACGTTAAAACACCTACTGGGCCGACCAGTGGCGGTAGATGAAAGCCCCTTCGCGCAGTGCTAAGTCAAAGCGCGTGGGGCTTCGGCAGCCATTAGGCAGCCAAAATACGCGACAGTGCACTGAAAGAGGGCTGCGCGTAAATATCCAGGGGCAACCGTAAGGTGCGTGCGATATCGCTGACACTTATTACCCCACGTATTTCGTGTGCGCCACGGTCCGTTACCAGGCAATGGTGCTGGCCATTATCTTTTAAGGTTTCCACCACATCTCCGACTCTGGCATTCACCAGCTGGGCATAATCAAAACTTTGCAAGGCGGTTTTCGGTTGCATGAAATCCTGCGCAGTAAGTTCGTGTCGCTCAATACCGGATGCGACCTTCTGCAAAATACGCTGCTCGGTTAAGTCTGCCAATGTAACGATACCGGCAAACTGTTGATGTTTATCGAGCACAATTTTCATCTTCACGTGGGAGTGCTTCATCAGACTTTCCAACGCAACCGCTGCGGTATCGTAATCAATTACCTGGGGGGTCTGTTCGGTGAAATCTGTCACTATTGATAAGGCCGGCGAATGCAGGCTGATCTGGCGCTGCACGGTGGGCCAGGCGAGTTTGTCAATTTGTTCGGTTTTATACAGGGGTAAAGTATGCATAGGAAGCTCCTCAGCATTAATTTAAGAGATCAGAAAATGCACCGTTTCCGGTGGGAAAAATTGAACGCTTAAACTACCTGGGGCGGGGCACGGATAGAGCGGTGATCAATACTGACCACATTGCTGATACGCCGGAAGCCGGCGTAGGCTTGTTCAAACATCGAGTAAGCAAGGCTGACAACATGCACTATGTCATCGCCATCTTCGCTATCGACGTCTTTATCATAAGGCTGGTGGGCTATCGCCGCTACCGCCAAAAGGGCAATATCCTGAGTGGGATGTAGTGCTGCAGACGTATTGCTACCGCCGCCTTGGTAGGGCGATAAGATCAACACGCTTAATAGCAGTAGCCATTTTCCCATAACTATCACGATACTGTTTTGCTGGTGAATAATTAGTATAGGGGCGCCGGCTTGCGCTTCCAGAGCAGCTGGGCGCGGCTTTGCCACCATTGACCGAATAATGTGTTCCAGTACGGCCGATAAACTTAAAAACCGTGCGTTGCGCGGTAAAAAATAAACGCTGAAAATACATTGTTTTTGCCCAGGCTTTGATAAGCTACTATGGCGTGCTTAGACGGTTTTTATTACTTTATTATATGGAATTTACTGTGAAATCAGTTTTTTGCCCGTTGGTAACGGGCGTATTATGGCTTCTTTTGGTGGGCTGCGCCCAAACTCCTACCGCTCCCCAAATAACTATCGACACCCTCGGCATCACCGCCTTCCAGGAGGTGGATAACCAGATTACAGCACTAAACCGCCAGTATGGCGCCGCCAATGTGTTGGTAGTGACCGATATTGATAATACCGTGCTCACTGCGACCGCCGATTTGGGCAGTGATATCTGGTATCAGTGGCAAACGGGTAAACTGGAAGTGCAGCCTACGCCGCAGCAGCAAGTAGACTGCTTGTATGAAGATGCCATTGGCCTGCTGTACGCCCTGGCCCCGATGCAGTTGACCGAACCTGCAGTACCGGCCTTATTAGCCAGTTGGCAACAGCAGGGCAATCCGGTGATAGCATTAACTGCACGGGGCCCTGCCACCAGAGCCGCGACTGAACGCGAACTCGCCCGCTACCAACTGGATTTCGCGCAAAACCCCATACGCGGTAAGCATCATGAGCCGCTGCTGTTACGCGATACACTGGAACGTGAATACAGCTACATGAAGGGTATTATGATGACCTCAGGCCAAAATAAAGGCGTGATGTTACAACGGCTTATCAAACAGGCTGACCAGCACTATAAAGCCATTGTGTTTATTGATGACTCTGCTAAAAACATTGCCAATATGGTGAACGCCTATGAACAAACCGGCGATACGAGTGTTTACGCCTATTACTATACGCTGGTGGAACATCAGCGCCTGAAGGAAAATGGAGCCATAATAACTTCAGAGCAGGCCGCTGCCATGACTCGCCAATATCAGCAACTTACCAATGTGATTCGATCTATTTATCCGGCGAGGCCTACCGACGGACAGTGCCTGGGCCAGTGAATTCGGCGCCATGCTGCGCGAAGCGGATATCAACTAACGCTTACTGTAAAAGTAACAGCAAAAAAGGGCCTTCAGGCCCTTTTTAATGGTTTTTACTATTGCAGGTAGCTAAACGCACGTTAGCCCCATACAAGCGTTAATGCAGTTTGAATTTGGGCCCCACAATATTACTTACCTTGCGACTGAACAGGGTTAGGATGCCTTTAAACCAACCATGAACGGTAAACTGATGATTGTTATACAAAGACACATACACCAGTTTCGCCAGGCGTCCTTCCACAAACATACTGCTATTAGATAATGCGCCCATAAGGCTGCCAACGGTGCTGTACTTGCTTAAGTGCACCAGCGACCCGTAATCTTTGTATTGATATTCACTTAATGGCTTATCTTTAAACAGCGCAATAATATTATCGGCGGCAACAGTCGCCATCTGATGAGCTGATTGCGCACGCGGGGGCACCCAACTGCCATCTTTTTGCTTGAAGCCACAACAGTCGCCAATAACAAAAATATCGTTATCTACTGTACTGCGTAATTGCGGAGTAACCAGAATCTGATTGGCCCGGTTAGTTTCAAACACGTCCATTGCCACCAGAAAATCAGGCGCTTTGACGCCAGCCGACCATACCATAAGATCGGCAGCTATCAATTCATCTTCACTGGTTATAAAGCCTTGTTCAGTGGCTTTCGCTACTTTAGTAGACTCGCGAATTTTAATACCCAGCTTGGTTAATGCCTTACGTGCAGATAACGCGATTTTCTCTGGTAAGGCTGGCAAGATTCGTTCGCCCGCTTCAATGATAGTGACTTTTAGCCGGTCAGCAGACATTTCAGGCATACCGTAAGCGCGTGCTAAATTAGCCACGTGGTGTAACTGGGCCGCCAACTCTGTTCCCGTGGCGCCCGCCCCTACAATACCAATTTGCAGTTCGGTTTTATCCACACAGTCTTGGTTAATTTTTAACAGTTGGTTTAGCAGAGCCCGGTGAAAACGCTCTGCCTGATCCAGTGAATCAAGCGTAAAACAGTTGTCCTGAACCCCGGGGGTGCCAAAGTCATTACACACACTGCCCATTGCCAGTACCAGATAATCATACTCCAGGTTTCGCTGGGGCAGAATCTGCTGGCCACTTTCATCCACCAGGGGATCCAGTGTAATAAGTTTTTGCTCGCGATCGATACCGGTTAGTTCACCCAGCTGAAACTGATAATGATGCCGTACCGCATGCATACGATAATCAACGCCATCAGAGCCTTTATCTATAACCCCGGCAGCCACTTCGTGAAGTAACGGCTTCCAAACATGGGTGCGGCTTTTATCCACCAAAATAATGTCTGCAGAGCCTGATTTCCCAAGGGATTTACTTAACCGGGTTACCAGTTCCAACCCACCGGCCCCGCCGCCAACCACGACAATTTTTTTCATAACAAGTGCCTTAATGTAATCTTTCCAGCCATCAATACGAACAACACAACCCTGATTGCTGTTAATACTGATGGCTGGGAAGACTGGGACACCGGCACGGCATAACATCTTAACACGCCAAGCTTATTACTATGCGCAATTCCGCTCAAGTGTTCAATTATGCAGGTCGCATCAGCCGCCCTTTTATCGAATGGCACGCTTCTTAGCATGCTGTCACTGACGGCTATTAGCCACACCGGTTAGCGGCGGTTATACCCCACGGCCAACCGGCAACCTGTTTTACGCCTGGCCGCCCGCCCCTACCCAAATGATCTTAAGGCTCGCATCAAAAAATCAATCCTTTGATATGCAAAGCATTTTATGAATGTAGAGAGGTATTGTAGGTAACTTCATTAGCGCCACTCATACTTTTTTTGCATGAAAGGCGAAGCATTTGCATAGCATCCAACTGTTATCCGCGTTTAACCAGAGAGTATATAGGTGAATACATTAATACCCAGCTTGTCGCAGCTTATTGAATTTGCCGTTGCGCCAGTATTTTTGCTAACGGGTATAGCCGGTTTTCTAAGCGTAATGTCAGGCCGTTTGGGCCGCATTTCTGATCGGGTGAGAATTGCCGAACGGCGTATTCAAACCCTTGCTGATCCGCAGTTGGTCGAACGCTCAAAACAGGAAATTATCCTGCTGTGGAGCCGGGTCCGCGCGGCCAATTGGGCTATCGGCTTTTGTGTAGCGTCAGGATTAATGATTTGTTTAGTAATCGGCCTGTTGTTTGCCGGGGCGCTTCTGGTGATTGATTTAAAATTCCCCATCATCCTATTATTTGTGCTGGCCATGCTATTGCTTATCTGTGCCTTAATATTATTTTTGGTGGAAGTGCGCCTGGCTACCCGTGCCGTAAATATTGTGCGTACCATCCACAAACCGGTCAAACTGCGTAATGGCCCGCAGCCGGGCCTTTAGGGGGTCAGGACTGCGCTCATTACGGGGCGCATTCGCGATAGCCGGCGGCCTTGCCAATTAACTTATTGCGGCCGGGCCAGAAAGAATTTATTCGCTTCACTTAAGGTGAAGTAATCGCCCGGCCCGCCTGCCCGCAATACCGGCTCGCCAGCCAGAGTCTGATAACTACCATCACGCAGGGTGTCGCGATGTAAATGAACCGCTACCACTTCGCCCAATACCATCCAGGTATCGCATGGCTTACCCTGACTATCCTGCAACCGGATGATTTGGGTTTTGCGGCATTCCATAATCGCTGGGCTGGCGGCCACATGAGGCACGGCTACCTGACGGGAAGCGCCTTTTGGTAAATCACTTAGCGTAAATTCGTCTGTCTGGGCATCAACCATCGCGCTGGTC
The DNA here is from genome assembly GCA_003056425.1 of Alteromonas indica. Taxonomy (GTDB): domain Bacteria; phylum Pseudomonadota; class Gammaproteobacteria; order Enterobacterales; family Alteromonadaceae; genus Alteromonas; species Alteromonas indica. Next base: position 495,286 of record PYVY01000001.1, read on the forward strand.
TGGTTCATTTTTTCCAACAGCGGCTTGCTCACCAGGTTCCAGCAAAACTCGCCGGTTTCTTCAATATTTTTTACCGTATCTTTATAGCCCACACTGGCAAAGCCAATAATGGGTGGAGTGTAATTAAACGCATTGAAAAAGCTGTACGGCGCCAGGTTAACCTGACCCTCACGACTTTGGCTGGATATCCACCCTATGGGCCGCGGCGCGATGATAGCATTGAAAGGATCATGGGCCAGCCCGTGGCCACTCGCAGGTTCATAATAATGATAGTCTTGCGACATAAAAGATCTACCTTAGCGTGTTGATGAATGGTGTAGCTACGCATTGCGCTACCGAACAGATTCAGTTGCCGTTATTGCCGGGCCAGTTCGTCCAGCAAAGCAAACAGCATATTGGCCCCTACCCTGGCTACCGCTTCATCATAAAGATGCTCTACGTTAACCCCTTCTTGCCCGCCCGCCAGATCGCTTACCGCGCGAATGATTACCCAGTCTACCTCATTGATGGTACATACCTGCCCTACCGCGGCAGACTCCATTTCGGTGACCTGGGCATCAAATACCTCCCGGGTCCACTGACGGTATTGACGATTATCCATAAATACCGAACCGGTTACGCCATTTCCACCTACTTTAAGCTTCGCCACCGACTCTGGAGCGATATACTGCGCTGGTAGTGTGTCGATAGCCCGCTGGGCTGCTTCGAGTAAACGGGGCGTGGCCGTAAAATAAGGCGTGTCTTGCGGGCGGTCCATTCCTTGTTTAATAATCAACACTTCGTCGGGATGAATAAACCCAAATGGCTTATAGTGAGGCTGGTGAGGATCCTGGGCCCGCCGCTGCGGCTGTTCCTGCATAAAGGCGGCGTAATATTCCGGTAGAATATATTCGCCCTGGGTTTTGCTGTCAGCATTTACCGGGTTGGCGTAGACACTTTCATCATGGTAATACCAACGTTCCGGCACGACCACATCACCCGGGTTAAGTTGTGGGTTCACCGCACCCGCAATGCCCATATACACCACTTGTTTTACCGGGAAATAATCAAAGGCCATCTGCATCGACAGCGCCGCATTGGCAATACTCATACCGGTGGCAAAAATTATCACCGGTTCGTCATGATAGGTGCCTATGCGATAATGTATTCCTTTATACTGCACTACCTGATTAATGTGGGCGGCATCGTCTTCTTTAATACGCGCCAGAATCCCTTTCATTTCAGGCTCATAGGCCACTACAATGGCCGTGAAACCCGGGCTGTTAAATGATTTAGGCCCGTAAGCAACTGGCGCCGCCTCGGGGGGCCCGGTTAGCGCGCCATCCAACGACGCGCACCCATTGAGCAAGCAAATTAACAGCACATACAACAATAAAGCCAGGGACGAATGCGGTTTGTGCAGCGCCATAAACAAGTTCCGAATAATGCGAATTAAGCTTTACCATAGCAATAAAAACGTATGGTGAGAATGTGTAATGATACGCGTGAATGATTGCATCCTACAGCAGGTTGGCGCAGGATAGACCCGCTAACAAATGAGCTGTCGGCAGTTATCAAGCGTACTTGCAAACAATAAAAATACGGTGAGGTAACACATGAAGATATGGTTTTTGGCCCTGGCGCTGGTAGTTAGCGCTAACCTGGCGGCCAAACAAACAACGCCAGCCGCTGCGGCAGACTATTCTGCGTTGCAATATGATGGCCGACTAACCGGCGTACCTTATCCATTTAAGGTAAGTACATTTGTCTTTGAGTCGCAGGGTAGCGAGTTAGAGATGGCTTACATGTATTTGCCTCCCAAAGAAGATTTTCCGGTGATTACGCTATTGCATGGGAAAAACTTTAACGCTGCCTATTGGGATACCACCGCACGCTGGTTGCATGAACAAGGCTATGGGGTTCTCATGCCGGACCAAATTGGCTTTGGAAAATCGTCTAAACCTACCGATTATCAATATAGCTTTGCTACGCTCGCCAACAATACCAAAGCCTTGCTCGACAAATTAAGCATCGTACGCACTGTCGTGGTAGGACATTCCATGGGCGGGATGCTGGCTACCCGTTTCGCTCTGCTATTTGAAAAAACCACTCAGCGACTGATTTTAGTTAACCCTATCGGGCTGGAAAACTACCTGGTTTATGAAAATTACAAAGATGTCGATAGCCACTATCGTGGCGAGCTAAAAAAATCGGCAGACGATATCATTAATTATCAAAAGCAAAACTATTACGACGGAAAATGGAACCAGACATTCGCCAGCCATGCAGAATTTCTGATGGGGTGGGTGCAAGGTGCTGACTGGCCTATTCTGGCAAAAGTAAGTGCGTTAACTTACGACATGATCTTTACTCAGCCAGTAGTGGAAGATATGCAATACCTGAGCATGCCCACCACATTAATTTTAGGCACCCGGGATCGCACCGCACCAGGCCGCGACCAATTAAAAGACAACGTGAATAAACCCCTTGGGCGTTACGACAAACTCGGGGAGACCACCAAAGCCAGAAACAGCAATATTCAGCTGGTGGAATTGAAAGGGTTGGGGCATTTACCGCAAATTGAAGATTTTGATCGCTTTAAAGCGCCTTTTCTTGAAGCTATAGCTCGAAAGGCAGCCAATAAAGAGAAATCGGCGGAGCCAGCAAAAACCGTTCCCTCGGCCAACGTAGCGGCGCAATAAACGCCTAAGCGCCACCCGCTCGCTGAGGGTGGCGCTGGTTAAAGGGGTTATTGCCCCGCTTATCGTTAAGTTACGGCCTTAAAGTGGCAGTACTTCCAAGGTAGTCACATACATACCCTGACGTTTTTTAGCCGGCGCAGTGGCTTTACCATCAGCGTACTCTGCCTCCAGCCAGTACATTCCAGGTTCGTCTAACGTAAATGAAATATAGCCCTTCTCGTCGGTTTTCTGAGTGAGGTTGCTAGCATTATCGCGATATTTTTCGCCTTCTTTAACCACCGTAATTTGCGCGCCTTTAGCCGGCTCGCCGTCAATGGTAAACGCAAACTCAATACGTTCGGAAGTGTACAAATCATTGGGGTGGGTTTTAGCTACCAGCTCCAGGCCTTGGCCGGATGTTTTCAGAACGCTGTCAGATGGCTGCCCAGCGGTAACAAATACTTCGATACGGCGCGTGCTATAGCTGACTTCCAGATTTTTCGCCTGCTTCGGCACCTGCTTTTCAAACTGTTCAGCCGTGCCGGTTTTACCCCGTCCAGGCCAGAAATGCCGTTCGCCCTGCGCGTCTTCCCAGCGGGCCATCAGGGTGCCTGATGCAGAAGCAATTTTGTAGGTTCCCTCTTCGACAAGTTGCAGGTCAAACACACTGCGATACTTCAGTTTTTGCTGGTGTTGTAAGTTGACTGCTTTACCAGAGGGAGAAGTAGCCTCAAGGCTATCCAGACCCATGGCTACATGGTCCGGGGTGAAAATACCATTGGCGATGGCAGCATCAAAGCTTACCCATTCGTCCTGGCCGGAGACCACCGTAGTGGTGGGTTTGATCCAGGCGCGATGGGCCTGCGACACAGGGCTCATGGTCAGTAACGTTAGCGCACTAAGACCGAAAATTAGCTGTTTTTTCATTGTACTGCCTCCAAAGTAAGTTCGATTGATGTAAGTTCATTATTACCACTGGCTTTCTGTGCAACGGGCTGGGTAGCCGGTAGGGTTAATGGGATGCTCAGAACTTCCCGCCCACCCAGCTCACGGGCCGCCTCGACATACAGGGTGTACTGTCCTTTTGCTACTGTTTTAAGTGTATCGGCTAGCGCGATAGTGGCTGTGCCGGGGCGCCGGGTGGCTCCACTTACGCCATCCACCGGCAGGGCCAGAGACCGCCCTGAGCGGCGCCACCACAAACGCAGATCTTTCAGCCACTTTTCACCTTTATGGTTGTCCATCTCAGTGTCATACCACACCGCAATATCCTTTACCCGCTGTTCGTTTTCATCGGCCAGCCAAACCGCAACGTACGGCGCATGATATTCAGCCACGTTAATGCGCGGCAGGGTGACTTTAAGTTCGTCGGCCTGCACATGGGCGGGGATCATCAATAGGATGACCGGTATTATCAGCCCTGCCATAACCAACGGCCAGGTAGACTTGCGGCCTTTAGCATAACGTTTAAGCAGCAACAGTCCGGTTACCGAAAACACCATGCAAGCCACGGCAAATACATCAATAAAAAACTTCCAAATGGCTCCGGTATTACGCCCTTTATGTAAATCGTTCAAATACGACACCACGCCGCGCGAGGTCGTTTGTTGATAAAAATCGCCGTTATTCAGGTCAACCGAGAACCAGCGATCGCCGCCCGCGCGGGGTTGCGCTACATATAGTTCACTGTCGCTCCACTGAGCAGGTACATCAGCATTAAGTGTCATAGTGGTTGTTTCCTCATACCAGTCTAAAAAGGCTTGGGGTAATGCAGTGTTAGGAGATAGGCGCGCAACCAAGGCGCTGGGCACCTGGCTTTCAATTTCACGCGTACTTGCTTCGCTTTCGATACTGGTAGCGTGGTTTAGCGTAATACCGGTAATGGCAAACAACAACATACCTATCAGGCACACTGCTGAACTAATCCAATGCCAGTTTTTAATATTCCAGAAGTGGCGGGACATCCAGGATTTCATGAATCTATATTGCTCTTGTTGGTCATAGTCGTTTTAACGCTGGGTTGATGAAGCGTAGGGGTTGTGCAGCACAAACCGGGCAATAACAGGGTATGCTTAAATGGCTAAGGCGGGCGCCGTGGCCAATCATATTGCCAAAGCGCGCCATAAACCGATAGTTGTCACTTTCATCCCGCATTTACCGAGTTTTAGCGCGATATAATCGACATCTTCAGGGGGCTCCCCATACTGTAAAACCCTTTGCTTTGGTCACAATAAAGCAAAATGAGAATTATTTCCATTTGAGATTAAAAATCCACATGAAATTGTGCTGTTGTGGTTCAGAAGGCTGTAAGGAAGCATGTTTTTAAATGAATATTAAACTACTCAGGTCACTGAATGTATTTGTAAAAGTGGCGGATGCAGGCAATATGAGTGCGGCTGCGAAAGCATTACACATGACGGTTTCAGCTATCAGCCAGCAGTTGCGTAAACTCGAAATGGATATTGGATTGAGTTTATTTAATCGCAATACCCGCCACCTTAGCCTGACCGAAGCCGGCCGTATTTACTATCAAAGTAGTGTTAAAATGCTGGACGAAGCACAACGGGCACACCGCCATATTGAACAGTTGCAGGAGAGCCCTTCCGGCGAGCTCAAAATTACGGCGCCTATCGGGTTCGGGGGCGGGCTGCTAAGCGCCCCGCTAAAGCGGTTAACTGCGCAGTTTCCACGAATCAGGGTGTCGCTTGATTTAACCGATTACCCCGACGATGTAATTTCCTCGGGCGCTGACTTAACACTAAGCCTGTACGAAACTCAGGATACTAACCTGACGTGCATTCATTTGGCTACCTGGAATTGGGTAATGTGTGCCGCGGCCGACAATCCGGCTGCGCAGGTTAAACATTTTTCTGAGCTGGGAGAATATGTGCATCTTGCCCACGAGCAAATGCAAACCAAAACCGCAGTTTCGCAGAACCAGGAACATGCTGTAGTACCCGCGCCGGGGATGACAGTAAATTCCATGCAAGGTCTGATTCAATTGACGGTCGATGGGCTTGGCTACGGCATATTGCCGGAACCGGAAGTCAGGCACTTTATTGCGCAGGGTAAATTAATTCAAATATTACCGGAATGGGCGCTGCCCCAATACAGTGTGTTTGCGGTGTTCCCCCGACAAGACGTAACCCCAAGCAAAACACTGGCGGCAGTGGAATGTCTACAACACGAGTTTGCCCAACTATAGCAAGTACACCCCGGGTTATTGAAGGTCGCTTTAGTGAGTAAGACGTTTGGGTTTATCCACCAGTGCTTTGGTACGGGTCCCGCGAGCTTTGTAGCGGTATTGTTTAGGGCTGGCATCTTTAATATGCTCATGAACATCCTGACTTGGCCGAACAGGCCGTTGCTGTGATTTGCTAAGATTCAGTCTGAAACACATAAGAATTACTCCGTTTTATATTGTCGCCGGCCCAGGTAGCCCTGCTGGAAATACTGTCACCGTCATTGTCAGGCAATCGATGAACGTTGGTTAAAGCCGTGGGATGGGTTCCGCCCGGCGTTTACTCTGTATATCTGCACTGCGCTTTGTATTGAATAACTTGTATTGCATAAAGGCGTTGCACAACGTGTGCCAGAATAAAACCCTGGCCGTACCAGAAGGGAAAACGCGGGTACGGCTGGATCTTTGCACGCTGATAATGGATGATATCGACACATAATGAATAGTGCGCTGGTCAGCGCGGCCAGCTCCCAATTCACACTCTCAGGTAACTAGCATTGAAGGTAATTTTATATGTATAAACTGGTACTTATCCGCCATGGCGAAAGCCAATGGAACCTGGAAAACCGTTTCACCGGCTGGCACGACGTCGACTTGACTGAAGCTGGGGTGGTTCAGGCCACTAACGCTGGTAAATTGCTTAAAGATGCTGGGTTCGAGTTTGATCTGGCGTACACTTCAGTCTTATTGCGCGCCATTAAAACACTGAATATTGCATTGGAAGAAATGGGCCAGCATTACCTGCCGGTAGAGCGCCACTGGCGTTTGAACGAGCGTCATTACGGGGCGCTAACAGGCCTGGATAAAGGAGAAACCGCTGAAAAACATGGCGAAGAACAGGTTAAAATCTGGCGTCGTAGTTTCGATGTTCCCCCACCGTCAGTTGATACCGACAGTGAACATTTTCCTGGTCACGATCGCCGCTACAGAAACATCGACCCGTCTATTTTGCCAAAGGCAGAAAGCCTGAAATTAACCATCGAGCGGGTGCTTCCTTACTGGCATGATGTTATTCGCCCCAGTATCCAGGATGGTAAACAGGTGATTATTGCTGCCCATGGGAACAGTTTACGTGCTCTTGTGAAATATCTGGACGGCATGAGCGAAGAAGAAGTACTCGAGCTGAATATTCCTACTGGTGTACCTTTGGTATATGAGTTGGATGAAAACCTACAGCCGGTCTCAAAAAGCTATCTGGGCGATCCAGACGAAATTAAGAAAATGGAAGAGGCAGTGGCTAAGCAGGGTAAGTCGAAGTAACCCGCTGTTCTGTTGATCTGCAACAAGCCGTGCTTAAAGCACGGCTTTTTTTGTGCTTGGTACAGGGTGTAGCGATATTCTGTCTCAATAACGGCCCCTGCTTCGCGCTAAAAGCGCGGTTGTTTCGTATATAAGCTTTCGCTATTAATGTTGGAAGTAAAATGCATATTGTAACGGTATTTCACAGTGGCTACGGCCATACGCGTAAATTAGCTGAAGCATTTCATCTTGGCCTGAAACAAGATGAACGGGTCACTGCGGCGTTGGTAGAAATCGATGAAAATGGCGATATTACCGACGGCCAATGGGCTTTACTCGATGAGGCTGACGCCATTATTTTTGGCTCGCCCACCTATATGGGGATGGCCTCGTGGCAGTTTAAAAAGTTTGCTGATGCTTCAAGCAAACGCTGGTCTGAAGACAAATGGCGTAATAAGGTCGCCGGCGGGTTTACAAACTCAGCCTCCATGAACGGCGATAAACACTCTACCCTGCACTACTTTTTCACGCTCGCTTCACAGCATGGTATGTTGTGGGCAAATATGGGAATGAAAACAGCCAATAGCAAAGATGCCCAGCGCGATGATATTAATTATGTCGGAGCTTTTGTGGGGTTAATGGCGCAGTCGCCGGCGGATGCTGACACCAGTGAGGCGCCGGGCAAAGGCGATTTAGCAACGGCCGGCGAATATGCTAAACGGGTGATTGAAGTCACCGCTCAATGGTGTAGTTAGGGTGTAGTTAAACCGCTAAACATACCTAAGCACCGTCTTTCTAGACACGACGGTGCTATAACGCTCTGCTACAATTACGCATTTTTCGGAAGCGTGGAATATGGCCAAACGTAAACCGCTGGTAAACATGACCAGTTATGGTATTTATAATCAGTGGGACGCGAGCTCCCGTGAGCTACCCAAAATACGCCATATCACCACCTCTATACCCGGCGAACTGGATATTGAGTTTGGCTATATTGTGAATATTAAACAAGCTAAAAACGTCCGCCTCACCTACTGTATTTACCACCCGGATATCTGTGATGACAGCGGCCAGATAATGGCCCCGTTTGAGGGACGCGAACATGTTCGTACAAACGACTGGCACTTTTATTTAGGAGACACACTATGGGCACCGGTTGAAACAAAAACCGGACCATGGCGAATGACACTAAGTTTGGATGAAACCCTGATTGCCGATAAGACCTTCATGGTTGAAGCAGAAGCGCCCTATGAGGGCGCTTCGTTCTGGCGACGGGGTAAATTAAAATTCCGTTAAGCGGACTTAAAATCAGGCAAACCAGTGCCGGGTTCGGTTGGCAAACCAGACCAGCGACAACATTACCGGCACTTCAACCAACACACCCACAACGGTGGCTAGCGCCGCGCCTGAGTGCAGCCCAAACAACGAAATTGCTACCGCTACCGCCAGCTCAAAAAAGTTAGAGGTGCCAATCATACAGGCGGGCGCCGCTACGTTGTGTGGCAAGCCCATGCGCTTGGCCAAAAAGTACGCAATGGCAAAAATACCATAGGTCTGCAACAGCAAAGGGATGGCAATAAGCACAATGCTTTGCGGTTTTTCCAAAATAGTGGTGGCCTGAAAACTGAACAACAATACCAGGGTTGCCAATAAGCCGATCATCGACAATGGTTTCAGCTTGTCGACAAGGGTAGGCAGAGCGTTTTCGCCACGCTGGCTCACCACTTTACGGGTAATCACGCCTGCGACCAGCGGCAATACCACATACAGCACCACTGACAACAACAGCGTATCCCACGGTACGGTAATATCAGACACCCCAAGTAGTAACCCGGCCAGGGGGGCAAAGGCAAAGATCATAATGAGGTCATTAACCGAGACCTGCACCAGCGTATAATTTGCATCACCTTTGGTCAGATGACTCCATACAAATACCATCGCGGTACAAGGGGCAACGCCCAATAGAATCATACCGGCGATATACTCATTGGCAGTCTGGGGGTCCACCCAGTCTGCAAAAAATCCTTTAAAAAATAACCAGCCCAATAAAGCCATAGTAAAGGGTTTGATAAGCCAGTTAATGATCAATGTTAAAGCCAGACCTTTAGGTTTTTTACCAACATCTTTAATCGCGCCAAAGTCGACCTGAATCATCATCGGGTAGATCATCAGCCAGATAAGCACTGCCACAACCAGATTTACATGCGCCACTTCCAGTGATGCGATGGCGGTGAACACCTCAGGCGCCAAGCTCCCGGCGGTTACACCAGCAATAATACACAGAGCTACCCATAAGGATAAATAGCGTTCAAAAAAGCCCATTTAATACATGCCCCTCTAATTTGCACCAATTTTATTCAGCGCCACCCGCAAGGCATCACCATCCAGCTTGGCTGCGGCGATCCGCTTCAGGGCTTGCGCGCGGCTTTCAATTTCACTGATAACCTGCCCAAATGCGTCGGCCTGAGCCTGCTCATCGGTGATTTTTGAAGGATCGTTCAGGCCCCAGTGTACTTTTAATGTTTTCCCAAAGTAGACCGGGCAAGCTTCGCCGGCGGCTGAATCACAGACGGTTACCACTACATCCGGGTCAAATTGCTCAAAGTCATCCCATGACTGGCTGCTTAACCCGTCGGTGGCATAGCCAGCTGCCTTCAGGTATTGCAAGGTCAGTGGATGTACTTCGCCGGCAGGCTGGCTACCGGCGCTGCGTGCTTCAATTTCCTGCCCCGCCAGCTGATTTACGATAGCCTCGCTTAAAATGCTGCGGCAGCGGTTGTGGGTACAAATAAATAGTATTTTCATTGCTCATCTCTTACGTTGCAGGAAGAACAGGCCGCCTCCGCCAAATTACGCTGCGCGGTCGTTAAATAGGCCTGGTGGTGGTGTTCTGTGGTAGTTAGCACATCCTTTGCCCAGCCGGGTAAAGCCGGATGTAAGCGGTAATATACCCATTTACCCCGGCGTTCTCCGGCCACCAGGTCGCACTTGCGTAAATCGGCCAGATGACGGGATATTTTCGGCTGGCTGAGTTGCAGGGCATCAATTAAATCGCACACACACAATTCCTCATTGCCCACCAGTAACAGCAGCACTTTTAGCCGGGTATCATCAGCCAGACATTTATAAAACGCTAAAGGAGACATACGCCCTCAAATATGAAATTTCACATATATGGAATACCATATCTTTTTTATTACGCAGTGTCTAGCGTAACGTTACAAACATAAGCGGGGGGAAATGAAGTCCAGAAAAGCCATAATACGCGACGATACTGCGCTATTTTTGTAGTACACCGCGTGCACCGACTCCCGTCGATTACCCGTGCGGACCGCTTCGGGCAATACCCGACAGAGTCGTTGAGCAGCAATATCTTCCTGGCACATAAAATTAGACAATAGCGCAATCCCTTGCCCGGCAAGACATAACTGTCGGACGGTTTCACCGCTGCTGGCGGAAATCGAAAACGACAGCGGCAACGGCTCCTGTAATGGCCACTGATTAAGCCGGGGAGCATCGGTAAAACCAATTAACCGGTGCGCCGCCAGATCAGCAATCGTGTCGAGTGGGCCGGCACTGGCCAAATACTCAGGTGCCGCGACCAGATGTAAGGAACTGGTACCTAACCGCCGGGCGTGAAGGTTTGAGTCCTGCATGTCACCTATTCGAATAGCAATATCCGTTTTGAACTCAAGCAAATCAATAATATTGTCATGGGATGTCAGCTCAAGAGTGATGGCTGGAAAAGCGCGGGTAAAGTCGCCGATATGGCGGGTAAGCTGGTGATAAACAAACGGGCTGGCGGCGTCGATACGCAGGCGGCCGGCCGGCCGGTGCTTGAGTAACCGCAACGACTCTTCCCCCTGAGCCAGCATATTTACCCCCTGCCGGGCGTAAGTAATAAATAATAAGCCTTCTTCGGTCAGTTCAAGCCGCCGGGTAGTCCGGTTCAGTAAGCTACAACTCAGGCTTTTTTCTAACCGGCTGACCGCTCTGGATACTTTGGCCACTTGCCAGTCCAGCAGCGTGGCAGCAGCAGAAAAGCTGCCACTGTCCACCACCATGATAAAGGCTTCCAGATCTTCTGTTTTCGCCAACACCGTCATGTCGCCACCTTTTCATTTTTAACAAAAGTGTTTTGTCACCTTTGCTGTTTTTAGCCGCTATCCAGGCAGGCATTATGCGCACATTAATTCTAATGAGGAAATCTGTTATGCCTGTTGCGTTGTTCGCGCTTACGCTAAGTGCTTTTGCTATTGGTACCACCGAGTTTGTTATTGTAGGGCTGGTGCCTACTATTGCTACCGATTTAAATGTGTCTTTACCCTCGGCGGGGCTGCTGGTGAGCCTGTATGCGGTGGGCGTGGCCGTCGGCGCGCCAGTATTAACTGCGCTGACTGGACGCTGGAATCGTAAACATGTGTTGTTAGCGCTGATGGCGCTGTTTGTGGCAGGTAACCTACTTGCCTGGCAAGCGCCAGGTTATGCCAGTCTGATTGTAGCCCGGTTACTGACTGGCCTTGCCCATGGCGTGTTTTTTTCTATCGGTTCAACCATTGCGACCGGCTTGGTGGCCCGCGAAAAAGCCGCCAGTGCTATTGCGATCATGTTCACCGGCCTAACCGTAGCGCTGGTTACCGGGGTCCCCTTAGGTACCTGGATTGGACAAAATTTTGGCTGGCGGGCAACCTTCCTGGTAGTTTCCGGCCTTGGGTTACTGGCGTTTATTGGCAGTGCATTACTGGTTCCTAACAACCTCAAAAAAACCGCACCCGCCGGCTTGGCAGAACAATTTCAGGTGTTGGTTCAGCCGCGCTTGCTATTGGTTTATCTGATGACGGCATTAGGATACGGCGGTACCTTCACTACCTTCACCTACCTGGCGCCTATTTTAGAACAGCAAAGCGGCTTTGCTTCATCTTCCACCGCGCTCATTATGCTGGTATATGGCGTGTCGGTGGCAATGGGGAATATCGGGGGTGGCAAACTTGCCGATAAGTACGGTCCCATTAAAGCATTAACATTCATTTTCGCCGGGCTGGCGCTTACGCTGCTGGCTTTTACCTTTACGATGAACATGAAATCAGCCGCCGTGGCTACCGTATTGGTATGGGGCGCATTTGCGTTTGGTAATGTGCCAGCGTTACAGGTCTATGTGGTACAGCTGGCAGGCAAATATACGCCAGCTGCGGTGGATGTTGCAGCAGGCCTGAATATTGCTGCTTTCAATATTGGCATCAGTGTTGGGGCCATTACTGGCGGATTTATTGTAGAGCACATGTCACTTCAGGATACCGCGTGGATTGGCGCAGCCATTGCGCTATTGGCGCTGGCAGTGACGCGCTATTGCGGGGCGCTGGACCAACGTAGTCCTCAGGCAATTGGCTGAACTACCTGGGAGCTGTGCCGGATGGTGGCTGATCGGTAAAAACAGACCAGTCACCGCACAGAACTTGTACTTTCACCTAACTATAACCACCTGAATTATCCAGGTACCTATTAACTTCAGGAGTGAATTATGACAAACCATAGCACTATGCCGCAACTTGGCGCGGGTACATTTCGGCTAACCGGCGATGAGGCCTATGAGTCAGTAAAAATGGCACTTGAAGAAGGTTATCGGCATATCGATACCGCACAAATTTATGACAACGAAGACGCCGTGGGCAAGGCTATTGCCGATAGCGGTATCGCCCGCGAAGAATTGTTCATTACCACCAAGGTGTGGAACGACAATCTGAGTGAGCGCGCGTTGCTGGATAGTGTAAAACAAAGCCTGAAAAAGCTTCAGCTGGAGTATGTTGACCTGTTGCTGGTGCATTGGCCGGCGCCGCCTGACAATACGCCGATGGAAACCTATTTGGGCGAAATGGCCAAAGCAAAAGCGCAGGGGCTTACGCGCAATATTGGGGTGTCTAACTTTACCATTGCTCATTTACGCGATGCTATCGAGATTTTGGGCGCCGACGAAATATATACGAACCAGATTGAAGTTCATCCGTACCTGACGAACGAGAAAGTCCGCCAGTTCGCTGCGCAGGAAGGCATTCACATTACCGCGTATATGCCTTTTGCAGTAGGCAAGGTATTAAAAGATAAAACCATTTGCAATATCGCCAGTGAAACCGGCGCCAGTGCGGCGCAGGTAGTCGTGGCATGGCAATTGGCCCATGGGATGGCAACCATCCCGTCTTCCACTAAGCGGACGAATTTGCAGGATAATCTTAAAGGCTGCCAGCATTCCCTGTCAGCAGATGAGATTGCCACAATTGACCAACTAAATTGCGGAGACCGGCAGGCCACCCCTGACTTTGCTCCCCAATGGGACGAATAATATGACACCAACGCGCTATACCGCCTGGCAGTTTCAGGGCGCTAATACTCCCCTGGTACTAGGCAGCGGCGGTGCTGTAGAGCTCGCCGATGACGAATTGCTGATAGAAAACCAGACCAGTGGTATTAATCCGGTAGACTGGAAATTCATTGAAAGTGATCCACTGGCGTGGCCGCACGGCCACACCCCCGGGGTAGATGGCGCCGGGGTGGTAGTGGCGACGGGCGCTGGGGTTGCGGATAACTGGCTGGGTACCCCGGTGGCTTATCACTGCGCACTGGACGCCCCGGGTAGTTTTGCTGCCAATACAGTGGTTAAGGAAAATCGGGTTATGCGTATACCGCAAGGACTGCCTTATGATCTGGCGGCAGCCTTGCCTTGTCCATTACTAACTGCTTGGCAGGCAGTCAGTAAAATTCCCTACGCCACCCACGCTCGCGTATTAGTTGCCGGGATGGGTTATGTGAATAAGCTGACGGTGCAATTGCTGCGTCAGGCAGGTTTCAGTGTCGATGTTTTATCGTCCAGTCTGACTATAGATGGCGCCACCCAATTGGGCGTAGACACATTATTTCGCCAGCCTGAAGATATTGATAAAACGTATCATGCGGTTATCGATGCCGTGAGCCCGGATAATGCCGCGCAGCTGGTGCAACATCTGCAGGCAAATGGACATGTAGTATGTATTTTAGGACGTATCGAGCAGCCGGTGGATGCGCCTTTTACGCGTACTATTTCCTATCACGAAGTCGCTCTGGGTGCCCTGCATCAATACGGCGATGCCACAGCCTGGCAAGTGTTAATGCGCGAAGGAGAAGCGCTATTAGGCCAAGTAGTACAAGAGCGCCTATGCGCTGATATGCCAGCTGTGTACCCTTTTAGTGAATTAAATACAGCGTTAGCGCATAGCCAGCAACACAAACAAAAGACGGTAATCGGTAAAGCGCTCAGCTAATCTTAACGATGGCCAAAGACAGGTTCACGAGCCTGTCTTTCTTTTTGTAAATTTCTCCATGCTCACAGTGACTTGCGTGTAATTACTTCCACTTTTTGCGCCCTCGCTACTGGCTCACCATTGATTTTGCTTACAATACTACTATGGCATCCTGCTTGCTCATGCCATTGAGCCGGGTGTCGGCATTTAGTGGAGAGTAATAACATGTCATCGTTTAACGGAATGCTGGGCGTTACGCCTATGGAAAGCGGCTTTCAATTTGCCGTCTGGGCCCCTAATGCCAGCGCAGTCAGCCTGATTGGTGAGTTTAACAACTGGGATGAGCAGGCTTGCCCCATGGAAAGTGCCGAGGGCGGCCTATGGTGGTGCCACAGCGAGGCGGCGCAAAATGGCCAGGAATACAAGTTTGCTATCACTACAGCCGATGGCACTGTACTGCAAAAAAATGATCCCCGCGCCCGCCAGCTTACCAATAGCGTTGGTAACAGCATTATTTACGCCGATGATTATCAATGGCAAAGCGATGATTTTACCCCCACAGAAATTCATCAGGCGGTTATTTATGAATTACACATTGGTACCTTTGGTAAAGTTGATGATGAAGTAGGCACTTTCGATAATGCTATCAGCCGGCTTGATGAATTAGCCGAGCTGGGCGTGAACACCATTGAACTGATGCCGGTAAACGAATTTGCCGGTGATTTAAGCTGGGGCTATAACCCTGCCTTTCCGTTTGCCGTAGAGCAAGCCTATGGTGGTCCTCAGGCACTAAAACGCTTCATAGATGCAGCGCACCAGCGCGGCCTGTCAGTGATTATGGATGTCGTTTACAACCATTTTGGGCCAAGCGATTTAGATATTTGGCAATTTGACGGATGGCAGGAAAACGATAAAGGCGGCATATATTTTTATAATGACCATCGCAGCGCCACGCCATGGGGCGATACCCGTCCCGATTATGGCCGCGAAGAAGTTCGCCAGTATCTGCTGGATAACGCATTGATGTGGGTGGAAGAATACCGCGCTGACGGTTTGAGAATGGATATGGTGCCCTATATGCGCAGTGTATCGGGCGCCGATGATGGCAGCGACGACATACCGGAGGCGTATAGCCTTATTCAACAGATAAACGGGGAAATTAAAGCGCGCTACCCGCAAAAACTGACCATCGCCGAAGATCTCCATAGCCACCAGTTTATCACCAATAACGTGGAAGACGAGGGCTGTGGCTACAGTGCCCAGTGGGATGCAGCTTTTGTGCACCCGATACGGGCGCTGTTACTTACCAGTAACGATGATGAAATTAATCTAGATGGATTGGAAGCTGCCCTGCACCATCATTATAGCGGCCGCCCCTTTGCCCGGGTGGTATACACCGAGTCCCATGATGAAGTGGCCAACGGCCAGGCCCGGGTAGTAGAGGAAATAGCTCCGGGCAACGTCGATGCCGACTATTTTGCCCGGAATAAAGGTATTTTAGGCGCCGCTATTGTGTTGACCAGTTGCGGCATCCCAATGCTATTCCAGGGGCAGGAATTTAAACAGCATGGTTACTTTACCGATGGCGATGATATCGACTGGCGCCGCCGCGAACAATTTGGTGAGTACCTGCATGCGTTTAACCAGCTTATTCGATTGCGCACCAATGCTGAACATCAAAGCGCTGGCCTTACCGGGGCCTTTACTGAGATTGTCCATAAAGATCAGGCCAATAAAGTACTTGGTTTCATGCGTACCAATGAGGTTAATGATAAACCGGTGTGGGTTTATCTGAATTTATCCAGCGTACATCTGCCTGAGTATGCTCTGCATGGACTCCCCCAAAATCCGCGCTGTCTGTTCGCCTGGCAAGAAGGGATAGCTACGGAAGGAACACAGTTGGATGAAGGTACGCTCACACTGGCACCTTATAGTATTACTATTTTGGGTAACCAATAGCTTAAGCCTGCTTAATCGCATGTAAATATTAAAATAGATAAATACGATTCATAAAAACTGATAGGGGCAGAATGCCACTCGCGCTATTATAGCCCCTATCATCTCCTGCCTCATTGTAACTGCTGTCGGTTTATGCTTGACTCTGGAGTAGACTCCAGGGTTTATACTAGATATATGAAAACATCAGTCACGCTCAAGATCTGCGAACTGGCTAAACAGGCTGGGGTGTCGGTTGATACAATTCGATTTTACGAAAGTAAAGGTTTGGTCAGTGCATCAATGCGTTCTGAAGCTGGCTACAGGCTGTTTTCCAGTGATGATCTTACCCGTTTGCTGTTTATTTCCCGTGCCAAGCAGGTGGGCTTTACCCTGGATGAAATCAGTGAATTGCTGGATTTAAAACTACACCCCGACGACCATACGTGTCAGGAAGTGAAACAACGCACCCAATTTAAGATAGAAACAGTAAGTGCAAAGATTGCTGAACTGGAGCGCATTAAGCGTTCTCTGGTTAGGCTTCACGAGGCATGCGGTGGCACGTCGCAAAGTACGCGCCAATGCTCAATTCTTCAGTTGCTGGAGACGGATGATTTATTATGAATGAGACTATGCTATTGCTGGAAAATTTTCTTGCCCTGTTCATGGAATCAGCGCCCTGGTTATTGTTGGGCTTACTGGTAGCAGCGGTGATGCACGAGTTAGTGCCGGTAAGTATGTTGCAGCGCCATATGGGTAGCGACAGTATTACCGCTATCGGGAAAGCGGCCGTGATAGGCGCCCCGCTGCCACTGTGTTCCTGTGGGGTTATTCCTGCTGCCGTAGGGCTGCGCAGAAGTGGCGCATCCAAGCCCGCCACGGTGTCTTTCTTAGTTTCCACGCCGGAGACTGGAGTAGACTCAGTAGCGGTGTCTTATGCGTTATTGGGGCCCCTTTACGCGATTGTGCGGCCGGTGGCTGCCATCTTTAGTGCACTGTATGCCGGGATTATGGTGAAACTGTTTGCTGAACCTGATGGAATGCCCAAAGCTGCGGCGGCGTCACGCGCTACCAGTACTTGTGGTAGCTCAGCAACGCCTACTATTAAGGCTAAGCAAACGGAAACGCAACCCAGTTGCTGTGCCAGCAGCAAACCAGTTGCAGCCGCAACTTCGGCCTGCTGTAGCAGCGCTGCGCCGGCGCCAAGCCAAAGCTGTTGTGGTGAGAAAAATACTGCAAGTAGCCCCGGCGCGACGGCAACAACCCCCAGTTCACCCGGTAAAATTACCGCGATGTGGCGGTTTGCCACCGGCCAGCTACTTGAAGATATTGCGGTTTGGTTGCTGGTAGGTTTGGCGCTGGCGGCGGCTATCCAAACCTGGGTCCCCACAGACTTTTTAACCCAGTGGGGTGATGGTCTGATGGCGATGCTGGTAATGGCATTTATTGGGGTACCTATGTACATTTGCGCTACCGCATCCACGCCGATTGCCGTGGGCTTTCTGGCGGCCGGATTATCGCCTGGCGCGGTGTTGGTATTTTTATTAGCGGGGCCGGCAACAAACGTCTCCACTATGGGAATGATTTTAAAAGAGCTCGGCCGGCGTTCCCTGATGCTGTATGTTTTTAGTGTAACCTCAGCCGCTATTGGTTTAGGTTATCTGCTGAACTGGGCCGTGGCCGCTTTTCAGTGGCAGTCATTCATTGTGACCACCGTTGGCGAACATGGTCATGGCGGTATTACTGAAGCGCTTTATGCTTTATCAGCCGTAGTGTTGGGGGCCTTGATGGTGCGTATCGGCTGGCAAAAAAGCCGGGCCTGGTTACATCAGGGCCAGGTGAAGCAGGACAGCTGCTGTAGCTAACCACAGATACTGCCAACGCTGCGACAATATGTCGCATGTTGGCAGGCCATTTCAATAGGTAAAATGCACGCGAATCAATCTCTTGGAAATTCGTGTGAAAATATCTCTCCCTCTTATCGCCGGTGCCTTCACCACCCTATATGCTGCTACCAGCCTGGCCGCAGATGAATCGGTGGAAACCATTGAAATCACCGGTCACAGGTTTTCAAATGCTGCTGCCGGCGAATTAAACGCTGCCTTACAGCAACAACAAATCCGGTTTGCTTCGGGCGGCGGCATATCTGCTCTGCCTGTACTAAATGGCATGATGGGCGACCGCATTCAGATTTTAGCAGACGGCGCGCCTATTACTGCCGCTTGCGGTAACCAAATGAACCCGCCGTTGTCTTATTTAGCGAATTCCCCGGTGAGCCAGTTGGTGGTCAGCCCGGCAGTATCGCCAGTCAGTGCTGGGGCGGATAATATTGCCGGCGTCATCGCCATTGATACCATGCAGCCGGTATTTGTAGAAGAAAGTGATTTTAGCTGGCGTGAAGGTAAAGCGGCGTTTAACTATAGCAGTAACCCCAACAGCCAAACCTTTGCGTTGGACGCCCGGCTGGCAAACAACCAATGGTTTACTGGTTATAGTGGCAGTATTACTACCGCAGACAGCTATGACAATGGCGCTGATGAGCTAGTCCCTGATACCTTGTACAAAATGGAAAATCACGATCTTACCGTAGGCTATCAGGATGCACAGCGCCTGGCGGTACTCAAGTTCACCCATCAGCAGGTGCCTTATCAGGGTTTTCCCGGGCAGTATATGGACATGGTTGATAACCGCGCCAGCGGCCTTTCGGCCCGATATCAGCAGCGCTTCAAAGCATTCACGGTCAACGGGCACCTCAGCGTGCGCAATGTCGACCATGAGATGGGATTTTTCAGCGATGAAAAACCCGGCACTATGCCCATGCTTACCCGTTCGCAGGATATTACAGCCAAACTTGGCTGGGATATTGGGTTAACTCCCGACCAAACCCTTGTGCTGGGACAGGAATATTACGCTAACAAGCTGAATGATTATTGGCCTGCGGTAGCCGGTTCCGCGATGATGGGGCCCGACGATTATATTAATATCAACGATGGTCGGCGCACCCGCTCCGCGCTATTCGCGCAATGGGAACACCGCCCTGCCACGGGTTGGCAGTACAACGTCGGGGCTCGCGTAGAGTATGTGCAAACCCAGGCAGCCCAAGTGCAACCGTATAATAGTATGCCAATGACTATGAGTGGCATGATGAAGATGGCCATCAACGATGCTCAGGCTGCCGCAGAGTTTAATGCAAGCGATCGGGACAAGCACGATACCCTGCTGGATGTGACCTTGCTGGCACAAAGAGCCGTACGTAAGCAACACACTCTGAGTTTTGGGCTTGCCCGCAAGAACCGCGCACCGGGCCTATACGAACGCTACACCTGGGGCCGCGGAATAATGGCCAGCACCATGATCGGCTGGTTTGGCGATGGTAATGGTTATGTAGGCAATGTTGATCTGACGCCGGAAACTGCGCATACCGCCTCTGCCGGTTATCAGTTCGAAAATACCCATCAAAAAATAGACTTCACTGCCTGGTATACTAAGGTTAGTGATTATATCGATATCACTAAATTGGGTGAGCTCAACCGCAGTGGGTTGCGCTCCGGGCTGCGTAACCAACTACAATTTACCAATATCGATGCCACGTTAATGGGCGTTACCCTCGATACCCAATGGCTATTAGCAGACAATCAGTGGGGCCAATGGCAGCTATCCCATACCTTTAACTGGCAACAGGGCGAGCGAGATGACACTCATGATAGTCTGTACCAGATTCTGCCGGTAGAAAACCGGCTGCAACTGGCGCATCATTATGCCGACTGGCACTCTACTGTTGAATGGTACTGGGCGGGCAACAAAACCGACACCGATCCGCGCCGTTTGGAAAATACCACCGACAGCTATTGGTTGCTTAATCTGCGCAGCAGCAAACAGTGGGCAGATTGGACCGTAGAAGTTGCCCTGGATAACGTTTTTGACCGGCATTACGACTTGCCGCTGGGTGGCGTAAGCGTGGCTGAGTTTTTACAGCAACCCACTCAGGGCTATGCACAGCTTGAGGGCCCCGGACGCTCAGTTAACATTGGAGTGGCTTACCGCTTCTAGTACACTGCCACAATGGTGACCAATATGCCCAACGGTGACGTTTTTCCATGCTATTGTTGTTAATAACCGCAATTTTTGGCCCCCGCCGTTTGCCCAATAGTGTGGCCACCCTGCTATTATTGCTGGAGATCATCACGCTTAACGCGGTGATTGCGCTAAATGGTGCTGCCAGCAACCCTTTTAGTATGGTGTTGCTGGTACCTTTGGTATTGGGGCTGATGTGGTTGCCGTTGGGCTGGTCAATAGTCGTGCTGGCAGGAAGTATAGCCGGCCAGCTAAGTCAGCTATACCTGCCACAGTTACATACCCACAATGCCAGCCTGGCCGAGCATGGGCAAAGCATGATCATCGGCTTTGTGCTTACCTGTGGCCTGATTAGCGCGGTAGTGGCCTACTTCAGGTGGCAACTAAATCGTCAGACGGTGGCCTTGCATACGTTACGCGAACGGCAATTAAGGGATGAGCAGTTATTGGCTATCGGTACCGCTGCGGCGCAGCTCACCCATGATGCCGCTTCGCCGGTCCAAACTATCAGGTTATTGTTAGAAGAAATACACCACCCTTCGCCTCATCCTGTTTTAACAGAAATAGAAGAGCAGTTTCGGCGTTTAGAAACCATGCTGCACGACTGGCGCACCATCGCCGACGATGTACGCCAAGCCAGGCTAAACCAGTATTACGCCAGCGATGTCTTCAAAGCGCTGCGCCATACATTAGCATTGGCACGGCCCGAATCAGCCATTAACTGGCCGGCCGCCCAGGCCCCGGCTACCAGCGTAGTAATAGCGGACAGAACATTGTTACCCGCCCTGACCAGTATTGTATTGAATGCCTGCGAAGCCAATGATGAGGTGTGTGCGGATCCTGTCAATATAAGCCTGGCGATTACACCGGCCTACTGGCAACTGGAAATTGAAAATCAATCCAGCCAAGTGGCGGAAGGTCAGTTACAACTGCTCGGTAACCGTTTGGTCAATAGCCAAACCGGCAGTGGCGCTGGCGCCGTCCTTAGCAACGCCACCATCGAAAAGTTCGGCGGACAAGTGCGCTGGTATTATCGCAGTGGCGCGGTCATTACCACCATCACTTTACCGGCTAAAATACCGGCATGAAGACCTTGCTGATTATTGATGATGATGAACGCTTGGCCTGCGTGTTGGCGCGCCGCTTCACTGCTACCGGACGCTGGCAGGTATGGACTTTCGCCAGCGCGCGTACTGCCCTGGCAGCGCCTGCTCAGCCGGTCAATGCTATCTTGCTCGATATGATGCTTGACCAGGAAGTGGGCATTGACTATATCGCTGATCTAAACTCCCATTTTACCCCTGACCAGCTGATTATGATGACAGGCTACGCCAGTATCGCCACTACGGTGGCCGCTTTAAAAAAAGGCGCCACAGATTATGTTGCCAAACCCATAGGTTTTGCTGAGCTACACAGTAAGTTATCCGAAGATGTCGCACCCTCTGTGCCCTTACCCACTGTCCCCATGACTCCCGCACAGGCCCAATGGGAGCATATCCAGCGGGTATTGTTACTTCACCAGGGGAACGTATCGGCCACCGCCAAAGCGTTAGGTATGCACCGTCGTACCTTGCAACGTAAGCTACAAAAGTACTCGCCCAGTAAAAACTAAGCCTGTGGGCCTGCTGCCAGATTGACGACTGCCAGCGGCCTTGGGGACACTACGGCATCGTATTTAATCATTACATTTTGCAGCACATCACGTCTTTTAATTGCTTTTCGCACAAATTATGGGCAAGGTTAGCTAAATAATTATACTTTAGTCTACATCTTCTGAAGCGGAACTTATTCAGAAGCTCTTTTAAACTCATAAGGACATGATAATGGCACACGCGGCGTTATCCCCAGCTCGGCTTCTTTCCCCGTTATTAAATACTCTGCGGCTGTTTGCCCACCGCACTAAACTGGCTAACGCTGTGCGTATTGTGCGCCAGCTTTTTCATTTTGGGCCCTGGCGGGTAATCCCTATTGCCCTGATTAAACGGTTGCGGGGCCCTGCGCCTTTGCAAAACGTAGCCAATAGTCTTCTTCCTTTAATAGATGAACGCGCTATTACCACGCAGCTGAAACAAGATGGCGTAGCGCCAGCAGGTGTACTACCGGCGAATTTTGTTGAAGAATTACGTCAGCTCACCGACGCCCTGCCCCCGGAAGAATATCATCAGTCACATCAGGCCTCGCCGCATATTCAGGCCATCAGTGAAGATCCCGCTATTTGCAATGTGTTACGGCGTTATCTGGGGTGTGAGCCGGTCCTGCTGGAAGCCTCTTTATTTGTCACCCAACCAGAGCAAGCACTGCCTGTTGCCAACCAAAACTATTTTCACTACGACTATGCCGGTTGGGAATCAATGAATGTTTTCGTCTATCTGACCGATGTATACGCTACAGCGTCGCATCATATGGCCATTAAAGGCAGCCATCGGCACATTGGCTTCAAAGATATTATGCGCGGCCTGATAAGCGATCAGGAAGCCAGTCAGCGTTTTGCCGATAATGCCTGTCCTATCACCGGCCCGGCGGGGACCGTTTTTTTCGAAAACACCGAGGTGTTTCATAAACGTACCCGGGGTAATGAACGCAGGGTGATGCTGAATTTAACCTATACCTCACACCGCAACTTACTGAGTTATGGCCGGGCCAGCCGTAACAATCTTGCCTATCGTGACAAACTGTTCAGCGAATTAATGCCGGACGCGGGTGCCGCCTCCTGAGGGGCCTTTTTGCTATAGGGTTTTGAGCATATTATCGGTACACTAACGGCGAATTTTAATTAATATTATGCAGATATTGTGGCCAATTCTATCGAATATGTACTGGGTATAGATGGTGGTGGAACCAAATGCCATGCCCGGTTGGAAAACCTTGCGGGTGAAGTGCTGGCCGAGTGTATTACCGGCCCGGCCAATCCGGCGCAGGATACCGCTGAAGCATTAGCCTCGATTACCCAGGCGATGCACGCACTCCCTGTACAAGCCGGTTTACCTCCCCGGATGTTACAGCAAACCCGAGCGGTGTTGGGGTTAGCGGGTATCAGCGTGCCGGCTTATGCCGCTATTGTCCGCCAATGGACCTTGCCGGTAAGCAATGTCACCTTTACCACAGACTTGCACATCGCTTGCGCCGGGGCCCACGGTACCGACACGGGAGCCATTATTATTACTGGCACCGGTAGTTCAGCGTTTGTAACCACCTCCCAGGGCCCACGCATACTCGGCGGCCATGGCTTTCCATTGGGTGACAAAGCATCTGGCGCCTGGCTAGGCTGGCGAGCATTAAGTTACACGCTTGAAACTTTAGATGCGCTACATCCACCCAGCGGGTTAAGTCAGGCTATATGCCAACAAGCCGGCACCAGTGATGCGGCGCAGTTGGTAGCCCAGTCATTACACCTACGCTCAGCAGGCTACGCCGCATTTGCTCCGCTGGTCTTCGCCCAGGCCCAGCTAGGCGATCATAATGCGCGCGATATTCTGACCGAAGGCGGCGACTATTTACGTCAACTGGCAGCGCAGATTACCACGCACAAGCCAGCCCGTTTTAGTCTAATTGGGGGCCTGGCAAAGCCGTGGCTCCCCTGGTTGCCTTCCGACTTGACCACCCAATTATCCGCCCCGCTGGGCTCCCCGGTAGAAGGCGCGGTAGCGCTGGCCCGGGGCGATATTTTTGAGCCAACTCCAGGTAAATTACAGCATGTCTGATTTTTTCTGCTCAACGCTATTTGACGGCACACATCTTTTGCAAGATGTACGTTTCACTGTACATGATGGATATATTTCCACGCTTACCGCGAACGCCCAGGCGGGCAACGCCGAACAACTCACCGGGCTGGTGTGCCCCGGCTACATTGACGTACAGGTAAACGGTGGTGGCGGCGAGCAATTTAACCATAATCCTACCGCAGCCTGTTTGGCCCAAATGGCTAAGGCCCATTTGGCCCATGGTACCACCAGCTTGCTGCCCACAGTGATCACCGACGATATTGCCATAATGCAACAGGCTGCTGATGCTGTAGCGGCGGCCCATCGTCAGCAGCCAGGCTGTTTTGTGGGTATTCACTTTGAAGGGCCACATTTAAGCAGCGCCAAAAAAGGGATGCACAGCGCTCGGCATTTACGGTCTATCAGCGCGCCGGAAATGGCTCTGTTTACCCGCAAGGACCTGGGCCAGGTCATGGTAACGGTAGCGCCGGAGCAGGTTTCTCCAAGCCAGATTGCTGAGCTGGTTGGGCAGAACGTTATTGTAAGTGTTGGCCACACTAATGCCAGCTTTGAGCAGTGCAATGAGGCATTTTCGGCAGGGGCCACCGGGGCCACCCACCTGTTCAATGCCATGTCTGGGTTATCCAGCCGCGAACCAGGCGTGGTAGGTAGCGCGCTGTATAATGAGCATATTTATTGTGGTCTGATTATCGACAATGCCCATGTGCACCCTGCCAGCGCCACCTTGGCTATCCGCGTAAAAGGGCCGCAACACATTATGCTCATTACTGATGCCATGGCCCCGGCGGCCAGTGATACCGATCATTTTATGTATCAGGGGGAAACCGTGTTTAAGCAAAACGGTACGTTAAACCTTGCTGACGGGACGCTGGCAGGGTCGGTACTGACGATGGACGAAGCGGTGATGAATGCACATCAGTTAGCGGGTATAAGCCGCGAGCATGCATTACAAATGGCTACAGCCACGCCGGCCACGTTTTTGGGCTTATCCAACATCGGCCGGCTGGCGCCGGGCTATATCGGGAATTTTTTAACCCTGGATGATACCCTGAAGATAACCGGACGCTGGCATAACGGGCAGGCTGCTTAGCCGTTCAAACGGGCTGTTCCGGGTTGTGTAAGGGCGCGTCCCAGTAAGGGGTAGACCCGAACCAGTTAAGTAAAAAGTCGATCATCGCCCGAACTTTCGGGGCCAGCATGCGCGAGCTTGGATAAACCGCCCATACGGCCACATCCATTAGCAGGGGATGATCTTTTAATACCTGTACCAAGGAGCCATCCTGCAGTTGCTTGTGACAGTTCCAGGTAGAGTTAATCGCCAGCCCCATCCCCGCACAGCAGGCATCCCGCATGGTTTCCCCATTATCGGTACTAAAGCGGCTATTTACTTTGACACTGTAATCACCTTCGGGGGCGGCGAATGTCCAGGTATCCATGTTCATCAGACTTATACATGTATGCTGAGCAATATCCTGAGGGCAAGCAGGCTCGCCATGCTGGTCAAGATAGCCGGGGGAGGCAGTTACAATACGTAGATCCGGAGCCAACTTTCGGGCCACCAATGAGGAGTCTTTGAGAGGCGCATTGCGGATAGCCAGATCAAAACCGCCTTCCACTAAATCCATAATGGTGTCGGATAAGCGCAAATCTATTTTTATCTGCGGGTATTGTTGCATAAAGGCATCAATGGCCGGGACCAGGTGCTGTCGCCCAAATGAGGCTGACGCAGTCATGCGTAAGGTCCCCATCGGTTCGATACTGCCTGATCCTACCGAAGCCCGCGCGGCTTCAATACTCGCTAACACTTCTTCAGCATGGGGCAAAAAGGCTTCTCCTTCCTCACTCAGCGTGACACTTCGGGTACTACGATGAAATAACCGAACACCCAAACCGGTTTCCAATTTGTTTAAATGCGCGCTGGCTACCGCCGCAGACAGGCCAATTTCGGCCCCTGCCTGACTGATATTGTGAAGCGCCGCAATACGTAAGAATAACCTTAAGTGATCAATATTCATTATCAATAATAAATTAACAAAGATACTTTGAAAAAATGTATTAACAAACATACCAGCAATGGATATGCTTTAGCGAGGGTAAACTTTACCTTATAAACCGGTTACCTTGCAGGAAGCAGGCTATGACACTATTTGTAACCGGCAATTTTGTACACCACAGTGAATTAACTTCATGGGCAAACCCGGCAACATAAGCTGGCCCCGTATTGATTCACTTACATAATTATTATAAGTGGTCCAGCGCACGCTTTGGCGTGAAGGAAGGAACACTATGGCTTTTGAAAAGCTATATAAAATGGGATTTAGTGTCGGCATAGCATTGCCCTTAAATCCACCGTTTGACAATATAGGTCAGCGTGGCGATCAGCACCACGAGGCCAGCGCGCCTGAAAAGGTCAGGTTGAACATACACGAACACAAATTACGTGTGCAGCAAGCCGACCGGCTTGGCTTTAGCGCGGTATGGATGCCCGATACCACCTTTCACTACCAGGACAGCCAGAACATTGCGCAAATCTTTGAGACTTTCTCTTATTTGGGTTATCTGGCCTGCATTACCACCGACATCCTGCTTGGTGCCAGCGGCATAACGTTACCCCTTAAGCAACCAATGCTGGTGAAAACATCTGCGCAAACACTGGCCCGGCTAAGCCAACACAGGTTGATACTGGGGGTGGGCAGCCTACCTTATGGCCCGTATTTTAAAGGCCCCGAGCAGGCGCTTTATCAACAGGCAGTAGATTGGCTAATGCGTAAGCATTGTGATGGAATGCTGGATGGCAAACTGGCCATCCCTGCTCCCAAGGCATTCTGTGTTTACGGTACGCATACCAAGGGCAATGATATTGAGTGGCAGGGCGCGAATATGGATGGCTGGCTGGCCCCGGCGGCAAGTTGTGAACAGCACAGTGTACAGGTAGCCAAATGGCGCTGTCTGGCTGGTAATAAGCCCTATGCATGCTTTTTACAACTCGATTTTTGCAACCAGCAAGACACTGCCGCGCAGCGTATTGGCCCCGTATTACGGACCGGCATTAACGGTTTAATTCAGGAGTTAGATGCTTTAAGGCGTATTGGGGTAAACCACGTAGCGTTGCAACTGGTCAATACCGCATTACCCACCGAGGTGATAATTGACGACCTGGCCAACTGGGTATTGCCTGAGTTTCAGCGAGTATAAGCATACGGCCGGGCGTCCCGGCCAGACTTATCTAAGGGCTAAGGGCTGAGGCTGGTTGGGTTGCCACGCCTGGGCGTGGCGCAGGTTACTAGTAGTTGTAACGAAGGTTTATGCCCACCAAGGAAAATGCACTGCCGTTATCGTAGTTAACGCCTACCGCAAACCGGGGCGTAATCAGATAATCTGCGGCCAGGCCAAGACTGGTTTCGTCTTCGCCATCAATATCGACAAACCGTAGCGCCGCTTTGAGTTCGATCTGTGAGGTTATAAGAGAACGTACGCCCGCCATCACGCCATAGCCACTGCCATCATCATACTGGCTGTAGCCCGGCGCTTTCACGGTGTTGTCGCCGTATTCAAACGTAATGGCTGAAAAGACATCGGTGTTGGCAGTCACACTGTATTTGTAACCCACACCAAGCGTACTTTGCGAAACCTCCACATCGGTGCCGTATACCTCATCGCGCAGATAAGAATAGGAGCCCGCTATAAACATATGTTCGCTTAACTCATTCGATACAAACACCATACCGCCGATGGGTTTGAGCTCGACAGCGCTGTCATAATCAGCTTTGATGATACTTAACTGCGCATAGTCCCACGCGGGCGCTGCTGCCAATACATTGCACGACAACAGCCCCAGCGACATAGTAAGTATTGCCTTTTTCATATCATTCCTTGTTCATAACTTATAAAAAGCCACCACACCTTTTGATGGCACACTGATAGTAAGTTATTGAGAACTTAATGAAAATTTAAACTACCCCGCGAGTGCAAAATATCATTCTAAAAGGTGACAAATTTTCGCAATATGGATTTACAAAAACCGTAATCCGGGCATCGCTGCTTTAGCGGTAGGCTGTTGCCCTGCCTTACTGACAAAGGATTGTAAAAGCCTTATGCATCGCCCTTTTTTTATGTGCTTTACGACTGCTCTCGCCGCTATGTTATTAACAATGACCGCCTGTAATTCTACCAGTGAGATACCTGCGACCAAGCCTGCGCTAAAAACACTCTTAAGCCCCTTTTTGGTAGGGGCGGCGGTTAACCAGCAGCAGGTAGACGGCAGCTTGCCGCAGGATGCGGCATTACTCCAACAGCACTTTAATGCAGTAACCCCCGAAAATATGATGAAGTGGGAAGCGATTCATCCTGCGCCAGAAACTTATCATTTCGCACCTGCCGATGCCCTTATCGAATTTGCTAATACCCATAGCATGGCAGTGACCGGCCATACACTTATCTGGCACTCTCAGGCGCCGGACTGGATCTTTGAAAATGACGATGGCAGTACCGTATCGCGCACCACCTTGTTGCAGCGAATGCAGAGCCATATCGCTACCGTTGCCGGGCGTTTCAAAAATACAATTAAAGGCTGGGACGTAGTGAACGAAGCACTTAACGAAGACGGCACGTTACGCGCTTCCAAATGGCAGCAGATTGTGGGCGACGATTATATTGCTGAAGCCTTTAAAATGGCCGCGCAAGCCGCCCCTGACGCCGAGCTTTATTACAACGATTATAATTTATTTGCACCCGACAAACGGGCCGGCGCTGTCAGGCTGATCAAATCACTGCAAGCCCAGGGCATTCGGATTGATGGCATTGGTATGCAAGGCCACTATTCGCTTACTCATCCGGCGTTGCAAGAGGTAGAAGCCTCCATTGAAGCCTTTGCTGCTTTAGGTATAAAAGTCATGATCACTGAGCTAGACGTGTCGGTAATTCCATTCCCCGGTGAACCGGAAGATGGCGCCGAAGTGAGCCTGAATGTCGCTATGGATGAGAGTCTGAACCCCTACCCCGATACATTACCTGCGGCTATCAACCAACAGCTGGCCGCGCGCTATCAAGATTTGTTCGCGGTCTTTCGCCGTCACCAGAACAGCCTTTCCAGAATCACTTTCTGGGGGGTACACGATGCTCAGAGCTGGCGCAATAACTGGCCGGTAAAAGGCCGTACTGACTATCCATTGCTTATCGATAAAAACCGTCAGCTAAAACCGTTCGCCACTACCTTATAAAAAGGGGGTGACGGGCCAGTATGGGGGCTTCCCAGCCTCTTCTGCATAGCTAATTCAGGAGCGAATTCAAAAGCTAACTCAGAGACTGAGTCAGGGTATAACACCAGGATATACACAATCAGCGTACTGGCCCAGCAGCGTAAGTAAGCGAAACGGCAATAACAGAACGGGGGGAAAGACCCAAGCATAATGCAGGCTGTCAATCGTGTTATTATTCGCGCAGCTTTGAACCTAACCGTTAAACAACAATGAAAAGCACCATTAAAAAACGCGACGACAATATTGTAAAAGTTCTTACCACCGCCTGTGAAACCGCAAAACAGTGGGATATTGGGTTTGAGTGGCTCACGCATACTGTCCGTTACAATCATTTCCCCGGAAGCCTGGTAATAACCTGCGTATTCAATATAGAACTGGAAGTACAGCAGGCCATAGAAAACGGCTTTGATAAAAAATTACGGCAATTGATACAGGGCCATTTGCTAAAGGCTGGAATTCGGGTAAAGGATATTCGCCGCCATGTCAGGCTTGATAGTGAAGAAAGCTGTCAGCGCCAACACCAGGGCGACTGGCAAGCAAGGCTGGCCCAACATAGCGGTTAAACCCGGCCTTGTGGTATCGCCTATACCGATAGGCCCTTTAAATAAAATACCGCATACGCAATAACGGTAAGAACGGTGTTAGTGGGCCGGTTTCAGGTACAAAAAAAGTTGGAAAGCAAAGCCACCAACTTTAAGCTGTGTTATGTAAATAAAGTTAGATCTTTTCATAATATAGTTGGAACGTAATTAGTATTTAAGCATTTAAAAAAGATATTTTTTATAAATAAAGTAGGAAACTGAAGGTATACGGTTTCCTATTTTTTTTAAAGAGCCATATTTATATTCTACCGATAGTGTCCCAGGGTTAATACGTATGTATATACCTAACTAAGCGGTAACAGTGTCGAGTATTTATAATATCATTTTGCCAAATCCAAATAAGGGGTTTTGATGGGTGATATTAGAAGCATCAGTAAAATCACGGAGAAGTCACAAAAGTTCTCTTATCT
Source organism: Alteromonas indica (assembly GCA_003056425.1). Classification (GTDB taxonomy): domain Bacteria; phylum Pseudomonadota; class Gammaproteobacteria; order Enterobacterales; family Alteromonadaceae; genus Alteromonas; species Alteromonas indica. The sequence continues at coordinate 525,695 of PYVY01000001.1, forward strand.
CGCTTGGCCGATATTAGTTGAGGCCGCTAAAACTAATTCAACAATAGATGGTTATAGTAAGTTAGCAAGGGAAGTCGACAAACGAAACCCTGGTGCTGGCGCAGTGACAGGTGGCGAGCATCACACTGTCAATCGATGGCTCCATTGTATACATAAAATGTTGGAACACATTGACCCAAACATCCCTAAAATAGGCTTGCTGGTCCGCACCAGTAAAGGTGAGTTTGGTAGGGGCTTAGTTAAGAACCTAAACGACCCTGACAAAGTTCTTCAGGATATCTATGCGTACCCTTGGGACTCAATCGAATACAAAGTTTATCCGAGCGTTGTTAAAGGCTTCAAAGGTAAAACTTTTCAGAAAAAAGAAGCTTTGAAGGCGAAACACAAAGCAGAAAAGAAACGACTTCAGAACTCACCGAAAGAAGCTAAGAAAAAGCTCAAAAAAGCCATAAAAGAACAGTCCTTTGAGTCCGATATAAAGCGATTTCTTGCTAAGCATGAATTAGAACTCATTAAGCTACTTCAGTCTGGCATAGATGTATCCGATGCATACTTGAGATTGATGAAAATGCACTCTCGAGATGCGAAAGACGCAATGGGGAAAGGTACCGATTACTATGTTTACTGGGGAGAGTTTGTCGATAGAACAAATGATAATAATCCAATTGGCGGTCACATTAAGATTGGCCTTACGAACAATGTTGTAAAGCGAGCTAAACAGTTAGCTGGTGGGGTGCTAGCTCCGATAGAGTTTGTGATATTGGGTAAAGTGAAGTGCAATTCACTAAAGGATGCATTCTACCTTGAATCCTATGCGCATTCGAAAAATGAGCTAACACGTTATGAGGGAAGTGAGTTTTTTGCCTACGAAGATAAAAGGGAATTTATCTCCAGACTTCATAAAACAATTAAAGCAGGAATGAATAAGATGTAGTAGCTTATACTTGATCTTACACATTCATTTATAGATTTAGACACAATCTGACATGCGGCTTTAGACCTTGAGTTCAATTGGTGAATGCAACGCTATCCTTATTTAAGGAGGAACGTTGCCATGAAACAAAGAAAGCGCATCTATTATTCACCTGAACAAAAAGCACTTATTTGGGAAAGTGATCCACTGTAGATAATGAAATCACTTTCCAACTTTATTTAAAACTCGCGGATTCAACCCCGAAGTGCACCACTCGTTAAATTAAGCTGCGTCTCTTAACTGTTTGAATACTAGAGCAGGCTGCTTAAATCCGAGACATTTTCTGGGTCTCGCATTCAACGCACGCTCAACAT
>PYVY01000010.1 GCA_003056425.1 Alteromonas indica
TCTAGTATTCAAAAAACAAAACACTAACAGGCACATAAAAAAATGACCGACAAATTCCCTTGGTAATTAGCGATTACGACAGAATCGCTTGGTAATTAAGATACGACAAAGTCGCTTGGTGTTAACAGCTTTCATATGGATTCGTCGTCATTTGATCTGACAGATCTGATAATAGAGTAGTATCAATTCTGACAGTCTCTTATGTACGTAATATGGTCATTCAACCTACTTTATTTGAATTAAAATAACTTAGGTTATGTGCTCATTGCATACGAACATTGTACGTAAGTCATTAGATGATTACCGCTTTACCTTCGATGCAATGAGTTACTTTACTCATAACGAATACTCAGGGCATGCAGTGAACGCCATCCATATTACTTTCGACGAGTAAAGGATACATAACAAACTTCATATTCAGGAGGTTGTCATGACTAACTCGTTAGATAAGTTCTCAGTGCTCATTGGCTTGGACTGGGCATCAAAAAAACACGATGTTTGCATTCAAAAAAGCAATACTGATACTCGACAGTTTAAAGTAATAAAGCACTCCCCAGAAGATATTGATGACTGGCTTTGTTCGTTACACAATGAGGTGAAAGGGCCCATTGCTATTGCGGTTGAGCTCTCTAGTGGCCCCATTGTTTACGCATTGCAAAAGTATTCGTATGTCACTGTATTTCCTATTCACGCTGCAACGTTAGCGCGATATCGTCAGGCCATGTTCCCAAGTGGCGCTAAAGATGATCCGTCAGATGCTGAACTGGCGCTAGACCTTATGCTGAAGTATCCAGAGAAGATAAAACCGCTGAAACCGAGTAGTGATGCGTCCAGAGCGCTCAATCTACTCGTTGAACAGCGGCGCGTGTTGGTGGAAGACAAACGTCGCGCAGTCAATCGCCTTATCAATGCACTCAAGCAATATTATCCGCTACCACTTGCCATGTTCTCACATCGAGGAAGCGACTTATTCTGTGAATTTTTACTTACTTGGCCGACATTCAAGCGGTTAAAGCGGGCACGAGAGAAAACCATTAGAGCATTTTTTAGCAAACGTGGCGGAAATGCGGTGGCTAATACGGATAAAAGAATCAAAGCTATTAATGATGCCATGGCACTGACTGAAGATAGCAGTGTTATTGAGCCATATAGCTTGTTATCAGTCTCACTTTGCAATCAAATAATCCTTTTGAATAAAAGCATCAAGGCATACGACGTTAAGATTGACGAACTATTTAATCAAATGCCTGATGCTGATATCTTCGCTTCATTGCCGGGCACTGGACCATGCTTAGCGCCTCGTTTACTCGCCGCATTTGGCGAGGATAGAAGTCGGTTCTCAAGTGCTCAAGAGATCCAGAACTACGCAGGCCTATCTCCTGTGACAGAGCGAAGCGGAAATAAAGAGTGGATCCACTGGCGATGGCAGTGCTCAACATTTATCAGACAAACGTTTGTAGAATGGTCCGCTAAAAGTGTCCACCAATCCTACTGGGCTGGATTGTATTACGAAAAACAACGAGCAAAAGGCAAAGCTCATCAGGCAGCTGTCAGAGCTTTAGCGTTTAAATGGGCGAGAATCTTGTTCAAATGTTGGCAAACAAAAACGCCTTACAATGAAGCCCGATATTTAAAAGCGTTAAAAGAGAGAAATTCATCTCTTCTAAGCACATAAAAAGGTTGTTGAATGACTCAGGGCGTGAAGCGGAAGTTGGCGCATTGATTACTTAATGGAGTCATTGCGCAAATTCCTGACATTCCCACGACTGATCACAACCTTCTGCTTTAAGTGCCATAGCTGACCAAAGTATTTTCATTGTCGAGAGTTAGATGCCTGTCTAGATATACAGTTGTAGCAACCTTTCCCCTATATTCAAGCAAACGACCCAATCGCGCGTTCTTGCCCTAAGCATAATTAGCCCCAATTATGCGCAACCTTTGTATTCTTTGACTTTCAGTAAATTCGGAATGATGGCACTATGGATAAAAACGAGCTCACGCTCGGGAGAAAAACGCGCGATTTGGGCACTATTAAATTGTTATGCATCAAGGAAAGATAAATGGAAGTTTCATTCTTAGCAGAGCAAAGCCATCACTGTAAGTCGATTGCACAGTGGTATTACGATGAATGGGCTAAGAATTATGACGTCCCGTTCAACGCAGTTCTTGACGACGTGAAAAGTAAATCAAAATCAAAAAAGGATTTTCCCCTCTGTTTTGTGGCAACAGAGAATAACGAAGCCATTGGCGCTGTCGAACTCAAACTCTATGAAAATAAGCAATACGACTATAAACATTGGTTAGGTGGTTTATTTGTTCTTCCAAGTTATCGACGCTTGGCTATCGGGAAAGAGTTAATTCAGCTTGCATTAAATCATTCTCAAAAATTGGGTATAGAAGTCCTTTACTTACAATGTAAGAACGATCACTCGTCTCTATATAGTTCATTTGGATTTACCTGCATCCACTTGCTATCAGACAACACTTGCGTCATGGTTAGGTCGGTGTAAATGCATAACAAACCACTGTAGCTGCTCGCAGGCTCGCAGGAACACAAACATGGTGGCTGTGTCACTTCGTTCCGATTATAGCCACCGTATTTGTGCCCCTAAGTGGGGTGTTATATGGCAAATGGATATGCAAACATTTTTCGAATTAGAACAAAAGCTACTTAATGAGCATCATAAGGAATATTGCGCTTTTACACGTTTATTACTAACAATAAATGTTGCTTGTATAACGATCCTTGGCGCGGTTGAAACTACTAAAAATAGCTTCTACATCATCGCCTTTGTGCTACTTGTATTTTCATTGCTTTTTGGGGTTCTGGTACAGCATCGTATTATGATGGGGCCAATATATTCATTGAATATTGCCAAGGAAAGCGTGGCCAAAGCTAACGAAACTGGCAGCAATGAACCAATAGAATTACGGCGTGCCCCAACAACCGTTGAAAAACTTTTCTACAGGTTGCAAGCAGGTACATTTGTCTTAGCATTTTTCGTATTGGCTCTTTACTTCGTAGTTGGAGCCATATAACAAACGCATTAACACTTGCTGCGCTCGCTGGGGACAAAAACACGTAGGCTCCCTGCGCTCCGCTTTGTTTTGTTTTGTAGCCTGCGTGTTTTTGCCCGTTATACGGGTGTAATGTTTGGAATAATGAAGTTGCTACCGACACTTGAATCTCAAAGAATTGTCCTTCGTCCTTACGAGTTAGCTGATGCGCAAAGTGTTCATAGGCTTGCTGGTGATAAAATTATTGCTGAGATGACTGCGAACATACCGCATCCATATGTTGACGGAATGGCCGAGGAATGGATTTCGAAACATAGTAACTGGTTCAGCGACAGACAAGCAATTGCTCTTGCTATACAACTATCAGAGACAGGGGAGCATATTGGAACAATCAGCATCACGCAAATTGAAGGCAAGTCAGGCAATTTAGGTTATTGGGTTGGGGTTCCATACTGGGGAAACGGTTATTGTTCGGAAGCCGCGTCCTTGATTATTGAGTACGGCTTCCATGAGTATGGTCTAAACCTAATTTATGCGAGGCATTTACCAGAGAACTCTGCCTCAGGAAAAGTCATGACTAAAAATGGATTCGTATACAAAAAAGAGGTTTTGGTTGGTGATCGCCTACTATTACACTATGAATTGCCCATTAGTAAGTGGCAAAATTAATAAGCACGGGATTGGGACTCGTACCTCGCCCCAGTCGTAGGCGTTGACCCTCCGCTGTTTGTCTGAAGCGGCCTGTCAGATGACATTTCAACCTACACCTGAAAGCGTCAGATCAGATATGAGCTACTACATTTCATAAGATATAATAACCGTTCTTACCCTGCTGCTTCTTCTTATACATTGCGGCATCAGCTTGATTTATAGCATTCTGCGGACTGATATTCTTTTCTGAAGCTAACGTTATACCAACGCTTACGCTGATACTAATAACACTCCCATCAACATTTATTGGATAGCTGAGCTTGTCTAGCACACGCTGAGTGATAGTCTCAGCCTGATTTTTATTGATCAAGTTTGCCAACATAACTACAAACTCGTCACCGCCCAGCCTACAGACCGCGTCACCGTCTCTGACTTCTGCTTTAAGTATTTCAGCCACATACATCAATATCCTGTCACCAGTCGCATGACCGTATAGATCATTAACCTGCTTAAATCCATCAACATCTATATACAAGAGGGCTATTGAAGCTAATTCTGATTTTTGTTCCTGAAAAGTTCGCTCAAGAAGCATGTAGAATGCGTAGCGATTTAAAAGACCTGTAAGCATATCTGTTTGAGATACTTTTTCTAGCCTCTGAATTTCAACATGTTTTTTCAGTTGTTGGTCATGTCGTATTATAGCGTGCGATATATTTTGTGAGACAAACGTTAGTAGCTCTACGTCAGATTGATCAAACATGACAGCAGCTTTATAGCTTTGCAACGCCATTACGCCCATCACTTCCTCTTCCACTATTAGAGGGACACCGAGCCAAGATTGAGCACGTACATTAGTGTTATCGCGCTGCTTTTTTGCGCACATCAATTGCATCTCATCGTAAGACAGAAGCACAGGCTTTTGTCGCTCAATTACAAGCTCAGTAAATCTCCGACTTATAGGACGAGTGGGAAAGTCTGAAGGCTGCTCGAATCCCGGGCCCTGCTCATCGCGAAATATCACAAATCTTAAAAGTTTGGCCTTCGCGTCTACGCGAGCTATATAGAAGTTAGTGGTATCGATAATCTGCGATAAAACTGAGTGTATTCCTTCATACATTTCATCTACATCAAGATTGGTATCATGTGAAAGCTCAGAAATTTGATACATAACGCTTAGCACATTTTTCATTCTCTGTGCTTCGATTGCTGAATTTTTCGCTTTCTCAATATGGACTTGCAGCGCGGTCTCTTTGTCTCTAGCTCCGTTTCTGTAGCCTTCCTGATAGGCTTGTTGATAATCACCTGAAGGCTCGTAGGCCATTACCCTTTTCATACTTCTTACTATCTCTGTACTGAACTGTTACAGACTAATCATATAAGAAACTTGTAAATACATCAGCCCCCCTTTGAGACATGAAGGTGTACTATAGCGCACATGGAGAATGACCTTTCTAGAATGATGATAGCCGCTCCCATCGACTAATCGATGGGATATTTCTAAACTGGGTATATAAAACGACCGATTTGATACGGATGAGCATTATCCGATTCTATATTGACGAGTGTGGACCGATTCGGTACGGCTGGGAGGATGTCCAAATAGCCGAATCTGGGCCAGCTCGCTATGAAAACATGTAGTTCGTATTATTAATCCATAAATGAAATCGGCTTTTTGTATAACTCAAGATTTTTTGACGTATCCATGCTTCCCCTTCTCCTGCTTCAACTCTTATGTTCAATCGTGTCCCTCAACTTCACGGATATCAGTGCAAAAGTTTTTTCACACTAACTTCATTAGTAATGCGCCGGAGGTCCAGTAGCCTTGCATAACAACTCTGTTTGAAGAAAAAACAGCGTGAAATAAACACAACTAAAAAAACGCACTACTACTGATTGCCAACCCTCTAGATAAATCTTAGAGAAGCTCATAAAAGTAAATAAAACGACCGTTTTTTTGCCTTGGAGACACCCCCCCAAAAGTACTACGATAACCTTGCTTTAAAGTAAATAAACCCGTAAAGTTATCTACGTAAATAAAAGGTACCTTTACTGTATGAAAATTGGCTATGCAAGAGTTAGTACTGGTGATCAGTCGCAAGATGCTCAGCTGGACGCATTAAAAAGCGCAGGTTGCGAAAGGCTTTATCGAGAAAGTTATAGTGGTAAATCTAGGAATCGGCCTGAACTTGACCGCATGATCGAAGCGTTGAGAGAGGGTGATATCGTAGTCGTCCAGCGATTAGATCGCTTGGGTAGAAGCTTGAAGGATCTCATCGAACTTTTAGATGGTTTTAAGCAGCTTGGAGTGCAGTTCATCTCCCTCAACGAAAACATTGATACGACTACCGCCATAGGTGAATTAGCTTTTCATATGATAGGGTCGATCGCTCAATTTGAACGACGGCTAATCTCCGAACGAACGAAGGCTGGACTTGATGCCGCGCGAGCGCGGGGAAGAAAAGGTGGCCGCAGAGTGAAATTATCGACCGCTGATATCAAGAAAGCAAAAGCAATGTTAAGTGACCCTTATATGACAAAGGCTGAAATAGCTACACACTTCAAAGTGAGTCGTCCAACTTTGAACAAATGGTTGAATGAAAGCTAAATGAGCGAGAGCAGTCCCGTTGGAAGATACTAAAACTCACCTGCGCCTGCTATCCAAATACTAATCTGTCGTGCGAAAATTTTTACAGTTTGTATATAAAAGCTTTGAAAGGTTTCTTTGCTGTCTAAATATACAGTAAAAGATGTAGACATAATGGGTCAAAAATGTGATAGTGGGTCACACATTTGACCCAGAGAAAGTCGCGTTGAAAGAATATACAGATATCGAGTTACTGACTAAATTATTAGAGGTTTACGATCAGAAGCAAATATCGGAACATCTGAATGAGTTGTCTAGCCAGCGCTGGTGTAGGGAAACGATCAATCGCTGGATTAAAGGAAACGCCACGCCCCACTTTACTCACCAAGAATTCAAGCATCTTCTTGAGTTACTACCTAAACAGAAAATTACACCTGAAAATTGTGAATTCCGATTTATTGATTTATTTGCGGGGATTGGTGGTATCAGAAAGGGGTTCGAAGATGAAGGTGGGTTATGTGTATTTACTAGCGAATGGAATAAATATGCTGTAAAGACCTACAAAGCTAACTTTGCTTGTGATGAGTCTCTTCATAAGTTTAACCACGACATCAGAGATGTGACATTGTCTTCCGATGATACTGTCGATGAAGAAATTGCTTACCAAAATATTGATAGAATAATTCCTGATCATGATGTATTGCTCGCTGGCTTTCCGTGCCAACCTTTTTCAATTGCTGGGGTTTCTAAAAAGAACTCGTTGGGCAAAGCTCATGGTTTTGAGTGTTCTACTCAAGGAACGCTATTTTTCGATGTCGCCAGAATAATTGCGGCCAAAAAGCCAAATGCTTTCGTTTTAGAAAATGTAAAGAATCTAAAGAGCCATGATAAAGGCAAGACGTTCAAAGTCATAATGGAAACATTAGATGAGCTTGGTTATTTTGTTGCTGATAGTAGTGGTAGCGGAAGCCAAGATCCTAAGATCATTGACGGGCAGCACTTTTTACCACAGCACCGTGAGCGAATCGTGCTGGTTGGGTTTAAGAAGAGCTTAGGAGTTCATCATAATTTTTCACTTAAAAAAGTCAGAGAATTCATGCCAGAGACCATTCCAACATTAGGTAGTTTGCTTGATTCGTCTGTCGATGAAAAATATGTGTTGACCCCTAAACTTTGGAAATACCTTTATGACTATGCAGCTAAGCATAAAGCAAAAGGTAACGGCTTTGGCTTCGGGCTAGTAAATGAAAACTCAATCACAAGAACTTTATCGGCTAGGTATTACAAAGATGGCTCTGAAATATTAATTGACCGAGGTTGGGACTTTTCTAAGAGCTTCGAAGATGAGGAAAACATCGGGAACCGTCCTCGTCGACTCACTCCCGTAGAGTGCTCGAGATTAATGGGGTTCTCGAAACCCGGAGAAGCTACATTCAAAATCCCAGTATCTGATACGCAAGCCTATAAGCAATTCGGAAACTCTGTCGTTGTTCCAGTGTTTCAGGCAGTTGCAAAGGCGATGAAATCTAGAATCATTGCAGCCCATAAAGCTAATCACAATTCAAAGTCAGTCGCTTAAGTATGACTGATATTCATGCTTCTGATGTTCGCAGTAAAAATATGCGTGCAATCAGAAGCAAAGACACAAAGCCAGAAATAAAGTTGCGAAAGCTGCTACATGGCCAAGGTTTCCGATATAGAGTAGCACCTTCCAATCTCCCGGCGAAGCCCGATATTTATCTTCCAAAGTATAATGCTGTCATACTAATCAACGGTTGTTTCTGGCATGCTCACTCATGCTCGTTATTTAAAACTCCACAAACGAGAAAAAATTTTTGGGTAGATAAACTGCGCAATAATGTCATAAGGGATGAGCGCAAAATTAGAGCGTTAAACGAGCTGGGGCTTAGGGTTCTGGTTGTGTGGGAATGTTGTTTGTCGGGGAAAGAAGCACTGCCTGATGCTGTAATTCTCCGAGAAACAATACGCTGGATTACCAAAGAAATAAGTAAAAAAATAGTAATAATAGATTCTGAGGGTGTAAGGGATGTACGAAAAGCTAGCAGATATATTCAATGCTGTAGCAGTGAAATACTTGAAGGCGGTTGATGTAAAGAGAACGAATAGCAAGTCTAAAGGCTCAAATCAAAATGAAATAGGAGGTTTGGTAAAAGCTGGATTTTCAGATTTTTTAGGATTGCCACCAGATGGAAAAGTTGATTACTTAAAAGCTACTATGGTGTATATCGCCGACGACGAAGAAGCTCCGATAATTTGTGAGGATGTTGTTTCTTGGTATGACACTCGTTTTGAGGACCCTACCCGTTCTCCCGAATATCGACTTTACTATAAGACAAACGAAGTAACTGAGTTGTTTTCTGAAGGCGATTTTTTTCTTATCGCATTAACTAAAGACAATACATTACTGATGGCTTTCACCCCTAAGGGTAGCGCGGCTGAGTCGCAACTTAGACTCCTCTTTGGTGCGTCTGGTTTATCAACAGATACAAAGCTGAAAAGTATAGCCTTTGCGGATAATAAATTTGTATTGCCAATTAGAACAATGCTTGCCCAAATCGGTATTGAGCTGTTTACAACTCGTAGCGATGACGAAAACAAACTCCATTTGATTTTAGATAAATTTGGCGCTGTATTTCCAAAAACTAGAGAGTTTTCTTCTTTCGCAAGGGGGTTGCTACGCGACTCTACAGACTCTGTCCACGATCCAGATGGGACGCTAATGTCTTGGTTGGACGAAGAAGAGCACTTATTTAAACTATTAGAACGCCATATCGTAGCAGAAAAGCTAAAAATGGGATTCGGAGAGCACGGTGATGATGTAGATGAGTTTGTCAAATTCTCCCTCAGTGTTCAAAACCGACGAAAATCCAGAGCAGGGCATGCATTTGAAAACCATATCGAGCAAATATTACTTGAAAACGACCTAAGATTTGATAGGGGTGCTAAAACCGAAGGAAAGCAGACCCCTGATTTTTTGTTTCCGAGCGGCGAGTGTTATAAAGATTCTAATTTTCAATGCTCAAAACTCAGAATGTTAGGAGCTAAGACCAGCTGTAAAGAGAGATGGCGTCAAGTATTAGCAGAAGCAAGTCGAATAAGTCGAAAGCACCTGATAACGATAGAGCCAGCGATTTCAGAAGACCAAACTAATCAAATGAGGATCATGAATGTGCAGCTTGTTGTGCCACGGGTTATACAGGCTACCTATTCTCCAATGCAGATAACAGGGTTGATGACTCTCAACGATTTTCTACTAGAAATCAAAGGAATTGAAAAAGCATGATGACACCGTGGGGAGAGCTGGCAGATATAGATTTATCCGATCCGGAGATTTTACTAAAGATTCTGAGTTCGGATAAACATAGTCTCATCGAAGGCGCTGCAATAGAGCATTTAACCGAAGATATTCTTACTGAGTTCTCAAGTAATTCCGCAACAATTGTTGAAGCAATTGATGTGGAAACAATAGTAGTAAATGGATACAAGAAAGGCTGGTTTGCTTTTGTATGGGTGAAATCTAGGGGCCGAGGATTGAAGCGGTTTCTGAATGGATTAGAAAAGCAATTTCGAGTTTTTATTCTAGAGTTTGATGAGAGCTTAGGTGACTTTATAACTTCGGAATTCAAGAATGGCAGTGCAAATAAAAAAGCAAAAAGAATACAAAGTACATTGTCCTGTCTAAGTGGTCGATATCCTGAAACTTTCAAAGTCGATAGAAGTGTTCGGAATGAAGATAGAACCACTACTATATACCACGGGTATTTGAGGTCGCATGATAAGTTTTGCCGACAACTTGTATTAATGAGACTGCTAATGAATTGTGGGATTCAGGAACACTTCAGGGCCGTCTGGAATCTGGATAAGGCGTTCATCGTTAACGAGGATTTATGGCTGATAGAAATAAAACACAAATATCCAATTTATAATAAAAGTAAGCCAACAGAGTATCCATTGAAATTTGGCATAAATATCGGCGAACTAAAGGCATTAAGTCGAGTCCACAGTTGTGGGATCAGGCTACTGCATAGCATTCTGGTTAAGCCCTACTGGGACAAAGAAACAAGTTCAATGCACCTTTTCACAGACTTGCGGACTCGAGCTGATGCTGCCTTCTTGGTGACAGAGTTAACGGGTGAAGTTCTAAAAGATCTTAGCTCTACAGCACCAATCAATGCTGGCAAACACACGAGCATCAATGGAATGAATCCTCAAAAATTTTTTTCTTTGACTGCAAATCAGTTTAGCTTTGTTGGCGAACTGGGTGATAGTCCTACAGCTATGTCGGAAAACTTAATCCGAATTATGGTAGAGGGCGAACTAGGAGTTAGGTGTAAAGATGATTTTTTACACAAAAGACGGAGGCTAAAAAATACGTAGAGTGGTGAGATGGCTTAGTCATCACTTAACCTGACACTGTCTGAAATAGAGCTGAACCAAATCTGATAGTCCCTTGAGTACGTTCAGCAGCCGCTTGGACCGACGGATATTCTATATTTTAGGCTTTTCTTTCCCTTACATTTTTTGTGAACGCCTAAGTGTATTATTTGGCTACGCAGAGATATAATATGGCATAGTGAATTATTTATATGCGAACTGTGGTTCGCATATAAATAAGTTCGCAATTAGTAAATGTGATGCCAGAGCATTAACAGCAAGGGGGAGCGGGAGATGGTCCGTTATGATAATAATTATTATGCGGTTCTTAGAATCCGCATAATTTAAATGTTAGGTGTAAAATGATAAGCCCAAAATCGCAATTACTTTATGGCGAATTAATTGCAGCTCTTGAGGCTGAACTATACGATGATGTTCGAGACTTTAATATTTGGGCTTCCACCTTTTCAACAAATGACCAGACAGCCAAGATAGCGGCTGTAAGAAAAATGAAAGATCGCTGCCATCCAAAATTTCTCGGTGACTATAGGCTAACCTTTAAGGTAATGCTAGTTATCCAGTAGTAGAATTTTTAGAGCGGTTAATCAATTCCTTTTCAGAGGACCTAAATAAGCAATGATACCTAACAAAACGCTTTTGTCGCTCCCATTGGTCGCTGGGACGCAAACACGCAGGGCCGCTTCGCTATTATGCCCTACGCGCCTGCGCCCCAAAGCTTAGCGTTAGCAGTCTAATCACACGGAGAGGTATATGGCAAAAGTTAACGGTCAAAAATTTACAGTGTTAAAAGACAAATTGACTGTAGTCACTCGTGCTGGACTTTGGAAAGTGCCGCATAATACACGCGAAGATGAAATTCACTTAAAAATAGGGCGTTATAGAAAGCCTAAAGAATGGCATGAATCAGAAGTTGCAGAGTTAGATGAACCAAAAAGTGAACTTACATTAACAGGTGATGAATTTTCAAATTTAATAGGCTTCATTCAGCAAAACTATGAGCCTTTTAAAGATGGTACAAAAGCATTTATTCCGTTAGATAACCCATACGATTCAAGTGTCGCGCAACAAGTTAAGCAGTTACTAAATCTCGATGATAGAGAGCGAATGCTGAGTTTTTTAGTGGAAAATGAAGTTATACCTAGTGATCTTGAAGCTGGATTGGCTCATGCAAAGCGTTCAAGAGCGATTGATGAATTCCATGCAATGCTTGAACTAGACCTAACTGAAAATAACTGGCAGGGCTGGTTTGAAGTTAACTCATGGGTTTTAGGTACTGATTTCGTGAAAGTTCTCGATGAAAGAACTATTGATACTTCTAATATTTCAGATTTTTTGATGCAAAGCTATGATGGTTTTCTTGATATAGTTGAAATTAAACGTCCTGAGGGTGGCCTCAAGTTTTGGCATTCTTCTTTGGATCATAGAAACTACATTCCTCACTCTGATTTGATTAAAGCTATTACTCAAGCATCGATTTATATCCATGAGGTAGAACGAGAAGCTGATAGTTATAAATTCTTCAAAAGAGTTGGTGGTGTAAGAACCATAAAGCCACGTTGTACCCTCATTTATGGCCGATCACATGATTGGAATCCAGAGCAGCAAGAGGCGTTTAGAATTTTAAATTCTAGCTACCATAATTTATCGATTATGACTTTCGATCATGTTCTTGAACGCGCAAAAAGAATTCTTGGGCACGACTGCTAACAAGTTGCTTAAAATAACGAAAAACAGTTGGCTTCCGCTCGTGCCTCGCAAATTATAGCCTACTATTTTACTCCGCTTAGCAAGGAGTTGAACGTGTGTTGTTTGTCTATAGCCGTCTATCCGACGATGTCTCAACTTGCACATTGAAATTTATGATCAGATATGAGTCACTTTAGGTGAGATGACTATCGTTAATATGGAAAGTTTTAGAGACCTACCGATGCCTAACTAATATCCATCTTCGTAGTTCGAATCATTTGGTAACTGATGCTTTCACTGAAGTCCGCATAGCCCCATTTATATACTTTACATGAACACCCTCTAAATGCTGGGCTGTTTTGCTGAATTTTTGAAGAGAGCAATTGAAATCACAATGGACTTCAATAGATGAGCGGTTTTCTTTCATAAATTGAGCGATGCTATTTGCTTTACCTTCAGGTATATCCTCTCTAACATGAAGACAAGAAATTGCCCCTGATTTATATACCTCTCTTTTTATGTGTTGAATTTTAATTTCAACTCCCTCACACATAAAGTTAAACTCAGCGGACTCAAGCTCAATTTCGTAAGGCGTCATGTTTACGATTTGAAACCATATATCACAGGTGGGATGCTCACAGAGATTTACCGAAACAGAGTTATGTCTGGCACGGACGTCAAATAACACTAAATCCGCCAACCTTTTTGGGGTAAACATTTTTCTCAAAACGAACTTCGGCAACCATCTAAGCCAGCGCCAAATTTCTGTAATAGATAATACTTCCAAGTATAGCTCCATACATTACAGTATTTTACCAAAATCAATGGTAACACTTATTTAGTACGAAAAGACAAGATACGTTACTCAAGAGGTCACCGTCAGTGACTATACTGCTTGAAAAGCGCCCTGAGTAGACTGTCCTGCTAATCCCACCCCAACTGACGAATAGTAATTAAACTCTTGATGAGTTTTGTGTATATAGTTTAAAAGTATATGTATTAAATTATCCTTTTATCTACTTCAAGGGATGAGCCTACTTTGAAGAGTAGCGAAGAATAGGAGTCTTCCTCCTGAAGAGAGCACTCAATGGATTTTGTATCAACTCAATCTAATGACAGTTCATCATCCAAGACAAAGAGTAGATATTCATAAGAAATTGCATTTCGATACGACGATCATTCTCATTGCAATGTGGTCGATTCTAGGAAACTTGCACCTATCATAAAAGGCATCTCGTTCTCGCCAACGGTTTAATGAGGATATAAAAAATAAACCGTCGTCGACAGAGTTCGCTCTACGCTAGTATAAATAAGAGATTGGATATTCCAATCAAGTTTAATTCATGTTATAACTATTATAACGATTATGAACTTTATAAAGTTATTAACCAATATAAGGTGAAAATCGCTTCAAATATATTTCGTGTTTAAAAGCCCCAAATCTCCGCTTCCCAGAAGTCTGCCAAACTCGGCTATGCGAATGCCAAAGTCGGCAATTCCTCTGCCAAATTTGACAAATTTGATGCCAAATGTCCGCACTCACTATAAGCCAATAAGTTACGCGATGCCGCACTACGTTAGAGTGAACTTAATAGTCTGCCACGTTACACTTCAATGGTTGGTATTTTAGGTGCTTGTGAACGAAGATAGTGAGTTCTGTCCAAAACATGTGCTTTAACTGTAGTCATATAGTCTCGGTCAGCATCAGTAAAATGTGCAAATTTGGCTATTTCTTCAATAAAACTATCGTCAGCAAGTATCCCTGTCACTTTATTTGCCAATAACGATAACTGGCGAGACAGAAGCTTTTTATTTACCTCACAGGTCTCTGCGAAGTCAGCTAACTGATATGCATTAATATTATCCGGTTCAAATTCATCGCCCATAGCCATCGCTATTGTGTGTTTAAACTGAGGGAACATGGCTACATTTACTAAATCATACGCGGGGGTAAAGCGATTGTTGCTCTTATCAAAAAACAGCGAGACATTTTTGCCGTGGCTGTCGTAATTACTGATCATTAGGTTGAAGCATTGCCAATTAATTAACCAAAGCATACTCTCCGCAGGTGATGACATGCTTTCGGCTAGCGTGAATAGTCGAGGTAGACTTGCTCCGTCTCGAATATGTTGCACGTCCCTACCATCACCAAGGTTACGCTCATATTTGAGGTCGCGGGGAAGATTCAATGCTTGGCATCCATCTATCATGTGCCTGCGAAATACTTTTTGCTTCTCTGAGACATATTTTCGGTCGAATCGCTCTACGATCAAAGTGGGATGTTGCTCAAAACGAGCAAACTGCACTTTAGATGTTGGTAGTCCTACTGCCTCTGAAAGTTTCATGCAGAAATATTCATTCACAACGAGATTTGGGCAGTTACTTTTCTCAAACTTAAGAATATGCGTTGAACATAATGTACCGTCGCCAAATCCCATTCGGCCTTGGTCATCGATGAAAATATTTAACTTATCCTGTACTCCCGCCACACTTAGTCTTGGCTTGTCATCCCACATTAGCAGACCAAAATCGTCTTTGTTGGCAATTCGTTGGATGAGTTCATCCTCTTCGATGAGACGGAATTCCGGTTCATCACCCGGTGATTGATTTTCAGGTGTTACTTCTGACGGAATAAATGAAATAGCACCTGTCAGGTCATCGCCAATTGCTCTGACTTGTGAATATACATTTTTCTCTGATACACCAAGGTCATCAGCTAAAAGCTTCCTTGCGCCTCCCTCTGGTAGTGCGTTGTCGAGATAGTTATACGCAACTTCGGGAGAATGCTGGTTATCTAACGATAACGCAGGTGATATTGCAAAGCCTGACTTTTGCCATTCTTGGGAGTACGCCAGCTTGAGCAAATTGGTGCCTTTATCCAAGGCCAACGTGCCGACATCGCTTTCACCATGCCTCACGAGTAGAGAGTACGCGGGTTTATGTTCTGCCATAGTCATCACACCCACTCGTCATGGCTGGAGTTCTTCCCGCCTCCAGATAAAAGCGTTGTAGTTAACCTTATACCTAAACCTTGTAATACTGCGAATGTTGCTGCCAACGTACAATTTTCATTGCCGTTCTCAATCCGTGATAGCGTATTGATACCGACATTACACAGCGCGGCGCAGTCAGCCAGCTTCATGCCCATTGAGGTGCGTTTAGCTTTAATAAGTTTGCCCAGTATTTGCGCATTCTCGATGAACTGGGCTTCCGGCATATTTGCCGAGATTACCTTCTTTGCCATGTATTTCTCATATATTCACTGATACTAGTGATTATAGGTGTGAATTTAAAAATCACAACAATATTCACCGTTATTAGTGAATATAAGCAGAAGTATCGATATCCGGCCTAAATTCACCAGTTACGGTGATTAATCGCCTAGGTGTAGCGATGATCTAATTATCTAATTATCTAATTATTCTATGCGTCCAAAATCATTAAGCTTCAACACCGTCAGTATCATGCATAAAGCTACATCACCCGCGTGACGTGAATTTAAGCGGCCACAATCTGGATTTAAATCTAACTCTTCACCAAACCTACTTTGGTAGGCTTTTGGTAGCAACTCTGTGATATCTTTGAGTGAAGACATTAAATCTTTTTGCAATTTAGATGCTACATGATCGTGGTTAGAACTTTTTTTTAAGAGAGCAGCTAACCGTTGCAGAGGTGTTGTATAAATCGGCGTGTATCCAAAGGTAATGATACGAATGCGATCGAGGATGAAGTCTATTTCGTCTCCGGTCTCATTCAGAAATTCAACGCTTAGATATTCTTTACTTGATAGGGAATAGCCTTCGTTCAGCCAGTTAGCTTCGGGTTTCACATACCAATGATAGACAGCCCCAGAACTAAAAAGACCTAAGGACGTAAGATATTTATTTGAATCATCGCTATGAGCGAAAATAACGGTTGGAAAAAATTTCAATTCAGGATAAAGCATGGCGTCTTCCATAATATAAATGCCGCTGAGGCAAGCTCAGCACTACTTCTATAATAATTGTTAGCCTAAAGGTCTATGTCAGACATGGGCGTATATTGGATAAGAGGCATTAAAATCTCGCCCAATCGATTTAGAGCGTCAATACGCTCTGGGAAAAAGCCATAGCAGTCATAAGTTTTTTCTACGCCCTTTAAACTATGGTTCATACACTTTTCGGCTACATCACGACGCACTCCTAATTTGGAAAGTAAGGTACGAAACGTGCGTCGCAAATCGTGGGGGGTGAAATGTTGAACGCCCACATCAGCCATGTAGTTGTGGCCTGTCTTTCGATTGCCGTAACTAACACCAAATAAACACGCGACGGCGTCATTGATAGTGTCCGGGGAAATATACGGATGTTTGCTGGCCTTACGCTTTGGAAACAAATAGTCATTGCCGCCACTAAGCATTCGTAAATCTTTCAAGAGAGGAAGCGCAAGATCAGGGATAGGTATGACCAACTCTGCGTCGGTCTTCGTTGAGTTAGCATATAACTTGAAAGTTTGGCGTTTCAGATCAATTTGCTCCCACTTCGCTGATAATAGCTCCATTTTCCGAAAGCCTAGCAACAACAATAGTGATAAGGCTATATAGGTACTGCGTGGGATTTTTACAGGGTGTTGACGAAAAACAGCAAATGCAGACTCAATTTCTTGCTCTTCCAAAAATCGCTGTCGTTTCGTGTCCGCACCGCCAGCATCATCAACTTGTGAGAACTCTTGGGCGATATTTACCGTGACTGCACCATATTTAGTGGCTAAACGGTAAACGCGTTTAATAAATAGCAGTACCTGATTCGCAACTGCTGGCCGTCCTGAATCTAACACTCTCTGAATGACACTATCGATATCGTAACTGTGGATACGATCAATGCGGATATTACCGAGATAAGACTTGATTTCGTTTTCGTAGATTCGCTCGTAGATATAGGCAGTCTTGATTTTTTTGTGCTTCTTATCGATATATTTTTTGGCACAGTCATCAAAAGTAGTCAGCTTAGGTTGTTTGCTCCGCTCCACATCTAATTGTGGATCAATACCATCATTAAGTTTTTGCCTGCAATCAATCGCAAGCTTCATTGCACCTTCAAGGTCCAGCAGTTCCTCATGACCTTTGCCATAAGCGCCAATTTTATACTGACGTCGTTTGCCATAAAGCTGATAGCGAATAATCCAACTCGCTGTACCCTTAGATTTCACATCAAGGTAGAGACTTGGAAAGATACTTTCAAAAGTAGGCTTGCCAGACGCAACGAGTGCATCAATGCGTCTGACAGTTTGTGAGATATTCATGAGTTGTCCCATCATCATTCAGTACAAAAATATGCGAATAAATCAGGGAAAAGTGGTGACCAAAGTCACCACATCGGTCACCACTTGGCCTATTATTTAACTGCTTTTTTTAAAAGCTACGCTAAATAATTTGCAGCGACTCGCCGAAAAAGTGTGTTAAATCGGCATTTTACGTCCAAATTATACTAGAAAACTTATTACTCAATATTCTGGATCTGCTCGCGCATTTGCTCAATAAGTACTTTAAGCTCAACTGCGGACTGGGTGATGTCAGTACTGATTGACTTAGATCCCAGGGTATTCGCTTCGCGGTTAAATTCCTGCATCATAAAATCCAGGCGGCGGCCACACGCGCCGCCTTTGTTCAGAATGTTGCGGGTTTCACTAACATGGGAGTTGAGCCTGTCCAGCTCTTCGGCCACATCAACTTTTTGCGCCAGCATGATCATTTCCTGTTCAAACCGGCCGGCATCTAACTCTACTTGCGCTTCTTCAAAACGGGTTTTCACCCGATCCCGTTGCCACTGCATAATTTCCGGCATTTTAGTGCTTACGCTAGCGACTTCGTTGGCAATTCCATCCAGACGTTGTTCAATAAGTGATTTAAGCGTACTGCCTTCGGCTGCCCGGGCATCGATAAACTGTGTTAAGGCATCATCAAATGCAGCCATAACATCGCGGTTTATTTCGTCCATGTCGGTTTCTTCGGCGGCGATAACCCCAGGCCAGCGCAATACGTCCAGCGGGTTTACTCCGGTTGACTGACCATGTGATTGGACCCAGTCGGCCGCGTGCAGCACTTGTTTTGCCAGGCTTTCGTTTAGTGTCAGGTTACCGCTGGCAGCATCGCTGGCTGAAAAGCGCAGAGCACATTCAACCTTACCGCGATGTAACTGCTTACGAAATCGTTCACGCAGAACTGGCTCAAGTGAGCGAAATTGTTCGGGCAGACGAAAGTAGTTTTCTAAAAAACGTTGATTGACGGAACGAATCTCCCAGACCGCTGAGCCCCATTCCTTTTTGGTTTCACTGCGTGCGAACGCTGTCATGCTATAGATCATAATGTAATCCGTATCGGGTTGCCGCATCTGTATTGAACCCTGATCATACGTCAATAGTCGCTTTTGTGCCTAGCACTTATAGTAAGCGGCGTTCTTTGATTCATTTTCGGCGCACAAATACGTTATACTTTCGCCTTAAATCTATTATCCCTGCGCGTGCATCAAGCCGCCTTTTAGGAGAACACTATGCGTCCAAGTGGCAGAACAGCCAGTCAAATTCGTCCAGTCACTATTACCCGTAACTTTACCTGCCATGCAGAGGGGTCTGTACTGATTGAGTTTGGTAACACCAAAGTGCTTTGTAATGCTACCGTGGAAGAAGGCGTTCCCCGCTTTATGAAGGGCCAGGGTAAAGGCTGGATCACTGCTGAATACAGCATGTTACCGCGCTCTACTCATACTCGTAGCCAACGCGAAGCGGCGCGTGGCAAGCAAGGTGGCCGCACCTTGGAAATACAACGTTTGATCGCCCGCTCTTTGCGTGCTGCGGTAGATCTTAAACTACTGGGTGAAAACACTCTGACCCTGGATTGCGATGTGATACAGGCTGACGGCGGTACGCGAACTGCTTCAATCACTGGTGCCTGTGTGGCGATGGTCGATGCATTAACGTATATGCGCAATAAAGGCATTATTAAAACCAACCCGCTTAAACATATGATCGCAGCATTGTCTGTAGGAATCTGTGATGGCCAGCCGGTATCTGATTTAGAGTACATCGAAGACTCCAAAGCAGAAACTGACATGAACGTGGTCATGACCGAAACCGGTAAGCTGATCGAAGTGCAGGGCACCGCTGAGGGCGAAGCATTCTCGTTTGAAGAGATGAGTGAAATGCTAGAGCTGGCTAAGCACGGTTTGCGGGAGCTGTTTGATATTCAAAAAGCCGCATTGGCATAAGGAGCGTTTGTGAAGCCTTTTCAACAAGAATTCATTGAGTTTGCGATTGCTCGCGGAGTGCTTAAGTTTGGCGAATTCACCTTAAAGTCGGGTCGCAAAAGCCCGTACTTTTTTAATGCGGGTTTATTTAACCGTGGTGGCGATCTGGCGCGTTTAGGGCGTTATTATGCTGCTGCGCTAGCCGATGCTAACATCAGCTTTGACACTCTTTTTGGACCGGCTTACAAAGGCATCCCCATTGCCACAACTACCGCTGTAGCACTGGCAGACCATCACAATATGGATGTTCCTTATTGCTTTAATCGTAAAGAAGCAAAAACCCATGGCGAAGGGGGCAACCTTGTAGGGAGCCCGCTTGCCGGTAAGGTTATGCTGGTGGATGATGTTATTACCGCCGGTACAGCTATCCGCGAGTCGATGACGCTAATTGAGCAGAATCAGGCTAGCCTGGCAGGAGTATTGATTGCATTGGACCGTCAGGAACGCGGACAGGGTGAATTATCCGCTATACAGGAAGTAGAGCGCGACTTTGCTACGCAGGTGGTGGCCATTGTCAGTCTGTCTGAGGTCGTAGACTATTTACAGCAGCAGGGTGATCAACAAGACCGTATTGACACTATCAATGCGTACCGAGCGACCTATGGAATCTAATTGTGAGCGAAACACTGAGCTTTGAGCAGGCTGATTATCAGCTTGATGCAATGGGCTTGCGTTGTCCTGAACCGGTAATGATGATTCGGTTAAAAGTAAGAAAGATGGCTCAAGGCGAAACTATCTATATTACTGCCGATGATCCATCTACTTCGCGGGACATTCCCAGTTTTTGCCGGTTTATGCAGCATACCCTGCTACAGGCGCAAACTGAGCATATGCCATACCAGTATTTGATTAAAAAAGGCGTGCCATAGCACGCCTTTTTATCAGGTTCTGTGATACCAGCTTTCCAGCGCGCAAAATAGCCCGAAAGTAAAGAACCCAGCGCCGACAACAGCCAGGCCGTATTGTCCGTAGGTTTGCTGCATAATTGTTTGCAATGCTTCTTGTAAGCCACCGGCTTGTTGTGGATCGATGGTTAGCGCGGCATGCGTAAAAAAGCTGCCGACTAAAACGTACACTATGCCGCGGGCAAAAAAGCCACAACGTCCTACCAGCCTGGCGATAACGTCTACCCGATAGGACATGGCGTAGCGGTCGAACTTATCCATAAAGTCTGCTTTTATGGCATGTTTAAATTGGATAAACGAGAACGCAATAATCAGGGCTCCGCAAATACCTACCACCCATACCCCCCAGGTTTCCTGCATCAGATTGGAGGACATTTGCTGGCTATTACTGCCTGAGCCGCTACTGCGCACACCTTGAAATACCTTAATAGCCAGATAGGTACCAAAACCATAAATCACGGCAGATACAAAGTAAAAAATACGCATAACGATATCTTTGGCACTGTGGCTATCTAAATTGTCTGCGTTAAAAAAAGCCTGGGTTAAACGCCACAATACATAGCAGGCCATACCAATGATTACCGCGCCTAACAATATTTGGCCAAAGGGCTGCTGCACAATCGATACAAATACCGATTTTTGCGAGGGGGTTTTGGCCTGAAATGTACCAATCGCGGTGCCGATAATCAGCAAGCCCAGCAAACAATACACAACTGTTTTTGCGGCATAGCCGCCAAACGCAAGCGCGGCGCGAAGATGATCAGGCACAGGTTCTCTCTACTATTTTGATTTACCGTGAGAGTATGTACGCAAATACGCGCGCAATGATTACTTTATATAGTAATAAACTTAGGTATTAGTGGTCGCTAAGACAGGGTCAACGGTGGGCGATAAGAGTTTTAAGTAATAATTGTTGCAGCTCAGCTTTGCTTTTAGCGCTGGGGCAGTGAATATCGCTGATATGCAGAGCACCACGTTCGAGCATTTTGCGAAGGGCTGCCACACTGACATCCAACTGAATGTAATGTTCACCGGTGACGGGCTTATCGGACATGAGCGAGCGCCATCACTTTAATGTAGCCCGGCTGCGCCCGGCACCGTCACCGTATTTGCCGGGGGCTGTTTAGCTAATCCCTGCACCACGGAATGGATGAGGGTAGCCAGCTCTGGCTCGCTGGCATACAGAGGAGTTAATGCCATTAACTGCTGCTGGTTTTGCTCATACAATGCATCTGCGGCTGGTTGGCGGTCTGCCTCTGCATAGCGTGACGCCAAATAAATAGTCAGCGCAGCATAGGCGATAAAATCTTCGGAAATGGTTTGCGCGCTGGTCTGCGGGTTACGTAATGCCACAATAACCGCGTGCGCTGTGTCTAGGGCTTTCTCGGCCTGGATAATCGCCTCTTCAGGCTGGCCCGCCTGTTGATACTGCTGGGCCAGGTTATGTAGCTCAGCGCGTTGCTTACGGGCAATTTCAGGGTTAACCTGCAACCATTGTTTATGTTTTGGATCTAAAGCGGGTGATTTCATCATCTGCACCTCCTGATAATAAAATAATGCAAATGAGAACTATTATCAAATAAAAGTTTCAGGCTAATCACATTTGCTGTACCGGGCTTTGCCTGCTAACCCAGCAGGGTGGTTAAATACCATATCAATAGAATAAGCGCGGTTATTCCGGCTATGGCCCAGCCCTTATACCGCTTTATTAACCGTTCAGCTTTATTGCCTGCTACATAGACCGCCAGCGCCAAACCAAAATAACGCAAGGACCGGGCGATTACTGTGGCAACGACAAACATTACCAATGAAAATTTAGTGGCCCCGGCTGCCAGCATAGCGATTTGAAAGGGAATAGGCGCTACCCCAAGGGTCATTACAAACCAAAACCCCTGGTTTTGCATTTGCTGTTTAACCTGGTCGAATTGTGACTGGCTGGATAGTGTATTAATAACCCAGTCGCCCACTAAATCAAATAGAAAGTAGCCAATACCATAACCTATAATAGCGCCGACCAAACAACCTAGAGTGGCCATAAGTGCTATTAGCCATAGTTTGTCGCGCCGCGCCTGCATCAATGGTACCAGCACGGCTTCAAGGGGAATTGGCACAATGGTGGATTCAAGCAACGATGCTACCGTAATGCCAGAAAGCATATTATCTGACTCAACCAGCTTACGGGTGCTAGTTTTTAGTCTCTTTTGGATCCCCATAAATTCCTACTCATTGTTTGACTACCGCGCCATCCTTCATTACGAAGGTAATGCGATTCATTACGCTGATATCCTCTAACGGGTTTCCTTTTACAGCGACAATATCGGCCAGTTTACCGCTTTCCAGGCTACCCAGTTGATCGTCAATCTTAAGCATTTTAGCTGCATTGAGCATAGCGCTTTGCAATGCTTTGGCTGGTGGCATACCGGCTTCCACCATATAGCCAAACTCCCGGGCATTATCGCCATGGGCTGATACGCCGCTATCGGTGCCAAACGCAATATTAACGCCCGCTTCATAAGCGCGGCCAAAGGTGTCTTGAATTAAGGGGCCAATAGCCGCCGCTTTAGGACGTACCAGTGCTGGAAAGTAACCGTCGATTTTGGCTTTTTCGGCAACAAACTTACCGGCCATAATGGTAGGTACATAATAAGTGCCGTGTTCTTTCATCAGGGCGATAGCCTCTTTGTCCATATAAGTGCCATGCTCAATGGAGGTTACACCGGCCCGAATGGCGCGTTTCATGCCTTCTTCACCATGAGCATGCACGGCTACTGTCATACCATAATCATTCGCGGTAGCTACTATGGCACTGACTTCATCTTCCATAAACTGGGGGTTTTGACCGCTTTTTGCCACACTTAATACGCCGCCGGTAGCGGTAATTTTAATGACATCCGCACCATCTTTATAACGCTGACGAACGGCCTCTCTGGCTTGCGCTGTGCCATTAATAACGCCTTGGCGGGGGCCTACATCGGGTTGGATAGTCGTAGCCATGCCATTGGCCGGATCGGCGTGGCCACCGGTAGTCGCGATAGACTTAGCGGCGGTATAAATGCGCGGACCCGTCGCAACGCCCTTATTGATAGCATTCCGTAATGCAACTGTTTCATTATAGCTATCGCCCAGGTTCCGTACTGTAGTGAACCCGGCCAGCAGAGTTTTTTGCGCATAGTTAGCCGCTTGCAGGGCATAGTCGGCTTCATTCAGGGTGTATCGTTCAAGGTAGGTTTGGGGGCCGCCATGCTGTGAAGACAAATGTACGTGCATGTCCATTAGGCCAGGCATAACAGTGCTATCAGACAAGTCAATCAGCGTGTCCTGGGCGGAGGCCGCTTTAAACCCTTTGCTGATACTGGCAATTTTGTTGTCTTTTATTACCAGCGTCATTTTAGATTGCAGGGTATCGCCCGTACCAGCGAAAAACTGACCGGCATGAATAACCGTGTCTGCCAGGGTGCTGGTAGACAGCGTCCACAGGCTGGCGGCTAAAATGGCAATTTTTTTCTTCATTATCATGCTCTTTGCTAAACAGATGGGAGCTCTACTGTAGGCCAGTCAAAGTGCAGATGTAAAGGGAATGTGAAGCCGGCGGGTTTTACTGTGCCGGCATTTCGCCAATAATGAAAGGTTCAAACTCGCTGGTAACATACCACTGCCGGATATCACCGCGTACCCGGCTACTGGCCGCTTCCAACATTTGATAATAAACATTCTGGTGCATGCGTGCCCACAGGTTAGTGCGCACACACACATAAGGAATCGCGGTATCATCAGTAGTGCATAACGAGGCGGGAGGTAACCGCAGGCTCAAGGGATGATTAGACGATAGCATAAAGCTATCGTCCACATTGGTGGTTAACCGTATCCCATCTTCCTGCTGTTCCCATTGCGTAACGATAAATGGTACGTCTTCTACCTGAATACCGACCTTTTCAACCGGCGTCACTAAAAAATATTGTTCATCCTGTTTTTTCAGTACGCTGGCAAACAACCTGATGAGCGGCTGGCGGGCGATGGGGCTCCCCTGATAGTGCCAGCTACCGTCAAGTTTTATGGTCAGGTCGAGCTCCCCACAAAACGGCGGATCCCATTTATCAACCGGCGGCAGAGACTGCTCTTTTTCGTCCACTGCCGCATTAATTTGCTGGCTAAATCTACTCAGATCCATTTTCTTGCATCAGCGCTTTAAGTTCGCGAAGTTTAGCTTTAATCCGGCGCATATTGTCAGGGCCAGTACGCAATAGTTGTTTTTGCGGCTCGCTAAGGTTCTCTAACTGGGGGTCTGCGTATTTATAGGCCACAGAATCACTGTATACCTCTACCGGCACAGGAACTTCGGGAGTATTCAACAATTGGTCGATGGCATCGCTTACTACCTCATCAAAGGGCTGGTCCGGATCACCAATTTCAGCATACTTTTCCTGAATCTGAGGTTTGTACTGCTTATACATTTCTAATAAAGCCGTGTTTTCCATCGACTCCATCATCTGAACATACGGCGTATAACGCTTATAACTGGCCGCATCTATCCACTCTTTACCCGCCTGGCTATATACTCTGAACGTCTGCTCGGGTGCTTTTAACGGTTGTTCATTGGCCATTTCATCATTAGCCACATTGCTTACCGACACCACAAAACGCTGTAACAGGCCTTCATCAACCAATAAGGTGTTTACATTATCCTGCGGCGAAAGCGAGCTAAGAGACTGGCGAATACCTTCATCACTACTGTCTAGCGGTTCTGGCTCAGCCTGTTCTACCTGGGGGTCCATCGGCTCGATTTCTTTGTCTGGATCTATCTCTACCGGAGCCGGCGCAGGCTCTGGCTCAAAAGTGTCTTCATCTTCCAGGGGCGGCGCCATGGGCTGCTCCTGAGCCGGTTGTTCATCAACCGGGGTCGGTTCGTCTTCGCCAGAGGGCCAGAAGATTACCGCCAGAATCACAATAATAATGATGGCAATTAACACCATATGCGGGGCTATTGTGCGTTTTTCTGAATCTTCACTCATAACTTTTCCACCATGTAATTAAATCCTTAATCCAGCTATACAGGAAAATCATACCCTGTGCGACCCAACCAGCAAAGTAGTTACTTCGCCCACACAAGAAATTTCATACTGATACTTTTTTCCTACACAAAAAGCGCAGAATTTGATCGCTTTTACGCCGGGTTATACGCGTAAATACTTACTGTTGTTACTATACCGGGGTGAGCCTCAAGGGCAAATATTGCGTGAATTTAATGCACGCGGCGCAACCCGGCCCATTCCCTGAGCGTATAATCAAATACAGTCCACCTCACCGCTAGAGCTAACATGCATAAGTTTTTGTACAAAGAAATAGCCGAAACCTCACCGACTATTGATTATTTGGAAGTTCAATCATTTGAAATGAATGTATACCTTATCCAAATCAGTATAGGCGGTACCACCGGTTTTGTATTTGATGATGAAGACCGCCCTATGCGGTTCCATAATGCAGGCCATATCCGGGAAGCGTTTGCTCAGTGCGAGGTTAAACAGTCGGTAATGACCCATGACACCCCTTATGAAGAAATGATTGGTAATCCGCCTAAAGCCGCTACACCGATGGCGTTGCCTTTTTCTATGACCATGCCGTACTGACCGGGTTCAACGAAAAAGTCATATAAGCGGGTGGATGAAGCAGTAGATAGCGTGCGTAAAAGCTACGTCAGTTGAGCAACTATCTGGATCGCCAAGCCCAATGCACTACCGATAGCAAATCCGACCCACCCTGACTTATTAAAGTAACGCCATAGGGCTGTACCGAACAAACCACACCACAACATGGCGGTATACAATGACAAAGTCGTAGAGCCGGTGCCGCTATCGGGCAAAAACAGCATGACTATGAAGGTAACCGCCATAGCGCCGGATAAATACACCCATACAATACTTTTGCGGTTTGCTAACGAGGGATCGGTGGAAGTTGAAGACATAAAAAAGCCAGGTTGCCGGTTCAGATTTTCATCATGGGCAATCCTGGCTCAATTCACAACAGGATAATTCTACGACTTTAGTGGTGATGCCCTGCAAACTCGACTTCAAGTAATCTGGCGTTACCTTCAAAGGTCAGTGTCTTCACATCGCCAATCCCTTCTACATTCAATGTGTTCACCTGAGCCGGCCATAAGTCACGCAAGGCGTCATGACGTATCGTTAAGCCAGCAAGTTCGGGGGGCTGCTGGGTTTCCTGGTAAACCCAAAAGAACTTGCCTTCGGTTTCATAACCCACCGTTTTAAGCGCCAGCGAATGCTGTTTTGCGTCAAGCAGGGCAAAGCGCTTGGTTACATAGTCGGCAAACTGCTGCTGGGTAGCGCTATCGTCGAGTATATCTGCCTGCTTATCAAACAGTGCTTTTACCGCATGCTCGGCATCGTGCAGATTAAAGCGATGCATAACCTCTATATTTTCGGTACGGGGGTTAAACAACACAGTGGTGATAGCTGCCTTTATTTGATGCGCCTGGGTAACGGCGCTAAAGCTTAATGATAACCCGAACAGCAGGGCTATCAGGCCCCACTGCCGGTAGATAATGGCAACTTTATTCGTTGTCATCGTCTTCCATATCCTCTGCACTCTTAAGCGTCGTTTTGCTGTCCTGCATCAAATCCATTGATACCCGGCTAGTGCTTTTCTTCGATTTATACGCTTCGATACGTGATGGGATAATACGCCGTGGGTAGGCATTATTTTCCACATCTACATCTGCTGTTTCCCAGCGCGGATCAACGGTTACACTCACCAGTTCCTGATCTTTCTCAGTCACTATCAGCTTCGATACCTGCTTAGGGGTACGCCGCCAGATTTCAGCCGGAATCCGTGTTATCTGCTTGGTCCCATCAGCAAATTCCAGTTCCAGGATAATCGGCATTACCAGCCCGCCTTTGTTGGTAAAGTCCATAACATAATAGTTTTTGTCTTCACGAACGGCGCGCTCAAACGCTTTGCGCTCCCAGGGTTCCAGTTTCTTCAGGAAACTCTGGTATTTATTCCGATCTTTATTGGTTGGGGTGTACTGGTCATTGTCGTCGTAAAAATCTTTGATATCGTCAAAGCGCTCTATCCAAAGCTTACGACCTTCCTGTTGATTGCGCTCCACCGTGAGCGACAACGGTTTTTCCTGTTCAGCTTCACGCTGACGGGTTAAATCGATATCCGGATCCTGGGTATCCAGGCGAAGCTTGTAAACCCGGTCTAACGAAATATCAACATGGTCAGTAGAGTAAAACCAGCCGCGCCAGAACCAGTCCAGGTCTACCCCTGAAGCTTCTTCCATAGTACGGAAAAAATCAGCTGGGGTAGGGCGTTTGAACATCCAACGGCGGGCATACTCTTTAAAAGCAAAGTCGAACAGTTCGCGGCCTAAAATAGTTTCACGCAGGATATTCAGTGCTGCCGCCGGCTTGGTATAAGCGTTCGGCCCTAAATGCAGCACAGAATCGGACTGCGTCATAATTGGCACCTGTGAAGAAGACTTCATATAGCCGGTAATATCACGAGGCTCCACGCCCCAAGGGATATTTGGATCCCATTCACGGCCTGCTATACCATCTAAAAAGCTGTTCAGGCCTTCATCCATCCAGGTCCACTGGCGCTCGTCGGAGTTCACTACCATGGGGAAATAATTATGGCCAATTTCATGAATAACCACGCCAATCAAAAAGCGTTTTTCTGCCAGGGAGTAAGTACGCGAACCGTCATCCTGAAGTTCCGTACGCGGGCCATTGAAGGTAATCATGGGATATTCCATGCCCCCTACCGGGCCGTTCACCGATTGCGCGACAGGATACGGGTAGTTAAAGGTAAAGCGGTTGTATACCTCTAGGGTATGCACGATGCTTTCGGTAGAATATTTCTTCCACAGATCGCCACCTTCCTTTGGATAAAACGACATCGCCATCACATGCGGCGTTTGTTCGCTGTCTTGCTTGATACCTTTTGCATCCCACATGAATTTGCGCGATGAGGCCCAGGCGAAGTCGCGTACATTATCGGCTTTAAACCGCCAGGTTTTGGTTTTAGTGGTACCTTGTTTTTCGTTCTCCAGCGCTTCTTCAGGCGTGACAATAAACACGATACGGTCCGCATCTTTAGCTTCTTCCAAGCGTTTGCGCTGAGTAGAGGTTAATACATTAGACGGATTTTGTAGCGTACCGGTGGAAGACACGATATGGTCGGCTGGCACAGTAATGCTGACATCATAATTACCAAACTCCAGAGTGAACTCACCACGGCCAATAAACTCTTTATTGGTCCAGGCTTCATAGTCGGTATACGCAGCTAGCCGCGGAAACCACTGGGCGAGCAGAAAGATATCGTTGCCGCCTTCACGTGCATCATCGGCAAAATGTTCGTAGCCGGCGCGGGCACTAATGGCATCTTCTTCAACGATATTAAAGGCAAAATCAATATCCAGTTTAGTACTGGTACCAGGCTTCAGTGGCTGGGCTAAATCTACCCGCATCAGGGTACCCTGAACCACGTATTTAAGGCTTTTACCGTTAGCTGCTGCCACGTTATTTATGGCATAACCCAGCTCGGTGTCATCAACAAACTGCTGGCGGCGCAACGCATCCAAACTGAGCTTGGCCGGCGCATCTGCGCTGGCTGCCTGGGTTGCCGGCCCACGATTGCCAATACCGCCGAAGGTAGTGGTCAATGCTGACAACGAGTCGTCCCGGTACTTGTTTTGGTCAAGCTGAATCCACAGGTACCTAAGCGTATCAGGCGAATTATTGTGATACGTAATACTTTCCGAGGCCTGGAGGCGACGTTTATCTTCGTCTAATTTTACTTTAATAACGTAGTCTACTTGCTGCTGCCAATACTGGTGGCCCGGTTCTCCGGCTGCATTGCGGTAGACATTGGGAGTAGGTAAAGTTTCATCCAGCTGTCTGAATTTATCCTGAAAATCGCCTTTTGTTTGTTGTATCGCTGAACTGGCGGCGACGGGTAAATGCATCAACATAGTGAATGCAGAGACCAGCCAGATCAGGCGGTTTTGACGTTTGGTCATGCAGTTTCCTTGCTTATTTGGCCTAATAAAGGTCGAAGCATCTATTCTAGCGGGGTTCAAGGCGCTTTTGCAGGTTTTTAGCGCAATCATGCAAAATTTCACCGCATTTTAAACCAGAAGATAACATCCTGATTACTATAAACTCTTCTGATAAAGCATTTTTATACTTTATAAATTAGCGTATTCTCAACACTACTGAATCCTTGTCTATCCAGATTTTCAACGTGAATACAATATCCTGGCAACGTGCGGTAATTAAAATTGGTAGTGCCCTTATCGCCCCCGATGGTGCGCAGTGCAGTGCCCGTTACCTTTTATCTATTGCGCGCTTTATTACTACCAGCCGCGCGCAAGGCAAACAGGTTATTGTGGTGTCGTCGGGCAGTGTAGCGGCGGGTCGCAGCAAAGTTCCGATAACCCATACTGCTTCTATCGCCGAAAAACAGGCCATGGCGGCGATTGGCCAAATGCAGATGATGGCTAACTGGCAACGCTTTTTCGATTTTCCCTGCGCGCAAATTTTACTTACTGCAGAAGATCTGCGCGACCGTACCCGTTACGTCAACATTCAGAACACGTTAAGAGAGCTGTTAAAACATGGCGCTCTGCCAATCGTGAATGAGAATGATACCGTGGCAGTTAACGAGTTAAAGGTAGGTGACAACGATAATCTGGCCGCGTATACCGCCCTGGTGGCCCAGGCAGACACGCTGATTATTTGCTCAGATATAGACGGTTTGTACACCGCTGATCCCCGCAAAGACCCAACCGCCACATTGATTGAACAGATTGATCAGGTCGATGCGTCGGTGTATGCCCTGGCAGGGGGCGCGGGCAGCGCGCTGGGGACGGGCGGCATGCGCACTAAAATAGAAGCGGCCGAAAAATGTACCCGAAGCGGTATTCAAACATTGATTGTTAATGGACGACGGGGCGAAGTATTCGATGCCTTGGCTGAAGGCCGGGTAGATGGCAGTGTGTTTAATCCTAGCCAGAATGTGGCAAAAGCCCGAACGGCCTGGCTCACGCATACTTTAAAAACCCGCGGCGTCATTGCTATTGACGAGGGCGCGGCGCAAGCTCTGGTGGCGCGGGGGGCCTCGTTACTGCCTTCGGGCGTAGTGGCCGTAACAGGGACCTTCGCCGCTGGTGACGCGGTCGAAATACGGTGCCAGCAACAGCTTATCGCCAAAGGTCTTTCGCTTTATAGTAGTAATGACTTACTTACCATAAAGGGCTTTAAAAGTAAGGATATTGCCGGTACGTTGGGCTACAGTAATGGCGAGATGGTTATCCATCGCGATGACATGGCAATACTGGCTCCCGCAAGCTAGCTTCCCTGCCTGGTTAAAAGGGCAGTGGCTGATTGTAATTACCTAACCCAAAAGGTTTGTTATGACAGATTTTTCACCGTCTTTGGCTGATTATCCCTATCAGGTTACGCTACTTAGCCAACCCCAGGATTGCGACGAACACGGTAACCTCAATAACGTGGTTTTTTATCGGTTTTTTGATACCGCTGTAAAGCAATTTATGGTGCAAGAATGTCAATTGAACCCGTTAAGCGACATCATAGTGCCGTTTATTTCCAGTACCCAGTGCCAGTATATTTGCAGTGCCACTTACCCCGAAACCATGGTAATTGGTATGCGGGTCATAAAAATGGGGCGCAGCGCAGTAACTTACGGGCTATCAGCGTATGCTGGCGAACAACACCGCCGGGTGGCTCACGGGCAGTTTGTACAAGTATTTGTAAAGCGCTCAAGCCAACGAGCCGTGACAATTCCTGATACCTACAAAGCCCTACTGAAACCATTAATGGAAAGTTTTGAATGAACGGCGTGATACTGGATTTTGATACCCTGAAACCCGAAGAGTTGTCTTTAGCTAAGTTACAGGCATTGCCGGTGGCCTGGACCTTTTATCCTGCTACCTCGCCTGATCAAGTGGCCCAGCGAATAGCACAGGCGGATATTGTGTTGTCGAACAAAGTGGAGCTTAATGCCACCAACTTAGCCCATAGTGCGTGCCGTTATATTGGGGTTCTGGCAACCGGCACCAATAATATAGATAGCGCCTACTGTAAAGCGAACGGCATAATGGTCGCCAATGTAGAAGGCTATGGGGTGGGGTCGGTAGTACAGCATGCCCTGATGTTGCTGTTAAACTTAACGACCTCCTTTCGGCAATACGACGCCGACGTTCAAGCGGGAAAATGGGAACAGGCGGCGCATTTTTGTTTAACCGACCATCGGGTGAGCGAACTAGCAGGGAAAAACCTGGTTATTGTGGGGAATGGCCAGTTGGGACAGGCGTTCGGTAAGGTTTGCCAGGCATTGGGTATGCAGGTAACCGCTGCGGCTCGGCCTGGCCGCACTGATGATGGCCGTCCTACCCTGGAAACCCTATTACCCGATGCTGATGTAGTAAGCCTGCACTGTCCGTTGACCCCGGCCACCAAAGGACTGATTAATGCCTCTACCTTAGCCATGATGAAGCCGGGCAGTTTTCTCATCAATACCGCTCGCGGCGCTTTGATAGATGAACCCGCTTTATTAACGGCGTTGCAGCAAAATTGGATAGGCGGAGCGGGGCTGGACGTACTTAGCAGCGAACCCCCACCGCCGTCGCATCCGCTACTGCACACCGGGCTACGCAATCTGATTGTTACCCCCCATGCAGCCTGGTTAGCGGTAGAAGCGCGCCAGCGTCTGTTGGATATCGCTACAGACCACATTGAGGCTTTTTTGGACAGCGCTGCCGCCCTATGAGTCCACAGTTTCTGTTTATCGCCTGCTCGCTTATATGGGGTCAACCTGGATCGGCATAACCTACCAGGTAGGCCAGGTTTCCCCGTTGTTGGCGGTAGGATGGCGTTTTTCGGTGGCGGCCCTGTGCTTAGGGATATGGTGCTGGATACACCGGCTTAATATGCGGTTTGAAGCGGCTGTACACCGACGCATGGCTGTAGTGGGCATATTAATGTATACGCTGGATTATTCGTTGCTATATGCCGCTCAGGAAAACATTATCAGGGGGCTGCTCGCTGTACTGAGTTCGTATATTATTTATCTTAGTGTGGTGTTGCGAAAAACCCTGTTTGGCTATGCCATACGCCGTGAAGTGGTGGTTGGCGCCACATTTGGGCTGGTGGGAATAGGTTGCATATTTGCCCCGGAATTTGCCCATGTCGCCATCGATACGTTGCTACTGTATGGCCTGGGGCTGGCCATGTTGTCGTTTATCTGTGCGGCATTGGGCAGTGTGCTGGCCGAGCAGGTAATGGCCGACAATGTGCCGGTGGTACAAATGAATTTCTTTGCAATGACCTATGGCGTCATCGGCTTGTATGTAACAGCGCTGATCACCGGTCAGTCATTTACTCTGCCGGCCGACGGTTCGTTTTATGTGGCGCTGGTATACCTGGCATTGTTTGGCTCTGTCCTGGCGTTTGGGGCCTATATGAAACTGGTAAAGCAATTAGGCGCCGACAAAGCATCGTATGTCACCCTGGTTTACCCCCTGATTGCACTGCTGTTTTCGACCTTTTTAGAGGGCTATCAATGGACAGCATCAGCGGCTTTCGGGGTGGTCATTGTGCTGCTGGGAAATGCGATTGCTATGGGCCGGATTCGCTTTCCCCGGCGCACTACCCGGCTCGCCGGTTAGCCTGTCGAGAGCTTATTTGAGCTTAGCTATTTTACGATCCAGTTCATAGCGTTGGTCGGTAACGATGGTTTCCAGTGCCGCCACACGCGCGGCTAATTCCTGCACAGTCGCGGGTGAATTTCCTGGCGGGGTAGTACTGGGCTGTCTCGACGCAATCACGCCAGCAAAAGGATTTACCGGCTTACCTTCTAACCAATGCATAAACTGACATTGATAGCGTGCATCTATGTAGTGCACAACTAACAGTCCTACTACAAGTGCGATAAGTGTAATAACAAGTGCGCTATTCATCATGGCGAGTTTTTCCAAAACGGGTGAATGTGATAGCAATAGTCGGCGCTAGCAGCATTTTATTACGCGCACTGTGTAATAAAATGCTGGGTAAAGAGACTGCAATAATTACTCCTCCATCGCGAAGCGATAAAAAGGAATTCGCTTGAGCTCAAACTTTGACGCTATTTTGGCCGAATACGGCCCACTGCTTAGCCGTGTGGCCAGTAGCTATGAAGCTAATCCGGCATTACGCGAAGAACTTACCCAGGACATTGCCCTAGCGGTATGGCAAAGTCTGGCTCGCTTCGCTGGCAGCTGCAGTATTAAAACCTATATTCTAAAAGTGGCGCACAACCGTGCGGTAAGTCACGTGGCTAAGCATGCTAAAGCCCCCGCGCTTGAAAATATTGACCAGCATGATTTCCCCCACCGGGCTGAAGGCTGTATGGCAGACCTATATGAACAGGATCGTAAACGCCAGTACTTATTAGATGCAGTGCGCACTTTACCGCTGCAAAGCCGACAAGTACTCACGCTATCGTTGGAAGGGGTCAGCTATGACGATATTGCACAAATTTGTGGGTTGACCCGCACCCATGTGGGGGTGTTATTAAACCGGGCGAAAACTGCTATTCAAAGGAGTCTGGAGCATGTCTGATCCATTCGCTTCGCTAGATGAGTTGTGGCAAAGCCAGGCCACCGTGCCGGTGAACCCAAACAAAATAAAGCAGCGTATGCGCTGGCTAAAAATAAAGCATTGGTGCTATGTGATGCTTGACTGCCTCGCCCTGCTTCCCATTGCTTATTTTTTATTTTGGGAGCCCGCGGCCTTTACGTTTACGGTCAGGAGCATGCTGGTGGTACTGGGGGTGCTGGCAATCAGCTATACCGTATACCTATCGTGGTTACGCCGGGTATCATTGTTTTGGCAAGCCTGTGATACCACAGATTATCTGATGTTATTGCAGCGCCAACTGGTTAATTCGGTGCGTATTGCCCGGGCCACTAAGCATTCTGCTTGGGTAACCCAGTTATTATTATGTGCCTTTTTTGCTGGCGCCGGCTTAAGCGAGCAAACCATCACTGTAAGCGGTAGTCGTTTGGCGCTTATCCTGGCCGGCACGGGGTTAGCGTTAACCGGGTTTTACGCCTGGGCGCAGCATCGCCAGCGCCGGTTTGAGCGCGAACTGCTTCAGCTTAAACGCATGGTCACCCTCCGGTAACGGCGGGCGACTAATCGCTGGGCGGCGAATTCTGTAATGCTTTAGGCTGCTTAGAGTCAGCAGCTTCGCCTAAGAAAAACTGGTAATAAAAATCCAGGGCAAACTCGGTTTGTTCTTCTATCGTAGTTTGAATTGCTTCAATATAAAACTGCGGTAACCATTGATATCGCATCGCCAGATCAGGCGGTGCTGAACGACGCCGAACGGTTTCAGAAGTGCTGTCGGAGTTGCCTAACCCCACATCAAAGTTGTATTGCACGGTAAGCCGGTCGTTTAATCGCCCACTAAGGGATAATTTAGGGTCGTTCCCCGCCGAGCCTGACGTAGTACCGATAGCAAAGTCGTCGATGCCGATGGCTTTACCCAGCTCGCCCTGAATCTTATTGGTGTTGGATAACCCCATCCCCAATAAAATAGCGGCATAGTCGGTGTTGCCGCCTCCGCCTGTAGAGCCACTACCCGTCAGCAAATAACTTAATGCGGTTGCCTGATCCATTGAAGGAGTACTGAATACACTTATATTGGGGCTATCGGCCGGACCGTCTACACGAATACCGGCAATCAGGCCATCGTCGGTTTTATCCGGATCACGAATTGCTTCAACCATAAGTAGGGGTTGGTCAAGGGGGCCATTAAACTGGATTTCGCCGGTTTGGATAATCAGATCCTGACCATACGCCTGAAAGCGCCCTTCGGTAAGTTGCAACGAGCCATATCCTAACGGCGCGGGCTGGGTGGATACCTGTAGCTCTCCTGCCAGATTCGCGGTAAGACCAAAGGCTTCTAACTGTACCTGGCCGGCGCGTGCTTCATCAATGATGACATTAATTTTGGCATTCACCATATCTAAAGGATCTTCACTGGGCGGCTCGCCCCGCAAATGCACATCCTTGGAAGGCGCCACCGCACTTTCCGGCAATTCTTCTATTTTCACTCTGGCCCATGGCACAGCCACCTGCCCGGTCACAATAACCTCACCCGGTTTGACCGAGGCTTTAATATCGGGAGAAACCCGAACCACAATGTCACGTTGCTGAACTTCCAAGCTTTCGCCGGTTAAATTAACTTTTATTTGTGGCGCAGCGGGATCGCTATAATCTACCTGACCGTCCAGGGCGCCCTGACCACCACCTACGGCAAAGGTGCCATCGAATGTTACATCGCTACCATTAAACTGTAGAGTCTGGGTCCAGTCACTAATCCGCGCCGGGGTATCATCAATATCGATGTTGCCATCTGTCAGCGCCAACTCCCCCTGTACTTTCGGAGTAGCCAATGGACCGCTAATAGCTAAATCACCATTTATTTGGCCGGTAAGTTCACGAATAGCTGGCGAGATGGGTTTTAGCGGAGATACCTTGATGCCTTTTACGCGTAAGTTACCGTTCAACTCGGGGTTGGCTGCAAAGGGGCGGGTGGCAATATCTACCTGTAAATCACCCAACTGCTGGCTATGAAAGTCTGCTACGGCGGTTAACTGGCTATCATGTAGCGCGCCTTTGACCATTACCTCATCAATATTGATAGGCACCTGTCCCTCGGTACCCAAACGCCATGTAGCAGGTGTAACGGTTAATGCAAAATCACCTTCAGGCTCGCCGCCTTTGGGCATTTTGCCCTGGCTGTTTATCGAAAGGGTCGCGTCGGCAGGCTGGGGTAACAGATTGCCGGCGGCTTCGCTGGCCCATAGACCGATTGGTAACTGCGTGGCGGACAAATCCCAACGAGCCACGTCGTCCTGATACAGTAAATCCTGTAAACACAAGCTACCTTCATTACGAGACTGCCAACAGTTTTGGGTTACCTTGGTACTAAAGGGGGCTGGACGAACCGCTACAGTAAAAGGCGCTTCTAACGCCCAACGGGTGGCAAAAATTCCCAGCTCACTTTGGCTTATCTGTCCTTTCCAGCGCTCATCTGCCCAACTGCCACTTAAATCCAACAACAGCGAATAATCGGCAGACGAAATACGGGTTTCAAAGTGATGGTTCGACAATGCCCCGGTCAGGTTAATTTCACCATTGATATTACCCTGGGCGGCGGCGCTGGGATTTAACTGTGGCGATACCACAACATCGGTTAACGCGATGGTGCCATTAGCCGCAGGATCCTGCCATTCGCCAGCCACATCAATATCCGCGGTAACCGCGCCGCTTACGGCGGGGTAGAGGGTTTCCAGTGCAGGTAGGTTGAGTTTGACAGTGCCTTTTAAATAACGGTTTTTGAGCATCTGCCCGGCAACATCAGCATAGTTTTCACCTTGCTCCAGGCGTAGTGAACTGACTACGAGTTCATTAGCCTGAGAGTATACCGCCGAACCCGATAGTGAAAACGCAGCGGTATCCTGTTGTCCGTTCAAGGTTAAATTGGAAATGCTGGCTTCAACACCTTTGGGGGTCAACTGCATCAAACTGGTAAATTGGCCGTGCAAACCCGTGGGGCCCTGCGGCGATAGCGATGTGGTGGATATTTCTTTTACGTTAGTCGTACCCGACCAGCTAACCGTATCGTTTAAATAAAGTGTACCGGTGTTACTTATCTCACCATCCAATAATTTGGCATTTAACTGATTCACTGAGATGTTATTTTTGTTCAGCTGAATATCCAGCGTTACCGGCACCTGGCCTATCGAAGGAATGGCCGCCGTGCTGTTGGCTTTTACCTGATAGGCGCCCATCGTTCCTCGGGCTGAAAGCTGGCCTTTAAACAGCTTGCCATCGGGCAGGCCCGGCAATGCCTGTTGTGGCCAGGAAGCGGTTAGCTGTAAAGGCAGCGAATTGTCCAACAGATTGGCGGTTAATTTCAGGCTGGCCTGATACGCGCCAGTGGCATTTATTGAGACGGTCAAATCGTCCAAAGCCCCATCGGCCTGCATGGTTATGCGCTCACTGATACCTTGCTGCACAGTTAGCGCTGCATTGCCGGTAAGCGCCAGCGGATAATTAGCTTTAAGCGTTGCTTCGCTAGTCAGATTGAGCTGCCCCTGAGGGTGTTCTACATGTAATTTCGTAAGCTGCAGGTTGGCTTGTGAAAATTGCAGTTGCTCAAAGGTAATAAGGTTTACTGTTTGGCGCGTATCGCCTTGAGTCAGGGCGATATCGGTAAATGAAAAATCATTAATAACCAGGGCAATTGGCGTGGCTATCTCAGGCAACTGAGGGGCGGTGTAAGACAGCGCATAAGAAGCAGGCTGAGCAGGTGCGGTGTTCTGCTTAGCCGGTTCCAGCTCAATCTCAAGGCCGCTAAGCGTTACCTCATTCAGAATGACTTTTTTATCAGCATGTCCGTTTAAGCGAAGCGACTGCAGAGATATTTGCTGGCCAGGCAGGTTTACCTGTGTTTGCTCAATACTAATATCATTTAATTTAACAGCAATAGGCAAAGAAAACGGCTCTTGCGCCGGGGGCGTAGGTTCGTCATCTTCGGTAACGCTTAACTGCGTTAAATGAATACCCTTAGTATGTAACTTATCTACACACACCTTGTTGGCCAGCAAGCAACCTAATACCAGATTAACGGTGGCCTTATCGGTGGTCAGCTGCCAGCTCTCGTTCTGCCAGCTCACGCCTTCAACCGTGAAGTCACTTAATACGGTACCGTCGATATTATCAATGCTCAGCCCACTAACGGTATTGTTGGCAATCAGCCGAATCATCGGGGCGCCAAACGGGCTGAGAATAAAAGCCAGTAACACAGTGATAAACAGAATCGGTAGCAGTATCCACCAGGCAATTGTTCTTTTTCTCATAGCTCCGGGCCTAACATAAAGTGGAAACGCCAGGTATTTTCATAGTCTGAATAACCTCTGGCAATGTATAGCCTGACCGGGCCAATAGGGGATAGCCAGTGTACACCGGGGCCAATACCATAGGCCGGGTCTTCTTCAAACTCATTAGTCGCCGTTCCAATATCGGTAAATGCCGCAATGCGCCAATTATCAGCTACCTGGTAGGCATACTCCAGCCCTACTGCAGCTAGATATTTTGCCCCGGCCGCTTCACTTTCGCCGGTGGCCGGGTTAAAAATAGTTCCTTCTGGCGCAATATCGCGATAACCAAAGCCGCGCACGCTTTGGTCTCCGCCAGCATAAAAACGCAGTGAAGCGGGAACTTCAGTAAAGTTGTTGGTTTCTATTGCGCCCGCTTCTGCCCGCACCATAAGGCGATGCTTACCTGATGACCGGATAAGACGAGATTCCATTACTGCTTTGTAGATATCGATATCCGACCCAAAGCCTTCCTGACCAGCCTGAATACCGGCGCGAAAGTATGTGCCATGCGTAATATTCAATGTGTCGTCTTTAACCAGATATTGGATAGCATAGCCAGGCAATACCAACTGAGTGGTTTGGGAAGGAGAGTCTTCGACTGTGTACTGTTCGCGAAGATAAGTAACTGAGTAGTCGCTTTGCCAGGGAGAGTCGTCATCCTGCACTACCCGATGTACCGACAACGAGAGGGTCTCACTTTCTGTATTGGTATTGCTATAGTCTAAAAACTGGTAGCCGGCTTCGTACTTCAGATAGTCATTTTTAATATCCCCGATAGGTACCAGATATTCAGCTGTCAGCGATTGTTCGGGCGCCGAGATAAACAGTTCAGCAGACGCCGAATGGCCGTGGTCATTAACCCAGGGCCGCTGCCATTTAAGCCGCAAACGTGGGCCGGTATCGGTGGCTGCACCAAGCCCTACATTGAAGTTATCTCGGGGTTTGTGGGTAAGGGTGATTTCGATTGGTACCTGTAAATCTTCTGCCTGGCTGACCACCGGGCGCGCGATAACCCGAGAAAAATAACCCGCTTGATTAAGCTGACGATTGAAGTCGGTTAGTTTGGCGGAAGAATACGGTTCGCCTGGGGCAAACGGGCGTAACCGTTCAATGATATCTTTAGCCCGGGTATCGCCTTTGAGCTTAATGTTACCAAATTTATATTGAGGCCCACTTTGGGCAATTAATAATATGTTGGCTTCGCGCTCTTCGCGCACTAAATCCAGCCGTGTGGCCTGCCAGTGAAAATCAAAATAACCATGCGAGAGCGCATAATTGAACATATCCGACTTAAACCTTTCATATACCGGCTGCTGTAACGTGTCGCCTGCCTTTAAGGCAAAGCTGTTAAAGACTTTGCGAAAATTTTCATCATTTCGTCCTGCACCGATGATTTCGCGGGTAACATTGGCAATGTGTAAGGGGGTATCCAGGGAAATCTGCAGGATGACCTCGTCATCATCAATGCTACCCAAAACGGTTTGGCTGTTGTAATAACCAAACGGTTCCACCGCGGTGGCTACGGTTTGCGCAACTTCGTCTTGCCAGAACGGATCGCTTAAAGCCTCTTGGCTTATTTTCAGGCTTTTCAAATGAACACGAATATTATTTTTCAGTTTATCTTGCTCAACCCCTTCAATTTTAAAGGATAATTCCGCATAGACAGGGCTTGCACTGAGCGTGAACAAAGCAAGCAGCAAAAAGAAGACGATTGTATGTAATTCGACCCGACGCATGAAAATGTATGAGATACCCTAAGTTGATAACGCAGCAGTGCGTATAGCGGTAAACTGACTCGTAATGTGCTGTGACCCTAATAAAGTATAGTGGTCAGTAGTGGCAGGTATTAACTGAGTATGACTACGACGTCAGCAATATAAATGAGTTCAGTGAATGTACAGTTAAAAGGCTAAAAGTGTACTGTATTGCGCTTCCTTTTCTCTATTGATTATTACACTGATAACCGCTGAAAAGATTGCGGGCAGTATACAAAATTAATCTAAATTGACGGATTTTAATTTTGTCATGTTTGGGCTAAGTATGCAGTGGTGTTGTTAAGCGATAGTGCCACTTTAGAACGCCGTTGATGCATGCCCGGAGCTATTGATACAGCAAGACTGGAAAATTACCCAACCTTTGCTTACTAAAATATGCTCAATTAACCTTCTGGTACGGTCAATAGCCCTCGTGTAATGATAACCAATATTCTACTATGTTGCTGTATTACGCTGCCCCGATAGAGGTTTAAAATACAGTCATAAGTATAGTTTGAAATATCGACTTAAACCGGTAGTATCAGCTATGGTTAGCTCACTTAAAAGGATAGTGAGTATACGTAATGCTGGGCAAAGGTTTTTGCCGGACCAGCATTAAGATATCAAGGATGAAATGATGAAATATTTTCAGTGGTTCCCATTTTTAGCGTGTGTGTTACTCCTGTCGGCCCCCCTGCAGGCAGCGTCCCCGGATTCAGCTTATACCGCCTATAGCGCTTTACCCAAATTCCAGAATGTACAGCTTTCCCCCAATGGGCAAAAAATTGCTTATGTACAAAATACCCAGGTAGATGGCGAATCGACAGCGGTATTGCAGGTTTATGACTTTGAAACAAAAAAGTCGTATTACCTGCTAACGTCCGACAATAAAAAAATTAAAATAAACTGGTACCGCTGGGCCAGTGAAGAATATTTAGCCGTCAGTGCGCGCTATGAAGTGAGACAGCGCACCCAACGATATTACAGTACCCGTATGTATATTATGGATTACCAGAGTACCGGGAAAGAACCTCAGGCGGTGATTAACGTCAGGCGGTTACGCCAGACCAACCGGCTGGACCATAATCCTCAGTTTTTAGATACCGTAGTGGACTGGCTACCGGATGATCCTGAGCATATTCTCATGGCTATCGATATGGACGAGCCGCACTTACCTTCTGTCTATAAAGTCAAGTTAGGCTCTAATCGTCTGCGTCTGGTAGAAAAAGGAAAACGCTTAATTCGAACCTGGATGACCGATCAGCAAGGCAACTTACGGTTGGGCGTTAGCAATAATTATACAACCGGCGAGCGCAATGTCCTGATCAAAAAAGACGATGACTGGGAAAACCTGTTTACCTACAACGCAATGAATGAAAAAGGATATTATCCCCAAGGCTTTGATAAAGACCCGGACATCCTTTATTACAGTGCGTACCAGGGAGATTATCTGGCGCTATTTAAAATGCAGTTGAGTACGGGTGAAAGTGAGCTGGTGTTTAAAGATGACCATTACGATGTCAATGGTAGCCTAATCTACTCCAATAAAACCGGCGAAGCTATCGGCATAAATCATCCGCAAGCCCCTGGCGGAAAGCACTACTGGGATCCACGTTGGGCCACGCTACAGCAAATGCTGGATGAAGCCTTGCCTGAGTTTGATAACTATTTAGTAAGCTTTAATCAGGATGAAACCCGCTATGTTTTATATTCCGAAGCTGATAACAAAGCGCCTTATTATAGCTTGGGAGATACCCAGACCAATAAACTGAATGTATTATTTGGCCAATACCCACACTTACTTGATGTGGATATCCCTGAACATAAGAAGGTGAAGATTACCGCGCGCGACGGGCTTCAAATAGAAGCGTATTTGACATTACCTATCACCGGTAATGCGCCTTATCCTACTATAGTTCATCCCCACGGCGGCCCAGGGGCTAGAGATTATGCCGGTTTTGATTACTTTACCGCTTATTTCACCAGCCAGGGTTACGCAGTGTTAAGACCTAACTTTCGCGGATCCTCTGGTTATGGGTTTAGCTTTGCCCAGGCACAAATGCAAAGCTGGGGCCTGGAGATGCAGGATGATATCACCGATGCGACGAACTGGCTGGTAAAAGAAGGCATCGCCAAGGCAGACAAGATGTGTATTGTAGGGGCCAGCTATGGAGGCTACGCAGCCATGATGGCCACTGTAAAAACGCCGGACTTATTTCAATGCGCAGTGAGCTTTGCCGGTGTCAGTAACCTTAAAGATCTCGTCCGCTCGCATCGCTGGACGTTAGGAAAGGAATATATAAAAAATCAGCTGGGCGATGACAGTGATGATCTGGAAGCTCGTTCGCCCTATTACTTTGTGAAAAATATCCGCACGCCGCTGTTATTGGTGCATGGTGACGAAGATCGCTCGGTGCCGGTGGCGCAAAGCCGCGATATGGCAGAAGAGCTGGAAGACCATGAAAATAAACATTTTCGTTATGTAGAACTTGATGCGGGCGACCATTATTTATCGATACAGACAAACCGACATCGTTTGTTTGCCGAAATGGACGCATTCCTGAAAACCTATTTGTAGCGTGTTACTCCCCAATGCCCTGCATGGGGGCACCGTCAGTCGCTTGCTGAGCGTGTGGCGGCGGGGCCGATACCGCTGGTCGTTTACCCGGTTTTCTATAGGCCCAGCCACAGCTAAGTGAGTAAGCATAAAAAAACCACAGCCTTTCGCAAAACCTTACAGAAATGTGGGGTATTTCGTGTAAAATACCGCCTCCTATTTTCCCCCATCTACATTATTACCTCGCGTTAGCGCATTAAGGACACCATGGCAAACCCGGTTACTAGTGGTACTACGACCAAAGCGACCCCGACTTTAAACCTGTATGAATTTGTAGCGCTGATGGCAATGATGACCTCGTTGGTCGCTCTCAGTATCGACTCAATGTTACCGGCGTTGTCGCAAATTGGGCAGGCACTGCAAGCCAAAGATGACCATGAAGCGCATCTTATTGTATCTAT
Source organism: Alteromonas indica (assembly GCA_003056425.1). GTDB lineage: Bacteria > Pseudomonadota > Gammaproteobacteria > Enterobacterales > Alteromonadaceae > Alteromonas > Alteromonas indica. The sequence goes on from PYVY01000010.1 coordinate 43,287, forward strand.
CTTTTTTGCGGGTATGGCGTTTGGGCAGTTGTTTTTTGGCCCCTATTCAGATGCGCGAGGCCGCCGCGAAACGATATTGGTTGGGTTATGTGTATTTGGCGTGGGAACACTGGTGTGCATGCAGGCCAAAGACATGAATACTATGCTGGCAGGCAGGCTGATACAGGCGTTTGGGGTGTCGGGGCCGCGAATTGCGGCAATGGCGATCATTCGCGACTTATATGTAGGTGATGCCATGGCCCGAGTTATGTCATTCATTATGATGGTCTTTATACTGGTGCCCATGCTGGCACCTGTGGTCGGCCAAGCGGTGCTTTATTTTTTCAGTTGGCAGCATATATTTACGTTATTTTTAGTCGTGGCATTTATCGCCGGCAGTTGGTTTTTCAGCCGACAACCTGAAACGTTGCCGGCTACGCGCCGAGCCGCCTTTTCATGGCGACAATTTTGGCGCTCCTCCGGGTTTATTCTTACCCATATGTCGGTAATGGGATATACGCTGGCCATGGGCTGTATTTTTGGCGCTTTCTTAGCGTACTTAAGTGCCTCGCAAACTATTTTTCAAGAGTTCTATCACACCGGCGAATTGTTCCCCTATATTTTTGCTACCCTGGCCTTTTCAATTGGGCTGGCATCATTTTTTAATGGCACTATGGTGGTTAAGCTCGGTATGACACGGCTTATTCGGGTGGCCCTGATTGGGGTGATTGTTTTTGCGCTCGTATTTAACGCTATTTTATGGTTTTACAAGGGGTTACCGCCCCTGGCCGTAACCATTAGCGTAATGTTTTGTGGCTTCTTTTTTGTGGGTATCTTGTTTGGTAATTTAAACGCCATGGCCATGGAGCCATTAGGAGATATGGCAGGATTGGGCGCTGCGATTATCGGGTCTTTATCCAGTATGATTGCCGTGCCCGTGGCCTTGTTTATTGATAGTTTTCTAACCTCCACACTGACCCCAATTGGCATTGGTTTTCTAGTGTTTTTTGTATTAGCGGCGGTGGCGGTTAAAACCGGCGAGCGTTCACGGCAGGCACACGGTGATAGCCTCACTGTAGAAGGCTAGGCTGGCTGAACAGGGGTTGGGTAGAAGTACACTACAATAGCCATCGGGTGCATATTGTGCCCCGTCAGGTAAAGCTGGGTTAGCTCACCCGAAAAACATCGCCGGTGGGGTTATCGGGGCATAAAAAAGCCCGACCAAAATGGTCGGGCAAAAGGGCTTTGGTTAAGCACCTAACGACAGAAATCGTTACACTCCGATAATGGCTTTCATGTCAGTCATGTAGCCGCGCAGAACTTTGCCTATCTGTTCTACACCTTGGTTTCGGATATCATCATTTACCTCTGCCAGGCGGCGGTTCTCCACCTGGTTGGAGCTATTCTTCAGGCCTTTACCAATTACCTCGGTAGTCAGCTTTGGCATAAAACTATCCCGTAGCAATGGCACTGCTGCATTAGCGAACAGGTAGTTGCCATATTCTGCGGTATCAGAGATAACCACATTCATTTCATACAACCGTTTACGGGCAATAGTGTTGGAAATCAGCGGGGTCTCGTGTAGCGACTCATAATATGCCGATTCAGGTAGTATGCCGGCCTCTACCATTACGTCAAAAGCAAGCTCGACACCGGCTTTAATCATTGCTACTAACAAAATACCGTGGTCGAAAAATTCCTGTTCATCAATTTCGCCTTCATACACCGGCGCATTTTCAAATGCTGATTCGCCGGTTTCTTCACGCCAGCCTAGTAATTCGGCATCGCCGTTAGCCCAGTCGGCCATCATTTTGCGAGAAAACTCACCGCTAATAATATCATCCTGGTGCTTTTCAAAAAGCGGGCGTAATGTTGTTTTAAGCTCTTGCGACAGGTCGTAAGCTTTTAATTTGGCCGGGTTGGATAACCGGTCCATCATATTGGTCACACCACCAATCTTCAGGGCTTCAGTAACCGTTTGCAAACCGTACTGGATAAGTGCGGCAGCATAACCAGGGTCTATGCCATCGGCGGTCATTTTTTCAAAGCCCAGAATAGCGGCGACTTGCTGCATACCGCACAAGATGGTTTGCTCACCCATCAGGTCAGATTTAACTTCCGCAACAAAAGAGGACTCAAGCACGCCAGCACGGTCACCACCGGTAGCGCTGGCCAGGGCTTTAGCAATCGACCAACCTTCATTTTGGGGATCATTTTCAGGATGAACCGCAATAAGGGTAGGTACCCCAAAGCCGCGTTTGTACTCTTCGCGTACTTCTGTACCAGGGCATTTGGGTGCGCACATTACAACCGTAATATCACTGCGAATCTGCTGGCCTTCTTCCACAATATTGAAACCATGGGAATAACCTAATGCCGCGCCTTTCTTCATCAACGGCATGACCGCTTCGACCACACTGGCGTGTTGTTTATCCGGCGTCAGGTTATAGACTAAATCAGCCTGCGGTATCAGGTCCTGATAAGTTCCCACCGTAAAGCCATTGCTGGTTGCACGCTCATAGGAGTCGCGCTTTTCGTCAATGGCGGCCTGACGTAGCGCATAAGCTACATCCAGGCCTGAATCTCGCATGTTCAGACCTTGATTGAGGCCTTGAGCACCACAACCAACAATGACAATCTTTTTGCCTTTTAGAAATTCACAACCGTCGGCGAATTCACTGCGATTCATGAACCGGCAGCGACCTAACTGGTCAAGCTGCTGACGTAACGAAAGGGTATTGAAATAATTAGCCATAAATATTTCCGAACATCTTCTTTATCTAGTCATTATCAGTGCGTTAGTGCCCTGAAGACCTCGTCTGCGACGACTTGATACGAACAATATAGGAGACTTCTTGTTTTGAAAAATGATATATTTGCAAAATAGTATTTCATAATTTGCAATAACGTGGATTTTCGTAGCCTACAGCTGTTTAATCATCTGGCCAGCAGCCTGCATTTTGGCGAAACCGCCCAGGCAATGTACGTGTCAGCCTCAACGTTAAGCCGGGCCATTCAGCGTCTGGAAGAAGAGTGTGGTTGTGTGCTGTTTTTGCGGGACAACCGCAAAGTGGCCCTCACCCACGCCGGCCATAAAATGCTGGCCTATAGCACGCAGGTGCTCAAAGACTGGCAGATACTTCAAGCCGAATTGCGCCAGGATAGTCAGGCATTACAGGGAGAGCTAAGTCTGTTTTGCTCGGTAACGGCCAGCCAAAGCCATTTGCCGGCCTTCCTGCAGCGCTTCAGGGTACAACACCCCGGCGTGGATATTCGGCTTATCACCGGTGACCCGGCGCTGGCAATTGACGCTGTAAAGCAACAAAAATGCGATGTGAGTATTGCTATTCACACTCCCGACTTTCCCACTGATTTATCGTTTTCCCGGCTTGATCGTATCCCTTTGGTATTAATTGCGCCGCGCGACTGGCGGCTAACCCAGTTAAGCCAAATAGATTGGCGAAAACACCAGGTGGTAATGCCAGAACACGAGCCTACCCGTCGTATTGTTTATCATTGGTTCGCCGAGCAAGGCATTCGGCCCAACGTATACGCTTATGTTGGCGGCAACGAGGCGATAGTGAGCATGGTAGCCTTTGAATGCGGTATTGGGTTTGTGCCTAAAATTGTCTTGGCTCACTCGAGTATGGCTGCCAGTGTGACCCAAATTGCGGTAGATGATATCGAGCCCTACGAACTGGGTTTGTGCTGTTTACAGGCCCGCCGCCATGAACCGCTCATCAATGCGTTGATTCAGCTGGAACTTAGCTGAGTAATAATTTTATCTAACGCCCGGTAACCCAGCGCTTCTGCCAGATGCTGCCGGGTCACCACTGCGCTATTGTCAATATCAGCAATGGTGCGGGCCACTTTTAGAACCCGATGAAAAACCCGCATAGATAACTTCAGGGTATGGCATGCCTGTTGTAAAAATGTCATATCAGCAGCGGAAAGCTGACAAACGCCAGCCAGCTCGTCAGGGTGTAACTGGCTATTCAGTTTTTGTTGGCGCGCCATTTGAGCTTTGCGCGCTAAGGTCACCAGCCTACTTGCCTCAATGGCTGAATCGGGCCCAGTGGACTCAGGCGGTGTCAGCACGTAGCTTGGCAGGCGTGGGACTTCCACCTGAATATCAATACGATCCAAAAAGGGGCCGGAAAGACGGTTGATGTAGCGTAGCGTTTGATCAGCCGAGCTGCGGTTATCGAGTAAGTCACCCGTTGGACTGGGATTCATTGCAGCAATAAGCTGAAACCGGGCGGGGTAGGTGGCCTGGCTATGCGCTCGGCTAATACATATATCACCGGTCTCCAACGGCTCGCGTAATACATCTAATGCGCGCCTGCCGAATTCTGGTAGCTCATCTAAAAATAGTACACCATGGTGGGCAAGCGATATTTCGCCGGGCAAGGGCTGGCTACCCCCGCCGGTCAGGGCCACGGCAGAGCAAGTATGGTGTGGCGCGCGAAAAGGTCGCTTAAATAGATGGGTAAGCCCCAGTGGCTCGCCTTTTACCGAATGAATGGCAGCGACCTCTAATGCTTCATCCACAGACAATGGCGGCAGCAAGTGCAACAAACGGTTCGCCAACAGGCTTTTGCCGGTGCCAGGCGGCCCAACAAAAAGTAAATTATGACCCGCGGCCGCTGCCAGCAGCAAGGTGCGTTTTGCTTGCGATTGGCCGATAATATCATCCCAGCGTGGCGCGGGGCCAGGCGTAAAGAGGCCAGCACTGGCAGTTGCCGGGGGCGCTTTTAAAGCCAGAATACCTGCAAAATGGTTGTAAACCGAGAGCAGATCCGGTGCACCAAAGCCCTTCAGCGTATCGATAAGTTCAGCTTCACTTTGGTTAGGGGCTGGGTAAAACACCCTGCTATTTGCTGCGCGCGCCGCTAACAATGCCGGTACAATACCGCGCACAGCCTTTAACGTACCGTTTAAACCAAGCTCACCAATTAGCTCGGTATTAGCAAGTTGTTGCTCAGGTAATATCTTGCAAGCGATTAAAATACCAATGGCGATAGGTAAGTCGTAACGGCCGCCCTGTTTGGGAATGGTCGCTGGAGCAAGGTTTACCGTGATACGCTTGGCCGGAAACTCGAAACCACTGTTGATCAGTGCGCTGCGCACCCTGTCGCGAGCTTCTTTCACACAGGTTTCTGCCATACCTACCAAATGAAATGCCGGCAAGCCGTTGGCTAGATGGACCTCAACCTGCACCTGTGGTGCATTAACTCCTTCACCCGCCCGAGTGGAAACGACCGCATACCCCATGTTGGCTACCTGCCTATAAAAGTATCAGGTTAGCCCTAATCCCCAGGGTTGCCTACTGGCTCTACGGCCAGACTCAGCCGCCTGGACGCTTGAAGATAGGCACTTCCCAGTTCCAGTGCAATGCCCCCATTCGCAAAAAGATAGTGGTAGCCAGAGAACCCAGTATGCAAAAAATATAAGGAACTGATAAATAAAACAAACCAGCATACATCAGGCCACCGCTAAGGCAGGCGGTGGCGTATAAATCGCCGCGCATTACCATCGGAATTTCGCGACAAATCACATCCCGTATCAGGCCCCCAAAAATACCGGTAGTGGTTCCCAGGGTGATAGCAATGACCATTCCGGTTTCGTTGATTAGAGACTTTTCGATACCAATGATATTAAATAGGCCCAAACCAAAAGCATCTACCACATTGAGGGTATAACTGGGAAATTCCCAACTCGTCCGCTGTAAAATAATGGTAACAATTGACGCTGCATAGGTAATATACAAATAGTCAGCCTGGGCTATCCAGAACACCGGTTGGTCGAGCAGGACATCACGTAATGTTCCGCCGCCCACGGCGGTGATGGAGGCAAGTACCACCACCCCAAAGCCATCGACATCTTTTTCAAATGCCATCAGTGTTCCCGAGACCGAGAAAAAGGCCACACCGATTAAGTTAAGTACATGAAACCATTCGTCAGACACTAGTGACGCCTCATAAGTTGGTTTGATTATTTGTAAAGCCAGCGGAGGAAAGTAAGTGTAAATGTCTTGAACATTACATCTACTTCATGCTATTTATTGCCACTACGCCGCTTGGTGGATCAGCCATTTCACCAATTTTAGGAAATTTTCTGCGGTACATCCGACTATCTTCTTAAAAACTGTCCTGCTAAAGACGGTTCAAATCTGGTTTGTGCAAAGCCTGCACACCTCCTTGTCTGTGCGTGAATTTCAAAACAGAACGTGCATGGTAATACTGCTTAGCTGTAAAAAATGCTGTCCACCTGTCGAATTGTTCAGACAGGCCGGTTGGGCGATTTTGCGACCTGCTGTATGATTTACCTGAACGATTAATTTGCTGCTACTTGCGGCATTGTGGGCGTTATAGCCCGACTGATAAGGAATAAACATGGCAAAGCAACCCGCTGAATACATTTGGTTCAATGGCGAAATTAAACACTGGAAAGAGGCCACCGTGCATGTAATGTCACACGCGATACACTATGGCTCATCGGTGTTTGAAGGTATCCGTGCCTATAAAACGCCAGACCAAGGAACCTGTGTATTTCGTTTGCAGGAACATAACCGTCGGTTATTTGATTCCGCCAAAGTCTACCGTATGACCATCCCTTATACCCTGGATGAGATCAATGAGGCCACCCTCAACATCATTCGTAAAAATGATTTACAAAGTGCCTATATTCGTCCTATCGCATTTTACGGCGATATTGGTATGGGTTTGCAGGTCCCTTTCGGTCAAGAAACCGAAGTGACTATAGCAGCCTTTGAATGGGGTGCCTATTTAGGTGAAGAAGCGCTGAAGAATGGTGTAGATGCAGGTATTTCTTCATGGAACCGACTGGCGGCTAACACTATGCCTACCGGCGCAAAGGCGGGCGGTAACTATTTGTCTTCTCAGCTTATTTCTATGGAAGCCCGTCGCCACGGTTATGGCGAAGGTATCGCCCTTGACCGCAATGGCTATATCAGCGAAGGCGCCGGTGAAAATATCTTTATTGCCCGAGATGGTGTCGTGACGACTACCCCTAAAACTGCCGCCATTTTGCCGGGCATTACCCGCGACACAGTCATGACCTTACTACGCGATATGGGGTATGAAGTACGCGAAGAAAACATTGCCCGCGAAGCGATGTACCTGGCCGATGAAGTGTTTATGTGCGGTACCGCGGCAGAAGTAACGCCCGTGCGCAGTGTAGATGGTATTGCCGTTGGTAATGGGGGCAGAGGCCCGATTACCGCCAAGGTACAGGATAAATTCTTCGGCCTGTTTAACGGCACCACCGAAGATAAATGGAACTGGTTAACCCCGGTTTACAAATAAACCCGCAATTTTTGGAAAGTATTATGCCCAAGTTACGATCAGCAACCACCACTCAAGGCAGAAACATGGCCGGCGCGCGCGCGTTGTGGCGTGCAACCGGAATGAAAGACAGCGACTTCGGCAAACCTATTGTTGCCGTAGCAAACTCCTTCACCCAGTTCGTACCTGGGCATGTACATCTTAAAGATATGGGGCAATTAGTTGCCCGCAGTGTTGAAGAGGCCGGCGGTGTAGCCAAAGAGTTTAATACCATCGCGGTAGATGATGGGATAGCGATGGGCCACAGCGGTATGCTGTATAGCCTGCCCTCGCGTGAGATCATTGCCGATTCGGTAGAATATATGGTTAATGCGCACTGTGCAGATGCCCTGGTTTGTATTTCTAACTGCGACAAAATTACCCCCGGTATGTTGATGGCCGCTATGCGCCTGAACATTCCGGTGGTATTTGTTTCGGGTGGACCGATGGAAGCAGGTAAAACCAAACTATCTGACCAAATTATCAAGCTGGACCTGGTCGACGCCATGGTTGCGGCAGGTGATGATAAAGTTTCTGATGAAGATTCTGGGGAAATTGAGCGTTCCGCTTGCCCTACCTGTGGATCCTGTTCTGGTATGTTCACCGCTAACTCAATGAACTGTTTGACCGAAGCGCTGGGATTGTCGTTACCCGGTAATGGCTCAATGCTGGCAACCCATGCCGACCGTGAAGGTTTATTTAAACGTGCCGGCGAATTAGTGGTTGAGTTATGCCAGCGTTGGTACGGTGATGACGATGACAGTGCTTTGCCACGCAATATTGCAAACTTTAAGGCGTTTGAAAATGCCATGAGTCTGGACATTGCTATGGGTGGGTCTACCAACACTATTTTGCATTTACTGGCCGCTGCCATCGAAGGCGAAGTACCTTTTAGTATGGCTGATATTGACCGGCTATCGCGTCAGGTACCGCACTTATGCAAAGTGGCGCCTTCCACACCCAAATACCATATGGAAGATGTGCACAGGGCAGGCGGCGTACTGGCTATTTTAGGCGAGTTAAACAAAGCTGGGCTGCTGCACAAAGATAATCATCATGTTTTGGGCAGCTCAATAGGCGAAGTTATTCACCAGTGGGATATTACTCGTACCGATAACGATGCTGCTCATTTGTTCTACCGGGCCGGGCCGGCGGGTATTCGTACCACGCAGGCATTTAGCCAAAGTTGTCGTTGGCCGGATGTAGATAATGATCGGGAAAATGGTTGTATCCGCTCTTTAGATCATGCATTTAGTACCGAAGGCGGCCTGGCGGTATTGTATGGCAACCTGGCGGTGGATGGCTGTATTGTAAAAACCGCCGGCGTTGATGCGTCTATTTTAAAATTCACCGGCAACGCCCGTATTTACGAAAGCCAGGATGAAGCGGTCGCCGCTATTTTGGAAGACGACGTAAAAGCCGGTGATGTGGTTATCATTCGTTACGAAGGACCGCGTGGGGGGCCTGGTATGCAGGAAATGCTGTATCCCACCTCTTACTTAAAATCAAAAGGGCTGGGCAAAGCCTGCGCCTTGATAACCGACGGCCGTTTTTCCGGTGGTACTAGTGGGTTGTCTATCGGCCATTGTTCGCCTGAGGCGGCCAGCGGTGGCGGCATTGGCCTGGTGGAGGAGGGTGATAAAATTATCATCGATATTCCTAATCGCAGTATCAATATCGACATCAGTGATGCAGATTTAGCCCATCGTCGTGAGGTCATGGAAGCTAGCGACAAGCCGTGGAAACCGAAAAACCGTCAGCGGCAGGTGTCGTTGTCACTGAAGAATTTTGCTTTGTTGGCCACCAGCGCCGATAAAGGCGCGGTACGTGACCCTGCGAAGCTGGAAGATGTATGAATATCAGCGACCACGATTATTTGAAAAAAATTCTGCTGGCCCCTGTTTACGATGTGGCGGTGGCCAGCGAGTTGGTGCTGATGTCCCGGTTGTCGCAGGAGTTGGGAAACGAGGTTTTTCTCAAACGTGAAGACCAACAGCCGGTGAAGTCCTTCAAACTAAGAGGGGCCTACAATCGTCTAAGCACGCTTACAGACGCCCAACAAGAGGCTGGGGTCATTGCGGCTTCTGCTGGTAATCATGCTCAGGGCTTGGCATATGGAGCCAATGTTAAAGGCATTAAAGCCACTATTGTGATGCCTGAAACAACGCCGGAAATTAAGGTTGATGCAGTGCGTCGGTTTGGCGGGAAGCTGGCCGAAGTGGTGTTGTATGGAACTAATTTTGACCAGGCCAGTACCAAAGCCAAAGCGCTGGCTCAGGAACACGGTTACACGTTTATCCCGCCTTTTGACGATCCGGATGTGATTGCCGGGCAGGGCACGGTGGCCCGGGAACTACTTGAGCAAAACGCTGACCTGGATATTTTATTTGTGGCGGTGGGCGGGGGCGGTTTAGCCGCCGGTATTGCGGTTTACCTTAAACAACTAAAACCCGACATAAAAATTGTGGCAGTGGAATCAGAAGAGTCCGCTTGCTTTATTGCAGCAAAAGCCGCCGGCAAACCCGTTCCCTTGCCCTCGGTGGGTATTTTTGCAGATGGCGTTGCTGTGAAAATCATGGGTGAGGAAACGTTTCGGTTATGCGACCGTCTGATAGATGAAACCGTTACCGTAACCAATGACGAAATTTGTGGCGCAATCAAAGATATTTTTGATGATACCCGGGTTATTGCTGAGCCCGCTGGGGCATTGTCGGTGGCAGCTATCCGTAAGTACATTAAACAGCACAATGTAAAAGGCAAGCAGCTGGGCGGTATTCTGTGCGGCGCGAATATCAATTTTCATACTTTGCGGTATGTGTCTGAACGGTGTGAGCTGGCCGAACAAAAAGAGGCGGTATTTGCCGCCAGGTTACCCGAGCGGCCCGGGGCTTTTAAAGGATTTTGCGAAGCCCTGGGGGGAAAAAACATAACGGAATTTAATTACCGCTATGGCAGTGGTGAGGATGCCCATGTTTTTGTCGGAGTGAAGCTAAAAGGTGGCCAACAGGAATTTGCTTTGTTGCATAATTCACTGGGCGATAAAGGCTACGATTGCTTTAACTTGTCGGACAATGAACTGGCTAAGTTGCACGTTCGGCACATGGTCGGGGGTCGGCCGCCCACGTTGCTCAATGAAACGGTCTTTACCTTTGAGTTTCCCGAACATCCGGGAGCTTTGCTGAAATTTTTAAATACCCTTGGCGAGCGTTGGAATATTACGCTGTTCCATTATCGCAATCATGGTGCCGCCAAAGGCCTGGTTTTGGCTGGGTTTGATATTGAACCGGCCAGCCGAGACGCCTTTAATCAGCACGTAGAGGACCTGGGTTATAGCTGTAAAGATGTCACCAGTGACCCGGCCTACCAGTTTTTTCTGGCAGGCAAGTAACCCAAAGGCGGCTTAATCAGCCGCCTTTTTTAATGTCGCCTCATCAAACACCTGAATTAAATCAAGCCCTGCATCATCAGGGGTAAAGCCGCCAATCACATAGATATTGTCGCCCATGGTGGTCGCTTTATTATGGCGTCCGTCTTTTAGCGGCAACTGCGCTTCGCGCCAGGTTTGCGTGGTAAAGTCGAAGACATACGAGGCGGCAAGGTTGGTATAGTGACCAAAGGTAAATAACTGGTCTCGCCATACCGCCGCAGAATGCGCGCTAAGAGGCTGCGGCAGGTCGGGCAGCGTATCCCATACTTGCGTTACCGGATCGTAACGTTCAAAGGCTGTGACCGCGCCCTTGCCATCATATCCGCCCACCACATAGATTTTGCCATCATGTTTTACCGCAGCGGTTTCCCGGGCCGTTGGCATCGGGGGCGCAAGCGACCAGGTGTTGGTCGCAACGTCATAAACGGCCATCAGGGATGAACGCTTCATGTCATTCGTTTCCCAGTCGCGATGGCCGCCACCCATAACATAGATTTTGCCATCCAAATACACTGCCGCGTTAACCCGGGTGGGGTAGGGCAGCGGTGCTACCTGGGTCACCATTCTGCTTTGCGTATCAAAAACTTCTACCCGGCTTTCGTAATTGAATTCACCGTTTTCGTGAGAAATACCGCCAATAAGGTAGATTTTTCCCTGTTCGTCATACACCGCTGAAAAGTACCGGCGGGGGATAATATGGTCGTCCAGCACCTGAATGTTTTTTGTAGTAGGGTCGATGATTTCAACATCATCTAACCATTCTCCTCCGCGCGAGCCACCAAAAACGTAAATATTTGTGCCATCGTTGGCCACCCCTTCGCCAAAGCGGGCGGTTTCCAGTTTAAACGGCAGGGTAGCACTAAATACTTCTTTGGGCTGCTGAGCACACCCTCCAAGCATCAGTACGCTGCAAATCGCTACTGCTATTAGGCTACTTACACGGTTAACCATCTTTATCCCTTTTGATTTCTTATTAGTATATGGCGGCTGCACGCGGTCGGCCCGGTTGGTGACCGGGCTCAATGCAGCTCTACATTTTCAAGGTGTTGTACTATTTCAGGCCAAACCAAAGCCGTCACATCTTTGCGCAATGCCGCGCTTTCTTCTGAATATTTTAACGAGCCATCGGCAGTAGAGTCCAGCCAGTGATTTTCCCGTAAGGCGGTAATAAAGCTGGATAGTACATTTTTATCGTAAAACTCAGGAGAGCTCATGCCATAGAGTGTCGATAAACGTTCCGCTACTTTACGGCTGGTTCGTTCTAACTGCCCACGGCTGATAACCCGCTCTTTTTCAATAATGGTTAACACCACCGCGTAGCGTTGAAAAGTTTCCTGCATACAACGGCTTAACAGCCATGCGCTGTGGAAAGTTTTATCATTTGGTTCGGGCGGTAAAATACACTCCCCCTGCTGGCGCAACAAACCTTGCTCCAGCATTTGGCTGATTAGACGGTCGGTATAGGCCAGTGCCTCATCCTGGGTAAGGTGAATGAACAACTCGCGCTGTAATAGCGGATATAGCGCTGCCACCAAACGTAAAACATAGTCGCGGCGACAGGCTTTGTGGCCAAACACCGCTGCCATCGCAATACCCGGCAAGGCGAATAAATGCAGTATATTGTTGCGGTAGTACGTCAGATATACCGCAGAGTCCTTCTGCGGTTGAATCAGCTTACCATAACCATCGTTGGTCACCGCAAAACGGTTTAGCTTCAGCACATGGGCCAGCATTTGGTCCGGGGTATCTTCAGGAATGGTAAAATCGGCCGAAAATGGCGCCTGCCGCAACAGCGTTAGAAAGTTATCCAGCGCATGGCATAGTTCATTTTCGCTCATGGTGTTGTTTTTCGATGACAACAAACACAATGCTGATAATGCCATGCCATTAATCGCGGCCGCCCGGTTAATTCGCAGCATCACCTCGTTCGCCAGGTCATTAACCATGGGTGTCAGCCAGGCGGGTTTTTTGTCTGGATCTTTGGGCAGTTTTTCCCGCCACTGGGGAATTTGCTTTTCCAAATACTGGTTTAGTTGAATGGGCTCGCCAAAGTTAACGTACCCATAGCCATAATTTTTAAGTTTACGAATTGCCGAGAAGACCTGCCAGGTAGACTCTTTTTTCTTTGAGCTGCCTTTAAGCTCGTTCAGGTAGCTTTTTACTTCCATCACGTTTTCGTAACCGATATACACCGGCACAATACTGACCGGACGATTCACGCCTTTTACCAAGGCTTGCATGGTCATCGCAAGCATGCCGGTTTTAGGCGGGATCAAACGGCCGGTGCGGCTTCGGCCACCTTCAGGGTAGTACTTAACTGAATAGCCTTTGTTAAACAGCAGCTCAAGATATTCGCGAAATACAGCGGTATACAATTTATTGCCAGCGAAGCTACGGCGTAAGAAAAACGCGCCGCCCCGGCGAAAAATTTTCCCTACTGGCCAGAAATTAAGATTAATCCCCGCTGCAATGTGTGGCGTGACCATGCCCTCATGATAAATCACATAGGTTAACAGCAAATAATCCATGTGACTGCGGTGGCAAGGTACGTAAATTATTTCATGGCCGTTGCGGGCCAGTTCACGAATCCGGTCGCTATGCGCTACCCCGATACCGTTATAAATTTTGTTCCAGATACGGGTAAGCAGTCTGTCGCCAAAACGTACCAACCCTTCACGGTAATCGGCGGCAATTTCATTGATGTATTTTAGAGCATCCTGGCGCGCTTTATCGGGTGAGCTTTTTTTACTGCCCCCTTGTTCACTGATAGCCCGCTTGACTGCGGTGGAACCGAGCACGGCGTTGTGTAACTCCTGCCGTTCAAGTAACGTCGGGCCGGTAAGGCTTTGTCTTTTACGTTGGAAGTGGGTACTGGCTAAACGTACCAGTTTATGGGCAATAAGTTCATCACTACCATGCTGAGTAGACATGGCATTGGATGACACAGCCTTACTAAAGCTGATGAAGTTGTCGCGGCCCAAGAACATGACGATAAATAATTTACGTAGCCAGGAGGGAGCTGCGACATCTGCAATCAGATCGCTTAAACCGGGTGTTCCTTTACCCGGCGCCCGGCCCCAGGAAATGAATACCGGTACTACCTGAACATCTAACTGAGGGTTATCGCGATGTAAGTGGAACAGGTCGGTGAATACCGCTTCAATGTCTGTTTTCATTTCGCCGCGCATGATAACCCGCTGTGTTTTACGCAAAAACAAGCAGGTTGGATAGTGATGCCCCCCCAGCGAAATTTGCTCTGTCGGGCTGGGTAGGTCCATACGTAGCGTGGCCATACGTAAAGCCAGCTGGTCGGTAACAGAATTGCTGGGCAGCAAATAAATAATGGGCTTGGCGCGGTCTATGCCTAGCTCTGATTCCACATTTGACGGAATAGTATGCGGTTTTACCAGCCATTTAACCGGATAGTGAAACACCGATAGAAGCGTTCTGCGCATCCACGACATGTAAGAAATCCTGTGTAATAAAAACCGGCGCAGTGTATCACATGTATTGGCTAAATTTTAAAGTCGGGCGGGGTAGAGGCAAAGCCGAACGCCGTTCAGCTACGGCGCTCGCGCCACCTGACGACCTGCGCTCCCACTCCCGCCAGTACCATGGTAGCGAACGCGCCCCATACCCAATCTACCAGCGTCATCGTTAATGGCCACCCTGCGATAATTGAATAGGCAGTCAAATTGTAGGTGCCATAGGCGGTGGCACCTAGCATAAAGCCGTTAGCTGCGGCGGCCCCGACTGGCCGGCCCCGCGCTGGCCGCACCGCCAATACCACCACCGCTAAACAATACAACAAGTAAAATACTATCCAGGGCCAGCTGATAAACTGTGCGCGTAACAAACCACTGAAATAGTCTACGTACAAAGGCATAGCAATAACGCCCAGCCAGATACCATCGAGTAAACCAAACGCGATGAGTATGGCAAGGTAAGCCAGAGCAAAGGACGTCATTGTGTTTTTCATAGTGTTGGTAACGGGTTTGTCAGCTCTTTGGTTCAGTTTGCAATATGTGAACACAACAGTAAAAGATATCTTCTGGGGGCCGTGCAAGGCTTTTCATAGGTAATTGCGGCGAGGACAGGTTAACCGGTGCTCGATTCCGCCTACCGAACCAGCGTAGATGAAGCTGACCGTATAATGAGGCAATTTTATTGTGCCACCGCACTATTGAGCTCCGGCCCACTGATAGCCGGGCGATTGATAGACGGGCCACGGAGGTTCGACAACACGATTGTTTATCGATAGACTACTGTTATGTTATCACATCTCTAAATGTTGCTGGTATGTTTAGCCGCGATAAAAGGCAAAGCCCCCGGCGGCTGATAGAAAAGCTGGCACCGAGATAAAGCAGACGGTGCTAGATAAATCGAACAAGAGTAAATAGACATCTTATGAGTAGTTTCGGGCCCCCGGTATTATCCTCTGCATATTCTCCTATAGCGGCAAACACAGGCGCCGGCGCGTCTACCATACAGCGCAACCCGCCTACCGGGCGGATTGCTGCTATCGATATTTTACGTGCCTTAGTCATGCTGCTGATGCTGGTCGACCATGTTCGGGAGCGGTTTTTCTATCACCAGCAGGTTACCGATCCTATGGACCTGGACAGCACCAGTCCGGCGCTCTTTTTTACCCGTTTGGCGGCTCATTTTTGTGCGCCGGTGTTTGTTTTTCTAACGGGCGTTTCAGCATGGCTGTACGCCCATCCCGCACACCAGCCTCCCCGATCCGCCTCAGCATTTCTGCTTAAGCGCGGGCTGTTTATTATTGGCATTGAAATAGCCGTTATTAATTGGTTGTGGATGGGCAGTTATGACACGTTATGGTTGCAGGTCATGTGGGCAATAGGGGTTAGCATGCTTCTGTTGGGGATATTATGCCGCTTGCCCTGGCTGATACTGCTGTGCCTTGGTATAACGATTATCGCGGGCCACAACCTGCTGGATCCGATCTCTTTTACGCCGGGACAAAGAGGTTACACGCTGTGGGCTATCTTGCATGACCCAGGATTTATTTATACCAGTGAAGGCTTTGCTATCAAAGCGTCGTATCCGGTATTGCCCTGGATTGGCGTGATTCTATTGGGATATAGCCTGGGCCGGATGTACGCCCAGACCGTTTCAAGCGCACTACGTCAGCGTGTATTAATCGGCCTTGCGGTAGCGTTATGGCTGCTATTGGGGCTTTTGCGAACACGTCTGGGGTATGGCGAAGCCCTGCCTTTTACGGCGCATGCAGACTGGCTGTATAACGTTATGCAATTTGTAAACTATACCAAATACCCGCCTTCCTTAGACTTTGTCTTGTTTACCCTGGGGGGCGCCTTACTGCTGCTCGGTCTGCTAGAAAATGTCAATAACCGCTTCTCTCGGGGTATAGAGATTTTTGGTGCTGCGCCGATGTTTTTTTATATTCTACATTTGGGCGTATTATTAATGAGTTATCAGCTGGCGTTAGCTGTCTTTGGCGCTAATTACGGGCAGTGGTTTGCCTTCGATCATGTATGGCAAATTTGGCTTTGTGCGGGGCTGATGGGGGCAGGTTTGTATTGGCCAACCCGGGCCTTCTCGCGCTATAAAAGACGAAGTAAGCACGCGCTCATCAAGTATTTTTAAGCGTGAAATGGCCTAAAGCTGGGCAGTAAAAGTAAATGTGGTTTGTTGTTCGTCAGACGCAACGGCAAGCTCGCCCTGATGGGCTGCTGCAATTTGCGAAGCTATAAACAATCCAAGCCCCAGGCCTTTATGGGCGCCCTGCGAAGGGTTTCTCCAGAATGGTTGAAATAACCTGGCCTGGGTTTCTGCCGGGATAGGCTGCCCACCGTTAGCGACTTCAATAAGGAGTTGCCCATTGCGGTTATGAGCGTTGATAACAACAGGCTGGCTGCTGTCGCCATGCACCAGCGCATTTATTAGCAGGTTAGATAACAACTGAGCTAAGCGGCCGGTATCGCAGTGAATTACGCCGGTAACATCAATATTACTAATGAATGTGCGTTTATGATAATTACTTTCCAGCTCAGCCACGGTGTGCTTTAACACCTCGGCCAAATTAGAGCAGGGCACTCTTTTGATGGGGATACCTTTGCCCATTTGCCCGTGCGTGAAATCCATCACATTGTCAGTTAACAAGGAAATACGCTTGGCACTGTTTTCCATTCGCTTTAATACTGAGGCCGCATCTTTAGCCAATGGCATCAGCTTTAAAACATCTACACCCATCATAATAGACGACAGCGGGGTGCGCAGGTCATGGCCTAAAATAGCGATGTATTGTTCTCTGAGCTGCGCCATGGCCTGTTCTTCCTGAAGAGCCTGCTGAGCTTCTGAAAAACGCCTTTCAGCAGATAACTGACGGGAGATAAGCTGGGCAAATGAAGCAATCATACTGCGCGTAGTATCAGTTTTAAGCTTCATGGGAAGAGGATCTAAGCCACACAGTGTCCCAAAAAAGTCGCCCTGAGCGTCATAGATAGGGTACGAAAAGTAGCTTTCAAAGCCGTATATTTTCGGTGTTGGATGATCATGATAAACTTTGTCTTGTTCCACATGATCTATCATAACCTCTTTTTGCGAACTCCTAACCTGCTCGCAAAAAGTTGTGCTTATTTCCAGCGTATCGCCTGGCAATAGATTAAAGTTGGCGTTATCCAGCACAGCGCAGGCTGTCCAGTTATCGGGGCTCACCCGAGATATACAAACAAAGCGCAAACCGGTTGATTCAGAAATCATGCTCAGGATGGTAGGTACGGCTTCAATAGATTGTATGGCATGAATATCTTGCTGCACTGATGGACGCATTATTATGGGTTACCCGCCTTTTTCTCTCACTACCAAATCGCACTGTGAAATAGAGTGCCTGGTCAACTAATACTGATAGACTACATGCATACCATAGCGCTACAAAATACTCACCAACACACCCTACTATAAGCGGTTAATCGGGGCCAGTAACAGCCTTTTTTGACGTTTTTATAGTGCTAGGTGCGATCAAATCGTACAGATTTGCAGCCGCCAGCGCGTGCTGTGTAGTTCCCTGTAGTATAGCAACATGCGCATTAATATTGGTGACTTTAAAGGTGAATTGCGGTAAAGGTCGGGTCAGTGTTAAGCCGGTTAACGCCGTGCGCTTGAGCGTTTGGTATTTGACCAGCGCAAATTCATCGCCCACTTGTACGCCTTCTTTCTCGCCCATGCCGATCACGACCCCGTCGGGCACGTGATCGATAACCTGGGTGACCGTTTTTTCACATGCAATGGCGTGGCTTATATCTGATACGGCAGAATTAACGGTATTCAGGGCGACTCTGCCAAAGTCGCTGCGCCAGAATAAACTGTTACTGGTATCTACCGCATTAGCCGGACTAAAGGTCCAGTCTGCTTCGCTATGATAGCTTCCCTGCAGCAACACACTTTGCCGAAAGGCGTCGATAACATAGATATCCAGAGTGAAATTACGCCGTAGTGCGGTGTTATTCCGGGTCTTACTGGTATTAACCTGTTCAAATAAACTGATATCGCGAATTTGACCGAAAATAATAAATTGTTTTCCAAGCTCTCTAGCCAATAGCGCGGCTTTTTCATTCAGCTGCCGGGGGAGTAACGTGACCGGGCGAGTTTGTTGCATAAAGGCTTTATTGTATAAAAGCACATCCAGCGAGCCGGGCTGGCGCTGCAGTTGCTGCGCAAACCGTTGGCTGATCTGCGCACCAAAATCGTAAATATCGCCGTGGGCGGCTTGGCGAGGATTAAGCAACATCAACTGACTTACCACCACAGAACGTGCATATTTATCGCTTTCACACTGAAATAGCGGGGTAATATTCGCGCGGATCACCACGGTTAATTGGTTTTCTTCTAGCGTTTCTTGCAAAATCTCGACCCGCTGAATACGGCCGGTAGTATGTACTTCGGCTTTACTGCTAACCAGCAAGCCATCAATAACGACATCCTGCGCGGTGATCAGGCTCCCTGAGGTAAACGATGCATCTGCGATAGCATTTTTGATAGCCATACGGCGCACCTCATCTAAGGGCGCATTGTGGACGGCTAAAGAGGCCTGTCCCTGAATCCATTGCGCGCTTGCGATGGCGCTTACACCGAACATTAACCAACCTATCAAGCCCCGCCGCAGATTCTTCATTTGCCATTAACCGAAGAATGAAAAAAGTTTACTTAATAAGGTGCGCTGCTGGTTATCTTGAAGCGTGCCTTTACCGGAATACTCAATAAGCGCATTGCCTACTTTTTGAGAGCTTACTGTGTTGTTGAGATCGATATCCTGGGTTCGGATTTCACCGGAAAAACGAATATATTCTTTACCCTGGTTCATCGTTATCCACTTCTCTCCGGCTACCACCAGATTGCGGTTTGGAAGTACCTCAACCACATATACCGTTATTTTTCCTTCCAGAGTGTTCGACTGACTGGTGTTAGCCGAGCTACTAAATTCGCCCTCTTGCCCATGGTCGATATTAAGATCGTCATCGGCAATATGAATGGGCCCAGCATTTACCGTTAATGGCTTTATCTGAAAACTGCTCGCTTTGTCTTCATTGTAGTCTACCGATTTTTTCGAGGAGGTTTGTTCATCTAGTTCAATTAACACCATGTCGCCCACGGTGTGATTGTGATGCACTACATACAAACTGCCAGCATGCTGGGGGTTAAATAGCGAACCGGTCGGCACGCTTACTATCTCCACCGGCTGTGTTCGAGGTGGACGAAAGGCCGGGTCGCCATGCTCAGCGGTAGATGAATGGGCGGCTATTTCACGCTGAGTCACATCCGGATTAGTCGGGCTGGAAGCAACAACAGCTTCTTCCTGAGAGGGGGTCTGGCTACAA
Organism: Alteromonas indica; assembly: GCA_003056425.1. Taxonomy (GTDB): domain Bacteria; phylum Pseudomonadota; class Gammaproteobacteria; order Enterobacterales; family Alteromonadaceae; genus Alteromonas; species Alteromonas indica. Next base: position 62,900 of record PYVY01000010.1, read on the forward strand.
GCCGCTAATTGTAAAGAAAGGAAAACAAGCAAAAAGTGGCATTCTATTTTCATAGCAAACTCTGTCAGATGTGCTTATTGAAGCACCGTTTTGTGGGTTGTTCATGGAGTAGTGGCCTAAGTCCTTTTAAGCTGAATTGCGAAATTATAGTAACCGAGATTTTTGCCAAATTATTGTTATCTAACAGTGCTTTGTAAAAACTTTACAATCTTGACATATGCCCAATGGGTAGGGTTTTCTATGCTTAATTTTGACCTTTTCGGCCCCCAGGCCATGGCGCCCACTACCGCGCCCGATCTATCCGTATCTTCTTCATCAGCCACGTCGGTAGCTGATGAAGCAGGATTTGCTCAGTGGTTTAATTTACTCAGTAATGGGGCACCACCGAGCGCCAGCGACAGCAGTGATGTCGATAAGCCAGAGGCGCAGACAGCGGGCGAGGGGGCATTAAATGCGCTACAGCAACAATTCATGGACACCATGGGCCTGGGCTCCCTCGGCGAAGATCTGCCCTCTATGGGGGAAGTCGATGCGGGCATTAGCAATCTGCAAAACCGTTTTTTGGCGATACTGCAGCATGACCTTATGCAATCTGCCGCCAGTGCGGCCGTCCAACCGGTGAAGATGGCTGTTCCGGCTAGCGAACCTAACGCCTCCCTTTCCTCAGCGCCCACTACCAGTAGCGGGTTTAATAAAGAAAACGAAGGGACAAATAACACTGTGGTTGATGCACAGTTGACGCCGGCTACTACCGGATGGCACGCCGTGCTGGATTATGCGTTTGGCCAAAATGGTCCCGATATTAACGACGGGTTCGATGCGCTCAATTTGATAAATCACATACCGGTGGTGGCAGATATTTATCAGCAATCTTCGGCTACGCAGGTCAGCGTTGTGTCAGATTTAGCCGGCAGTTTTTTATATGGCGGGCCCACCGGGCTTGCCTATAGCGCCCTGGATTTAACGGTTGAAGGCATAACGGGACGTTCTATCACCCAAAATATGTGGCAGCTGGGATACGATCTTCTGTTTAGCGGCAATGCACCGGCGAGCGATGAAGTAAATTCTGCGCTCAGTGGGGCAATAAGTAAGTCTGAGAAGAGCATTAGCAGCCGCGCTTATGCCTTCGCGCGGCGTCAATTTGCCGCTGATTAGCGGCCTTGGCGGAATAATGTTGCCGGCGGCGGGGACCCGTGCACTATCTTAACGTGCAGGGCTGGACTAGAAATTGGCAGGTTTTAGACAATGCGCCGGCAGCGTAAATAGCATAATATTCCCGGGTTGGGCACCGCAGATGCCTACAGCTTTAAAGGTTGCGCTAAGGAAATAAATGATGGTGTTTCAAGAGTCGGTCTGCCATCCGACATTATTTGGGCGGCTATTGGGCCTCAAATCAGTTCGTTTGTATCATGACACTATCGTGATTGGGCAAGGCCGTAATGCTGTTACGCTGACTGCCGATGAATTATCTGCATTGCCGGAATACAAAGAAGGTTGGTTTAGCGCTCGATGGCATATATACAGTCATGCACGCGAACTAACGGTTCGGTTGTTACCCAAAAAAATGCTCGCCAGCTTACATCAGCAAGTAGTAAAAACGCTTATCGAGGCCGCGCCACAACGGATAAAACAAACCCATTTACAGTTTATTACCCAAGCCGGCAGTAGCTATTTACGCGACAGCCACATAGCGCCACTATCTGCCCGGATAGCCCAAATGGTTGCATTATATAGTGAGACATGGCCGGCCGATAAACCCTTAGATGCTGCCTCAATACAAACGCTGCACAAGTTGCAGCAAGTGAACCCGCTGGGCCACTATGCTGAGGCCCTGAGAGCGCGCTATGAAACACTGCAGCTAGAAGCCCAACGCCATTTTTTAGATAATGTAGAAGCGAACCCACTGACCCTGGCGCAGCGCCAGGCCGTGATACGCAATAACGACCACAATTTAGTACTGGCTGCGGCCGGGACCGGTAAAACATCGGTAATGGTCGGCAAGGCGCTGAGCTTATTGGCAACCGGACAGGCCCACCCGTCGCAAATTTTAATTTTGGCCTACAATAGTGCTGCGGCAGCTGAATTAAAAGCGCGCATCCAGCAACGTGCCACCGATACTGGCGTGCCCTGCGAGGGGCGCCCAGCAGTAATGACATTTCACGCTTTAGGGCGTCATATTCTACACCAAAGTGGTATTACCCCCGCGCTATCGGTCTTTACCCAGAACAAACAAGCGTTGGAAGAATGGGCAACAGAATGGCTAAAACAGGACATCGCTCATAGCGACCAACAACTGCATACCTTCATGCAGATGTTGTATCAACCGGTAGACCCTTTTCGGTTCGATAGTCCGGCGCACTATGAAGCTTACCTGCGCGATACAGAATACCGTTCCCTACAGGGCGAGCGGGTTAAGGGCTATCAGGCGCTACTGATTGCCAACTGGCTTTATATGCAGGGTATAGACTATACCTACGCTCCCGGTCCGCCAGCAAATAGCGCGATTGCCCCCGTCGACTTTCAGATTACCGGTACCCAGGTGTACCTGGTCCATCATACGCTGGACCGACACCAGCAGCCGCAACCGGGGGTAAAGAAAGCAGCGTACCTCAGGTTGCTAAGTGAAACCCGCAAATGGTATCGGGCGGAGCAGGCGACCCTCATCGAAACCTTCCATTACCAGTGGAGTGAAGGACAATTAACCAGCGTCTTGAAAACCCAGCTCAGCAAAGCCGGAATAAGGCTACAGGCCCGCGATAAGGCCGACATTATTGCCCGGCTTGAAGAGCAAAACGCACTGGAGTTGGCGGCTCAGCGCTTTTTAAGTTGTCTGCAGGCCATTCGGATGGAGCAGCTGGATGAAACAGCTATTGCTACGCGGTTACAGCAACATGGGGTTATTAACGCTGAGCTATATGCCCAGGTATTAGCGCATTTTCATCGAGCCTATCAAAATGAACTTAGCGTCCAGCAAGCCATTGACTTTGATGACATGATAAGTCGGGCCACAACGTGTGTGGAAAATGCCCAGTGGAAGCCCGGTTATCGGCATATTTTGGTTGATGAGTTCCAGGATATTTCAACCTCCCGAATGGCGCTACTGAAAAGTTTACTGGAACAGGGACCGGCCCCGGTCTTGACCGCGGTGGGGGACGACTGGCAGGCAATTTATCGTTTTTCCGGCGGTAAGCTTGCCCTGACTACCGAATTCGAGCGCTACGTCGGCAGCCATACTGTAACCCGGTTGGAAAAAACATTTCGCTATAACAGCAGTATAGCGCATACGGCCGGGCAGTTTGTTATGGCAAATCCATACCAATATAAAAAACGCGTAGACGCGCATGAGCAGGTAGATGAAGCGCAAATATACTTACTGGATGATTTGGTCTATGGCCAGCAGGATGCCACCCAGCGGGCTAAACATATTGTGGCTGCTATACGCAAAAAGTCGCCCGGCGATTCTATAGCAATTATGGCGCGTTATCGTTTTTTACTGGAAGATGCACGCACCACTTTACAGCCATTGAGTCAGGACAATTTGTTCTACTGGACCTTTCACGGCGCTAAAGGACTGGAAGCTGACCACTGTATATTGCTGGGCTTTAACCACGGCAAGCTCGGTTTCCCCAGCCAGAACAAAGCCGATATCTTGTTAGAGGCACTGCTACCTGCGCAGGATGAATTTGCCTATGCTGAAGAGCGTCGGCTTTTTTATGTTGCGCTAACCCGGGCGCGGCACAAATGCTACATTATTGCTGATCCGCTGGCGCCGTCTGCATTTATTACTGAGCTTACCGAACCGTCTTATCAGGTCAATATCGCCAGTGACACCTTCACCGAGGCTTTTCGCGCCGTGTATAAGTGCCCGTCCTGCGACAGTGGTTATTACAAAAAGCGCAAAGGTCAGTATGGCGAATATTATCAGTGTAGTGCTCAGCCTGGGTGCAGTAGTAAGCCCCGAATGTGCAAGACTTGCAGTGCGCCTGCCATTAATACCGGTAACGGCTGGCTCTGCCGCAATCCAGCATGCTGATTGAGCCAGGTAGTTTGATTTAAAAAAACCGGTATTTAATAAACGTCAGCGCTAAACAGGCTTGTGCCAGCGGCCGGTAAGGGCAATAACTAGAAAGACGGCCGTTCACCACATGCCCCTTGTTGGGTACTGCTAAACCAAGGTTGCCCGGGGCGATGAAGGTCGTTGGTAAGTGCGGCGCGATGATTCACCGTTATAACGGCCGGCTGGCGCGGTTTGTTGTTCTCGTCGAGTAAAAAATACTCCGACACATACTGCTTTAAAAATAACCGATTCTGATAACCTTCGTCGAATAATCTCACCCGGGTTACGGCCTTAAATCGCGCGCTATCAGCGTCAATTTTCAACAACTGTTTAAAAAAGTGCCCTCGCGCGCTCTGCGCCTGCGAAAACAAGTTCAGCGTGCGCGCCAGTTGAGTATAGCTAAGGGTTTCTTTTTGCAGTAAAAAGTCGTGATAACTGTGTGCCGGGTTCGCGGCCTGGCCCACTGTGTAGACCTGTTCATTTTCCCACGCACTTAGTAACTGCTGGCCTTGCTCAGTGTAGTCAGTCAGGGCGGCGGTATTCATGGTTACTGCATAATCGCTGATGCCGGCTGGCGTTACTTCGAACAGCATGACATCGGGCGTCAGCTTTGTGTGTTGTTCATCACTCAAACCTACCGCTTTACATTGCTCAGAGATAACGTAGTAGTAGCTGCCAGCCTGCATAGCAAAGCTGGCATTGGAGAAGAGTGATAACGCCACCGCAATAAACCTGAGTTGAAAATTCATAGTAACTAAGCGAGCCCGCTGGTTGTGAAAAAAATACCACACATGGCTGTGCACGTACGGCGTTTTGAATATAGGTGATATTTCCAATACTCGCATGATAATCGACCCGGAGCAGTGATGCTACTCATACCCAGGTTAACGCTGGGATTAACTAGGTGGTTAGTTTGAGGGGCTTGTGCGGGAGACTAAGACTGAAGACGATCCATCCATCTTGCAGCGCTACATCTAGCTGTGCATAAATAGCGTCAGCCAAAACGTTCACTATAGACAAGCCTAAACCAAAATTTCCAGCAGAAGTACGGGACTTGTCTTTTTGCCATAAAGGGTCAAACATTTGCGAGAGATCGGCAGGCGCGAGCTCACAGGAGGTAAGATTACTAAATTCAATGGTAACAGCATCTGTATCAATGCTGAGGCTTATGGTCACAGTAGAGTCTGGAGGGCTGTATTGTATTGCATTTGCCACCAGGTTATTGCAAATTGACTCTATAGCGAAAATATTGCTATGGATGGTCGGTAAACCTGCTGCTTTATTGAAGTCTAAGACAATACGGTCGGAATGCTGGGCATTGACAATAGTGTTGAGGGTGGTAGCTATTGCAACTTCTTCATTACAGTCCAGTTTCTGGTAACTGTATTTATGTGTAATCATCAAACTGGAGATAATGCTTTTCATGCGAACGCCAATTTTCAAGGTATCAGCCTTAAAGGATGATTCAACCAGTTTTTCGCCAGGAAACTTTATTGCCACCTCGGCCATATTGATTAACTCCGTAACCGGCGTTTTAAGTTCATGCGCTATGTCACTGGTAAGCCTTTTTTCGCGTAAATAAAGCGAGTAATTTTGCTCTATAAAATGGTTCAGGCTATCAATAATAGGGTTTAACTCATTAACCGGCTCACGCAGTGCCACTAGTCGTTTTTCACCTGAAAAGCGTACCGTTCTGATTTCATTGTTTAAGGCGTCGAGCGGGGCAAGCGCATAAGACACTGTGTTTTTAACGGTAAAGCGTACCATCAGGGGCACAATGATCAGAGCCAGAATAAACGAGACATCAATAAACCATAAATAGTAATTAAGCTTATCGATAGAAGTCGCGTAGGCAAGAACGATATTTGTACGGTATTTGGGCAACGCTCGTTGAGCAACATTGCCTGATAGTTCAGTTTCAAGGTGGGGGGCAAACCTGGCATAGGCCACGCGCCCGACCCGCCCATCAGGTAATAAAATATCCTCCAATATCACGGCACCATCATCTGGTACTTTATAGGGCAGTGTGGTTACGGTATAAAGGTTAAGGGTAGGGGATTTTTCGAAAACCTTACCGTCTCGCCATAGTTGAAAATATTCGGGTTCTGCTGTCCCTTCAAACTCAGGTAAATATTCACCCGAGAATTCAAAATTCGCCGCACTTTTCTGCTCATTGACCAGTGTTTCTAGTAAGCCAATTTTATCGCGCATGGCGCGATTAAATTCGTTTTGGACCCAGGTATCTACGGCAATATCTGCGGCCAACAGCACAGACACTACCAACAATGAAATAGCTACCGACAGGCGGCGAGTTAGTGTTTTTCTAATTGACTTCATACGCTGACAATATAGCCGAAACCACGTTTGTTTTTAATTGGCAATTCGCCGCCAAGCCGGCGAGCCTTTTTGCGAGCGGCAGACAAATGAGCTTCTATCGCATTTTTTGAGACGCTATCGTAACTGCCAGTAATATGCTCGCTAAGGCGCTGGGAAGTGACAACCTTTGGGCGATTAACAAATAAGCATTCTATAATTTTGTATTCATTAGGCGTAAGGTCCACATCGGTTGTGCCAAAGCTAAGTGTTTTGGTTTGGAAGTTTAGCTTAAAATCAGCTACACAAATGGTGTCCTGAAAGTGCATTAAGGTATTCCTGCGCATCAGATTTATCAACCTGGCAGCCAATTCATCAAAGGAAAAAGGTTTAGCTAAATAGTCATCAGCCCCCGCTAAAATACCCTGAGCTTTATCTTCAGGCTCGCTGCGGGCAGACAGAATTAACACTCTGATGTCGATATTTCGTTTACGTAAGGCTTTAAGAATAGCCATACCATCGACTTCAGGAAGCATCAGGTCCAAAATCAAAATGTCATAGCTACCCAGTAGCGCCATACTAAGGCCTTCTGCGCCATTACCGGCAGAATCAACACTATAGCCAAGTTTTTCCAACCCAAGGCTAAGGCTTCTGCGCAACGACTCAGAATCTTCTATAAATAAAATTCGCATAACGTAATTTTGACGTAAATGATGCTAACAGTATCGTGTATTTCTTAAGAATTGCTGAAGAATGTTGCTCGGCCAGATTTATTTTCTAAAACCTATATCGTCAGTGAATCTTAAGTTTAGGTTGATACTGTGCCAGCGAGCAAATGTGGACGGCCTTCTCTTTCGTTCCCATGAGGTATTTTAGAGGATCACATGACGATTTCTGTGGTAATTCCTGCAAAAAATGAACAAGACAATATTCAGCCCTTGGTAACAGAAATTGTTACAGCATTAATGGCTGTCGATAATTATGAAATTATTTATGTAGATGATGGTAGCGATGATAATACCTATGCCAATATCCGCTACATGGCTAAACAGGGATACCCTCAACTCAAGGTGGTCCGACATCGGTTTTCGGCAGGTCAAAGTACGGCAATTCAGACCGGTGTACGTTTTGCTAAAGGCGAACTAATTGTAACGCTGGATGCCGATGGCCAAAATGATCCGGCAGACATACCCTCATTGTTGGTGCAGGCCCGGCAGTTTCCGCCGACGTCTAACTTTTGTATTGCAGGTTATCGAAAACAGCGTAAAGACACGCTATGGAAACGTCTGCAGTCGCGTGTTGCCAATGGTATACGTAGTAAAATTTTGAACGATGATACGCCAGACACCGGCTGTGGCCTCAAAGTGTTTCCCCGGCATACCTTTTTACAAATTCCCTATTTTGACCACATGCATCGGTTTTTACCTGCACTCATTCGACGTTTGGGCGGAACCATTGTAGTTATTGCGGTAAACCATCGAAACCGCGAGTTTGGCCGGTCAAAATATACCATGTTAGGACGGCTGGGAGTGGGTATCATAGATATGGCTGGGGTCTTTTGGTTGCAGCGTCGCCAGCGCCACGCTGAAGTAGTGAAAGACGACTCTGTATCAATATAATATGGCTATAGTCAAAATCGCGGTAAAGCTACTATTGCTTCTGGCGCTAGTATGGATTGCTTTTGCTGATATCCCAGTAGTTCAGCTGTTTAACCAACAGTGGATAGAGGTTTATATCCGCGATAACGGGACTGCGGGTATAGGGCTATTCGTGGTGGTAGCAACAGGGTTACTGAGCATGGGTTTACCACGCCAGCTGGTGGCTTTTTTCGGCGGCTATGCATTTGGTGCGGTGTTGGGCGTGGTGTATTCAATGGTGGCCGCGACGCTTAGTTGTATAGTGACTTTCCTCATTGCCCGTTGGCTAGCCCGGCCTTTTATACAGCAGCGTTGGCACGTAAAAATACATGCAATAGATAGTTTCCTGCAACATAGTCCCTTTGTAAAAACTGTCATAATCCGGTTGCTACCGGTGGGCAGCAATTTGCTCACAAACCTTATTGGCGGAACGACTGCTATCAATATATTGCCTTTTGTAGCGGGGTCGGCGGTGGGCTACTTACCGCAAATGATTATCTTTGCTCTTATGGGTAAAGGGGTGGTGGTGAGCTCGGTCAGCCATCTTGTACTGAGTGTAGTATTAATGGCTGTGAGTGTCGTCGCCAGTTTTTACCTGTATCGCCAGCATCGCGTCCACAATACTGCCTCTGATAGTGCTATCCAGTCAGCTTCGCTATTTACTAAATCCTAGGGGCCAGAAGAAAATGACGAACCATATTTTAAGCTTAGTGTTAAAGCGCGCGCTATCATCTTCTGTCTGGTTGCTAATAGTCGGGGCGGCCGTCTTATTATTAATTGGTATAGGGTTACGCAGTCCCTGGCCAGCAGATGAGCCTCGATTTGCGTTAATTGCTAAAGAAATGGTGGCTACCGGGCAGTGGTTTTTCCCCACTCGGGCGGGAGAATATTATCCAGACAAGCCGCCGTTATTTATGTGGTGTCTTGCACTTTTCTACTGGCTGTGTGGCTCGTTAAAGGTTGCTTTCTTATTGCCAAGTGCTTTAGCCGGTGTGCTGACGGTATATACAATTTACGATTTAGGCAAAAGATTATGGAACCCTGCTACAGGAATTACTGCCGGATTATTACTTCTATTTAGTTTTCAGTTTCTGCTACAAGCAAAGACGGCCCAGATCGATGCGCTGGTTTGCTGCTTTATCACTCTGGCTAATTACGCCTTATTACGGTTTACCTTAATTGATGCACGCTGGCGGTGGTATTACTTAGGTTGTTTCTTTATGGGGCTGGGTGTCATTACAAAGGGGGTCGGTTTTCTACCGCTATTGATGCTGATCCCGTATGTCCTGATGAAGTATCGACAACGGCCCAACCGTGGCGACGTGCCCGCCACCGCCCTCGGACTGTGGCGGTGGGTAGCAGGACCACTAGTGATGATTGCAGCCATTGGGCTATGGCTGGGGCCGATGCTATGGTTAGTTAAGCATAGCCAGGACCCCGCTTTGCACCAATATGCCAACAATATCCTGTTTCGCCAGACTATCACGCGCTATGCCGACTCATGGCACCACATTAAGCCGTTTTGGTACTATGTAGTACAGGTTATCCCCGTGTTCTGGCTCCCCTTAAGCCTTTTGCTGCCATGGTTAGTTGGCCCGTGGCTTAAAGCCTTGAAAGAAAATGATGGCAGAATTTTGCTCCCCCTAGGCTGGATTGGCTTAACGCTTCTTTTTTTCAGCTTAAGCCCAGGCAAACGCGGGGTTTATATATTGCCTGCTTTACCTATGCTGGCATTAATTTCAGCGCCCTATATTCGGCAGATTTTTGCGCAGGTAACGCCTAATCGAACAATATGGTGGGCGGTAACCCTACTTGCCAGCACCTTGGCTATATTTGGCCTGTGCGGTTTAATGGAACTGTCGTTTGCTAATAAATTAGCTAATAAATTCTCTATCGAGCCGTGGTGGTTTTTTCTCACCGTAGGGGGTGGGGGACTATGTCTGAATATGGTTTTAAAGAATGGGAATCGGTGGGCGGGCTGGCCCGTTTTTATGATTTGGGTTTGGGGGCTATATAGTACGTGGGGATATATACTATTGAGTTCGGTAAAAACGCCAGCCAACATTTTAGATGAAATCGGCCGCCATATCGATAGCACAAGTGAATTAGCTTTGGTTAACTTTGCTGAACAATTTGTGCTGTTTTCGCCGTATCCGATAACCCACTTCGGTTTTCATACCGCTGTAGATATCCAGGTAGCCAGCGCGTATCAATGGTTAAAGCAGCATCCAGCAGGTTATGTTCTTTTAGGTCTAAGTACCGATACAGCAAATTGCTTTGATAAAAGTAAAGGAACCAATGTAGGGTATGCACACCGGGAAAACTGGGTATTATTATCATCGGAAAGTATGTTTACCAATTGCAATATAGAACTATCCAAAAAATACTCTAACCCAGAAAAAAAACCACAATATTTTTATTACAATCATAACTGAAATCTTATCCGATCGATCTAAGTGAATAAATTTAAAAAACTATTTAAGCCCAAGTGTATCTTAAGTGATTCCTAAGCCAGCAGCCTTATTATTTTGCTATTGAAGAAAAGGTAGTAGGCCAAGGTAGTGCAATTTAAATATCATCTCAATATACATCCGGGCCCAGTAAAATTACTGGTTTTATTTAGTGTTTTTATAACCCTGATATTTAACTTTCCATTTTTTCTTCGGGTCTACAATGCAATTTCTCCATCCACAGTGTGGACTTGGCTATTTATGCTGTCTGTGCCTTGTGTACTTATCTGCCTTAATATTATCTTTCTTAGCTTGGCTGGGGCCTTATTTTTTCCCAGAATCGTAGTAGGTTTCAGTGTGTTAATTTCGTCACTGTTGTTCTATGCAGTACAAGAGTACGGAGTTATTTTTGACCGCAGTATGATTCAGAATATAGTGGAAACGAATTCAGGAGAAGCAGCCTCTTACTTAAGTATGAGTTTCTTCCTTTTTTTTGTTTTATTAGGACTGTTTCCGATATTTGCTATCTTTAACCAAGATGTGAAGGAAGCTTTTACAAAACGAGTTTTTAAGCTGGTGAAAATTAATATGGCTGCAGCGCTATTTATTTTTTTAATAGGCTCTTTAATGTACAAGGATTATGCTGCTATTGGACGAAATAATCATAATTTAGTGAAGTATATTATTCCTTTTGCTTTTTATGATTCGGGATATAAATACCTGCGCGATACCTATTTTTATCCTCCATTACCCTACCGAATTTTGGATCGCCATCCTCATTTTGAGCGTAAGCAGCGCAGCAATCCGGCCACATTAGTGGTGGTCGTAGGAGAAACAGCCAGAGCAGATAGGTTTAGTATTAATGGCTATACACAACCTACCACGACTCGTTTATCCCAGATGGGCGCGGTGAGTTTCGCTAATGTCACTTCGTGCGGTACGGCTACCGCGGTATCCGTGCCCTGTATGTTTTCCCGGCTATCGCGGGAAAACTACGACAGTCGAATTGCTTCCAGTCAGGATAATGTTTTAGATATTATTCATCGAGCAGGGGCCAGTGTAACCTGGATTGACAATAACAGCAGTTGTAAAGGCGTATGTGCCAGAATTCAAACAATTGATTACGACCCTAAGCGTAGTGAAAGTTTGTGTGACGGCGATTATTGTTATGATGAAATATTAATTGAAGAGCTGGCAAAGCAATTGCGCGCTGAAGCATCCCGGAACCGTGTAATTGTGTTGCATATGATTGGCTCTCATGGACCTACCTATTATCTCCGCTACCCCGCCGAATTTAAAAAATTCACCCCGGATTGCGCCCGCAGTGATATACAAAACTGTGCCTTAAACGAGCTTAACAATACTTATGACAATACCATTGTTTATACTGATTATGTTTTAGCAGAGATAATTACTTTGCTTAAGCGCATACCTGATGCCAGCATGTTATATGTCTCCGACCACGGCGAATCATTAGGGGAGAAAGGCTTGTTTTTGCACGGTTTCCCCTATCACTTTGCCCCTACAGAGCAAACCCATGTACCTATGGTATATTGGGATAGCAAGCTCAACCAAGCGGACTACCGGCAATGTGTTACTGGCCAGCTAAACAAAGCATATTCACAAGACAATGTGTTTGATACGTTATTAGGTCTGGCCCGGGTGAATTCTACCACTTATCAGCCACTACAGGACGTCTTTCAACCATGTCGCAGTTAAGTAAGGGAGAAACAGCGCAAAAATTTGATACAAAAAACAAGCTTAGGGGCATACGTAGACTAAAAGATGCGGTTAAAAATTCAGCCAGAGCGGTTGACTGGTTATGCCGTAACGAAACGGCCTTTCGCCAGGAAATATTCCTTTTAATAGGGACCGTTGTCGTAATCAGTTGGTGGGAAATCAGTGTTTACGAAAAGGCTGCTTTACTAGGCAGTGTGCTATTTATAATATTTGCTGAAATTGTGAATACTGCGGTGGAGGCAACAATTGACCGTATAGGTTACGAGCTTCATGATTTGGCGGGGCTAGCTAAAGATTTAGGCTCTGCCGCTGTAACAGTGGCGATACTCATCAGTTTCATAATTTGGGGAGCGGTGGTTTATCACAACTCCAGCTAAGTACAGTGGCGTATACTAGGTTATCGCTATGCGTTTAAAAAATAATCCGGGGGTCTCCCTCATAAACCTGTTATTTTCCGCGCGGTAACGCTTGCGAAATGTGGCCAACTGTATATACTCACAGTTAACTGTATGAAAACCCAGGCTGTTTATGCGTCCACTAACCCCCCGACAGACAGAAGTACTTGAGCTTATTAAATCCAATATGCGGGACACGGGTATGCCTCCTACGCGGGCTGAGATCGCCCAGCATCTTGGGTTCAAATCTGCCAATGCAGCTGAAGAACATCTAAAAGCTTTGGCTCGCAAAGGTGTGATTGAAATTTTGCCCGGCACCTCCCGTGGTATCCGCTTAACAACACCGCTTGAAGATGAAGCCGCGAATGAAGAAACGGGTTTGCCTTTGATTGGGCGGGTCGCTGCCGGTGAACCCATCCTGGCACAGGAGCATATAGAAAGCCACTATCAGGTCGATCCTGCCTTGTTTCGTCCTCACGCCGACTTTTTATTGCGGGTAGATGGCATGAGCATGAAAGATATTGGTATTTTGGATGGTGACTTATTGGCCGTACATCGTACTACGGATGTGCATAATGGCCAGGTGGTGGTAGCCAGGGTGGAAGATGATGTCACTGTTAAACGCTTCGAAAAGCGCGGTCATGAAGTGTTACTGCATGCAGAAAATGACGAATTTGCACCAATTAAAGTGGATTTGTCGGCCCAGCCTTTTACTATCGAAGGCTTAGCAGTGGGTGTTATACGTAACGCTGACTGGATGTGATGTAAAAAGCACATTGCCAGCATTCCTGAAGCGAATGTTGGCAATAATTGTTGCCTGCGGTAACTTTTTCATTACCGCTGATGTTGGTAGCGTTACATTGCGTGTATTGACTATTCTTAAAACCTACCCGTTTTACCCCCCCTTCTATTGCTACATATGCCGTAATTAGGCGCGCTTACCGGAAAAAAATGTGTATAACCACACAGCTTACCCAAATCAGCACGATGACGTTTATCATTTTCTAATAGTGCGCTGGTTTACCGGATGCTCACGGCATGTTCACACAGCCGCGGTGCGGACGCTTTTATTATCCAGGCGGGCATTTTATACCCTTCTATCGCTATACCCCTTTTGCTATCAAGCGTTTACCTTGCGATGAATAGCCCCTGTGCTGATTAGTAATTATCTGCCATTTTGATTTTTTAGTGCTTCGCCTGTAAAGGCGTTATCTTGTCTACGGCTATTGTCTCAGTTGCCACCGTTTTCATCGGCTGTATAGCCTCTCTCCACCCCACCAAATTAGCTGGTTGCTGGCTTTGAAAAGTCTTGCCCTGAATCAGCGACTTGCCAAAAAATTGTATAAATTTTTATCAAAAGACTAGACTCAAGGTTAAAAGTGTTTAATTCTTATACTGTTATTAACATAAGAATAACAATTAATAATACATCGATAACGGAATTAGTCGTAACAACGCGGGTCTATGGTTGGCAGGCAGGCTTCCAGGATTCGTCCATCACGGAGGTGTTGAGTGAAGAAGCTCGCAAATATCGTATTGATGGTTTTGGGGACGCTGGCAACCACCGCTGCATTTTCACATGCATTTGCTGCACAACAGGCTACCGGTGATGCTGCAACACTAAATCTTCGCAAGGGTGTTACTGATATCAGTGGACAGGTCTATGACCTGCATATGCTGATGTTTACCATATGTGTGGTCATCGCCGTAGTGGTGTTTGGCGCTATGTTTATTTCCATTTATTTGCATCGGCGTTCGCGCGGTGCCACCCCGGCTACCTTTCATGAAAACGTAAAAGTTGAAATTGCCTGGACGGTAGTGCCGTTTCTTATCCTGATATTTATGGCGTTTCCCGCTGCCCAAACGCTTATTGCAATGGAAGACACCAGTGAGCCAGATATGACCGTATTGGTCACCGGCTCACAATGGAAGTGGCACTACAAGTATATGGACTCGGATGTTTCGTTCTATTCATTGATGGCGACGCAACGCGAGCAAATCAGTAATCGATACGAAAAGGGCGAGAACTATTTACTGGAGGTCGACCGGCCTTTAGTGATTCCAACGGGGCAGAAAGTACGATTTCTGATCACCTCTGATGATGTCATCCACTCGTGGTGGGTGCCGGATTTTGCCGTTAAGAAAGATGCAAACCCAGGCTTTATTAATGAAGCCTGGACCAAGGTTAATGAGCCAGGGTTATATCGGGGTCAATGTGCTGAGCTATGCGGCAAAGACCACGGGTTTATGCCTATTGTGGTTATTGCAAAAGCGCCGGAAGACTTTGCCGTCTGGATGGGCGAACAAGAAAAAATGCAGCGTGAAGCGAAAGCTGAAGAGCAGCGTTTACTGGCCATGAGTATGAGCATGGAAGAGCTTATGAGTGAGGGTAATAAAGTATATACCGCCACCTGCGCGGCGTGCCATATGCCAAATGGTGAAGGCTTAAAAGGTGCTTTCCCCGCCCTCAAAGGCAGCAAATTGGCAACTGAAGATATGCAGGGTCATATCGACATTGTGGTTAATGGTAAAACCGGTACCGCCATGCAGGCCTTTGGCAAAATGCTGAGTTTGCGTGAACTGGCTGCAGTGATTACATACGAGCGTAACGCCTGGGGTAACAACACTGAAGAACTGGTTCAGCCCAAAGACGTCAACGCATTCATTCAGGGACAATAGGAGGACATCATGACCAAACCCGCACAAATGACATCCCATGATGCCACACTTGCTGATGACACGGTTTCGCACGAGCACCACGAACATCATATTCCTAAAGGCCTGATGCGATGGGTACTTACCACTAATCATAAAGATATAGGCACCTTGTACCTGTGGTTTGCTTTCATTATGTTTTTGGTAGGCGGAGCAATGGCAATGGTTATCCGGGCTGAATTATTTCAGCCGGGGTTACAGATTGTAGAGCCAAATTTCTTTAATCAGATGACGACAGTTCACGGGCTAATCATGGTCTTCGGGGCGGTAATGCCCGCCTTTACCGGCCTGGCCAACTGGCTGATCCCTATGATGATCGGCGCGCCAGATATGGCATTACCCAGAATGAACAACTGGAGTTTTTGGATCCTGCCGTTTGCTTTTGCCATTTTGTTGGGCTCGCTATTTATGGAAGGCGGCGGCCCGGCCTTTGGCTGGACATTCTACGCACCATTGTCGACCACCTACAGCAATGACAGCACAGCTTTATTTGTATTTTCAGTCCATATTATGGGGATCTCATCGATAATGGGCGCGATAAATGTGATCGTAACCATATTCAATATGCGGGCTCCAGGCATGACCTGGATGAAAATGCCGTTGTTTGTGTGGACATGGCTGATCACTGCTTTTCTATTGATCGCAGTAATGCCGGTTTTGGCGGGTGCCGTCACCATGGTATTAACCGACAAATTCTTCGGAACCAGCTTTTTTGATGCGGCGGGCGGCGGCGATCCGGTTATGTTCCAGCATATATTCTGGTTTTTCGGGCATCCGGAAGTTTACATTATGATTTTGCCGGCATTCGGTATTATCTCGCAGATCATTCCCACCTTTGCCAGGAAGCCCTTGTTTGGCTACGCCTCGATGGTGTACGCCACTGCCTCTATTGCTTTGCTGTCGTTTATTGTATGGGCCCACCATATGTTTACCACAGGCATGCCGGTTTACATGGAAATGTTCTTCATGTTTGCCACCATGCTGATATCCGTGCCCACCGGGGTGAAGGTATTTAACTGGGTAGCCACAATGTGGCGCGGGTCAATGAGCTTTGAAGTGCCTATGCTTTTTGCTCTAGCCTTTATCGTACTATTTACCATTGGGGGGTTATCGGGGTTGATGCTGGCCATTACGCCGGTAGATTTTCAGTATCACGACACCTATTTTGTGGTGGCCCACTTCCATTATGTGCTGGTTACCGGCGCTATTTTCTCGATTATGGCAGCAGTGTATTACTGGGTACCGAAATGGACCGGTCGTATGTTCAATATTACGCTGGCTAAATGGCATTTCTGGTGTTCACTGGTATCGGTAAATGTATTGTTTTTCCCCATGCACTTTGTTGGGCTGGCGGGCATGCCTCGTCGTATCCCGGATTATTCTTTGCAGTTTGCTGACTTTAACCAATGGATCAGTATTGGCGGCTTTGCCTTTGGTTTATCACAGCTTATCTTTTTAACCGTAGTAATCCAGGCGTGCCGCAAGCAGGGTGAGCCTGTGTCTGACCAGGTATGGGATGGTGCGCATGGGCTAGAGTGGGAAATTCCCTCTCCGGCACCCTACCATACCTTCGAAACCCCGCCGGTGGTGAAATAGTATGGCCAGCGGGGTGACTAACAACACAATGGTCATCAGATTAGTGGTAATTGTGTTTGGTATGTTTGGCTTTGGCTTTGCCCTGGTGCCGCTATATGACGTGTTTTGCGATGTCACGGGTATTAATGGCAAAACAGCCAACACAGCGGCCGTGTATCAACCCAGTACCATTGATAAGTCACGCACCATTACCGTGGAATTCCTTACCCGCACCCATACGGGCATGCCATGGGAATTTCAGGCTAAAACGAAGCGTATTAAGGTTCACCCGGGTGAGCTTAACACCGTGCAGTTTTACGTCAGAAACCCCATGCGTACTGACTACGTAGCGCAGGCTATACCCTCTGTATCGCCAGGCCAGGCAGCCTTGTATTTAAACAAAACAGAATGTTTTTGTTTTAACCAACAACCGCTGTCAGCCGGCGGGGAAGCCTTGATGCCCATGTCGTTTTACGTTGACCCACAGCTGCCTGAAGACATCACTTTTTTTACCGTGCAATACACTTTGTTTGATGTGACGGCCCGGGCCGCCACCATGGATGTGAATGATAACCCATATCTACAACGGTCCGGCGGTTAGCCGAGATTGCTAAGCGTTTGGCCACAGGAGAAAGTCATGCAACAGCCTTACGAAAAATATTATGTCCCCGCGCAAAGCCCCTGGCCCATTGTGGGTGCAGTGGCGTTGTTTCTTATCGCCGTGGGGGCCGGCAATATGGTCATCGATACCACGAAAGAAGCCGATGGCTATGGTTCACTCATCTTAGGCGCGGGCATTGTCGCACTATTGGTCATGCTGGTCGGCTGGTTCAAAAATCAAATAGATGAGTCAATGTCAGGCTTATACAGTGCTCAGCTAGGGCGTTCATACCGGCAAGGTATGAGTTGGTTTATTTTTTCTGAAGTTATGTTTTTTGGGGCATTCTTTGGCGCACTGTTTTATGCCCGCCTCATTTCAGTCCCCTGGCTAGGCGGAGCTTCGAATAACGAGATGACCAACACGGTGCTATGGCCACAATTTCAGGCTATGTGGCCGCTATTATCTACCCCTAATGGGACTACCACTCAGCAAATGGGGCCCGCTGGCTTACCCACGATTAATACTATTATTCTGCTGATATCCTCGGTTACCTTGCACTTTGCCCACGTCGGGTTAGAACAAAACAAACGCAAGCAACTCACCTGGATGCTGGGTCTGACGATACTACTTGGGTGCACCTTCTTAACCTTGCAGGTTGAAGAATATATCCATGCTTACAAAGAGCTCGGCCTGACGCTGCAATCCGGCATTTATGGCAACACCTTTTTCATGCTAACGGGCTTTCACGGTATGCATGTGACATTGGGTACATTGATTCTAATGGTGCTATTTGGCCGAATTGTGAAAGGTCATTTTACCCCGGATAACCATTTCGCCTTCCAGGCAGGAAGTTGGTATTGGCACTTTGTTGATGTGGTGTGGGTAATGTTGTTTTTGTTTGTCTATATTCTGTAACCGCCACGCTAATAAGGACGGGGGTTAGGATGAATAAGCCCGGTAGCCATCGCAATCAGAATTATCAGCACAATACACACGGAAGTGAGTACCCGGCGGCCGATGTATTTGCTCATGGGTTTATCGGGCGGGGTGTCTTTAAGCATGATACGCATTGCCAGAAACAGGTTTACCACCATGTAAATCAGCAGCCCAACAAGAATAATTTTGATAATCACAGCAACTCCTTAATTAACTCAGGACGGCGGCTGCACATGGGGCGAATACGATTTCTGGTTGCTATAGGTATCGCTTTTATAGCCATTGCCGTAATGGTTCGGCTCGGGGTATGGCAACTTGAACGTATGCACGAAAAAGAGCAGCGTTTGGCTAGCATAGCGCAAAAAAAACACCATGGCCCCCTTTCTTTGTCGGCGGTCGCTACGCTGGCTGATGACCCCAGAGATTACCCGGTAGTTGTTAGCGGCTTCCTGCATCACCGGTTGCGCATCTATATCGATAACCAGATTGAAAATGGCCGGGTGGGCTATCAGGTGGTGGCACCGCTAAGCACCGCACAAGGGTTAGTTTTAGTGAACTTTGGTTGGGTACCGGGCACCGCCTCGCGTGCCACATTACCTTCGGTCAATTTACCCGCAGCGCTACAACACGCTACCGGTACCATCGCCATACCATCGGATAACCCGATTATTCGCGAAACGGCGAGGAATATCAGTAATCAGCAGTTACTGCTACAGCAACTGGATATTCCCCGAGTGAGCAAAATCATTAACGAGCCACTGCTACCGTTTGTGGTGCAACTGACCGGGCCGGCGCCGCCTGGGTTCATCCGTAACTGGCAAGCGGTGGTGATGCCGCCGGAAAAACATTTAGGTTATGCAGTTCAATGGTTTGGGCTGGCGGTTGCCGCAACTGTAGTGGCATTCATTGTTTTCTTTGTGCGAGGGAAAGGCTATGTCAGAACGCAAAAAAAATAAGCAAATTACCCTATTAACGGTATTTGCTATTTTCGTTTTACCCGTAGTGCTGGCCAAATTGGCTCTGGACAATCAATGGTTTACCCGAGCGGCCACCAACAAAGGTGAACTACTCCAACCGGTACAGGATTTTTCTGTATATTTGGTGCGTCAGCCTCCTAAGTGGCGTCTGGTTTATCAGCTTCCTGCCCACTGCGATAATACCTGTGAAAATGCCCTCTACAGTATTCAGCAGGTATGGCACGCGTTGGGTAAAGAAGCAGACCGGGCCCAGCCCACTGTCATTTATACCGCTTCAAGTGATGCCAAAGCGATAGCCAGATTAAAGCAACAAAATTCAGTGGAGGTACTTCCCTCGCCCCCAAGGCAGGCCAGCGTGACCGGTAGCCAGATAGATGCGCATCGGCCGGTCGCCTCCTCAGTAACCAGCGCTATTTATCTGGTAGACACAATGAATAATGCCATGCTGCGCTACCCCGTTAGCGATGACCGTCAGCAAGCCATTATGAACAGCAGAGACATTCTGGCTGATGTTCGTAAGCTTCTTAAATTGTCGCGTATAGGCTAACGGGAGCGGTATATGAAAAAACTCATTTTTTGCAGTTTGATGTTGGCAGTAATAGTGATTGTGCTTGGCGCTTATACACGGCTTACCGATGCTGGATTAGGCTGTCCTGACTGGCCAGGGTGTTATGGTGAGCTGTTTGTGCCTGCCTCTACAGATAAAGTGGCCGCGGCCAATGCCGCCTTTCCCGCACGTCCGGTAGAAGCAAGCAAAGCATGGAGCGAGATGATCCATCGTTATTTCGCCGGCACATTAGGCCTGCTAATTTTTTCAATTGCGGCTTGGGCCGCCATCAAACGTGACCCCCGCATGCCCTTGGGGCTGCCCCTATTTTTATGTGTTTTAGTGGTCTTTCAGGCTGCCCTGGGAATGTGGACCGTCACCCTGAACTTGTTGCCCGTAGTGGTAATGGGGCATTTGATGGGCGGTTTTGGTGTTTTAGCCTGCCTGTTTGTTATGCACCTGCGGGTAAACCCAATTACCTGCCGGGACCGGCTAAAATCAGCCCGGCGATTATTAGGTTTTGCGTTTGTTGGTATGTTTATTCTGGGGTGTCAGATAGCGCTAGGCGGCTGGACATCGGCTAATTATGCGGCGCTGGCGTGCACCAATTTTCCGGTATGCGAAGGCCAATGGTGGACACAGATAGACTTACCCGGCGCATATACCGTACCGGTGGCAGAAAATTATGAGTTTGGTGTACATGGCTATTCAGAAAGAATGACGATGCACATTATTCACCGCGCAGGGGCCTTAGTGACCTTCGTATACCTACTTACATTAGGTATATGGTTATTACGCACCGGTTCAAAACTAATGAACACCGCTGGCGCGGCGCTTATTGTCGTGCTTAGTGCCCAGGTATTACTGGGCATCAGCAATGTAGTGATGAGCTTGCCTCTCACGGTGGCGGTAGCGCATAATTTTGTCGCAGCTTGCTTGTTACTGGTGATGGTATGGATAATTTACCAGTTGTCACATCTGGAAGGGGGTGCCACATGGCTAAACCGGTCACGCTAACCCATTCTACAGCCCAGCAAAGTGCGGGCCCAGCCTTATGGCGCCAATATTACGAACTGACTAAACCAAAAGTGGTTATGTTGCTATTGCTGACCGCGCTGGTAGGCATGTGTATGGCCACCCCAAACCTGGTAGAGGCACGCATACTTATCGCCGGCCTGTTCGGAATTGGGCTGTTAGCTAGTAGCGCGGCAGTTATCAACCATGTGGTTGACCGCCGTATTGACAGTATGATGGCACGAACCTACAACCGCCCGGTAGCCAAAGGCCGAATTGGCATAACCCAGGCGCTCGGTTTTGCTACCGTGTTGGGCACGCTGGGATATGTGTGCCTTAGCCTTTGGGTAAACCCGTTAACCGCGTTACTTACCTTAGGCTCGCTAGTAGGCTATGCGGGAATCTACACCTTATTTTTAAAGCGTGCTACCCCACAAAATATTGTTATAGGGGGCTTAGCCGGTGCCGCGCCCCCTTTATTGGGCTGGACGGCGGTAACCGGCGCTGTACACCCTCATGCCTTGTTATTGGTGCTGCTGGTTTTTACGTGGACGCCACCACATTTTTGGGCCCTGGCTATCCATCGTCGGCGCGAATATGCCAACGCTAATATTCCTATGTTGCCCGTCACGCACGGGGTGGCGTTTACTAAAACCTGGGTATTGGGATATACCGCACTATTAGCGCTGGTCGGGTTTTTACCTTATCTGGTCGGGATGTCGCATCTTATTTATTTGCTTGGTTCCAGTGTGCTTAATTTGATGTTTATCTGGTATGCCTGGCAGCTTAAATTTTCTAATGATGAACGCTGGGCAATGAAAACATTCCGGTTTTCTATCGTGCATCTCATGGTATTGTTTGTGGTTCTGCTAATTGACCATTATTTGCCTGTTACTCTATGAAACAACATTCTTTAATTGGGCTGGTACTTATTGTCGCCTTTATCGCCGGTATTTGGGCAGCGGTAACGATTGCCCCGCCCGACGTTAACCCCCAGGGACCGGCTACCACGTATTTCCAGACGTACCCTGCACCGCGTGGTTTACCGTCATTTCGTTTAACCGAAGCAGGTGGCGAACCCGTTACCAATGCCACGCTGCGCGATCAATGGACAGTGATTTTTCTGGGCTATACGTATTGTCCTGACGTCTGCCCAACGACGATGGCGGGACTAAACCGTATTTACCCCCAATTGCAGCAAATCCCTACCGAATACCCCATAAAAATAATGTTCTTATCAGTAGACCCTAAACGCGATATCCCCGCACGGCTACGTAGTTACAAGCAGTATTTCAATGACGATTTTATTGCTGCTACCGGCGACCATGGGCAACTTTTTGGCTTGGTACGCAGCTTTGGATTGGTCTATGCCATGAGCGAAAGTACTGATCAACCCGATTATCTGGTCGACCATAGCGCGTCTATTGTTGTGGTATCGCCCAAGGCTGAGGTGGTGGGGCGGTTTAAGCCAGATGCTATACCAGGGGCTTTAACGGTGGTCGACCCGGCCCATATCATCGCCGATATGCCGGCTATCGTGGCCGCCCATTAATGCTGAATAAAGCGTTGATTCGGCCTGCCGCGAACGAAGATGCAGACCAGGCAGTTCCGTTACTGCTCAGCGCAGGAGAAGGCTTGCTAGTGGCAATATTTGGCCAAGGCGAAATAGCCCGCACTACGGATTTTTTACGGTATGCATGGCAGCAGGAAGCCGGCCAATATGGCTTTAAAAACCACTGGGTAGCGGAATATAACCATCAAATTGTTGGGCTGATCACCTGCTGGCATAACACACTGCCAGCCGACTTTGACCGTCAAACGTTATTGTCGATTACCCATTTTTTTGGGCTTGAGCAGGCTATGGAGGTGGTATTACAAAGCCAGCAACTCACAGCCAGCCTGCATCCGCCCGCCACCTATGAGTTGGGTATAGGGCATCTGGCGGTTAGCACTCATTTGCAGCGAACGGGGGTGGGTGGTCAATTGTTAACTCACGCTGAAAATATGGCGCATCGGCTAGCAAAAACGGCCTTAGTGCTTGACGTGCATGTTAATAACCACGTGGCGCGGGCATTCTACCGCGCTAAAGGCTTTGTTGAACGTGAGCAGATCGCCTCTTTTGTGCAAATGGGGAAAACCCTCACGCCCCCAGCCAAACCCTAATCGGGATAGTTGCCATTTTTGTCAGCCACGAAAAAGGGTTGGGAATACCAGTAATAACGACCACTGTGCTTAGTTGATGGAGCGGTACAGTTTACTCTGGAGCGTCCGACCGGCAGGGTTTTATCCAGCGTCACGCTTAACTGCTGGGCCTGTACGGTAGTGTTAACCTGGCTACCCTGAAAATAACAGCTAGCCTGACTCAGGCGCACATCTTCACCCTCAATCGTTAATGTTAGTTTGCCAGGGGCCGCAGCACCATTTCGTTGTGGCTCACTACTGGTGGTATGAGTAACTGGCATGGCCAAACTCGCCATCTTGGTTTTCAGGCTCGATAGCGCTGCATATGGGCCGGCCGCCGGGAAACGCGGTAGGGCGGTGATATCACTGTACCATCCCGCTGCCCCAGAATGCTGGCCGAATCCGACATAGCCTGCTTTGCGTAATTGCGCCGACAAGCTCTGGTTATATTCGCCAAAAGGGTACGCCAGATATTTAAGTGACGTACCTGTGTGTTGTTCTATTTGAGCTTCAGCCTGCGTCACATTGTGCCAGACCCGGTCCAGCCACTGCTTTTCAGATTCGCCTTCTGCGCGGTTTAACATATGTAAATGGTCCAGCGTATGATTGGCAAACAACACCCCTTCGCTCTGCATTTTGTCTACCTCTTCCCAGGTGAGCTGATCGTCGCGCTGCCCAATTTCAGCCGGATTAATAAACACGGTATAGGGGAAACGGTATTTTTGTAAAACAGGGTGGCCGTTTTGCAGAATATTTTTATAACCATCGTCAAAGGTAATGGCCAGGGCATTATCCGGTAGCGGCTTTTTATTTTGCAGGGCTGATACGAGTTCGGGTAAGGGAATGACCGTATAGTGCTTATCAATAAACGCCATGTGCTGTTCAAATTGGTCAGGGCTGATGCTGGTACTGGCCGGGGTTTTATCAGACACGTGATGGTACAACAATATAGGCGCGCCGCAATTCGCCGGTATGGTGCACGCCCATGCAGATTGTATACACAGCAACATGCTAACTAACACAGCACACGTCACCGGGGTGGGTAACAGCCGGGTTATTCCCCACTTTCTCATGATAAACTGCACGGCAACTCCTTTAAAACTACATTAAATGTTGTGACAAACACTACTCAAATGAACGGTATTAAAGCGCATCAGCATTTGCTGGCGCTCGCCTTGCCAATGATTCTGGCCAATATTACCACACCACTGCTGGGCTTAGTGGATACTGCGGTGATGGGCCATATGGACTCAGCCGCCATGCTGGCGGGCGCTTCAATAGCCGCGCTGATCCTAACCCAAATATACTGGGTTTGCGGCTTTTTACGTATGTCTACTACCGGGCTCAGTGCGCAAGCCCGAGGTCAGGCGCCTAATTCTTACGAACCTGCCCGCGTATTGTATCAGGCCATGGGCCTGGCGCTACTGCTGGGTGGGGCATTAGTGCTTTTACAGTGGCCCGTGCTGTACGCTGGTTTATCACTGGCTGACCCATCGCCAGAGGTTGCCGGGTACGTAACTGCTTACTTCGACGTTCGGGTGTGGGGCGCTCCCGCCGCGCTATTGAATTTAGTTCTGGTAGGCTGGTTGGTCGGACAACAGCGCACCCGGGCCGTGATGTTTATTCAGATTGCCGGCAATCTTATCAATGGTGTGCTTGATTTATGGTTTGTGCTGGGGCTGGGTATGTCTGTACAGGGGGTTGCCCTGGCCAGTGTTATTGCCGAGGTCTTTATGGCGGGGGCGGGCGTCTTAGTCGCGTTGAAAATAGTTGGTTTTGAACCGGTGCAATGGCACTGGTTCAACGCTGCCGCCCGTCGTATTTTACTAAAACTAAACAGTGATATGTTGCTGCGTAACCTGGCGTTACAGCTATGCCTGGCCTTTTTGACCCTTCAAGGCGCCCGTTACGGAGCAACAGCAGCAGCCATCAATGCAGTACTCATGCAGTTTTTTGTACTAATTGCACTGGGTTTAGATGGTATTGCGTATGCGGTTGAGGCCTTGGTGGGTGAAGCGGCGGGGAACAAAAATCGCGCCGCGGTCATGGCCCATACCCGACGCGGCCTGATTTGGTCCAGCGCCTTTGCTGCGTGTTATGGGCTCATATTTTGGCAAGGCGGGCCTGCTATTATCGGCTTGTTAACCGATTTGCCTGGCCTCTATCAAGCCGCACTCCCTTATTTGCCTTTGATGATCATATTGCCGCTGGTAGGGCACTGGTGCTTTTTATTTGATGGGGTATTTGTGGGGCTTACCCGTTCACAGGCTATGCGCGATACCATGATAATCAGCGCGCTGGGCGTGTTCTTTCCGGTATGGTGGTGGTGCAGAGAGGCGGGGAATCCAGCCCTGTGGTATGCATTGCTGGCGTTTTTACTGGCGCGGGGCATAACGATGGCCGCCGTATTGTGGATCCTCAATCATCGCCGCGCCGTGATCGCCGCGGATTAAGCCCGCGAATACGGTGACAGAAAATACCCGCATAGCCTGCCATAGCCAGGCTAAACCCTAATAGCAAAATGGTAATACTGGCCCACTTCATTATCGGGTGGAGGGAGCCACCCAAAATCAGCAGCGCTGCACCTACCATAAACAGCGCCAGGCCCCACTTAAAACGCCGCCAGCTTACCGGCAAAGAAAATCTTGCGGATAGCAGTGGCGGCGTGTTGTCGTCAGACTTATTCACACTATAGCCTGTTAGCTGGCTACATTATGCTTAGTAATAAGAATGTTCCCCAGCTTGGTGCTCAGTGGCATCTTTTACGCCTTTAAGCTCACCAGCAAATTGTTCGATCATCTGCTTCTCGATACCTTCTTTGAGCGTAACGTCGACCATTGAACAACCATTACAACCACCACCAAACTGCAGTACGGCGTAGCCATCTTCAGTGATTTCAGCCAACATAACTTTACCACCATGGCTGGCCAGCTGTGGATTGATTTCCGCCTCAATCATATAGGTTACCCGTTCTACCAACGGTGCATCGTCAGCAACCTTGCGAGCTTTTGCATTCGGTGCTTTCAAAGTCAGCTGAGAGCCCATCTGGTCGGTAACATAATCTATTTCAGCTTCTTCCAGATAGGGGGCGCTTTCTTCATCTACCACAGCACCAAAGCCATTGAATTCAAAACGCATATCGTTATCTTCAACCGCATTAGGCGGGCAGTAGGAAACACCGCATTCAGCTGAAGAGGTTCCTGGGTTTACGACGAATACACGGATATTAGTGCCGGATTCCTGTTTCTCCAGTAATTTTGCAAAATGAGCCTGAGCTTCTTCTGATATAGTGATCATTACTATGTCCTGCGTTGAATCGTATTTGGGCGTTATAATAACAAATTTACCTGAGTAAAACAGTCAAGTATTGATGGCATTTTACTATCGGGTTAATTTAGCTTCACAACGATATATGGAAATTTGATTTATGCGTAAGTGCGTTGCGCTGACCGGCCTTAAAAACTTGCAATCCGTCCCGCTACTCCTTTTGTCACTGTTTATACTTGTCATAACACCTGACCAAGCGCAGGCTAAATCTACTCTTGAAGGGCGTACCGCCGCTCAGTTTCTACCGGCGGATACTCGTTATAACCCTGCTATCCCGACCCCTGAAGCCTATCTTGGGGCGAATGTCGGGCAGTGGCACGTTCGCCATGACCAGATTGTTGGTTATATGACCTTACTGGCCAGCTTGTCCGATCGGATTAGCCTTACCCAAACCGGTCGTACCCATGAAAACCGACCCTTAATGTTGTTAACCATCACCGCGGCGGCTAATCAACCGAAGCTGGCTACGCTGCGCCAACAACATTTGCAGGCAGTAGCGAGCGGCAGCCCGGAACCGCACGACGCACCTTTGATAATGTACATGGGCTATAGCATTCATGGTAACGAGCCGTCAGGGGCCAATGCGGCGCTGCTGATTGCCTATTATCTGGCGGCAGGCCAAAGCGAGCGTATCGATGCCTTGTTACAGAATAATATTGTGCTGTTAGACCCTGCTTTCAACCCTGATGGGTTATCACGGTTTGCGCAATGGGCAAATATGCATAAAGGGCAAAATCTGGTGGCGGATTCTGCACACCGTGAGCACCGCGAGGGGTGGCCGTCGGGGCGTACTAACCACTACTGGTTTGATTTAAACCGGGACTGGCTGTTACTGGCTCATCCTGAATCACGAGCCCGAATTAATCAGTTTCACCGCTGGCGCCCTCATATCCTGACCGATTTCCATGAAATGGGCCCCGACAGTACCTATTTTTTTCAGCCGGGCGTGCCCAGCCGTAAAAACCCTCATACTCCAAACGGCAATGTTACCCTGACCGAAGCGCTAGCCAAGCATCATATAAAGGCCCTGGATAATGCCGGGCAGCTGTATTTCTCGGAAGAAGGCTTTGACGATTTTTATTACGGCAAAGGGTCGTCTTACCCGGATTCTCTGGGCAGTATTGGAATCTTATTTGAACAAGCCAGTAGCCGTGGTCATCTGCAGGATACCCTTAACGGGCCGTTGGCTTTTAGCGATACAATCGCCAACCAGATCACCACAACCTTAAGTACCTTTGCCGGCGCCCTGGCCAACAAACCGGCGTTACTGACTTACCAAAAAGAGTTTGCCGAGGACACCCGCCAGCTTATTAGTGATGACGACAATTATGGCTATGTTATCGCGCGTGATGCTGATACCGGCCGCTTTAATGCGATGCTAACGTTACTTAAGCAGCACCGTATTGCCTTCCAATGGCTGAACGAGGATATGCGCGTAGATCCCACGAACTACCGTGCTGGGCAAGCGATTTTTATTCCGGCGGATCAGCCTGCTTATCGATTGGTAAATTCCTTGTTTTCTACCCGGCAGTCATTTGCTGACAATACCTTTTACGATGTTTCAAACTGGAACTTGCCGCTTGCCTTCAATCTGGCCTACGGAGTAGTGGAAAAGGGGCAACGCCGCAAAGTGTCAGTAGGCTCGGCCCCGGCCCCGACGACCTTGCCGGAGGTTGCCGACCAGGCTTATGCCTATGCCATTGAATGGCATGACTATTACGCGCCAGCCCTGGTACAACAGTTGTTAGACGAAAAGGTCAGTGTGCGGTCGGCCCCGGCCTCGTTTACGGCGACGTTAAGCCGTGGCGGCTCGCATCGTTTTGCTGCGGGCACCATGATTATACCTACCCCTCTAGCACAACCGGCGCAGCTCACCTCGCTTTTGCGTACGGCGAGCAAAACCCATAATGTGGCGGTGTATTCGCTGGCCAGTGGACATACTTCCGCCGGGCCGGATATCGGCAGCCGGGATATGCTCAATGTCACCCCGCCGAAAGTAATGATTGTGGGGGGTGTAGGCACCCGCGAATACGAAGTGGGCGAGGTGTGGCATTATTTAGATACCCGGGTAGGTCTGGCGGCCTCGATTGTGGAACAACAGCGGCTTGGCGCCACCAAGTTAAGTAACTACACGCATATTATTCTGGCCAGCGGTAATTACAGCGGGCTATCTGAAAATACCCGGATAAAGCTTGAACGGTGGGTGCGAGCAGGCGGCATTTTAGTGGGGATGCGTACGGCATTAAGGTTCTTCGACAAACAGCAGTGGCTTGATATTGATATTGTCAGAAGCGAAGTGATAGATAACGCGTTTTCTAAAA
This sequence comes from Alteromonas indica, assembly GCA_003056425.1. Taxonomy (GTDB): domain Bacteria; phylum Pseudomonadota; class Gammaproteobacteria; order Enterobacterales; family Alteromonadaceae; genus Alteromonas; species Alteromonas indica. Next base: position 91,686 of record PYVY01000010.1, read on the forward strand.
AAGGGCTGACCTTCGCCGACAAATCAGCCCGCTATGCAAAAAAACTAATTGCCGGCGCCGTGTATAACGCGGATGTCGATATTACTCATCCGTTGCTCTACGGCTATGAAGGTAAAACACTAGCGTTATTTAAAACCACCAATATGATTGTCAAAAGTGATAATTCTGTGTTCACTACCCCTGCGGTATACCAGCCACAGCCGTTAGTCGCTGGATTCAGCGCCCAGGAGTTGGTGAAAATGATCAGCGGCAGCGCAGCGATAGTTGCCCAGCCGCTAGGCCAGGGGGTAGTTATCGGGTTTACCGACAATATTCATTTTCGGGGTTATTGGTATGGTACTGACAAATTAATGAGCAACGCGTTATATCATTCGGTACACCTTAAACCTTAGCTTTTTTCCCCGGCGCGGGGGTCACGGCCAGCGCCCACACCTGTATCTGTAAATGGGGGTGGGCGCGGCGCAGTAAATTGGCCAGGGCGTCCGCAGTACAACCGGTGGTCACCACGTCATCTACAATTGCTACCCGGGTAACATTGGGCAACTCACTGATCGAAAAGGCTTGGCGTAGGTTAGTGAAGCGAGCTGAACGGTTGAGCCGATGTTGCGAAAGACCCCGGCGGCGTCGTGCCCACTGACGATATACCGGTATACTCAGTTCGCGGCCCAATACGCTAGCCAGTACCTCGGCCTGGTTAAACTGGCGCTGCCAGTAACCGGTGGTACGCAGTGGCACCGGCAACAGTAATTCTGGCTGCATGGCCGTGGGTAATTGGCTACAGCTCTGGGCCAGCCATTGCCCCAGGATAGTGGCCAAACGCATATCGCCGTTAAACTTAAACCGGCTCACCATCTCATCAAATGGCCAGGCATAATAGCCGCAAGCCAGTAATAGCGAGTAGCCCGTATGCCGAAGGTGGCGCGCGATGGCAGGCCTTAGCAATAAATTTAGCGGCTGGGCATCAGCATAAAAAAACTGGGTATCATTTTTGCACCATTCACAGACTGGACCCAGGCTTGGTTGTTTGCATAACGCACATACGGTTACGGGAGAGACGGCCGATAACCAGCCCTTAATAAAAAATTTCACTGACATCGTAATGACGCTTTTCACCGATACGCTTTGACAAGCTTTATTCAAAGGAATTTGTAGAGTGGTAGAGACTAACAGACCGACCGATTTATACACCCGTACAGATGGCACAGGAATCGACCTGGTATTGCTGCATGGGTGGGGGATGAACAGTGGCGTATTCTCCGAATTTGTACCCTTGCTAAGTAATGATTTCAGAGTAACCACGATCGATTTGCCTGGTTTTGGTGAAAACCACCAGCAAGTGCCAGCCCCCTATACGGTTGCTGCCCTGGCCGACATGATAGGCCAAGTATTACCCCAGCGCTGTATTATCGCGGGCTGGTCATTAGGCGGCCTTGTCGCGCAACAGCTGGCGGTAGATAAGCCTGATCAGATAACCGGTTTAATTACCTTAGCCTCAACCCCGCGGTTTATCGCCAGAGGCGGCTGGCCCGGCATTGCCGCAGACCTGCTGAGCCAATTCGAAGAGGAGTTATGCCGCGACTACCACAAAACCCTGGAGCGTTTTTTAACGATTCAGGCAATGGGTAGCGAAACCGCCCGGCAGGATATAAAAACCATAAAACGTCAGGTTACTGCGTATCCAAATCCGTCCCAGGTTGCCCTGGCAGCTGCCTTAAAGCTGCTGTCAGAAGAGGACTTACGCACCACTATTGGGCGTATTAGCCAGCCTACGCTACGAGTTTATGGACGGCTAGACAGTTTGGTTCCCACCAGCGCTATAGATATGGTTTGTGCTTTACAGCCTGCATCTGATGCTGTGGTGCTATCCAAGGCAGCCCATGCGCCATTTATTTCACATCCTAACCAGTCTGCAGAGATTATTCGCCAGTTTATCCTGAACCAGCCTGCCTGAGATTGCTAAGCGGATATCTGGCTCCGATAAACTTTTACTTTTGCCCTGTTATGGTCAATAATTAACCATGAGAGGGTAGAGGTGGTTATTGTGAACAGTATTATTGCTAATTCTATGAATACGGCTATCGTGGGGGCCCGCCAGGGTTTAGATAAAGCGTCGAGTGGCATTACACAGGCGTCGATAAATATTGCCCAGCGTTCAGCCCAAACCACCCTTGAAGAACAAGGGCCGGGCCAGGTTCTGGCTAATGCCTCATTACAGGGTTTAAAAAATGTTCGGGCGGTACTCCCTACCGCAGAGCGCTCTGTGACCGATGACCTGGTTTCACTAAAGTTAAACAGCATCAACGCGCAGGCTTCTGCAAAAGTGGTTGATGTGGCCAATGATACGGTTGGCCGGATAATCGACATATTGGCCTGATACGATGAATATCGTTACGCCTATACCTACTGCGTTTGCTCTACCTACCGCCAATTTCAATACCGAAGCCGCCCGTCGGGATAATCTGCTGCGTGACACTATTCCGGCGGCGACTGAGTCTGAAAAAGGTGCCCAGCAACAAGGGCTAGGCGCAGAGGCTGACCGCGCCAGAACGCCGGGCCAAAAGCCCGCGCCAGTGACTTATGAAAAACCGCAGGCTGGCAATACCAATACCGGGCAAACCGATACCGGGCAGACACAGGCAAATCATCAGGATAACGGCACAGATCAAAGCGCGGGCCGTGAAAATGCTTCTGATCAACAGCAAAAGCAGCAGGCTGAAGAACGGCAAATAGCGCAACTTAAGCAGCGCGATCAGGAAGTAAGAACACACGAACAAGCCCATGCTGCGGTGGGGGGGCAATATGCTTCAGCGCCGCAGTATGAGTATGAAACCGGGCCGGACAATAAACGCTATGTGAGCGACGGAGAGGTGGGGATTGATGTAGCGAAAGCCGCTACAGCGCAGCAAACTATTGAAAAAATGACGCAGGTGCGACGGGCTGCACTGGCGCCAGCTGAACCTTCAGCACAAGATTTAAAAGTAGCTAATGAAGCTGCCAACCAGTTGCAACAAGCGCGTAGCGATGTAGCAAAAGAGCAAGCTCAAACCCCTGCTGCAGCACTGTTTTCGGAAATTGACAGCTTGCTTTCTGGCGAGCCCTCGCGTCGCACAACGGAGCATGCATTAGACCCGGTACAACTAGACCGCTCGGGGTACGATGAGGCGGGTATGCAGCAAAAAATGCTGCAAATTCAACTTACCTACCGTAATACCTTTACCTCACGAGACGCCGGCTTCTCGGCCAGCGCCTAACCACCAAATTTAACTACAATATAAATAGCAAATAGCCTGGCGGCTTTTATTGCTGCTGTGTATCGACCGCTAGTCTACCCAGCGGTCGCCAGCGTTTTACTTATCTTTTGCTTTAGCGAAGGCATCGGCAAAGGCATTGCCCATAGCGCCATTGGCAGGCTGGGACGCACGTTGAGGTTTCCCACCTGGTTTGTTGCCCGGCTTTGACCCCGGTCTACCGCCCGCATTTGCGCCCTTAGCATTTTTGCCTGCGTGGTTTGTGGCCCGCGCTTGTTTAGGTGCCCCGGGGGTGTCGTCCAGGCGCATAGAAAAAGATATACGCTTACGCGCCACATCAACTTCCATCACTTTGACTTTTACAATATCTCCCGCTTTAACCACTTCCCTGGGGTCGGCGATGAACTTGTCGGTTAAGGCTGAGATATGTACCAAGCCATCCTGGTGAACGCCAACATCAACGAACGCGCCAAAATTAGCTACATTACTTACCACGCCTTCCAGAATCATGCCCGGTTGTAAGTCGCTAATGGTGTCGACACCTTCTTTAAAGGTGGCGGTTTTAAACTCGGGGCGGGGATCCCGACCAGGTTTGTCCAGTTCACTGATGATATCGCGTACCGTGGGTAAACCCACTTCGTCACTGGTGAACGTCTCTGGCGATAATTTTTTCAGTAATTCGGTATTGCCGATAAGATCGTTCACCGCCACCTGGGTTTGCGCGACGATAGCATCAACCACACTATAGGATTCAGGGTGAACAGATGATTTATCGAGTGGGTTTATCCCGCTAAAAATACGCAAAAAGCCCGCTGCTTGTTCAAACGCTTTGGGGCCCAGCCGCTCAACCTTTAGCAGGGCTTTACGGTCGTCGAAGGCGCCGTGAGTATCACGAAACTGAACAATATTGTGGGCTAGCGTACGATTAAGACCAGAGACATAGCTAAGCAGGGCCGGTGAGGCTGTATTTAAATCTACCCCTACCGCGTTTACACAGTCTTCGATAACCCGATCCAAAGACTTACCCAGCTGACTCTGACTGACATCGTGTTGGTACTGGCCTACACCAATCGCTTTTGGCTCAATTTTAACCAGTTCCGCCAACGGATCCTGCAACCGCCGGGCGATAGATACCGCGCCACGAAGCGATACATCCATACCTGGCAGTTCTTTGGATGCCAGCTCAGAGGCAGAGTACACCGAGGCGCCGGCTTCGCTTACCATAATTTTCTGAGCTTTGACGGTTTCATCTGCTTTGAGCATATCAGCCACCAGCTTGTCGGTTTCCCGCGAACCGGTACCATTGCCAATACTGATAAGTTCTACTTTGTACTGCTTACACAGGTTAGCCAATGTACGAAGTGACTTATCCCATTGGTTCTGGGGGGCGTGGGGGAAAATAGTGTTCGTCGCCAGTACCTTTCCGGTTTTATCTACAATGGCAATTTTTACGCCGGTACGCATACCCGGGTCCAGGCCCATGGTGGTTTTCGCGCCGGCGGGTGCCGCCATCAATAGGTCGTTCAGGTTCTTGGCAAAAACGCTGATGGCTTCTTCTTCGGCTTGTTCGCGCAAGCTACTGAATAGCTCGGTTTCCATGTGTAAACCAATCTTTATTTTCCAGGTCCACTGCACCACTTGCTGCATAAACGCATCAGCGGGGCGACCCCGATCCATTATGCCGTAATGCTGCGCAATGATATGCTCGCAATGAGAGGGGGCCTGAGGATCTTCGCGTTGCGGATCGGCATTTATCTGGATGCTAAGCACGCCTTCATTGCGCCCCCTGAACATGGCCAGTGCGCGATGCGAAGGTACATTTTTTAGCTTTTCAGAATGGGCAAAGTAATCTTTATACTTTTGCGCTTCTTTTTCCTTGTCCTTGACTACAGTACTATCAATAAATGCATGGTCGTGCAGATATTGTCTTATTTTACCCAATAAGGCGGCATCTTCGGCAAAGCGCTCCATTAAAATGAAACGGGCACCTTCCAAAGCGGCTTTTTCATCGGGCACATTCTGCTCGGTATTGATGTAAGTGGCTGCCAGGCTTTGCGGTTCGGAATCCGCATTGGTAAATAGCGCATCGGCCAACGGTTCAAGGCCGGCTTCAATAGCAATTTGCCCTTTGGTACGCCGACGAGGCTTATACGGCAGGTACAAGTCTTCCAGAGTAGTTTTACTTTCAGCTTGTTCTATCAGGCTTTTTAACTCGCCGGTGAGTTTGCCCTGCTCTTCAATGGATTTCACGATAACGGCTTTGCGGTCGCTAAGTTCACGCAAATACGTAAGCCGCTGTTCCAATGTACGTAACTGAGTATCGTCCAGGCCCTGGGTTGCCTCTTTACGATAACGGGCAATAAAGGGCACGGTAGCACCGCTATCCAGTAACGATACGGCGGCTTCTACCTGAGCCGGTTTAACAGTGAGCTCAGTGGCAATGGTGTTTATGATCATAATGTAAATGCGATGCTCGTTTGGCATGACCAGGGCCGCCATGGGGGCTGCCGGAAATGCGGTTGAAACGTGATAAAATGTGTTAGCCAGTATAGCATTGATGGTGCTGTGAAGAAGGGTGTTTATCTCAGGTGGCGAAGTTTCTATTCGGGCTGCGCAGGAGCGGGAAAATATTGACTTATACAGTCAGTAAATGCGCGGGCAATAGTTTCTATGTTGCCAATACAAGTGTGCCATTTGGCAGGCGGTTGGTGAGCCAGAAAGCCCTCTAATTGCGTAAGATCGTTAATAATTGGGTGGGCAGACAGCGCGCAGGCTACTTCTTTAAGCATTTTAATTTGTGTCGACGCCCGCTGCGCATCACGGCAACGCACCGCTTGGGTTAATCTGACAATTAATATGGGCAAACTGGTAGAAAACCGTGTTACCAGCTTTTCTACCAGTACAGCGTTACCGCCTAGTCGGCGATAAAGCTTAAGGTGCTGCACGTCTTTACAAGTTTTCATGGGTTCCGGCCAATATTAATAAGCGACTATTTTTATGTGGTCACTTTTAGGTTATCGGCAAAATTATACAAATTATAAAAACTAAAATGAAACAAGATAATCACCAATATATAAAATAAGATGCAAGTCTCTTTAAAATATACAAAAATAGTTTAGGCGAGACTGTGGGAATAACCCAGATGTTATAACTAAGTCTATTAACCAAAAGTTTAAAATTAGCGTTATTAATATTCTTTAGTCTAGTCTCTTTGTAGATTTTATTTATTCTTTTAACAACTAACAGGCACTTTTTTATGATTAGTATTTCCCCTTCACTACGGTTAGATGATAGTGAAGTAGAGATGAGCGCCGTGCGCTCTCAGGGCGCGGGCGGGCAAAATGTAAATAAGGTGAATACCGCTATTCATCTGCGATTTAATATCGCGGCTTCATCCTTACCTGAAAATATAAAGCAGCGCTTATTTGATAAAAAAGATAATAGGGTCAGTACCGAAGGGGTATTTATTTTAAAAGCGCAAAATTATCGCACTCAGGAGCAAAACCGGCTTGACGCGGAAAACCGGCTGGCGCAATGGATTGCCAGTGCGTTGGTAGAGAAGAAAAAACGCAAGCCAACCAGAATCAGTAAAGGCGCCAAATTACGCCGTCAAGATGCGAAAAAACAACAGAGCCAACGAAAAGAAATGCGTAAAAAAATTGTCTGACCAGAAATGTTTTATTGTTTGTCGGTAGGGTCATAGTGAATATCGGTTATATACCAGTTAAATACCCCAGCTTCGGTTCGCACGGTGGCTTCATCATCTAAGGCTTTACCTACCAGCGCACGGGCCATGGGCGAGTCGATGGAAATATAGTCATTGCGGCCAAAGATTTCATCATATCCCACCAGGCGCAGGGTCATGCTTTTATCCTGCTCGTTTTCGATGGTAACCCATGCGCCAAAAAACACTTTGCCTTCTTGCTGGGGGTGGTAGTCAACGACTTTAAGATGTTCCAAACATTTTCGAAGATAACGCACCCGCCGGTCTATTTCGCGCAAGCGTTTCTTGTTGTACTGATAATCCGCATTTTCGCTACGGTCGCCCAGACTCGCCGCCCAGGTAACCTTCTTAGTGACTTCGGGGCGCTCCTGGCGCCATAAAAAGTCCAGTTCTTCACGTAGTTTAAGGTAGCCCTTTCGGGTAATCAGCGGTGTTTTCACAAACTTTATGACCTGATAGATAGCGTTAATGCAAGAGCTCAATAATAGGGACGCCGGATAGCGTAATCAATGTAACCCGGTTGATTGTTTTTTAAAGTCACAGCGGAACAATAGAACAATTTGCTGGTCTGACTTATAGTTAAGGTTGTGTGTGTATTTCTCTTTTAGATGAGTAGCCCCAAATGGTCAGTGAAAAAATCAGCATCGCCCGATATCAGGATTCCACCCAGGAAGTTCACCAAGATGGCCGTTCAGACAGAAAAAATGGTCTGACTATCATGGGGTTTTTATTATTTTTAACCGGCGCGGTACTGTTTGCCGTGGGGTTGGCGGATTTATTAAGCCATATTGATAACGTGGTTACCGCTGTGTTGTTACTGGGCGGCCTGATTCTATACAAAGCAGGTAGAAAAATATTACAGCATTGTGCCACATTAAAGGTGAGGCGGGAGCGTCGCGGCCACATTGCACTGTAACATTTGGTTATTAAACCAGCATTCTTTGTTCCTAAATAGTGTTAGCTTGCGCTGGTAAAGGTGGGTTGCTGCGCTATACTGAAATAGTTATTCGAACGGCATACGAAAAGCTCCTATTACTATAGGAACACGCGCTTTAAACCACTGAGCGTTTATGCACGTAAGGATTAGGTCGGCACGGATATGCCGTAACCAAAAAAGCCGACGCTAAACGTCGGCTTTTTTACTGTCTGCGCTAACGAAATTTACTCGCTGGCACTTTCTTCAGCTGGCTCGTCAACCACATCCAGCAATTCAACTTCAAAAATCAACGTTGAATTTGGGGTAATAGCGCCAGTGGCGCGTTCGCCATAAGCTAATTCAGGCGGGATAACGAAACGATACTTGGCGCCTTCTTTCATCAGCTGTACCCCTTCGGTCCAGCCAGGGATAACCCGATTAAGAGGGAAAGTAGCAGGTTCACCACGATCATATGAAGAATCGAATACGGTACCGTCGATCAAGGTGCCGCGGTAATGCACTTTAACCGTGTCTTCTGCCGCCGGCGTATCGCCTTTACCTTCTTCCATCACTTCATACTGAATGCCGGACTCAGTGGTTTGAACGCCTTCTTTTTTAGCGTTCTCAGCCATATACTCTTGGCCTTGCTTAACATTTTGCTCAGCTTGCTCCTGAGCAGCAACCTGTTGCTTTTCGCGAAGAGCCTGTTCGCCTTCCTGTGCCAGCTGTTGAATTTCTTCTTTGCTGAAAGCGAGTGAGTCGTTAATGCCGTCTTTAAAGCCTTTCTGCAATGCTTCTTTATCTAAAGGAACACCTAGCTCTTCTTGCTGAGTTGCACGGTTATTAACGTACAGACCCATGCTAGCGCCCATTGCGTAGGCATGTTTTTGATCAGCAGACATTTCTTCCTTGGAAGATTTTGCCGCTTCTTCTTTAACGGGTTTTTCGGCGGTATCGGGCTGACATGCAAATAAACCCAAAGCGGCAACTGTCGACAGGGCGACAAGCGACTTGCGCATAACGTTTCTCCATTTATCGTGAATTTTATCTGCGAATCTGTCAGGTTCCATTTGAAACGCTTCAACAGACAACGCTTTAACTTACTGTTGTATACTGTGTAGGCGAGTCCTTGCATTTACAAGGGGGATCGCTATTTATCTTATTTTGCAGGGTATGTAGAGCAACAGCTATACTTTAACAATTAGCAGCACTGCCGATACACTGCATAGCCAGCGTTTACCCAGGAAAGCCACTTTGACATGAAATATGCCTGTTTGTTCCATCGATTGTTATTACTTACTCTGACGCTGGTAATGATGAGTGGTTGTTCAATTCCCCAGACCACCCCAGAACAGCAATGGGAGCATGCTGAAAAAGGCGCTTATGCCGCGGATATTTCGGTTGATGGACAATATGCGGTGGTTTCCGGGGCTAATAACGGAATCAATGTTTGGCACGTAAAAGATAACAAACCGATGTATCACTGGTCGCATCAGGGCGAAGGAGCCAATCTGGTGGCCTCTGTGCATATTTCGGCAGATGATAAAGTGGTGGTAACCTCTGATCGTGACGCCTTTGCTTTATGGGATATGACCAATGGTGAACCCATTGGTTTTTGGCGTATTGATGAGTCAAGTATCAGAGCTATTGCGGTTGCCAATGGCGGTAAAGGAGTACTGGTGGGGCGCAGTAATGGTCAGGTTATGTATTTTGAACATGCCACCGGCCGGCGGCTGGAGTTTTTCGGGCACCAGGAAAAAGTTAACAGTGTTGATATTTCGCCCAACGGTAAATATGCACTGACCGGTGGGAATGATTATGTCGCCTACTTGTGGGATACCGATAACGGCCAGATCGTACATACCTTCACCCACCCCAGTCGGGTAACGTTGGTCGCTTTGGATGATAAAGGACGCTATGCATTTACAGCAGACAGTCAGCAAAAATCGCAAATATGGGACCTGCAAACGGGTGCACCGGTGTCCAACTTGCAGTATATTGCGCGCCAGAAGATATTCACCGACGCGGTGTTTTCTGACGATGGTAAATATTTGCTGACCGGCTCGCCCTCCCGCCGAATTTATCTGTGGGATGTGAAAACCGGTGAGCCCCGCGCAGAATGGAAGGTTGCGCCACGAGAAGATGCTTCGCCACCCAGTGCGGTAGTTTATGCAGTGGGCTTTGTGGGCAACAATGAAATATTGTCAGAAAGCAGCAGCGGCTTAGCCGAGCTTTGGAAAATTGATGATGAATGAGCAAACAGCACGACACCACGGATTATTAAAGCAAGCGCTACAGGCAATAGAAGATTTGCAAACCAAAGTGGCTTTTCAGGACCATACTATTGATGAGCTTAACGAAGCATTGACCAGCCAGCAGTATCAGTTAGAAAAAGTTCAGGTACAACTGAAGCATGTATTAAACAAGGTAAAAGCGATGGAGCCGGATAATTTGGCTAAACTATCAGAAGAAACCCCACCGCCACATTATTGATTCTGCTTTACCGGCGTAAAGATTAAAGCCGATCAGTTATTTAGCTGATCGGCCCGGCGGTTTCCGGTGGATTTGTTCGCTAAGCACGCCATCCTGAACTATATTTTTTGCAGACCCTTAAAAAAGACTGCAATCATGGCCAGAAAGTTACGTACCTCACCCGCTGGAATACCTCAACACATTCACCGACTGTCCCGCCCGGCGCTGTCGGCTTTACCCGATGACGAAGACAAAGCCGTTTATCTCAAGGCTCTGGCCAATTACGCAACGCGTTATCAGGTAGCGGTACATGCATGGGGTATGAGTGATAGCCAGTTGCAGTTGCTGGTAACGCCGAAAACTGATGGCGGAATATCAAGTATGCTTCAGGCCACCGGGCGCATTTATGCCCAGCATTACAATCAGAAATACGCCCACAGAGGGGGGATCTGGCAAGACCGCTATAAAGCGTCATTAATTTTGGCAGATGACTACCTGATAGCGGTATACCGTTATATCGACCGTTTGCTGTTTGTTGAAGGTAGCACTATCCCACATGTCGCCGCTAACGCTGCTAATGAACCCATCACCGCCGATACAAAAAAAGCCATAGGCTCCCATTCTTTGCATGCCCAGCCACGAGGCTGGAGTAGCGCTTATGAGAATCAGCATGGTGCATCAACGGCGCTGTTGACCCCACACAGCCGATACATTGCGCTGGGCGATACCCCGCAGGACAGACAGCAAGCCTATCAACAATTGTTTAGCAACGTGCTGCCTGAGGCACAACTTGCTGATATTCGCAAAGCGCTGAAAATGAGCCTGGCATTAGGAGATGAGCATTTTATTAAGCGTTTAGAACAGGTTATAGGCCGGCGGTTATTAGCGGGCAAGCCGGGCCGGCCAAAAAAAGCGCCTCTGCAAAAAAACGCTATCGGACCTGCGGTGTCTCAGGCCGCGAGTGCTTAAGGCCGCTATTGCGGGTAAGGGCTACGCTTAATTCATTGATCAGACCGGCGTGGCGCCGGTGTACATAGTGAAACATGTCGTGTTCCCCGATGACGTAGGTCTGGTGGGGGCGGGTTAGTGCAAACTGATGATTATCAGCAAAAACCAGATGTACAAAATAGGTAATGCGGTGACGGTTAAACAAGGCATTTAAAATACGCGGCGATTCTATGAAACTGTGCTTGTAGGGAAGATTAACGTCTATTAAAAGCTTCATTATTGAAGCGGTCCCCCGATCGAAAAAAACTTTCTTTTCCCGACTTTCCAACACGCTCTGGTCACATGGCAAATGCAAAGGGCAAACCAGTTCTAAACGCAGCGCGCCTAACGATGGGCCAACCCGTAAAATATTCTTATAAGCCTGCGCGGCATTGCTGCGCGCGATTAAATCTGCATCAATAGTGCCCCTTTCCAAGGCGAGCAGGCGACGGGTCAATGGCATGCTCACATAGCGTACTTCATAACCAATATCTGCGTAGCTTTGCACAATAAGCGGTTGTAAACTTACAGAGCCAGGATGCTCTACATAGCTTATTACCAGTTGCCTGGCATTTAACGGAAGGACCATCAGCCCAAACAGCATTATGATGAATACAATGCGCATGGTGGAACAATACCAAATTGGTAAGCACGTAGCGTAAAGTATGGTCAAGACTTCTACTTTTGGCTAGTAAGACCAGCCAACTTGCAGTGATAAGATAGCCTCTGTTAAAGGCTACCGTCATCAGTTTCTGGTAGACGCTGTTATTGCTTTTCTACCTCATCATTTGCCGCTTCACGGGACTTAGTGGCATCATTCAAATCCACCGACTCTTCTACCGAGCCTTGTAACGCTTCAATAAAGGCATTTTTAATAATAGCGCCTAATGCTGGTAACACCGGCGTTTGCGGATTATCCAGCTGACCCTCGATGGGAATTCGGGTGGCGATTTGATCTTGTGACTGATTTTCAAATAACTCAGCGATGAAGGCGGACGTCGCCTCTACTACGCCTTTGAAAAATCCGTCATTGTCCCGCTCTATATCCCCTTTCCATGAAAATACTTCAACATTATGTAATATAGGTTTTACGTAGCCTTGGACGTAGCCATCATCGCTGGCAATTTCGGCAGCCAGCTCCAGCGTACCGGCTTCAAGATCAAATGGAGCATATGTATCCAACAGGTTCTTAAAGTTAACCAAGGCTACATCGTTCGCCTGCACATCAATGTCAAAGGTCGGATTCTTGGTGCTGGGATTTAGTTGAGATTGTACCGACAGGGTGCCTTGTTCCGCGGTTTGGGCAACAAACTTTGCGCGCGCTACCAGGTCCTTGGATAGGTCGCGACTGTTTACCAGGTTATAGGCTTCACCATTTATAGCATGTAAGGCTACATCGATGGGCGGGGCTGCATCGGGATTATAAAAGGCAATTTGACCTTCGATAATAGCGAGCTTATCAATTCGCAAAGGGAACAGCTGATTGGCCAGATTTAGCCAGTTTTCTGATTCACCGGTCTGATCCTGCTGATCATTAGCAGCATCAATAAAATTAATTTCTGGACGTGTTAACGTAACATCTCCTACGCCTCGCCCACGAATCAGGGCGGACCATAGCAAACTGAACTCAACTTTATCGGCTTTAAACAGAGGGCGTTCTACTGAGCCCCCATCCTGTACCAGAATAATTTGTTCCAGACTGTAAGCGCCGCGCCAGAGCATAAGATCCACATCGCCTACCTTGCCATGATAATCACCCGGCTGGCTAAGCGTACGGTTGATATACCACTGCGCTGCATAAGGTAACGCCAGTCGAATCGCTATCACTACCAGTAACAGTACAATAAACCCTTTAATCAGGCGGGACGACCGGGCCATAAATTTACCTCAATTTCATCAGCGTAAGCATGATTTGTTGAAAATTTCATGCCACATAGCCCAGCCTTGCTAGTTAAGATAAAGTACTGTTTTTGATGGGCTATAATTCGCTATTGTAAGCCCTCATGCAGAGCTGCACGGTATGGGCAACGCAGAGTTGCCCATCTCAGGTAAAAATTACTCGGGCTTAAACAAGCCGATGACATCTTCCTGTTCGCGGGTGGTGGCTTTTACCTTGTCATCTGTCTGGGTTTCCTGGTAATCACATTCTACGCATTTCAGTTTTTCCAGATTGTTTTCGAAGTACAGCATAATGGTATCTGTTGCCTTACAGCTGGGGCAGGTAGCACCGGCAATAAAGCGACGACGGTTTTTATTGGTCATAAGGCCTCGTCTGGTAGCAAACATTTCTCGTTTAATTATACCGTACTGCGCCCGCGTTTGCTCAATTGGGTCAGTTAAACCTGCGTTATATTGAAAAATATTAACGGGTATATATTGTGCTAAAACACCTGACCCACTGTATAAAACAAGCGTTAATGGTGTATTTTTGCTACGCTGTTGCGCCGAAATTCCAGCAATGCAAATGGTCCATGATAAAGCTTTCAGATATAACATTGATGCGAGGCAGCAAGGTATTGCTGGCCCAAGCCAACGCCCAGATATTTCCCGGCCATAAAGCGGCCCTGATAGGTAGCAACGGCTGCGGTAAATCCAGCCTGTTCGGGCTACTGCGCAATGAATTGTCACTGGATACCGGCGACTGCCATATGCCAGCTAACTGGCGCGTAGTGAGTGTGGCTCAGGAAACCCCGGCGGTTGATCGCGCCGCAATTGATTATGTTATTGATGGTGACCGTCATCTGCGTGACTTACAGGCCCGCTTAGCGAGCGCTGAAGCGCAGCACGACGGGGTGGCGATAGCGGCTTTACATGGACAACTCGAGCAAGCCGGGGCGTACGATGTGCAAGCGCGCGCAGCAACTATACTCGCCGGGTTGGGCTTTTCCCACGGCCAGCTTGACGCGCCGGTAACAGATTTTTCGGGTGGCTGGCGAATGCGTTTAAACCTCGCCCAGGCTTTATTATGCCCGTCTGACCTGTTGTTACTTGATGAACCAACTAACCATCTGGACTTAGATGCGGTAATTTGGTTAGAAAAGTGGTTACAGCGCTATAGCGGAACTTTGCTGTTGATATCCCATGACAAAACCTTTATTGATACTACGGTAAGCCAGATAATCAGCGTTGAGAATCAACAGTTGGTCACCTATACCGGTAACTATTCCTCATATGAAGTTCAACGTGCCGAGCGAGCCCGCTTGCAGAACATTGAGTATGGTAAACAACAAGATAAAATCGCCCATCTTGAGTCGTTTATTACGCGCTTTAAAGCAAAAGCGAGTAAAGCAAAACAGGCCCAAAGCCGAATTAAGCAACTGGAAAAAATGGAAACCCTGTTGCCCGCGCATGCGGCCAGCCAGTTTAGCTTCTCCTTTGCGCCGCCTAAAGATTTACCTAACCCTCTGATTGCCATGGAAAAGGTGAAGCTGGGTTACGACAGTACCGTTATTGTTGAACAGGTTAAACTGAACCTGGTGCCCGGTAGCCGAATTGGTTTACTGGGCCGTAATGGGCAGGGTAAATCGACACTTATTAAGCTGCTGGCTGGTGTGCTGTCCCCTATGCAAGGCGATTTCGCTACTGCGCAGGGCTTGAATGTGGGTTACTTTGCCCAGCATCAGCTTGAATATCTGGATCCTCAGGCCTCGGCGCTACTGCATTTGCAGCGTCTGGATAAGCACGCCACCGAGCAACAACTACGTAATTTCTTAGGAGGTTTTGGTTTCAATGGTGACCAGGCATTAGATCCTGTTGCACCGATGTCTGGTGGTGAGAAAGCCCGGCTGGTGCTGGCGCTAATTGTCTATCAAAAGCCTAACTTATTGCTGTTGGATGAACCTACTAACCACCTCGACTTAGAAATGCGCCACGCGTTGAATGTGGCGTTACAAGGGTTCGAGGGAGCCATGGTACTGGTATCGCATGACCGCTTTTTATTATCATCCGTATGTGAAGATTTTTATCTGGTGGATAGTGGCAGGGTGGCCCCGTTCGACGGTGATTTAGATGACTATCGTGATTGGATTTTAGCGCAGCAAAGTCAGCAAAAAGCCCCTGCCCAGGAAAAACCGAAAGAAGACCGTAAGGCCCAAAAGCGTAAAGAAGCTGAATTTCGTCAACAGGTTGCTCCACTTAAAAAAGCCTTGGATAAACATGAAAAGACCATGGAACGCGTATCAGAGCAACTGCAAGAAGTTGAACAGGCATTAGCTGACCCTACGGTTTACGAGGACGATAATAAAAAACAGTTGATGACACTACTTGACCAGCAAACCAAGCTAAAACAGCAACTTGAAGAAACCGAGATGGCCTGGCTGGATGCCCAGCAGGCGATTGAAA
This sequence comes from Alteromonas indica, assembly GCA_003056425.1. Taxonomy (GTDB): domain Bacteria; phylum Pseudomonadota; class Gammaproteobacteria; order Enterobacterales; family Alteromonadaceae; genus Alteromonas; species Alteromonas indica. The sequence continues at coordinate 107,374 of PYVY01000010.1, forward strand.
ATGCAAGGCAGGACGATGACTCAGCACAATAATCTTAGCACCGATGCTTTTTGGCACTATTCTACCAGCCTGTACCAACAACCACAGGCGGCCAGCCTGTGCTTAAGGTTGCAAGATACCGCAGGCATTAATGTGAATATGTTACTTATGCTGTGCTGGTGCCTGCAAGAACAGCAGATAGTCGTGTTAAAACAGTGGCAAACGCTTAAAGCGGCCATTGGTCATAGTGAGCAGCTATTGGTTAAGCACCGGTTACACCGCAAAGCCGCCAAAGCGCCGTCGCATCCGGAACATCATCGCTATGCAGAGCTGAAGCAGCAGGAGCTGGTGCTAGAAGCCCAACAACAGGAAGAACTGGTCACAGTACTCAATAATCTGCTAGTCGAAACCTCGGATATCCGGGGGATTAACGCCAGTGTGGTGGCGTTTATCCATGCTTATCAGTTACGCGACAACGAACAGGCTATTGCCGATATTCGTAGCCTGATTAAACTTGCTTTAGCCGACTAACCCTATGCAGCGAACCAGCGTATCCCACGGGACCATTCAGCAAAGTGAATTTCGCGCACCCTGGTGGGCCAAAAACCGTCATTTACAAACTATCTGGCCGCGGTTTATCCAAAAGCGATTGCCGCTTAACTACCAAATGGAACGAGTCACGTTGCCAGATAGTGATTTTATTGATCTAGCATGGGGGCCGAAGCCAACTAAAACCACCGGCATAGTGGCGATGTTCCATGGTCTTGAGGGCAGTATTCGTTCGCATTATGCCAATGACATGATGGCCGCATTAAGCGGACATGGCTGGCAAGTGGTTATGATGCACTTTCGCTCATGCAGTGGCGAACCCAATCGTTTACCGCGAGCTTACCATTCCGGTGAAACCGAAGACCCACGATTTTTTCTGGAGCTACTTAGTCAGCGCTTTCCTGGTTTGCCTAAAGTTGCAGTTGGCTTTTCCCTGGGCGCTAATATGCTGTTAAAGCTGCTGGGGGAACATCCAGCACAAAAGTGGTTAGATGGGGCGGTGGCAATTTCTGCACCGTTAAAACTCGGTGAGTGCGCTCGCAGTATCAATCAGGGTTTTTCGCGAGTTTACCAAAAATATCTATTAAACAGCATGAAGCAGACATTAAAACAAAAAATGTCTTACATCGATTATCGTAGCTTGCTGCAGTTGACGCCCCGTGATGTTGATAATATTACTACCTTTCGCCAGTTTGACGATGTGGTAACGGCGCCGTTGCATAACTTTTGTGATGCACAGGATTATTACGAAAAATGTAGCTCGTTTCATTATCTTAGCGCAATTCATTGCCCGACGTTGGTATTACACAGTATTGATGATCCTTTCATGAATCATCTGATTATTCCTCAGGAACACGAACTTGCTAACGCAGTTACCCTTGAATTAAGCGATAAAGGAGGGCACGTAGGCTTTATGCAGGGCAGTTTATTACGGCCCCAGGTTTGGCTTCAAAATAGGGTCAAAGTATTCTTTGAACAATTTTTGCCCTTCGGGCAGTGACTATCGGAATGTGTAAATGATTATACCTATAGCTTCCTTAGAGGCTGACACGCTTCACAGTATTGCCGAGTCTTTTGTGCTACGTGAAGGCACAGATTACGGAGAAATCGAAGCCAGTTTTGAGGAAAAGGTGGCGCAGGTGGTAGCCCAGTTGCATAGCGGGGAAGTCGTACTGGTATTTTCTGAGCTGCATGAAACGGTAGACATACGTCACCGCGATGCGGTAACCAGTGGTGATGAAAGCGGCGAGATAGATTAGGACTTGGGTAATGGTCGTACTAACACGGTAACCACCCCTTGATCTAATGGGGCAATACGTTTGAAGGCGGCCTGCGATAAATCAATAATTCGCCCGGCGACATAAGGCCCGCGGTCATTTATTCTTACTGTTACACTTTTACCGTTTTGGATGTTGGTGACTTTTACCAGTGTACCAAAGGGGAATTGCGGATGAGCCGCCGTCAATGCTTGTTGCTTAAAGGTTTCGCCGTTAGCCGTCATTTTCTGATCGAAGTGGTCAGCATAAAAGCTGGCTATACCCTGTCCGGTAGGCTGGGAGCTCGGTACCGTCACAGTGGCCCCGGTGGTGGGCGCAGTGGTGCAGCCGCTTAACCACAACGTTATGCCGCAACACAGAGCTAAAAAACGCGTGGCATGCTTCATCGAAGTAAGGCCGACTGACGCCGACCTCGCTGATGGTTCAATTAAAAGGTGTAGCGCGCAGTGACTTGCGTCAGGTCAGCATCGTCCATTTTTTTGAAGCTAACGCCAGCTGCCCAGCGCGGCGCAAAGTAATAATTAGCGCCTACCTTCATTGTTACATCGCCATCGTATACATCGTAATAGCCAACTTCAGCCATCACTTCTACCTCTTGTAGCACCATAGAACGTACACCGGCATTAACGCTATAGCCGTTCTCGTCGCCGCCATCAGTGTCGATACGTTCAAAGTTGGCGCCCACGTAGGCGTCGGTCATTCCATTAAGTACGAACCGGTAACCACCACCTAATGTAGTAGTATTGATATCAAAATCGTCTTCACTCACATTGGTGTATTCTGCATTAAGGAAGATATTGTTTTCTAACAGGTATTTACTGTTGATAGTTAAACCATCGAAATCCTCATAATCGGTGTCATAGTTAGCATAGCCACCTTCAACGTAGCGCCAGTTTGGTGAGTCAGCGAGTGCCTGAAAAGATAACGACCCTACGGCCAAAGCGGAAAGAATAGTAAAAGATTTACGCATAACTGCTCCTTAAACGGTATCGGCAGGATGCCCGATACACTATTGCGTGAAAAAACCTGTTTCATCGTACTACTGAGGATAGAGCAAGGGGCTTGCCAAACTGGCCCCGTATGCCTCAAAAAGCTCGTCATTAAAGTATTTAAGTTTTTGTATTTTAATATAAAAACTAAATATCATCTGCTTGCTTTCTACGCTTACAGCATCGCTTTTCTGGCGAAAAAGTAATCGGCATGATTGTGTAAAACTGTCGCCTTCTGCCAACGTATTTTCACACTTTTACATTAGTCTTCAATTATATAGGCGTTTTAAATCTATTTATTTGACCACAAATTAGCCACAAGCAAATGATTTATATAGTATTTTAATACGCCGGTAAGATTTATCCGGCCTGGTTCAGCTCTTGCAACAATAGCGGGGCCCCTTATTATTGGAGAATTCATATGCAGCGAAGCACTAAATGTATCGGTACTTTACCGCTACCCCCCTTAGCACGGTTCTTTTTATTGTTGAAAAAGCAGCGCGGGGTGTTGAGCTTGGTTGCACTTGGCGCTATGTGCGCGGGGGGAAGCGCTGGCGTTCATGCGGAGTCGGTAAACGACGCTAATTTCCCGTCTGCCAAACCTATCTTACAATCAGTGATTGAAGAGGCCAGGGCCTCAGCTGAAGGCGAGTATACGGTGGACGACCACGGGCTTGATGAAAAGCTGAAGAATATGGACTACCAGCCATATCGTTCAATTCGCTTTAAACCAGAGCAAGCCTTATGGCACGGCAAAAACGACTACGAAGTCCAGTTTTTTCACCCAGGTTTTTTATATGATGAGCCGGTTACGGTTACTGTAGTAGAGCGCGATAACAGCCAGCAAAAATTGGCATTTGACCCTGCGATGTTCAGCTATGATCAGCAAGCCGAAAAGTTTGCCGGCTTAACCGATGAAAATAGTGGTTTTGCCGGGTTTCGTATTCATTACCCTATCAAAAACGACCAGTATAAAGATGAATTTGCCGTCTTTCAGGGCGCATCGTATTTTCGCCTGGTAGGGAAAAACCAGGTGTATGGTATCTCAGCGCGTGGTTTAGCTATTGATACCGGCCTCCCGAAAGGAGAAGAATTTCCTAGCTTCACTAAATTCTGGTTAATTAAACCCCAACCGGGTAAGCCGATTACTGTATACGCGAGGCTTGAAAGCCCCTCAGTAGCTGGGGCTTATGCCTTTACTATTCGTCCTGGCAAAGATACCAAAGTGGATGTCAAAGCCTGGTTATTTGCCCGCACCGATGTCACTAAACTGGGTATCGCACCTTTCACCAGTATGTTTCTGTATGGCGAAAATACTGAACAACGTCACGATGACTACCGTCCGGAAGTACACGACAGCGATGGCGTGCTGATGATCAATCAAAATGGCGAACAAATTTGGCGACCGCTGACCAATCCTACCCGTTTGCAAATTACCTCACTAAGCGATCCTGCACCCCAAGGTTTTGGGATGCTGCAGCGCGATGGTAATTTTGAAAATTATCTGGATGCCGAAGCGAATTACCATCAGCGTCCAGGATTATGGGTAACGCCAAAAGCCGGCTTTGAAAAAGGCCGCCTGGAAGTTGTAGAAATTCCAACTGATGCTGAAATCCATGACAACATCGTGGCTTACTGGGTACCGGAAGCACCGCTTAAAGAAGGCCAGAGCCGGTATTTCGCTTATCACATGCGTACGGTAGAACAAGAACCGATGCATTATGATACCGCAGTGGTAAAACGAACTCGGCAGGGGGTTAGCCATCTGCCTGGGTTTGAATCATCTGAAGAACAAATGGTGCGCCGTTTTGTGGTGGATTTCACGTTACCTAGAGGGTTTAATCTGGAAGTTGAGGACATCAATTTAATTCTGGATGTAAACCGCGGGGCGGTAAAGCAAGCCAGAATATTCAAAGTAAACGGTGGCCGGGAGATGCGTGCCACCTTCCTGCTATTGCCCGAAGGTCAGAAGCCGGTGGATATGCGTTTATTCCTGAACCATAACAAGGAAAAAGTTAGCGAGGTGTGGAATTATGTCTATCAGCCACAAACCTAGTACGTCAAAGCACCAGCCGGGGCGGTTATGGGTTCGTGGACGCGCCTGGCGGGTCGCTTTTGTATTGTTATTAACGCTACCTACCGCGGCATTGGCAATATGGGCGTTGTACGAAATATTTCGGCCGAATGCATTAACCTGGCTGGAGATAGGCCAGCTAGCATTAGCCTTACCTCTATTTGTATGGCTATCGATGTCTTTCTGGACAGCCATCATCGGGTTTGTACTGAAACTTGCCCATATCGACCCACTGACGTTGAAAAAGCAACAGGCATCGCCCGCTCAAGATAAGCCCATAAAACACCGTCACGCGATTATAATGCCGGTATATAATGAAGATACCCGGCGTATTATGGTGGGTTTTGAAGCGTGCGTACGTGAAGTGCTGGACACGCCGTTTCATTCGCACTTCGACTTTTACATGCTGTCAGATACCCGTGATGCCGATAAGGCTACCGCTGAGCTTCAGGCCTGGCAGCAGTTAACCCAACGCTTAAGCCGTGCAGCAGGCCAATTGTTTTACCGTAGACGTGAAAAAAATGTGGGACGCAAAGTTGGCAATATTACGGAGTTTTGTCAGCGCTGGGGTAGTCAGTATGAGTCAATGATTGTGCTGGATGCTGACAGTGTTATGTCAGCGACCCGCATGCTAGATTTGGTGCGCCGTATCGAAATGAACCCTGATGCAGCACTTATTCAAACCATTCCGATGCCCGTGCGCCAGCATTCCTTTTTCGGCCGCTTTGTGCAGTTTGCCGCCCACTTATATAGTCCTATGTTAGCTACCGGTCTGGCCTTTTGGCAAACTGACAGTGCCAATTACTGGGGGCACAATGCGGTTATTCGGGTTGCGCCATTTATGCAGCATTGTGGGTTACCTAAAGTACCTGGCCGGGCCCCGTTTGGAGGCGAGATACTTAGTCACGACTTCGTTGAAGCTGCGCTATTACGCCGAGCCGGATGGCAGTGCTTTCTATTAACGGACACCCATGGCAGCTATGAAGAAGTTCCGGCCAATATGATTGACTACGCGATACGCGACAGACGGTGGGTGCAGGGTAATATTCAACACCTTGGTTTGTTAAGTGTAAAAGGACTTAAAACCACCAACCGTTTACATTTTTTGTTCGGTGCTTTTGCGTATATTTCTTCTATTGTGTTGTTTGCCATGCTGGGGCTGGGAACCGCTGACGCGATTGTCCGAGCCACCACTCAGCCTGATTTTTTCACTTCTCGCTACCAACTTTTCCCGAGCTGGCAAATTGCCAAAGAAAGCATGATGGTGGCCACCTTGTGGGGAACCGTAGCGTTACTGTTCATGCCCAAGCTGCTTGGCCTGGTATTGGCAATGATTCAGCGCCGGCAAGAGTTTGGCGGGGTGGGGCGGTTGTTTATTGGTGGCGTCACCGAGCTTTTCATGGCTGTGCTTATAGCCCCTATGATGATGTTTTATCATAGCTACTTTGTGCTTAGTGTACTGATAGGGCATAAGGTGCGGTGGGAAGCTCAGGAACGTGAAGGCCGGATGGTGCCCTGGCGTGATGCGCTGGTGTATACCCGCTGGATGACGCTGCTTGCGTTGATTTGGGGCGGGGTAACCGCCTGGCTGACACCTACCTTGTTCCTATGGTTGTTACCCGTGCTCACTGGCATGCTGATTGGCGCGGCGGTTATTCGGTATAGCAGTAGCGACAAGCTAGGTATAGGGTGTGCAAAAGTCGGTATTTTCGTCATAAATGAAGAGCGCAATGAAGATCCGAGCCTGCAAAAGGTACGACAGGAAATGGCCGTTTTTAAAATAGATGACGCTCCTGTCAGTGCACCAGCATTGCCAGCTGACAGGTTCCAGGCAATGCCCCTACAAGACTTAAATGCGCCACCTAAACCTATGCGCAACCCGCTACCGTCTGTACGCTGAGGGCGGTTACTTCGCCAAGGGCTCTCACTTGGCGCTAAGGGCTCGTGCAGGATATGCATAAAGCTGAGGCTCTTCTAACACGCTATCGCCGGGGTTCCTATCCCCCGGCAGAGGAAGGCACAAATACGCCCGGCGTGGCACCGCCAATAGCATTTTGTATTAATTTAAGGGGGCTTTAATCAGATTTAGCTATCGTCGCAATTTGCTAAAAAGACTACCTATAAGTGATAATGAGAACTATTCTTGTTTTGTAGACACAGACAGGATTCTTTTATGAGCTTTATTGTAGCCACAGCCCCAGGGCCGACAAATGCCCTTCGCCGTATGACGCCTAATAAGCGGATGCTGTTACCTGTGGTACTCATGGCATTGTTAATGGTGCCAGGGAGCCGACAGGTGACCTTGCAGGTTTTAAGCGATGCATTCTTCCAGGTAGGTATATTTGTTTACCTTTCTTTAGTCGCCTTCCACGCCGTAGCCAGCCGGGTTAGCGGTGGCCGTATGGCTGAACTTATCGCGCGTTATCCGGCGGTGGAGCTATCAGGCGCCGCTTTATTGGGTGCTTTACCTGGCTGCGGTGGAGCCATCGTTGTGGTCACCCAGTTCGTGCGTGGTAATGCCAGCTTTGGTGCGGTAGTGACAGTATTAACCAGTACCATGGGCGACGCCGCATTTTTGCTACTGGCCAGCGAACCTGTGACGGGCCTGTCCGTTATGGCCATTAGCAGTGTGGTCGGGGTGATCACCGGAGCAGTGGTAAACTATATTCACCAGGACGACAGTGTTATGCGCCAGCCTGCGAAAGCGAGTAATGATAATGTGGCGTGTCAGTGTGAAGGTACGCTTGCATCGCCCTTTGCCAGCCGGTTCGCAAGCTATTTCTTTCTGGTATTGGCCATACCCGCTTTGATCATTGCCTTATTTATGGCGTTTAATGTAGATATTCAAGCGTATTCAGCCGTGCTTAATACCAGTATTGTGTATGGCGGCGCCAGTGCTGCGTTTATTACCATCGTACTGTGGGCCATCAACGGTCAGGCCACAGCGCCATCACAGCCCAATGCGCCAGCAGGGAAACTACAGGTATTATCCGCTAAAGCTGCTGCTGATACGCAGTTTGTATTGAGCTGGGTGGTGGTAGCGTTTTTATTATTTGAACTTCCTATGTTCTGGTTTAATGTGGATATGGCCGCAGCGTTTGATGGTATGGGCGTGGTTGCAGTGTTAGGCGCCATTGCCGTAGGTATGCTGCCTGGCTGTGGGCCACAGATTATGGTCACCGGACTGTATTTACAGGGTGCCCTGCCGTTTGCTGCGCTATTAGGTAACGGCTTGGCGAACGATGGCGATGCGTTGTTTCCGGCCATGGTGCTGGCGCCCAAAGCGGCTGCTTACGCCACCCTGTATTCAGCGGTGCCAGCCCTGGTAGTGGGTTTAGGCTGGTTTTATCTGGTGGGGTAGTTCATCGGCCAATCCCCCGGCGTAAGCTGAAAATCTGATTAGCGCGGTGTGTGGCGTAGCTGTTGTAAAATAGTGCAATCTTCAATTTGCTGGTGTGTACAGGATGTTGCGAGCTGGTGGAGGCTGTTCTCCAACAAGGCCAATTCGCGCTGAGTCTGCTGAACCCGGGCCAGCTGTTTAGCAATGATATTATCCACGGCTGCACAAGAGGCTTTGGGATGTTGCTGAACATCAAGTAGCTGTTTAATATCGTCAATACTGATATTTAGCTCTCGACATCGCCGGATAAAAACCAGCCTATCGATATCCTTTGCCTGATAATGCCGGTAGCCGTTGGCGGTTCTAAGCGAGGGTGCAAGCAAGCCTATCTCTTCATAGTAGCGTATGGTTTTTGCCGGTACCTGGGCGGCATCCGCTAACGTGCTTATTCTCATCTTGACCTTCCAGTAACTGTAATCTTTACACTTTAGCTTATCATTGATTGTGGTTACCACGTATTACTAAGCTTACTATGACCCCTTGTGTTCGTTTGACCCTGCTATTCCTATATTCGGTAGCCATATTTTCCGGCTCTGCCGCTGCTGTGGCGGCCTCACAGCCCTTCTCTGCGGCCCTTCCCTCCACCCAGCAAGATGAACCTGCGCATGGGGATAATGAAGAGGTTGAGCGGGTACTTGTTCAGGCTACCCGTTCAGGTCGCATTGCCGATGATCAACCTATTCGTGTAGAGGTTGTTAACCGAGAAGAAATCCAGGAAAAGGCCGCTATGCGGCCGGGTAATATCTCTATGCTAGTAGCCGAGACGGGCGGAGTCAGAGTACAAACCACGTCGCCGGCCCTTGGGAGTGCCAATATCCGGTTGCAAGGCATGGATGGTCGGTACACTCAGTTATTGGCGGATGGTTTACCGCTTTACGGTAATCAGGCTGCATCGATTGGTCTATTGCAAATTCCGCCCACGGACTTGGGCCAGGTTGAAATTATCAAAGGATCAGCGTCATCACTTTATGGCGGCTCTGCGCTGGGTGGGGTGATTAATTTGGTCTCGCGGCGGCCCGGTGATGAACTAACAGGCGAAGCCCTGTTAAACCTTACCAGCCGGGATGGCCAGGACCTTACCACGTATACCGAAGCGCCCTTAAGCAAAACGGTGAATGGCTCTGTTACGGCGGGGGCGCATTATCAACATGTAACTGATATTGATAATGACGGCTGGATTGATTTGCCCGGTTACGAGCGCTATACCGTACGGCCTCGGCTATTCTGGGAAGGAGAACAAGGCCAGAATCTTTATGCTACGGCGGGCTTTATGACCGAAAACCGGACAGGCGGAACGCTGGCAGCCAATACTGTAGACAATAGCCGGCCCTTTACCCAGAATCAGGATTCTGAGCGTTTAGACGCCGGGCTGGTGTTCGATGCCCCTGCCACTGACACGATCACCTTCCACTCCAGGGCCTCAGCCATGGCGCAGCAACATGATCATCTGTATGGCGCAGATGAAGACCGCGACCAGCACGAAAGTTACCTGATTGAAAGCAGCCTGGCGGGCTATGATAATAAAAGCGACTGGGTGGTGGGTGTCGCTTATCAAGCGGACATTTACCAGTCTGACCGGTATGCCCAGTTTGACTACACTTATGACGTGCCCGGGTTATTTGGCCAGTTGAATTATGCAGTAAATAGTAAACTATCGGCTTCTTACAGCGCCCGCCTGGATAAGCATAGTGAGTATGGAACCCAGTTCAGCCCCCGTATATCTTTACTGTACCGCCCCGGCCAATTCACCGTGCGTGGCTCTTATGGGAAGGGCTATTATGCACCTACGCCATTTGTGGAAGAGATTGAAGCAGCCGGTTTAGCCAGACTGGCAGATATCGGCGAGTTACAGGCAGAACAGGCCGATACTGCCTCCATTGATATCACCTACGCGGTGGGTAATATTGAAACCAGTGTCACTTTATTTGGGTCCAATGTAGAGAACAAGACTCAGCTTGAGGCATTTTCCTCGGCCGGCAGTGATGCGCCCGACCGGGTGAGGTTGGTGAATGCGCCGGGAGAAAGCCAAATCCGCGGGTCTGAGCTCCTGTTCCGCTATTATTGGTACGATGTAAAGCTAACGGCGAGTTATCTTTATCTGGATGCTACCGAGGCGCGTCGCGCGGCTGCTGGCCGTCAAGAGATTGCCTTAACCCCAACGCACTCTGCCGGACTGGTGGCAATGTGGGAACAACACGGTCGTTTCAGAGCTGGGTTTGAAGCGTATTACACCGGCTCGCAGCGAGTAAACGATAACCCCTATATTACGCAGACCAATCCTTACTGGCATCTTGGCTTAATGGGCGAGATAACCGCTGGAAATACCAGCTGGTTTATTAACCTGGAAAATCTGCTGGATGTAAAACAAAGCGATGAACATCCGTTACTGTTACCCACTCAAGCGGCAAGCGGACAGTGGACAACCGATATCTGGTCCAGAAACGATGGGTTTATTGTTAACGCCGGAGTACGGGTGACCTTCGCTGGTGGCTGACCGGGTACCCGGCGCGTTTGTAGACGCCGGGTTACAGGGTGGTAGCCTTGCTAGCCTGCTACCAGCAAAACGTACCAGTCGCCCATATATATAGGTTGGTGCTAGCGCTCCCCAATGGCGGACTCGCTACTGTTGGGTAAAGGTGACACTAAAGGACACAGGTACTGTCATAGTGATGCTGTCTAATCCAGCAATCTTCTGTAATGTATTAAGCCCTTGAGTTAGGCCGAAATCACCTGCTTTTAGCAGGGTAGGCGCTACCGTGGTCACCGTATACTGGCTATCGTTTACACGCGTAGCCTGCACCATAAAGCTGGTAGCCACATTTTCATCATGTAAATCAATGCTGCCTTCGATAGTATAAATTCCGGTATCGCCCGCTTTCATCGCCAGCACATCGGCCGGTAGAGAAGCGGTAAATTTGGCTTCGCCATAAGTGCCGGTCTCAAATAACTTTTCCTGCATACGGGTATCGCGTATTTCGATACCCGTATCCACGGAGGCCAGGGCTACAGTCACCGTTAGCTCACCGCTATCGGTAATGGCGCCGGATAACGAGTCGAACCTATGCACTTCAGTAATCTGTGCATTTTTGGTTGATAGAAAGTGCAGTCTGGAGTCATTTTCGTCCAGTTGCCAGGCGGCCAGCGTAGGTAAGCTGGTAAGGGCACTCAGGGCGACAATCGCTGGTTTTAGCATGGGCGTTATTCCTTATGGTATTGGACAATATCCTGCCAGGGTACCCGCTGGTCCCCCATCACAACAAAGTCAGGATTTTCCAACGTTTTGCGCTGGTTATATGTCAATGGTTCAAAATTAGCTGCCAGAATACGGCCACCTGCTTCTTCCACTATGCATTGGGATGCGCCGGTATCCCATTCGCCGGTAATACCGATACGCATAAACACATCGGCTTTGCCCTCCGCGATAAAACAGGATTTCAACGAACAGCTACCCAATGGCAGCGTCTGATAAATTCGTTTGGCATTCATTCGCGAAAGGATTTTGTCGCGCGACTGACGGCGGCTGACAGCAATCATTACCACACTGCGTTTGGGATCTTCCAGCTTACGCACATGAATTTGGCGGGTTTCGTCAGGGCATTCTTTAAAAGCGCCATGATCTTTACTGGCATAATATAAGGTTTGTCCTGGGGGCCAGAAGATTACGCCAATAGTGGGCTCGTTGTTTTCAATGAGCGCAATATTAATAGCAAAGTCGCCGCTGCGAGCGATAAATTCCTGCGTTCCATCAATAGGGTCGATAAGCCAGTAGCGTGGCCACTTCTTACGCTCCGCCAAGCTGGCATGTTTATTCTCTTCCGACAATATTGGAATATTCGGCGTGGCTTCTTCTAACCGCCGGGTAATAATATCGTTCGCTTTATAATCCGCGCTGGTAACCGGCGAGTCATCATCTTTTTGATAGGCACTGAAGTCTCCTGAGTCGTATATTCTTAGAACTTCCCGGCCTGCTTCTACAGCCACCTCTTTCGCTAGTGCTAACAAAGAGGGGAGGGTGTCATCGGGCATGCTTTATTGCTCCTTCAACCATTTCTTTGCCAGAAACAAGGCTGCAATGCAGCGAGCTTCAATAAAGTCATCGCGTTCCAGCAAAGCATCTAGCTCACTTAATTTCCAGGTCACGACCTCAAGTGGTTCGGGTTCATCACCTTCCAAAGATTGTTCATACAAATCCCGCGCCACTACAATACGCATTTCTGAATTAAAAAAGTTCGGTGCCATATTCACTGTGTGAATTTCGCTAAGCTGGCGCGCCCCATAACCGGCTTCTTCTTTTAATTCGCGGTCGGCGGCTTCTACCGGGTTTTCACCAGGATCAATCAAACCCTTAGGAAAGCCCAACTGATAAGTGTGGTTACCAGCAGCATATTCGCGTACCAGAATGATAGTGTCGGCATCCAATAACGGAACGATCATAACCGCGCCACGATTGGTGCCCGCCATTCGCTCGAATTGCCGGGTTGCACCATTAGAAAATTCAAGATCAATTCGTTCTACTTTGAACAGGCGGCTCTGCGCGACAATCTCGCGATGATGGATGCGGGGCAATACTTTAGCAGGGTTTATTTTACTCATGTTTATCGTGGCTATCTTTCGCTATTATATCTATCAAGTCTAAAGCTTAATGTATCATAAGGAAAACCGCTTGCCATTTCTGCCCTGGAACGAAATAGACACAGTCCTGCTAGACATGGACGGCACGCTGCTGGATCTTCACTTTGATACCCATTTTTGGATGGAACATCTGCCACAAAAAGTGGCGCTGCAAAACAAGCAGTCAGTAGAACAGTGTAAAGCCACTATGCGAAAGCATTATGACCAGGTCAGTGGGCAAATTCAGTGGTATTGCCTGGACTATTGGGCCGAACAGCTGCAACTCGATATTATGGCGGCTAAACGAGAAATCGCCCATTTAGTCAGTATGCGCGAGGATACCCTGCCTCTGCTGGATGCTTTAAAACAAAGCGGTCGGCAGGTGGCGCTGGTAACGAATGCACATCCCGATAATCTGGCCTTAAAACTTGAACTAACGCAACTTGATGCGCACATTGATACGTTGATTTCGACCCATGAGTTCGGTGTTACTAAAGAATCTCAGCTACTGTGGCAGCGTTTACAACACAGACTGGGCTTTGATCCTTCGCGTACGCTATTTGTAGACGATAGCCAGGTTATTTTGAAAGCCGCTCAGGATTTTGGCATCAAGCATTTATTGGCAGTGGAAAACCCTGATAGTCAACTGCCTGCCCAGCGCATTGATGCATTTGCAGCTACTTCCGATTACCGTTTACTCTTAGAAGATATTTTACGCGAGCGTAGGGTATGACTCCGCCGCTTATTTGTGTCGTGGGTTCAACGAACCCGGTTAAAGTGAATGCTGCCTCCGCCGCGCTGGAAAAAGTGCTGGGCGCGCCGGTAACCGTCCAGGCGCTGAAGGTGCCCAGCGGTGTACCTGATCAGCCTTTGACCGGCGAACAGACCCGATTAGGTGCGATAAACCGGGTGCAAGCATGCCTTACAGCAGCCGAAGCAGCAGCGCGGGATTGGAATTGGTTTATAGCCATTGAAGGTGGGGTAGATAATCTCCCTGATGGGCCTGCCACATTTGCCTATACGGCGATTTACCATCAGCAGGTATGGTCGGTATCGCGCAGCGCCAGTATGCCCATTCCCCCTGCGGTCTATCAGGCCCTGCTGAACGGCGAAGAATTGGGCGACGTTATGGATCGTTTGTTTAACACTACGAATGTTAAGCAACAAGGCGGGGCAATTGGCTTGCTTACCCGCCATCAGGCAACCCGCCAAAGTGTTTATGAAACCGCGCTGATATTGGCCCTGGCCCGTTTTACCCATCCCCAGTTGTATACCCAACCCGGGCAATAGTGCTCAGGGGTAATCGTAAGCCGCGAATAATTTCACTAAGTTAGCAAAGGCTAACCCACCGACTTACAGTACAAATAGTATTCAGTTATACGCTCTGGCTATGAAATTCTGCCTGACAGTGTGAAAAATATGGCTGCTCCAAGGCGGCCCATAAAAGCGGCTGTACAGGTAAAATAAGCCTCTTATTCATCTTATGATCAGGGACTTATAAAATATTTGGAGGGACTGGACCTTTAGTTGCAGCAGTCTTGGGTACTTATGTTCCTAACAGGAGGCAACACGATGTCAAATACAGTCGACACGATTAATCCCGCTACTGAAGAGAAACTGCAGTCTTATACATTGCTTAATACCGAAGAAGCAAACCAGGCAGTAGATAATGCGCATGAAGCATTTACTCAGTGGCGAAAAACATCGTTAGCGGAGCGCAGTAAACTACTTAATGCGCTGGCCGACAAAATTGACGAACGCGCCGACGACATTGTAGAACTGATGATAGATGAGATGGGCAAAGTCAAAGCCCAGGGTTATCAGGAAGTTGAACTTTGCGCCAATATCTGTCGTTACAGTGCCGAACAAGGCCCTGAACAGTTAAAAGATGAGGAGCGCGCCTACGAAGGTGGTACGGGCCTCATCTCATATCAGCCTACCGGCGTAATTTTGGGTATTCAACCCTGGAACTTCCCGTTGTATCAGGTTATCCGCTACAGCGTTCCGAATATCATGGCGGGCAATACCACGGTATTGAAACATGCCGATAACGTCTTTGGTATGGCCAAACTGATTCAGACCCTATACGAAGAAGCGGGCTTCCCTAAAAATGTCTATCAATCGCTATTAATCAGCGGTGAAACGGCAAGTGAACTTATTCAGCACGATAAAGTGCGTGGTGTCACCTTCACCGGTTCTGACAAAGTAGGCAAAATGGTTGCTGAAAACGCCGGTAGCCAGTCCAAGAAGACAGTACTAGAGCTAGGCAGCAACGATGCCTTTGTGGTACTCGAAGATGCCGATATTGAAGTAGCGGTTAAAGCCTGTGTACAGGGCCGTGTTATTAACAATGGCGAGACCTGTGTATCAGCCAAACGCTTTATTGTGGCAGATAAAGTCTACGATGCGTTTAAAGATGCGTATGTTGCTGAGTTCGAGAAACTCAAAGTAGGCGATCCTCGCGATGAAGACACCGATGTCGGCCCCATTGCACGTAAAGACTTAATTAAGAAACTGCATGACCAGGTGCAAGAGTCGATTAAAAACGGCGCAACATGCATTATGGGCGGTGACATGAGTAGTGACAAAGGGTACTTCTACCCACTTACTATTCTGGAAGATGTAAAGCCAGGTATGCCAGCTTATGATGATGAGCTATTTGGCCCGGTCGCATCGTTGATTCGAGCAAAAGATGATGAAGATGCCATGCGCATTGCTAATGATTCACGTTATGGCCTTGGCGGGGGTATCTTTTCCAAAAATACCCAGCGGGCTATCGAACTGGCACGTGATGAGTTTGATACCGGCATGGTGAATATCAATGGTTATTCGCTAGCGCAGCCCAATTTACCGTTTGGTGGCGTTAAAGAAAGTGGCTATGGCCGTGAACACGGTGGCTTCGGGATTAAAGAGTTTGTAAATATTAAAACTATCTTTATTGCTGACCAGTAGAGCCCGCGGTCATGACTATCTGCAATAATTGTAGTCAGCCGGTTTACATATAGCAGTATAACGAAGTTAAAAAGGCACCATGTGGTGCCTTTTTTTGTGCCTGCATAGGCGTAAATGAGCGAGCTTGGGGCGGTGCTACAGACTAAAGTGGGTATAGCCGTCGGCTTGCGGTTGGCCGAACAGGCGTGCGGCCTGATGAACTTCTTCCGGTAAGGTTTCGGCCGGTTTGAACTGGCCATCAACCGCAAAGCGGTTAAACTCATTACCTACCGTGGCCTGCATGGACAAACCAAGCATATTGGGCTCCTTAACCTGAATAACAAAATCGCCTTGTGCGCAGGATAAGGCCGCCGTGTAGGTGCCGAAGTCTATAGGCCCCTGGGTGCCGGCGACCGCCGCATTTAACCAGCTTCCAGTACCTTTTAACGTTTTACATTGGCCGTCATAATCCAGCGAGTCGATAATTGAACGAAAACGCCCTGAGGCATTAACCGGGAGGGGCAAAGATACCTGAGCCAGCACGCTATCTACCGGTAAGTACAAGGTAAAATCGCTCGCCTGAATACGCTGATAAGAAAACAGCCCGGTGCTTACGGGCCCGGCAAACGAGATAGCCTGTGGGTCGCGGCTATTACCGCCCTTAACAACAAGGCTAAGCCGTCCCATCAGCAGCGCCAGCGGTTTTACCTGCCATTGCAAATTCGCTACCGGCAAACCATTGATATCCACCTGCTGAGCCTTTCCTTGCCACAGAGTACCGGAGATGCCGTATATCGTAATATTGGAGGGAAGCTGCAAACGCCCGATAACCTGATTAGCCGGCAAGTAAATAACCAATAACACAAAAAAAGCCAGAATAGCGCCGACTACCCATGCAACAGTTGATTTCATAATTTCCCTAGTTGTAAGCGACGAATATTGATGGTGCCAGGCGCGTTAGCCTCGGCAATATCGACCTGTAAAATAACTACCCCCATACCTTCCAGCGCGTTTAACCAGGCCAGTACATTGTTGAATGACGCTTGATCTACCCAGACCTGTAGCTCTTCATCTTGTGGCTGCATGCGTGAGACCAAAATACCATACTCACTGGTGGAACGGTTTACCGCCTGTGCCAGGGTGCCTGAGAAACTGTTAGCATTGCTATTCGTACGGCGAAGCTGCTGTGCTTTCAAGGCGTTTTCCTGTACCCAACTCAACAACTTTTGCTGGCTATCCTGACGCGCCTTAGCCGCGTCAATACTATGGTTCAAGGGCGCCCAGATTCCAAAATAAAACACCCC
The DNA here is from genome assembly GCA_003056425.1 of Alteromonas indica. GTDB lineage: Bacteria > Pseudomonadota > Gammaproteobacteria > Enterobacterales > Alteromonadaceae > Alteromonas > Alteromonas indica. Next base: position 124,488 of record PYVY01000010.1, read on the forward strand.
GATAATGATGGCGATGCCCGCCAGCAACACCAGCTTTTGCTCACGTTCGGTCAATGCCTTGTATTTGTCTTTTAACGCTTTCATGACTGACTCCGGATAGTGACATTACCTATTACCATATCGTCACGGTTGTTAATGGCGCCTTGCTCTACGGTAAACCCAGCACTTTGTGCTTCACGGCGAAACTGTTCCAGCGCTTCAAAATTTTTGCCCATGGCCTGAATGCGTAATTCTACCCGGTTCGCGTCAAACCTTAGCGTTTGCGGGCGCACCTGGGTGGCAGCGAACGCAGGGCTTAGCTGGCTTAACATAACCAGCATCGACGCATCGCCACCAGATTGTTTAAGCAGGGCCATTTGTGAGGTGATTTTGCGTCTGACATCGCGATACACCCCTAAATCAGGGAAGCCATTTTTCACCGCAGTATCAATTTGACTGGCAAGGGCACGGTTTTGTTGTTCAACCTGCGACAGCGTCATACCTCGCTCCACCAGCGTCACTGATAACGCCAATGCCGCCAGGCCGGCTACCCACTTCCATTGCTGCCATTGGCCGGTACGCTGGCGTTTAACCTTATACTCACCTTGCAATAAATTCACTTTGCTATGTGCTACATGGGAGGCTAATACTTGCATGGGCAGTTCAAGGGGAGCTTGCTCTACTTGCACATTGACCATGTCAGTGAGGGCGATGTCACTGTAGCTAACCAGCCGCACAGGACTACTTTGCTGGCGCGCCAAGTGAGCGAACGCAGGTAAAATCCAGCTTTGTTCGCCTTGTAAACCTTTCCATTGCTCTTCACGCAGCAGAAGGTCACCGCCGATGGATAGCACCGACCAGCCATCTGCACAGGGCGGAACCGCTAATACATCAGGAATCAGGGTGTCGCAGTACAGGCCTGCCTGCTGCATCCACTGCTGCCAACTATCAAGCTGAGCGCGGCTCACGACTGCCACGGCCTGGCGTTCGCCCAACCGGGGGCCCAGGGCAAAAAATTGCTGGTGGATATCCGAGGCCAGCTCGTCTTCCAGCATATAGGGTATAGCACTCAGCACTTTACGGTTAGCCCGCGCGGGCAAAGTTACCCAGGTAAGCAATATTTCACTGGCCGGGGCCAGCGCAATCACCGGCCGGTCTCCGGCGCGTTCAGTCAGCGTGTCCAGCGCCCCGGCCTCAGGTAATTCACCCGACGCGATAACCTCTTGGCCGCCATCGGTGTATACCAGCCATTGCACGGGATCTTCAAACCGGGCTCCTAAACGTACCAGTAACTGTTCCATTAATTTACTCCTGAGAACTCGCGCCGGATGACGGTTGCCGGACTGTTGGATGACGCTTGCAGTACCGAAGTCATAGTAAAAGTAGCGTTATTGTAGCGAGTCTTGCTATGTAATATAAAATATTCTGTGGTCACACTAAACCATGCTTTTTGCGCGTCCGACAGACCAAGCGCTGCAATAACCGGTTCGTTAATAAAATCATCTACGGCGTCCCAACCATCTTGCGGGCGTGCGCTAATCACGTCTTGCGCCTGGTTTACCGACAGGCCCGTTACCCCAGCCAATACTGCCGCGCGTTCCACCGGCAATGTATTCACATTGATGGTAAGTGAGGCTACCTCAGGGACCACGCATACCAGCGGCAATAAGGCGTTGATCCATTGCGGGCTGACCCCATTTAGCAAGCGTAATTCAGACTGGGAACTCATCAATGTATTGGCGGCCAAATAGGGCGGGTTTTTTGCTTCGTAGGTGCTGTCTTCGGCCCCGTAGGAGCGCATCTGGCTGTCCTCATCTAACCAGTCGGCCAGGCTATCGCGCAGCGTATCGGCATCGTAGCTGGTCAGGCCTATATCGGCTGCCAGCAGCATTTGATGGAAAGCTGTCATGGTCTCAGTGACCTGGCTGGTGCGACTGGCACTGGCGGTTTCCTGCAACGCGTTTAAATTAAAACAACTTTGCATATCTTCCAGCCGGGCCTGAATCACGCCGTTTTCCACCGGGTAGGTGAAGGCTTGCGACCACGGCTGATCCAGCACTATCTTATCACCTGTTTGTTCCATCAAGGTTTGTATGGAGCGCCGCGCCAGTGATTCCGCGCTCATCGCATACCAGTAAGCTTGGTTATTATCTTTTAAATTTACCGTCCGCTGAATTTGTAACTGTAGGCGGGTCCCCATTTCCGTGGCCAGCACGGTTACCAGCGCCACAATCATTAGCACTATTAACAGTGCCACCCCACGCTGGTTAGTGTTGCAGGAGACGCGCCGCAGGGTCACAAGCCATCGCTCCATAAGGTAAATTCACGACGTAACGTACCAAAGTTTTCCGTGTCGATAATAAACGCCACAGCCTTAGGGAGAGCGGCGCCGGTATAGCTTTTGTTCCAGGTCAGCGCGTCGGCCTGGCTGACATCATTGTTGTCGGTCTGGGCGACAAACTCTACCTTGAAGTCATTAACGCCAGTTAATAAAGGACGTACTTTAGGTTCATAGCCGACTATATTGTCGACGTAATTTGAATACACCCGCTCCAGTACATGGTCTTTAAGCCGGTAGGCAACATATTGTTGGGTACTGCGTGCTAACATCATTTGCGGGTTCTGCCAGCCCCCTCTTACAAACGCGATGGCATCAGCATCACTTCCATCCAGCTCGCCGCCGCGCATGACAATGTCGGTTTGATCGCCATTAACGCGTACCGGCCGGGGTATTGCCTGCAAAATATCGCGTTCAATACTTAACATAGTACGCTGTAATTCCTGTAGCCGGGTGAAGCGCTGCTCCGACACTTCGTTGCTGTCAATTACAGCAGTTAACACGCCTGTAGAAGCCAGCCCAATCATGGCAAATATAGCCATCGCAATCAGTATTTCCAGCAGTGTGAAACCCTGGGCTTTAGAGTACTTCATCCACCACCTCCGCTGACTTGGGCAGGCCGGGTAACGTAGTTGATGACCGAGGTGATGCTGTTTTGGTAAGTCTCGTCCAGGCCAACTACCATCTCTACCTGTCGCAGGTTGTCATCGTTGGTTTTGGCTATACGTTGCTGCCAGTACCAGGTACGGTCGGCCATCTCAACGCTGCCTTTTTGGTTGTTTTTCGGCGGCCACTGGCTTGAGAGCTTCAGACGGTTTAACTGATTAGACGCTACCCAGGTAGCAAAGGTGACCTCTTCTATGTCGCCCACCCCCGCCAAATGTTCGGTGGCGGCTTTCATAACGGCAGTGCCTGCCAGGGCGAAAATAAATAACGCCACCATCACCTCTAACAGGGTCATCCCTTGCGTTTTTACCAGGTTGGTCACTGGGGTAACTGCCTTAGGGGACCATCCAGCAGCAATGGCGGCAGGTCTTCATTTTTTAACTGAAAATACACCGGATCATCACCTGCATAGGCGGGTTCAAAATGGAAAGTCAGAACAAATGGCGTAATTTCACCGCTGGACATAATCAGAATTTGCGGCGGCGGTAGCCGTTTGGCTGCGTCTTCACCGATTTCGATATCGCTGTCGTCCAAGGAAAACTGCTCATTAAATACGTCGGGGTCAAACAGCTGTTGATCTTGCTCCCAGGGTAAATCATCCAGGTTCAAGGTCAGAAAAAACGGTTCGGGAAGGGTACGCGGTTGATAGGTTTTTTCGCCTTCAAGCCGCTGCCAGCGGTCCTTATCATCCAGCACCATAAAAAAGTACGTGTTGCTGTCCTGATCTATGCGAATGCCCAGCTGCTGCTGATTCATTACCGCATAGTCAGCCGCCATATCCGTCAATACCTGTAATCTTTTGGCTTCCTGCTCCAGCGTTTCGCCGTAATTAGAACCAAAGCCATTAAACACCACAAAACTGGTTGCCAGGCCCATCATCAATAGTACCAGCATGACCTCCAGTAAGGTAAAACCCTGATTGTTAAACGGCCGACGGACAGACATATAAAACAGCGCACCTAAGCTTGAGTAAGGTTACAGGTACTCATCCAGATTCCAGTTACCGATATCATCATCGGTGCCGGGCTGCTGGTCAGGACCATTAGAAAAAATATCCACCCGACCCATTTCTCCGGGGCTGATCAAGGTATACGGATTGTTCCAGGGATCTTCGGGCAAACGGCGGATAAACCCACCATCGGGATAGTTACGGGGGAGTGGCTCAATGGTAGGTTCGTTCACCAAGGCATCTAAGCCTTGCTCAGTAGTAGGAAACTGGCTGTTTTTCAGTTTGTACATCTCCAGCGCACTTTCCAGCTGCTGGATATCCACCGCGGCTTTTTTAAGCTGTGCATCTTCCTGATTACCCAAAATATTAGGCGCCACAATGGAAGCCATAATACCGATGATAAGTAATACCACCATCACTTCGACCAGGGTAAAACCAGACTGTCTGACAGAAGTCTTCATTATAAATTCACCATTTTGTTAAGTTCTAAGATAGGTTGCAGAATAGCCATTACGATAAATAGCACCACTGCCGCCATAGACACGATAAGTACCGGTTCAAATATTTTAAGCGAGATACTGACCAGTGATTCAAACTCACGGTCCTGATTATCAGCCGCGCGCGCCAACATATTTTGCAGTTCACCAGATTTCTCGCCTGAGGCAATCATGTGCATCATCATGGGGGGAAACATACCGGTATTATCCAGGGCCGCGCGCAAGCTGCTACCTTCTTTAACTTTAATCGCAGCGGCGGTTATCTGAGCTTTCATATAGCGATTTTCCAGCACGTCGGCAGAAATACGCATGGCCTCTAGCAGCGGTACCGCACTGGAAGAAAGAATACTCAACGTACGCGCAAAGCGAGAGGTATTCAAACCTTTAGCGACCTTTCCTACCAGTGGAACATGCAGAAGCCATTGATGGTATTTAAGCCGAAAGGCAGGGCGTTGGAGCAAACGTTGCAGCGCTATCACCGCTATCACCAGCACGCCTAACAGATACAGGCCATAGTGTTGCAGCCACTCACTGATACTGATTAACAATTGAGTGATAAACGGCAAATCCTGGCCCATATGGTCGAACTGGCCGACAATCTTGGGCACCACCACCGTTAGCAACAACAACACAATACCGATAGCAAAGAACATCATTATGGAAGGATAAATCAGTGCCTGGGTAATCTGGCTGCGGGTTTGCTGACGGCGCTCGGTGTAATCGGCCAGCCGATTCAACACCGTATCCAAGTGACCCGATTTTTCACCAGCGGCCACCATGGCCCGGTAGAGCTCATCAAAAATACTGGGAAACTCACCCATTGAATCTGCCAGTCCATGGCCCTCGACCACCTTACTGCGTACTGCCATCATCATATTGCGCTGACTGGGCTTGCTGCTTTGCTCGGCAACGGCCAATAAGGCTTCTTCGATGGGCAATGCAGACTCCACCAGGGTGGCCAGTTGGCGGGTAAGCAAAGCCAGTTCCGACGCTGAGATGCGCGGTTTAAATAAAGTAAAACCACTGCGCTGTTGACGGCTTTTTTCCGCTACCTGGTCAACTTCTATCGGTATCAGGCCTTTTTCACGTAGTTGCTGGCGTACCTGCCGGGCGTTATCGCCTTCCAGTACGCCGCTAGTATTACGGCCCCGGGCGTTTACCGCCTTATAAGAAAACGCTGCCATAGTTAATCTTCCCGCGTAACGCGCAGCACTTCTTCTAATGAAGTCATGCCGGCCAGAACCTTACGGCACCCGTCTTCCCGAATACTGGGCGTAGAGGCTCGAATGTAGCGCTCGATAGCCTGCTCCCCTTTGCCTTCATGCATCATATCGCGAATGGTTTCGTTAATGATCAGCAGCTCATGTATACCGGTCCGGCCACGGTAGCCGGTTTGGTTACACGCGGCACACCCGCGCGGGGCATAAATGGCCGGGCGGGATGACATATCAGCCACCCCCAGTACGGTTGCTTCCTGCTCGCTGGTGTGATGGGGCGTTTTGCAGTCGGCACATAATGTACGCACCAGTCGCTGGGATAGCACCGCGAGCAAACTGGAAGACAGCAAAAATGGTTCAATACCCATATCTTCCAGCCGGGTAATAGCCCCGGCAGCGGTATTGGTATGTAAGGTAGACAGCACCAGGTGGCCGGTTAAACTGGCCTGCACGGCTATCTGGGCGGTTTCAATGTCGCGTATTTCGCCTACCATGACCACATCTGGATCCTGCCGTAAAATGGCGCGCAGACCGCGGGCAAAGGTCATATCTACCCGGGGGTTAACCTGGGTCTGGCCAATCCCCTGTAAATCAAATTCAATGGGGTCTTCTACGGTCAGAATATTACGATCTTTACTGTTTATCTCACTTAAACCGGCATACAAAGTGGTACTTTTGCCTGACCCCGTGGGGCCGGTAACCAGAATAATGCCATGGGGTTTGCGAATTAGCGTAGAGAAATGATCGCGATTAGCCTTGGTCATGCCCAAATCTTCCAGGTTCAACCGGGCATTATTTTTATCCAGTAAACGCAGTACCACACGTTCACCGTGGCTAGACGGCATGGTCGACACCCGCACGTCTACCGCGCGGCCAGCAATACGCAGTGTAATACGGCCATCTTGCGGTACCCGCTTCTCGGCGATGTCGAGTTTCGCCATAACTTTGATACGGGAGACCAGCATGGACGACAGTTTGCGGTTGGGACGTAAAATCTCCCGCAATACCCCGTCCACCCGAAAGCGCACTACCAATTGATTTTCAAACGTTTCAATATGGATATCTGAGGCGCCTTCTTTGATGGCTTCACCTAACATAGCATTAATGAGCTTGATAATAGGGGCGTCATCTTCGCTGTCGAGCAAGTCTTCGGTATCGGGTAATTCTTCGGCCAGGGCAAATAAGTCGCTCTCGTTACCCAAATCTTCCATTAGCTGCTTAGCTGCCGAAGAGTCCCGCTGAAAGGCTTTAGTCAGCAACCCCTCAAACTCGTCGTCAGGAATTTCTGTTAACGTAAAAGGTTCGCCAAAAAAGCGTCTGACTTCTGCAAACACACTAAAAGGGGTGCTCGCCGTAAAGTACAGCACGGCAGGTTCACAATTGGTTTCCAGCAAAACATGGTTCCGTTTGGCAAACCCAAAGCCGAGCTGACGTGGCCCACCATCCAATGTTTCGGAAGTGAGAGCTTCATCATCGAGGGCTTCTTCCTGAGCCTGTAGAGCGGCATGTTTGAGCTGCTCATCATTACCTGCCATGGTTAGTTATCTTCCTTTTTCTGCTGTTCCAGAATGTAGTCTTCAAACGACGGCGGTAATGCCAGGGAGTCGTCCCACTCTGGCATAGTAGGTTGATCGTCTTCGGTTAAGAACGATGCCCCTTCCTGCTGATGACGAATTTGCTGGGCACGAATATAGTTGTATTTACGATGGCTGATTTCATTCATGGTTACCCCATCGCGAACAATTTTAGGCCGTAAAAAGACCATCAGATTACGTTTGCGTTTGCTGGTGGTAGTGGACTTAAACAAATGTCCCAAAATTGGAATGTCACCTAGAATCGGCACCTTGGAGATACTTTCCTGCACATCTTCGTCAATCAGGCCGCCCAGTACTATCGTGCCGCCATCATCGACAATAACAGTGGTTTTTATCTGCCGTTTATTAATTGATATATCTACCGAGGTTGCGCCACTTACGCTAGACACTTCCTGCTCAATCGTCAGCTGTACCGCGTCACCCTCATTAATTTGCGGGGTAACTTTAAGTTTTATACCTACTTCCTGCCGATCAACGGTTTGAAACGGATTTGAGTTGTTATCGCCGGTGGTGGTGCCGGTGATAATAGGCACTTCCTGGCCCACAATAAAGAATGCTTCTTCGTTATCCATAGTGGTTAAATGTGGGGTAGCCAATACGTTTGAGTTCGTATCACTACTGACTGCCTGCACCACGGCGCCCCAGCCGTTGTCGATCACCCCGGCTATCAGACCATTGGCGTTGGCCAGCAAACTGGCCAGTGAGGTCAGGTCGCCTTCATCTGTGGTTTCTACCGTCACCACATTGCCATCATCGGTAACATAGGCTTCTGTGTCTGTATCATCTTCCGCCTGTTTTAGCGCAACTCCCAGTGATCCCACCGGAATAACACCATTGTTAAACTGGGTGCCTCCACCGCTTTCCGAGATCCACTGCACACCCAGGCTGGTGCCATCGCCTTCAAATACTTCTACGATAATGGCCTCAACCTGTACCTGTGCACGGCGCACATCCAATTGCCGTATAACCTCTTCCAGCGACTGTAACATATCCGGTTCTGCGGTAATGACTACGGCATTAGAGGCTTCGTGAGAATCTATTGACACATCCCGGTTTGACGAAGAACCGGTACGCCGGGCAGAGGTGCCGCCGCTGGTTTCTTCTGCTTTGATGCTGGCAGAAACACCTTGCAGCACTTTCACCAGGTCTTCCGCTTTGGCGTAATTTAAAAAGACTACCCGCGTATTGCCATTGGTTTCGAGTTCCTGGTCCATGCGTTTAATCAGGTTAACAATACGTTTGCGCGCCTTTTCATCGCCGCTGACAATGACTGAATTGGTACGATCGTCTGCTACTGCGCGCGGATCGGATTTCGCGCCGGCGGTGGCTTTGCCTTGTGACTTATTGATGCTATCCACAATGCGCACCATTTCAGAGGCTGATGCGTAACGCAATTTCACAATTTCTACTTCTTCATCGCCCGCCCGGTCTACCCGTTCAATAATTTCAACTAAACGATTAACGACCGCAGCGCGGCCGGTTATCATCATCACGTTGGAAGGGTCGTGACTCACTACGTTGCCGCCGCCAGCCTGGTCATTTAGCTGACGTAAAATGGGCGCCAGTTCACGTACCGGTACGTTATACACAGGGACCACCCGGGTAATCATTTCATCACCATCGCGCAGGGAACCTTCTACCACCGGAATATTGGACGTTTTCGCATCTTTTGAACGCACCACCTTCAATACCCCATTGGGCATTTCGACCACCGCAAAGTCGTATACCTGCAATACATTCAAAAAGAACTGGTAATACTGTTCTTCATCCAGCATATCGTAACTTCGAACACTGATTTTTCCACGCACGTTGGGGTCAACAATAATGGTGCGTTTGAGGTTCTTACCAACAACATTGATAAACTCATTAATATCAGTGTCTTTGAAGTTAGGCATGTAGTCTGCAGCAGAGGCTGACAGGCTGATGGCTAACAAAGCTGCGCAGATGGCGGCGGTAAATTTTGACAGCAATGTACGGCTAGCTTGCCTCATAATATTCGTCTTCCTATTCATTTTCTGCGCCAGATTCCGGCATATCGAGATATACCGTCTGATAATCCCCATCCCGGGTCAGTGTCAGTTCTATAGTTTGTGCCGAGCGCAATGCATTCATTGCTTCCATCGACTGTTGGGTGTCGGTTAAGTCCAACCCGTTAATCTGTATAATAACGTCACCTGCCTGAAGCCCCGCTGACTGAAACAGGGCCGGGTTCTTGCCGGGCTTCACCTGATAACCCATCAACTGTCCGTTATCGGTTTTCGGTGTAATGGAAATAAAGTCAGTGAAATCGCCGGGTTGTTCGCGCAGCGCGGACGTGGCTTGCGCTGCTGCTTGGCTCAGTTGCGCTGGCTGGCTGGGCCGGGGCGGCGCCGGCCGCCGGTTATTGGTGGTAAGGGTGCGTCCGGCAGCAGGTTGTTCCCGGCGTTGGTTGGCTTCATCATAATCCAGCCCATCCAGCATCAGGGTTTCTTTGCGCACGCCGTTTTTAATAATAACCCGGTCGGCTTGGACCTGATTGAGGGTCGCGTTAGTGCCGTCGATTTTTTCCCCCAGGCCGTACACCAATTGGGTGCCTTTGTGTTCTATAATAGCAGCAGCATCAGCCACAACTGAACTGGCCACCACCCCGGTAAGTATTAAATTAAGCTGGGTTTCGGGCGCATCGGTCACCGTTTCTTCGGGCTGTGCCTCAGGGGCCTGGTTTTCCTGACCAAATAAGTTTAGCTGTTGTATTTTTGCAATATCGACCCCACCTTTGCCAGCTGAACTCAAGGCCTGGGGCGCGGAAGAAGATGGCTGTGCGAGGGTCGCGGCTGGTTCGGGCATAAGCTGCCATACCAACCGTGCCGCAAAGGCCAGCAGATACAGGCTTAATAGCACGACCACTGCTACGCGCAGCGTTTTTTGATGCTGACTCAATGTGGCAGTCAGGGAATGGTAATTGAATTTATCGAATGTCATGCTATCAACGAGGTACTGCTTGTAGTAGTTAAAATAAGGTGAACCGTGCGCTGGCAATTTCATAATAGCCTAGTCAGCAAGGGGGTCACAACACTAAAACGCAAGAGTGACAAAATTATTACATGAGTAATCCAAAGCAACCCCAGGTAAGTGAAAATGTCAGGCTGGACAAGTGGCTATGGGCTGCCCGCTTCTTTAAAACCCGGGCCCTGGCAAGAGACATGGTTCAGTCGGGAAAAGTTCAATATAACGGCCAGCGGGCGAAACCCGGGCGCAGTGTCGAATGTGGCGCCATGCTCAAAATTCCTGCAGGCTACGATACCAGAGAAATTGAAGTGCTGGGGCTTAGCGATAAACGCTTGGGCGCCGCGCTGGCACAGGAACTTTACAAAGAGACCGAACAAAGCGTGGCTAAACGTGAAGAAAATCAACAAGCCAGGCAACTCAGTTCGTTCTACAGCCCTAAGCCGGATGGCCGTCCGGATAAAAAACAGCGCCGCGAAATTATCAAACTTAAGCATAGCTAAGTGTCACCACAGGATTAATGTAAACCATGACAAATTTTGATCAACTGCACCGTTTTATTTTCAACCAGGCTAATGTACGCGGTGAAATTGCCCGCCTGGATGACAGTCTTCAGCATATCGTACATAGCTACGAGTATCCGGTACAGATACAACAACTGCTAAGTGAAATGGCGGCAGCCACATGTTTGCTCACCGCTATATTAAAGTTCAAAGGCGAAATTGGTTTGCAAATTCAGGGGCAGGGCGCGTTAAAATATGCAGTGGTCAATGCCACTGATGATCATACCCTGCGCGGCGTGGCCCGCTGGGATGAAGATTTACCTAGTTTGCCCGAAAGTTTCGCAGAGTTAATGGAAAAAGGCGTTCTGGTAATTACTATTACGCCGGAAGATGGCGAACGTTACCAAGGGATGGTGGCGCTGGATAAGCCTACTTTAGCAGAATGCATAGAAGGCTATTTTGCGCAGTCAGAGCAGCTGGCGACCAAGGTTATTTTACGCACTGATCTGAGTGAACCAGAACGCGCGAAAGCTGCCGGCGTGTTATTGCAAGTCATGCCAACCAAGGCCAGCAATACTGATGTGGCCCAGGACACCGGGTTTGAGCATTTGTGTAAACTGACGGAAACGCTGTCCAGTGAAGAGCTGTTTAGCCTGCCGGTAGAAGATATTCTATACCGCCTGTATCACCAGGAAGAGGTAGAAATGTTCGAACCGGCAACGATACAGTTTGCCTGCACGTGCTCGCGTACCCGCAGTGCAGAAGCATTACGCAATGTAGATAAAGCAGAGCTATTACAAATTGTGGAAGAAGAGGGCGCGGTGAAGATGAATTGTCAGTACTGCCATACCGAATATCGCTTTGACAGTATTGATGTGGAAGCTATCCATGCAGGACGCTTTGAAGATACGGCGACCAAAACCCAATAGCCTTTGGGGAAGTCTGATACAAATTTATGAGGATCGGATAAAACCCTCTTTTAGTTGGGCACGTAGTAAACAATGAACAGTGCTGAGTAATTCACTTTACTGATTGTTGTTCAATCCTTCGTAAATCACTTTCTCATGGTGATATTTGCCCGCCTTTAATCAGGCGGGCTTTTTATTGGTAAGCTGTCGAAGGCCTTGGGTTACCGAACAACTCACTGCGGTAACTAGCCCTTGCTATGCCTATTCGTACGCGCCGCTGCCGTACGTCAGCTCGTAACTGTGGCTGTATATTTCCAGAATATTACCAAACGGGTCTTCCATATAAATCATCCGGTAGGGTTTTTCACCCGGAAAATAATAACGGGGTTCTGGCATACGACGCTTGCCCCCGGCCTGCTCAATTTTTTCTGCCAGACCTTCCACATCAGGATCCTGAACACAAAAATGGAAAATGCCGGTTTTCCAGTATTCAAAGTTATTATCCGGGTTTTGCTGACCTTTGAACTGGAAAATTTCTACGCCAATCCGGTCGCCCGTAGATAAGTGGGCAATATTAAATTCTTCCCAGCCGGCGCCGAACACATCGGTACACATCTGGCCTATAGCACTATCATCTTCCTTAATAGTGGTAGGTTTCATAATTAGATACCAGCCCAGCACATCGGTATAAAATTTAACGGCGGCTTCCAAATCAGGCACTGAAAGACCGATATGGCTAAACGTTCTTGGATAAGGTGTAGTCATGGTTACCTCGGCTAATGGTTTAATTCGCCGATAAGGTTACGCCGTCTCCGATAAAATGATAAATTATGGTTTATTGTCATTTTGATAATATAGAGTTATGAAACTTAACCCCGTGTGGCTGGAAACTTTTCGTGTACTGGTAGATAGCGGACACTTTACCCGCACCGCAGAAAAACTGTTCATGACCCAGCCTGGCGTAAGTCAGCATATTAAAAAGCTTGAGCAGGCTTGTGGTTATCTGCTGCTAAAGCGTGAAGGTAAGCGCTTTTCGATCACCGCGCAGGGCGAGCAATTGTACGCCTATATCCAACAGGTAAATGAAGCAGAACAGCAACTATTAGCCCAACTGGGGGCCGATGATCCCTTCACGGGGCCGTGCCGGATAGCTTGCTCGGGTTCCACCGCAATCCGGCTGTATAAGCATTTACTAACTTTACAGGATAAATATCCTGGCCTGATCATGCACTTACAGGCAGCGCCATACCGAAGCATTCTAGCGGCTATCGCCAGTGGCGAAATTGACTTGGGTATTGTTAACGAAAAGCCTGATTCGTTGCACTTTACCGCCCAACCTGTTGGCCGTGAAGCTATTGCCCTGATGGTGCCGGTAAATCGTCCGCAAGGAGCGCAATCCCTTACCGGATATCTCAGTTCGCTGGGCATGATTCGCCACCCCGACAGCGATTATTATACGTCCTTGTACTTAAGCCATAGCGAGTCAACTTTGTTACGTGAAGTGCCCTTTTCGCGAATCCCCACCAAAGGGTTTATTAATCAGATTCACGATATATTGTTACCCGTGTCCAGCGGCTTGGGGTTTACCATTTTACCGCGCAGCGTATTGCAGGACAGCCCTTACCATAAGGCAATATCGGTAATGGGGAATGTGCCGCTCATCAACGAGCCGCTGTATCTGGTGCATCGTAAAAACCGTGAGCTGCCAGCCCGGTTTGAAACAATTATGCCGTTGCTGGCAAAGCATTTAGCATAAAAAAACGCCGTACAGCGACGGCGTTTTTATGCATATCTCAATGGCAGTTAGCGTTCATCTGAAGGCGCGTAACGTTGCAACCAATGAGCGTAAGGGGCGGGCATTACCCATGACGGGTTGTCTTCAGCCAGTGTTTTTGCGGCAAAATAGGTCCAGTGGGGGTTGGTCAGGTGCATCCGACCTACCATCACAATATCCAACTGGCCTTTCTCGATAGTGTCGTTGGCCAACTCCGGCGTATCGACCCCCCAAGCTGTCGCTACCGGTATATTGGCTTCATTGCGCACCCGTTCAGCCACCGGTGCCAGGAAAGCAGGCCCCCACGGAATAGTGGCATCAGGCGTGTTAAAGCCAATGCTCACACTAACAAAGTCGGCACCTTGTGCTTTAAACTGCTTAATTAGTGCAATCGATTCCGCCTGCGTTTGCTCATCATCGCCATCATATTCGATAACGCCAAAGCGAATGGTCAGGGGTAAATGCTGAGGCCAGACTTCACGCACGGCGTCCAGCGTTTCCAGTAAAAACCGGCCCCGGCCAGCGGCATCGCCACCGTATTCATCGGTACGCTTGTTTGCATGTTTGGAAAAAAAGCTCTGGGCCAGATAACCATGGGCAAAATGCAGTTCAAGCCATTCAAAACCGGCTTCCAGGGCACGCTTAGCACCGTTAACAAAGTCTTGTTTTACTCGCTCAATATCCTGCTTCGACATGGCCTCGGGCGTACGCGACAAATGCGCTCCAAAAGCCTCGGCTGATGGACCGATAGGTTGCCAGGCTTTGGGATCTTCAGCCGGTAGATGATCATCACCTTCCCATGGGCGATTTGCACTGGCTTTGCGCCCTGCATGGGCAATTTGAATACCGGCTACAGCGCCTTGATCCTTAATTCGTTTGGCCAGGTTAGCCAAACCTTCGGTATGTTCTTCTTTCCATATTCCCAGACAGTTCGGGGTGATACGCCCTTCTGGGGATACTGCCGTGGCCTCAACAATGACCAGCCCGGCGCCACCGCGGGCGAAGGAGGCATAGTTGGCCTCGTGCCACTGGTTGGCGAACCCATCCTCAGAGCTGTACTGGCACATTGGCGGTACGGCTATACGGTTTTTTAATGTAACGTGTTTTAATGAAAAAGAATCAAACAATGCTGACATCTAATACAGTTCCTTAACTAGCTGGTGGGCAACATGGGCCGGTAGTTAAGTACTACCGGCCCCTCTACGGCCATGCTGAAAAGCAGGTTAAGCCTTGCGCCCGTGGCGCGTTAGCAATGGCCGCTATACGTTGCAGTGATGGCCGGAGTTACGCGGCCAGCGTTAATATTTCGCGGGCTTTTGCAAGGTCAATATCGCCATGCTCGCCCAATGAAGTCATGCCATTTTTTTCTAAATTGGCCACAATATCGTTGATGTTGCTTTTGTCTATCTGATAGTCAGACAACCGGGTGTTAACCTGCATGGCTTCAAAAAAGTCCTGTACGGCTTTAATCGTTAAATCAATACGTTTGGCATCCTCTCCTTCGGTAATACCAAAGACGCGTTCGCCAAGTTGTAAAATTTTGGCGCTTTTGTGGTCGCGTTGGACAAACATCAGTGATGGTAAAACAATCGCCAGGGTCTGGGCATGGTCAAGGCTATAAAGCGCTGTAAGTTCATGGCCAATCATATGGGTGGCCCAATCCTGTGGCACACCTTTGCCAATTAAGCCGTTTAGCGCCATCGTGGCAGACCACATAATATTCGCCCGCACGTCATAATCTTGGGGCGTTGCCAATGCTTTAGGGCCTTCACTAACCAGGGTTTGTAAAATACCCTCGGCAAAACGGTCCTGCAGTGGGGCATTGACCGGGTATGTCAGGTATTGCTCAATAACATGGACGAACGCATCGACCACCCCGTTAGATACCTGTCGAGCAGGCAACGAGAAAGTATATTGTGGATCCAATACGGCAAATACCGGCTGCACCTTGTCAGAACCAAACGCCCGCTTTTGCGCAGTTTCCTTACGGTTAACTACAGAGTTGCCATTACTTTCAGAACCGGTCGCAGGCAAGGTTAATACTGCGCCTATGGGCAAAGGCTCACCGAACTCGGCGTCTTTCACTAAAATATCCCATGGGTCGCCAGTAAAATTGACCGCTGCAGCAATAAACTTAGCGCCATCAATAACGCTACCGCCGCCTACTGCCAGGATAAAATTCACCTCATTATCGCGTGCTACCTGCACGGCTTTCATCAGTGTTTCGAATTCTGGGTTGGGCTCAACACCAGCAAACTCTGTTACCTCAACGCCGTTTAGCACGCCGGTAACATCAGCGTAAATGCCATTATTTTTGATTGAACCACCGCCATACAAAAACATCACTTTGGCATTTTCAGGCAGACGGGCTGCCACTTCCTGAATCTGATCCTTGCCAAATAAAATTTCGGTACGGTTTTTAAAAGAAAAATTCAACATCGCGCTGCTCCTTAATATACGGTTAACGCAGGTTTGCTCAACCACGGCCAGTGAAGAATACCGTAGACATGCGAGCCCTGTGGCAGGGCAGTCCGGTATCAATAAATCACTATGGTGACCAGTCGTTAATATGATGGCGTGTATCCTAAGCGCATTGCCGGGCAGGCAGAAGTCAGATAAGTTAGGCGCAGGCATAAAAAATCTGATGGCTGCTAATTTGTCCCATTTAACTCAGCTTAAAACCTTCGTTGAAGTGTACCGGTGTGGCAATATCACCCGGGCCGCGGCCAACTTACAAATGTCTCAGCCTGCGGTAACTTCGCATATCCAAACCATGGAAACCGTGATCGGCAAAGAATTGTTCATTCGCCAAGCCCGCGGCGTTGAACCCACTTCGGTAGCGCACGACCTGGCGTTACAGGTCTCCTCACACATTGATATACTGGAACAAAAAGTGGCGTCTATCCGAAGCCGGGCGGCCACGGTTTTTGGCACGCTTAATCTGGCGGGGCCGGCTGAATACCTAAGCTTTGTGGCCGGGCCGCAACTGGCCAACTTACTGCAGGCACAAAAGGTCAATCTGGTTATCCATACCGGCAATAAAAACAATACTTACAGCCTGCTGGAGAATGCCACCGCAGAACTGGCTATCACCGCTTCGGCGCCTGACGCCAGCCGCTACGAATGGCAAATTCTGGACCGCGAAACCCTGCTTTTGGTAATGAACCGGGTCGAGGGCCGGGCGCTGGCTGGCCAACCGCTAAGTGCTGAATTACTTAGCCAGTACAAGGTAGTGGCCTATGATGAGCAGTTGCCGCTGATACGGCATTATTTTCATGCAGTATTCAATGCTACCTGTAATTCTCAGGTTACCGCTGTATGTCCGGATATTCGGGCCCTGGCAAGTATTGTACGCTCGGGGATTGGCTATACTGTATTGCCCGATTATCTTTGCAAAGACGCTATCCGGGCTGGGGAGTTAATCGAACTGGGGGAGCCGGGGCCACAAAATAATGTGTATCTGGTGTGGAAAAAGGGGGCGCTTAAGCACCCCCGGGTAGCTTTTGCCAAAGATGTCATTATGGCTTTTGCTAATATTAACTATTTAACCGGCACCAGCTGAGGTTACCGGAATCGCCGCTTTCTGGCGCATTTTGATATGTTGGAGCTTGTCTTGTGCGTTTGCGCACCAGTAGCATTGTGTTTGGGGCGCTTTGACCAGGGCTTTTACAAAACTTTGTTTCGCAGCTTCAAGGTGGCCGGCGGCCAGTTGCGCTTCGCCCAGACTATCCCATAAGTTACCATCTTCGGCAAAGCGCTCAACATTCAGTTTTAACACGCTTATGGCGCGCTCAGTTTTACCGGCATCAAGTAATGTAAGTCCAGCCCGGTTTAATACGTAGCGTTCACTTATTTGCTGACTGAACTTCTCGGCTATGGTCTTTGCTAACGTCGGGGCAGGCCCTTTATAAGCCATAGCAAACGCCAACACCTGGGTTACCGGGCCTGGGGCAAAGGCGGGCGGGTTGAACACATCATCAAACAGCATCAGTTCAATATTTTCGCTTACTGCAGGTGTATCTTTCATCAGCGCATTGGACGCATATAAAATGGCCAGGTCATCGTCCGGTAACCATCTAAAGTCGAAGTAGTAAACCCCATTTGAGCCATTGTGGCCTATCATTTTATTGCCTCGGGGAGAGGAAAAAATACTCCAGCCGTAGCCATAACTCTGGTTACGTTCGGCGTTTTCTACTACATGCCGGGTAGTCAGTAGTTCTACCTGCGCCTCGCTCAGTACTACATGGTTGCGTAGCGCCAGATACCAATTGTACATATCGTCAATTGACGAGATTATCCCGCCGTTGCCTTTTAGTGCCCAACTGACCTGCCCATCCGCCTTGTAACGCGACAGTGTGGTGGGGGTCATGACCACCCCGGATTTATAGCCCGCGGCGGTTACACTGGAGGAAGCATCAAAGGCCAGATACCCGGTGTGCATCATCCCAGCCGGCCGAAACAGCAAGGTTTGTAGGACGCGTTCGTAGTCGTCATCGGCCACCAGCTCAATAATTCTGGCCAGCAAGCTATAGCCAACATTTGAGTAATGAAATTGTTCGCCGGGGGCCGCACGCAATGGCGTCGCCATTAGCCGGTTAAAAAAGGCAGTGGTACCAATATGTTCGAAATCGCCCACGCCAAGTCCTGCAGGCAATCCCGACGTATGGGTAAGCAACTGGTGTACGGTGATGCTTTGTTTATCGTGGGGGACTTTCGGGAAAAAGCGCGCTAAGGTGTCATTGACGCTTAGTTTTTGCTGGTCTTGCAGCATGATAATCGCGGCTGCGGTAAACTGCTTAGTAACCGAGCCAATATCAAACAGGGTGGCGGTCGTAATGGGAATATCCGAATTACGCACGGCATTACCATAGCCTTTTTTAAGCACGATATGATTACCGTTGGCCACCATAACCGCACCGGAGAAACCCTGCGTGATGCTACGCCCCAGGTAATTATCGATACGCTCAATAGCCCAGTTTTCACCCTTACGGGGGGCCTGAGCCGCAGCGCTGGAAAGCGCCAGTACCATTAATACTGCTACCCAACCGACCTTATTCATGCCTACTCCTATTGAAACACGGGCTAGCAAAACCCGCCATAGACCAGCAACGATATCACAGGTTACTGAGGAAGATGCTTACGGCATCGTATTACGTCTATTTTACACCGGTATGGGGCACTATGGCGACAGTTACGCAGGGTGGATAATGATTGCTGGCAGGTAACAGTTGCCGCAACCGTCAAAACTATGCTTAACTCCCAGCCTGAGAACTCTGCTACTTACTATTCAAACAACAACATACCTACAACGAGTTCCTGCCAATCTGTGCACTATCTTTAGCCAAACCAAGGGAGCATCTATGAGCCGCAGGCCAATGACGATTGTGATTTTCAGCGGTTTTTTTCTGCTGGGTATGTTGTTTATTATGTGGGGCATTTTACTGCCTGACATTGCTGCAGATATGGCGATGTCTGAGCTGGTCAGCGGGGCGTTTTTCCTGCTGTTTTCGCTGGGTATGATGCTGGGCGCTATTATTGGCGGGAAGTATGTTAGCCGGTTCGATTTTCTTACTTTGCTTACCTGGCTATGTATCACTGATGCCGTTTTGCTGTTTATTATGGCGTTACTGCAAGACAAGGTCAGCTTGCTTATCGCGGCGTTCGCAGTAGGTATTGTCAGTTCCAGTATTATTACTATTGGGCATACGCTGATCGCCAGGCTCTACGCACAAAAACGTTTCGCCATGATGGGTATCATGGATTTCATGTTTAGCCTGGGCACCTTCGCGGCATCGTTTTATGTCACCCTTATTTACAACGTGGTACATGACTGGCGTTGGCCCATCCGTATAGTCACGGTGTTGTTACTGGTTCTTGCGCTGTATACGCATTTTGCTGCGCGTTCCCAAAAGAAGTTGCTAAAAGATACGCCCAAAGAACCCGTGGTGACCCTGCGCTATGGCGATATTATCCGCCAGCCGGTATTTTTACTGCTGGCGCTGGTCAGTTTTGGGTATGGCGCGCTGGAGTTTGGTAATGCTAACTGGTTTGTTAGTTATGCTCAGCAGGGCGTGGGCTTTAGTGGTGATGACTCACGGTATTTGCTGGCCTTTTTTACCGCCGGCATGGTGATAAGTCGTCTGATTTTTGCCTATTTTCTTCGTTTCTTCAGTATTCACCGGCTGACTGTGATTATGGCAACGCTAAGCCTGGCCGGGGCGCTG
The DNA here is from genome assembly GCA_003056425.1 of Alteromonas indica. Classification (GTDB taxonomy): domain Bacteria; phylum Pseudomonadota; class Gammaproteobacteria; order Enterobacterales; family Alteromonadaceae; genus Alteromonas; species Alteromonas indica. The sequence goes on from PYVY01000010.1 coordinate 144,123, forward strand.
GGCATAAAAGTTGCCGATACCTTTATGCTTATTGGTAGTGCGAATTTGTTACTGGGTTTAGGGCTGGGCGGCCTGTTTCCGCTGGTGCTGTCTTCCGCAATGAATATAGCGCCGGAAAAAGGCCCGGTTTTATCCGGTATCACTATTATCGGAAATTCGTTTGGCGTCCAGGTGTCTTCTTTTGCTACCGGCGTATGGGCTAACTTCGCGCCCCTGACCATCGCGTTTTGGGTGATACCAATGGCTGCAGTGTGGATGTGGGGGGCGGCTTGGTTTTATTCACGTCAGCTCAAAACTATTAACTTATCGGCTAGCCAGGACACGGCTTAAGCAGGCAGCCAAAACTCGGCAATCAGGCCTTGTTGAGGGTGGTTGCGTAGCGTAATGTCACCATTGTGGCTATTAACAATACGTCGGGTGATAGCCAGCCCCAACCCGGAGCCGGTACTGCCACGGGCGCTATCGGCCTGGGTAAACGGTAAGAACATGGCATGCAGGGTGTCTTCCGCTATACCACTGCCGAAGTCACGCACTTTACAATACACCCGCTTTTTATTGGCATCGTAAAAACTGGTAACGGTTATTTTATCGCTGCCATAGCGAAATGCGTTTTCAATCAGGTTATCCAGTACCCGTTTAATGGCGGTTCGGCCTAGCATTATCAGCGGCAAGGGGGTTAGTTTAAGCTCAATATGATGACTTTCTTCTATATGCCGGGCCTGGGTAAGTTCGCGGATTAATGCGTTTAAGTCACTAGGCTCTTGCTGGCCGATCGTATCCATTCGAGCATAGTCAATAAACTGGTCGATAATCGCGTTCATATCTTCAATATCATTGACGATACCTTCGCGTATCCAGTCACTTTCTTCTGGCAACATTTCTGTGGCCAGGCGGATGCGCGTCAGCGGCGTGCGTAAGTCGTGGGAGATGCCTGCCGTCATCACCGTGCGATCCTGCTCCAGTTGCGCGATGCCCTGATTCATTCGGTTAAACGCCCGGGTTACTTCAATAATCTCACTGCTGCCCTGCTCGCTCAGCGGGGGGGGAATTTGTCCTTTACCGACCTGTAGTGCGGCGCGCTGTAACGCATGCAAGGGCCGGTTCAGCCGGCGTACGAACAGCCATCCACCTAAAACACTTAAAATACCAATAACCATCAAATAAATTGTCAGCGGGGAAACATTTGCTTCAGCCCAGCCAGTTAAGGGAATACTGAGCCAGATATCCGGATGGGTCGATAGCGAGATCCACACCCGATAAGGGCGATTTACGTTTTCATCAGCAGCCGGGGTACTGATTCTTACATCTGTCTTTTGTTGTAGCTGGGCGGAGACCTGATTAGACATAAACCGGTAACTGGTGGCATCAGCCAGCCCCTGGTTCAACGCCTGTTGCTGGGTGAGTATGCCTATGCCTGTGGCCTCGCTGTAAGCCCGCTTCACGGCTTTTGAACTTTGCAGTACATCTTTGGCCAGCATGCTTTGCACCTGGGTGGCCAGTAAGCTGTTTATCTGGGCAGAGGTAGGGCGTATAAAATAATAGGTAACCGATAGATAGGACACCACCTGGTTTATTAGCAGTAAGAGGCCAATCAGCAATACAGTTTGGCCAAATGCACTTTTAGGAAGTAATCGCATGCTTATAGCCGAGCCCCCTCAGGCCTGGGTTTCGCCGTCAGGTACAAAGACGTAGCCTAAACCCCATACGGTTTGAATATAACGCGGGCTGGTAGGGTCTTTTTCTAACATTCGGCGTAACCGCGACACCTGCACATCAATACTGCGTTCCAGAGCACTGTAGTCGCGTCCCCGGGCCAGGTTCATAAGTTTATCCCGCGATAACGGCTCGCGGGGATGCGTAACCAATGATTTAAGTACGGCAAATTCGCCGCTGGTAAGCGATAACGGTTTACCGGCGTCCGACATCTCACGGGTGGCCAGGTTAAGCCGGTAGCTACCAAATTCAACTATTTGCTCTCCCCGGGCCGGGGCCCCCGGAGCATCATTGATTTTGCGGCGTAAAACAGCCTTGGTGCGGGCCAACAACTCGCGAGGGTTAAATGGCTTGGGAAGGTAGTCGTCGGCGCCCATTTCCAACCCGATGATGCGGTCGACCTCATCGCCTTTCGCGGTCAGCATGATGATAGGAAGCTCGTTTTGCGACTGTCGCAGGCGTCGGCAAATAGAGAGCCCATCTTCGCCGGGTAACATCAAGTCCAGCACCATCAGGTGAAAATTTTCACGTTCCAGCAACCGGTCCATTTGTTCGGCGTTGGCAGCACTGCGTACCTGATACCCTTGTTCAACCAGATAGCGTTCGAGCAAGGCCCGCAGCCGCATGTCATCATCAACAACCAGTATTTTCGAGGTTTCCTGACCCATAGTGTGTTACCCGCTTTTTTCTTTCACTATAACCACAAACCAGCGTTGCTCCAATGTTTTAGCGCAACGCTGGGGGATCGGGAGTGTTACAAATGTTGTCAGTCAGTTATAAAGCTAATGGGGAAACTACCAACACCATGCCATAACCTGCCAGGTAGGCCAGTAACAGTAAGGCACTAAACTTACTGTAAGTGGCAAAGGTTAACCCCTTCACTTTACTCATGGTAACGATGCCTGCGGCAGAGCCGATGACCAACAACGAACCGCCCACGCCGACGGCATAGGTCAGGCCCATCCACTGGGTGGTGGTCATGGTAATGTTTGCTTTCAACAGGGCGGCGGTCAGCGGCACGTTGTCAATCATCGACGATAAAATGCCCATTATCAGGTTGGCATAAATAGGGTCAAACAGACTGTATATCTGCAGTAGCGCATCCAGCGCTTCAATATGCTGCAACATGCCCACCAGCAGCAGTACGCCTAAGAAGAACAGCAAGGTATCGAATTCAATCAACCGAATGTAATCCAGAATAGGATCGTCGTCCTTTTCCTCACCCATAAACGTGGCGATTAAAAACATCACTGCCATACCAGCTAAAAACGACAGCATAGGAGGGATAGCGAAAAAGACATTACCTAGCAGGGTACACACTATAGTCAGCAGAAATGCCGCCGCAATAACATAGTCCACCGGGTTGGTCTGGTGATGTACTTTGCGAATTTTAACCACCCCTGACAGGCCAAAGCTCAGGCAGGTAGCCAGCAACATCACGGCGACAAAAGAGGGCAGTATAAGCACCAGGAGTTGGGTAATGGTTACTTTACCCTCTAGAAATATCATTAAGGTGGTAACATCGCCAGTGATCAACGATACCCCGCCTGAATTCACCGCAAAAACCACCAACACCGCAAACCGTAGTGTTTGATTAAGGGGGAGACCTAACGACAGAACTAATGCTACCGACACCAGTGTGGCGGTTATATTGTCGGCCAGGGAGGAAAAGCAGAAGCTGAACAGGGCTGTGGCAAACAGCAACTTTTTCAGGCTGATTTTGCCAGGCATAATCAGATTGAGCATGTTTTCAATCAGACCTTTGCGATTTAAATAGGCCACAAAGGTCATCGCGGCGACCAGGAATAACCACAACGACGAAATTTCTGTGATGTTGTGCTCCAGGCTCTCCTGCACTAACGGCAACTGCGCTGCCGATGCATTAATAAACAGTAAAATCCACGCCAATGTACCAAAAAACAAGGTGGTTTTAGCCTTATTTACGTGTATTACTTCTTCAAATACAACACCCGCCAATGCCAACACGGCAAGGGCAATAAGAACATAATCTAGCATAGGGGGTAACCCGGAAAAAGGAAGGCGGCAATGGTACGCCGAGCAGCGCACAATAGCAGGTATTGTGCGTTGAAATTACAGGTATTTTCGCCGTATTTCCCGGGCTTTAAAGAGGCCTGTGACAAAGGCTAATAGGGTGTGAAAACGGTGTTGTATACGACGCGCAAAGGTTAACCAAAAGGCAACAAAGGCCGTGACTTAATCGGTGCTTATCCAGTCCATCTGATGGCCCGCCCGACGCTTTTTATCCAATATTTCTTCAATCAATGGAGTGAGGATAAGCTCCATGGCCAGGCCCATTTTGCCACCCGGTACCACCAGTGTATTGATACGCGACATAAAAGAGCCATCAATCATCTGCAACAGATAAGGGAAATTCACATTGCGCATTTCACGACGAAAACGCACCACCACAAAACTTTCGTCCTGCGAGGGAATTTCGCGGGCGCTAAACGGGTTAGATGTATCCACCGTAGGGACACGCTGAAAATTGACATGGGTACGCGAAAACTGTGGGGTAATATAATGAAAATAATCATCCAGCCCACGTACAATGCTACTCATTACCGCTTCGCGGGAATGGCCGCGATCAGTGGTGTCGCGCACTATTTTCTGAATCCATTCCAAATTTACTATCGGCACCATGCCTACCAGCAAGTCAACGCACTGGGCAACATCGTTATCTTCGGTTTTCACGCCGCCATGTAAGCCTTCGTAAAAAAGCAGATCTGTATTTTGCGGTAATTCCTGCCACGGCGTAAAAGTGCCTGGCATCTGGTTAAACGGCACCGCTTCATCGAAGGTATGCAAATACTGTCGGTACTGGCCCTGACCAGTTTGGGCATACTCGGTGAACAATGACTCGAGTAAATCAAAGTCATTCGCTTTGGGGCCAAAATAACTAATATGACGACCCTGCTCCTGGGCTTTGCGAATTTCTACTTCCATTTCTGGCCGGGTAAACCGGTGGAAGCTGTCACCGCCAACTACCGCTGCATTGACATTCAGGTTTCTGAAAATGTGTCGTATTGCATTGGTGGTGGTGGTCGTGCCGGCACCGGATGAACCCGTGATGGCAATAATAGGATGTTTTACAGACATACGGTTTGTTGTGCTCGAAGCCGGACCCTAGTTATAAGCTGGCTGAGGCGATTAATCAAGAGCCTGCCTAAATAGGAAGTTGAATAAAATAGCTGCTAAAAGGCATGAAAATGCCAGCAAACTGGCCTGTAGATAGCTTTTTAAAGCGATGGCAGAAATATTACTAATATCATATGTAAGGGATAAACTAGCAGAGGAAAGTTGGTTTTCCTCTGCTTCACCCTGCTGGGCACTATGCCTGACTTTCCCGGGCAATCGCGCGATGTGCAATATCTGTTCTGAAGTAAACGTCTTGCCAGTTGATACAGTTAACCAACGCATAGGCGTGTTGTTGTGCTGCAGTGACATTTGGCCCCAATGCGGTAGCACATAACACCCGGCCACCACTGGTCACAATCGCGTCCTGCTGCAGGCTGGTGCCGGCATGAAAAATTTTGCCATCCAGTTTAGCCGCCGAATCCAACCCGCTGATCACGGCGCCCTTCTCGTAGCTTCCCGGATAACCACCGGCCGCTAATACCACACCGACCGCCGCACGCTCATCAAACTCAATTTGCTGGCCGGCCAACTCGCCTTTGCTGGCCGCCAGGCACAGCGCTACCAGATCAGACTGCAAACGCAGCATAATGGGCTGGGTTTCGGGGTCGCCAAAACGGCAATTATATTCAATTACCTTTGGGGTGCCATCCGCCATTATCATCAGGCCAGCATACAGAAAGCCTTTGTAGGGATAACCCTCCTCAGCCATACCTTGCACGGTAGGTAAAATAACTTCGTCCATTACCCGCTGGTGAATTTGCGGCGTTACCACTGGAGCGGGAGAGTATGCGCCCATTCCCCCGGTGTTAGGGCCTCTGTCGCCGTTGGCAGCACGCTTATGATCCTGACTGGTAGCGAAAGGCAGTACATTTTTACCGTCCACCATCACAATAAAAGAAGCTTCTTCACCATCCAGGTACTCTTCAATCACGACCCGACTACCTGCCTCGCCAAAGGCGTTGCCAGCCAGCATGTCGCGAATAGCAGCTTCTGCTTCTTCCAATGTCATGGCCACAATCACGCCTTTACCTGCGGCTAAGCCATCTGCCTTAACCACAATCGGCGCGCCTTTTTCCTGCACATAGGCCAGGGCGGGCTCAATTTCGGTAAAGTTTTGATAGTCCGCGGTAGGAATAGCATGACGCGCCAGAAAATCCTTAGTGAACGCTTTCGAACCCTCTAGTTGAGCGGCTGCTTGAGACGGCCCGAAAATGGGCTGACCAGCTGCCTCGAAAGCATCGACTACACCTGCTACCAGCGGCGCTTCAGGGCCAACAATAGTCAGTCCCACCTGGTTTTGTTGAGCAAAGTTAAGCAGCCCATCAATATCAGTGGCTGCAATATCGACATTTTGTAAACCGGTTTCGGTTGCGGTGCCAGCATTCCCCGGCGCCACAAATACGGTCTTGACCAAAGTAGACTGGGCGGCTTTCCAGCTTAGCGCATGTTCGCGGCCACCGCCGCCAATAACAAGTACATTCATTCAACGTGTTCCGTTATTTTGGTTTAACAAATTTAAGGGTCATACGGTTACTCTCACCAATGGCCAGATATTTATCCTGGTCCTGATCGTTAAGCCGAAGCGAGGGGGGTAAAGTCCAGACCCCTTTGGGGTGATCAGAGGTATCCAGCGGGTTGGCGTTAATCGCGCTTTCTGCTTCAAGCTTGAAACCAGCCGCTTCAGCCGCTTTCACAACCACCGATTTTTTCATGTAACCGCTTTTTTCCATTTGGCCATCGGCGTAGGATTCAGGAAGTTGGTGTTCTACCAGTCCCAACACGCCGCCAGGCTTCAAGGCTTTAAAAAACGCGTTAAAAGCGTTACTCATACCGTCTTCGCCAGCGTTAAAATACCAGTTATGCACGTTACGAAAGGTCAAGACGACATCAGCACTACCTGGCTTGGCGATGTCCAGGGCATCAGTGGGGTCAAAAGCGGTAATTTGAATACCTTTGTAGGGAGCGTGCTCGGCTACTTTTTGCTTAAACTGGCTAAGGGATTCGCGGTAATAATCGCGGGTGTCACTGTCTACATGAAAATGGGCGGCAATCAATTGGCCATCCTTGCCTACTAGCGGAGCCAGAATATCTGTATACCAACCGCCGCCGGGCCATATTTCGACGACTGTATCCGAGGACTCAACGCCAAAGAATCGTAAGGTTTGTTGCGGATTACGAAATTCATCCCGTAGTTTTGCGTCGGCAGAGCGGTGCTCGCTTTTTACTGCATCACTAATGGGGTCGGCAACGGCGGCCGAAGCTACTGACATTGCCAGCACAGAAGCGGCAACTAAACGCATGGTGTGTTTCATGGTTATTCCTTATCTTATTGTCATGATAAAAAGTAGCCCCCAGATACTGCCCTTTTCTAAGCGCGTGTCCAAGAGTAACCTACCCAGCGTTTGGGTAAAAGCACGTAGTGGGCTTTACCCCACTACGTGTCATCGCACAATAATGATTTAACCATGCAGCTATTTAATGGCGGAAGTGGCGCATACCGGTAAATACCATGGCAATGCCATGTTCATCGGCTGCATCAATCACTTCCTGATCACGCATTGAACCGCCCGGCTGAATAACCGCTTTAATGCCAGCCGCGGCCGCGGCATCAATACCATCCCGGAACGGGAAGAAGGCATCAGATGCCATCACCGAGCCGGCTACCTGCAGATGCTCATCGCTGGCTTTGATGCCCGCAATTTTCGCCGAATATACCCGGCTCATCTGGCCGGCCCCAACGCCTATTGTCATGCCATCTTTGCAGTAAACGATGGCGTTTGATTTAACATACTTGGCTACTTTCCAGCAAAACATCAGATCGCGTAGTTCGTTTTCATCCGGCTGGCGTTTGGTAACCACCTGAAGATCGTCTGTCTCTACCATACCAAAATCGCGTTCCTGAACTAATAACCCGCCATTAACCCGTTTAAGGTCGTAACCTTCGGTAAGCTGTCCGTGCCAGTCGCCACAAGCTAGTAGGCGAACATTTTTCTTCGCTGCCACGATGCTTAGGGCTTCTTCATCTACTGACGGGGCGATAATCACTTCAACGAACTGCTGCTCTACGATGGCCCGGGCAGTCTGCGCATCCAGCGCACGATTGAACGCGATAATGCCACCAAATGCGGAAGTCGGGTCTGTCTTAAAGGCCCGGTCATAGGCACTTAAGATATTCTCACCGATCGCCACGCCGCACGGATTAGCATGTTTGACAATAACACAGGCTGGCTCTTCAAACTCTTTCACACATTCTAAGGCGGCGTCAGTATCGGCGATATTATTAAACGACAGTTCCTTACCCTGCAGCTGGGTAGCCGTTGCTACGGACGCTTCAAGAATGTCATTTTCTACGTAAAACGCGGCAGCCTGGTGGCTGTTTTCGCCGTAGCGTAAGTCCTGCTTTTTCGCCATTTGCAAATTGATGGTACGAGGGAATTCACTGTGGTGATGGGTACAGTCATCAGCACATTCCACTGAATCAATCCGTGCACCAAAGTAATTGGCTATCATGCCGTCATATTGCGCGGTATGCTCAAATGCTTTAATCGCCAGGTCAAAACGGGTTTGATAGGTGAGTGAACCAGTGTGTTCGCTCATTTCTTCCAGCACGCGATGGTAGTCGTCAGCGTTAACTACAATAGTAACATCTTTATGGTTTTTGGCGGCAGCACGCACCATTGTGGGCCCGCCAATATCGATATTTTCAATGGCGTCTTCTAATGTGCATGCTTCGTTGGCTACGGTGGCGGCAAACGGATACAAATTAACTACAACCAAATCAATAGGGGCAATCTCATTTTGCGCCATCACACTTTCGTCCTGCCCGCGGCGACCCAGAATTCCACCATGAATCTTAGGATGTAGCGTTTTAACTCGACCATCCATAATTTCAGGATGTCCGGTATGGTCAGATACTTCGGTGACAGGTAAACCTGCCTGGCTGAGTAGTTTAGCGGTACCGCCAGTAGATAACAGCTCTACGCCACCCTGATGCAGGGCTTCGGCAAATTCAACAATACCGGTTTTATCAGAAACACTTAATAGCGCGCGTTTAATAGGTTTTGGTGTGTGCATAGTGGTGTCTTGCTAATTTGATAGAGTGTGAAACAAAAAGAGCACCGTTAGAAGGTGCTCTTTGGTTGGGCTAAGCCCGTCGAATTTTAGTTCATGCCGTACTGTTTAAGCTTCTTGCGAAGCGTACCGCGGTTAATGCCCATCATGATAGCCGCGCGGGTTTGGTTGCCGCGGGTGTAAGTCATGACTTCTTCCAGCAGCGGTGCTTCGACCTCGGCCAGCACCAGTTCATATAAGTTATCGATGTTCGCGTTGTCGAGTTGCTTCAGGTATTTGTTTACCGCCTGCTTTACAGAATCACGCAGCGGCTTTTGAGCTTGTGTTTGAGAAGGCGTTGTTACTGTCGTAGTAAAGGGTGAAGTCACATTTTGATCGAACATAATACTTTCTTGCTCTATAAGTTAGTCATCACTATGCTGCAGGAGAAATCTGTCGGGTTTCTCGCTTCTGCAGCGATTGAAAATAATCGTCAAGTGCGTTGAGCTGTACATCAGCATGCTCAATACCGTTGAACGTTTTACGAAACTGACGTTCCTTATCATGCTCCGCGAGATACCAGCCCACGTGCTTTCGGGCAATACGTACGCCCATCACATCCCCGTAAAAGGCATGCACGTTCGCAACGTGTTCGTGTAACACCTGATGCTGTTCAGACAATGGGGGTGCTGCCAGGTTCTCGCCGGTTTCAAGGAAATGCAGGATTTGTTTAAAAATCCAGGGATTCCCCTGCGCCCCACGACCTATCATTATCCCATCTGCACCAGTGTACTGCAGCACTTGTTGGGCCTGCAGCGCGGACGTAATATCACCATTTGCGATAACCGGAATAGATACTGCTTCCTTAATCGATTTTATGGTGTCGTACTCTGCTACCCCTTTGTACATACAGGCTCGGGTTCTACCGTGAACAGCCAAAGACTGTATGCCGTTTTGCTCTGCAATGCGTGCAATATCTACACCATTGCGATTATCCGTGTTCCAGCCTGTTCTTATCTTCAGCGTTACCGGCACATCTACTGCATTAACCACTGCCTGAACAATGGATTCAACCAATGCCGGGTATTGCAATAACGCTGACCCAGCCAGCTTTTTATTAACCTTTTTCGCCGGACAACCCATATTAATATCAATAATCTGCGCACCGTTTGATACATTAAACTGCGCAGCTTGAGCCATTAGCGCTGGGTCGGCCCCGGCAATCTGCACCGAGCGAATACCTTCTTCGCCGGTGTGGTCCATGCGGTGCATAGACTTGGCCGTGTTCCACACTTTTGGATTGCTTGATAGCATCTCTGATACCACAAGCCCCGCGCCCATCCGGCGACACATTTGCCTGAACGGGCGGTCAGTGACGCCTGCCATAGGTGCCAACATCAAATTGTTATCCAATTTATACGGACCGATCTGCATGGTTAACAATCCATTAGTTGCGCGGAATTTGAACACTTGGCTAAAACGGGGCGCTAAGTGTACGCATTTTCACAACCCTTGAAAAGGCTAAAATTCACACAAAATTTATCTTTTTGCTATTGACAGTTTTCGTTGGATTTGCGTTACAGGGCTTATTTAATAAGGGATGAGCCTGACTTGCTCAGACTCTGTACAGAAAAAAATATCGGCACACCAGATAATTATGACCGACGTGTGCCAGAGACCCTGGCCCATTCACCGTCAATTTGCGTTTTATCTAATATAAAGTCGCGGGCGTAAGCCGTTTCTATATTTTGCGCCAGTTCAGCCAAAATACCGGATAAGACTAACCTGCCACCGGGCTTACAAAAGCCGGTAATGACGTCCTGTAACGCTAATAATGGTCCTGACAGGATGTTCGCCATCACGACATCAACCTGAATGTCGGGCTGATACGCCGGTAAATATACCTCCAGGCGCTCGGCCACCTCGTTACGGCGGGCGTTTTCTTCGCTGGCCAGCAATGCCTGGGGATCGATATCTATACCCACCACCCGGCTGGCGCCTAATTTAAGTGCCGCGAGCGCTAAAATACCTGAACCACAACCAAAGTCGACCACGCTTTTGTCGGCCACCGGCTCACTATCGAGCCAGCGTAAACACATTGCGGTGGTGGGGTGGGTACCGGTACCAAATGCCAATCCCGGATCAAGCATCACATTCACTGCATTCGCGTCGGGCACATCGCGCCATGAAGGGCAAATCCACAGGCGGTCACCAAATTGCATAGGGTGGAAGTTGTCCATCCATTCGCGTTCCCAGTCTTTATCTTCTAACGGGTCAAGTTTGTGAAAGAAGTCAGGCCCCAGTATTTTTGATTTACTCAACCGCTGGATGACTCCCGTCATGTCCTGGGTCGCTTCAAACAGTCCTACCACCTGGGTGTCTGGCCATAATATTACCTCGCCCGGCTTGGGCTCATATACCGGCGTGTTTTTAGCGTCTAGGAAGGTCACTGCCTGTGCGCCATTTGCGGTAAGCATGGTGCCTACCTGTTGGGCTTGCTCGGCAGATGTGTTTATTCGAAGTTGTAACCAGGCCATGTCTGTCGTTTGTATTGGTGAGTATGTCCCTATGGTATCAGTTTCTTCGGCTTTGCCACCAACCCTCAGGCGTAAAAAATTGATTGGGGGATAGCGAATAGCCACGCTTTATATTGGTAAAGGCGGCTAAAAGTGCTAATTTTTAGGTATCTGTATGCTGATTGGTTTGGCTTTGTTGAACGCTCGTTGGTTGTGGTGTCTTGTAGGGTGTTGTCTTTGTACGTTGGTTTCGGCCAGAGATATTACTGTGGTTGCCGGGTGGAACAAGCCGCCTTATATCATTACCGAAGGTGCGCAAGGCTTTGAAATGGAGTTAGCGGCGACTATTTTGACACGTATGGGCCACCACATGAAACCGGTGTTTGTGCCTTTTGGTCGTAGCGCCCGCCAGTTAGAAAATGGGGTGGGGGATATGGTGCTGACGGTAAGCGACCAGCATAACGTGGCCCGGCATCTGCTTTCAGATATCTATGTTGAATACCAAAACGCTGCGGTAACCCTGGCCTCTCGGAATTTGGCCATCACTACGTCCGCCGATTTACGCCAGTATACGGTACTTGCGTTTCAAACCGCCCGCGACGTACTGGGCCCCGAATTCAGTCAGGCCATCACCGGTCATCAGGGGTATGTCGAAATCGCTGCGCAGGACCGCCAGGTGAAAATGTTGTTATTAGGCAGCGTGGATGTCGCGGTGATGGATAAGAACATTTTTAGCTGGCTACGGGGGCAGCTGTCACCGCGGTTTCAAAAAGATGTTACATTTCATCCCCTGTTCGAGAAAAGCTATTACCGGGCAGCGATTGTTGATGATGAGCTAAGGCGCGACTTTAATCTGCAGTTGGCCTTGATTAAGCAAGATGGGACTTACCAGGCTTTGCTGGAAAAGTATCGGTTGGCCTACCCGGGGGTACCGGCTGAACGGTAGGCTTTTTGCGATAGCCTTTTTGCTTTAACGGCAGCTTCATGATGTACTGAATTTATTCTGTATTTATCGTCAAGGACGCGTTGATGCATCTTTATAGCGCCACTGCATTATTATTTTTATCGCTACTTCAAGGCTGTAGCAGTTCGGCCCCGGCCACTGGTGGGCAAACCGCTCCCAATCCCTCGCGCTCGTATGATAAGGCTGCTGCCAACTGGTTAGACAAACCAGCCTACCTACAGCGCCAGGCAATCCTTGATCGTACCTTATCGGTAGAAGCCCTCACCCGTGGCTATCTTGAGCGTATTAGCCAACTTGATAGCAATCTGCATAGCATTATTGCGTTAAACCCTGATGCGCTGGAGCAAGCCAGGGCAATGGATCAGGCACTGGCGACACAACATATTTCGCCCGGCCCACTCTATGGTTTACCGGTACTGTTAAAAGACAATATCGAAACCCTGGCGCTACCCACCACCGCCGGCTCACAAGCACTGCGTACCAACGATACCCGCCGCGATGCGCCGCTGGTGGCAAACCTGCGGGCTGCCGGTGCCATCATTTTGGGTAAAACAAACCTGTCAGAGTGGGCTAACTTTCGATCCGAGTCGTCGGTAAGTGGGTGGAGCGGCGTGGGTGGTCTGACTCGCAACCCGTACAATCTGGCCCGCTCCGCGTGTGGGTCGTCTTCTGGTTCCGGCGCCGCAATAGCCGCCGATCTGGCTTCTTTGGCCGTGGGCACCGAAACTAACGGCTCTATTATCTGTCCTTCTGCCTTCAATGGTATCGTGGGGTTTAAACCTACGGTGGGCGCTATCTCAAGACGCCATATTGTGCCTATATCAGCAAGTCAGGACACAGCAGGCCCCATGGTAAAGACTGTGACCGATGCCGCCTTGATGGCCAGTATTATGGCCGCCAGGGATAACCAGGATGAGGCTACCCTGGATCCAGCCTGGACTGCCATTGCGCCGTTACCGCTCCAGCCGGCAGGGCTTAAAGGAAAGCGTGTTGGGGTAGTGCGCTTTGCACAAGGTGACGATAATGCCGTCATTACAGCCTATAATGCGGCCCTTCAAACGTTGGAAGAGCAGGGCGCCGAATTAGTCGAATTGACGGCTTTCAAAACACCAGAGACGTTTTGGGAAGATGCCTACTATGTATTACTGGCCGAATTTAAAACCGGCGTGAACGCGTATTTAGCCGATAGCCCGGCGCCTCTTAAAACAACTACCCTGGCACAGCTAATTGCGTTTAACCAAAGTAGTGAACACGAAATGGTGATATTCAATCAGGATATATTTGAGCAAGCCCAGGCTACGGAAGGGGCTACCGGGGATAAGTATCAGCAAGCGTTGGCGCGCATACAACAGGCCAGTCGCCAGCAAGGAATAGATAAACTTATAAAGGACCACCAACTGGACATTCTGGTAGCGCCCACTAATCAGCCTGCTTTTTTAATTGATCTAGTCTATGGCGATCATGCGCCTAATGGCTTTATTGGGATTGGTTATCTGGCTGCCATCGCAGGATACCCACATCTAACGGTACCTTCAGCGATGCTAAAAGGGATGCCGATAGGCTTGAGCTTTATTGGAGCGAAATGGCAGGATAACGAGGTACTCGCAGCGGGGCAGGCTTTCGAGGCCGCGCATGCGCCTATCCCGGCTCCCACGCTGCCCAGCGATGATAGTGCTATACCTGTGTTTCAGCCGGGGTTGACAAGTGCCCCGCCGGGGCTAAAGCAGCCCCATTAATGCCGATGATACCCTGACCTGCTATGTGCTATGTGCTATAACGCGGTTAGCAATAATGGCGTAGCCATAGTGGGAATTTTTCACGATAGTAAGCGAGGGGTCGGGAAAGCATAGGCAAAGTAGCGGGTAGCCCTATAATAACGCCGCCACAACCGAAAGATAGGAGGCTGAGAGAAAGCCGTTGCACAAAGGCGCCACCGGGTTCGCGGCGCTGCTTGACGTGTCTGACTTACCGGTTCAGCCAATCTGGTAGATCGCATCTAGCCTGGCCGTTTAACCCAGGCGCTACACCAGCCATCCGCATTTACCAGTTTGCCAGGGAAGATAGCACAGGGCCGCTGTTGCTTACCGTCTTCACCCTGAATATACATGCAGTTGCCACACTTGGCGCCATCTACGGTGGATTTTGCCGTATAGTTTAATGCTTTAGCGGTAGGATCTTCTGCGCTTAACACATCCTGAGCGTGTGCCCTTAGCGCGGTTCCACCCAGTGTCATGCCTATAAAGGTAGTCCCTGTCATGCGCAGGAAGTCACGACGATTTACAGATTTCATAACAAGCTCCGGTTATATGTAAACGATAATGATTTTTTTTTATACCTGTCTTAAAACACAAAAACCTGCCTAATCAGGCAGGTTTGGGTGCTAAAGCATAACAATGCTATGACTGTAGTTTACCTCTAAATATCCATTTTTGCAGTGTTTTTAACGTTCGCTCAAGTGGATTACCCGCAGGCCCATGGCCCTATTCAGGTTTCGCGTAGGGGTAGCGTCCTATCCGGGATGCGCGATAGTAAGTATCCAGCCCGGCCACACTTGCCACATTGTGCGTCGCTAAGTCTATACGGCCCGACTCATCAATACCCGTAGCATCCAGCCATACCTCTTCAATACTGCCTATTACAAACTGAGTATTGTTAAGCGCAATGGGGGTAATCGATTGGAGTTGCATCGCCAGCTTAATTGGGCTTTGCTGTACAAATGGGGCGGCAAAGGTATCGCTATACCAGGCCGTAAGGCCAGTGGCGTCAAACTCGCTTACCTCGCTTGGGTAGCGGGCCGAAGTTTGGTGCGCCTGTTGCGTCCAATGGGTACTTACATGATTGATGGTATAAACGCCGGTAGCGTTAATATTATCCAGGGTGTCGCGTACTACGGTATGTGGGCGCATAACCATTCCCAGTAAAGGTGGGTTAGCACCTACATGAACCACCGAGCTAACTATGGCTACGTTTTCTTGCTGGCCCCTTTGCGCACAGGTCCCTATCAAATTCGCGCTTTTAAACCCGGATAAGCAATTAATAAAACTGGCGCGAAACCGGTCCGGCATTTGTTCAATAGCATGGCGGCTTATGCAGGATTCAGTCATTCTCCCTATTCACCTCAACCGACAACTCCTCACCCTGACCATGTACCGTCATTTCAATCGGCTGGCAGCACACCTGGCAATCAAGCACTTGCATATGCCCGATATCATTAATTTCATCTATCTCGACAACATTCGGTTCCATGCAATAAGGGCAGCTAAAAGAAGCGGGGGTGGTTAGGCTCATAAATCACCTTACTAAAATTTTATTAAAACAGTGAATATGCTTACGAACCATTATTGGGGTTGGATTGGTACTTATGGTGTTACCTTGAATAACTACGGAAGAGAGCGCGTGAGTAATTCAAACAAGCTTGGCCACTGTCCATTGTGTCATCGTTATACCCGACTGACCTTTCATCATCTGGTACCCAGAAAACTACATCGACGGCGCCATTTTCGTAAAAATCTGAGTTTTGCTGAGCGCAACCGGGGCGTAGCGATATGCCGTCAGTGCCATGATGCAATTCACCGGTTTTATACTGAAATGGAACTGGCTAAACACTTTACCTCGTTGGCCCGATTGCAGCAGGACGAAAAGCTGGCCCGTCACTTTGAATGGGTAGCTAAACAAGCGGTGCGGGTGTAGTACCTGCATTGATGCAGGAGGTACTTCCGGCCCAGGGCGTGGATGGCGCTACCCCGCCTAGAATGCTTGCGCTATTACTGCCTATTTATAGCCGGCTGGTCCAGGCAGCAACATGAGGTAGCCAAAAATAACGTAATTTGCGCTTCTTACTTAGCGGGATTAGTTTGCCTCTCCGATACCCTTACTGCAGGTTTTAGCGCGGTCAAACGCCTCATCAATAAGTGCCAATTTATTCACAAAACATTGAGCTTTCCCTGTATATGTATACACTGTTTGGTGTGTTGTTGTACGGTGGGTGTCCATGCGAAAAGAGCTTCCAGAAAGATATTATCTTGATCACTTCTTCGAATTTTTAGGTTTTTTTGAAGCCGACAGCAAAGTATTGCTGGACGCCGAAACTTTAGGCTTTATTGAACGCTTCAACGCGCTAGACGAGCCCGCCCAGTGTATTATTGCGCGCGCGGCTAACCGCAAGTATGCGATTATCAATCGCACCCAGTTTAATTATCCGGAAATACCTGAAGCTCAGGCACATATAGACCGGCTCATTTCACAAGGTTGGTTTGGCCCGCTAACGCAGGTATCGGAGCAGGATTTTGCTGGTGTAGTAACTAAAAACGACTTGCTGACTTACCTGGCTCAATATGCCATCCCGGGAAAGTATGCATCGCTGAAAAAAGCCGAGCTGGTTACCCTGCTATTTACGCAAATAGCGCAGCACGGCTGGCCGCAGAATTTGCCGCAAAATGATTATCTGGTAAAACGCTTTGAACCTGCATTACGTTATTTATTATTCTTGTATTTTGGCAATACCCGGGGGCGGTTAAATCAATTCTCAATGCGCGATCTGGGTATTATGCGAACTCGAGCAGATGCTGCGATTACCCAGGCGCGCTTTGCCGAAGCGAACCAGGCTACCGCTGCTTTTTGGTATGCTAGTGCGCTGGATGCACTACCTTATTGTAGTGAAACCGAACTCCTTGCGTATGCTAAGCGGCCGATAGGCGAGTTGTCTGATCCTGTCACCCTGGATTATGCCGAACGGTTTCTACATAAGCTCGGCATGCGACTGCTGCCTATTGCCCGCGCAACCGGGTTAAGCGTATTGGAAGTGGCGCCGGGCGATGCCTCCAAAGAGAAGTGGTTACGCGAATGCTATAAAGGTGAGCAAAAAGAGCTGGTGAAAGCGCATCTTGAAGCGCTGATAGATAATCCGCCTTCAGACACCTTGCTGGCCTTCGCAGAAGACTTTTACGCCCGTAAATACCATAAAAAACGCACCAGTACGGTTACCGATATGCTGCGCAATGCCAGTACAACCTTGCAACTGGATATTAGCCAGAATCAAAGTGTCGAGCAGGGCGTGATTGCTTGGTATAAGCGCCAGGACATGAGTGCCTGGCGGACTGAGAACCGTTTGTGGCGAACGCTTTTTGGCTTAACATTCTGGTCGATACTTTTTGAAAAAGATCAGCTGGTGACAGAGTTTGACCGCCGTCCGAAAAGCCTCAAATTCAATACATTTTATACCAGCTTTAGCGAAGATATTGACGGCTTGTTGGACAGCCTTGAAAGTACGGCACAATGGTTACTGCATTTGACCAAAATGGCCAGTTGTCACTATGGCAAGGTTAATAGTGTATTTATGTGGCGGCGCAACCAGTTGGATACGGTTAAAGTATTGCTTGAACAGGTTCCCCTAACCCAGATCAAAGCCTTGCTGCTGATGATGTGTAAAGATTATGCCAGCCTGTGCGATGGGTTTCCCGATATTATGGTGCAGGACAGCCAGGGCCTGCGGTTTGAAGAGATTAAAGCCCCAGGCGATGTATTGCGACGTAATCAGTTAGTTACTATCCAACGGTTGCAGCAAGCGGGATTTCGCGTGCAAATTACTCAGGTGCAGTGGTTTCACGACCCGCATCAGCCATATGTTGTGGTAGATATAGAAACCACCGGGGGCAACAATGGTTATCATCGTATTACCGAAATCGGTATGGTCAAAATGATTAATGGCGAAATTGTGGATACCTGGCAATCACTCATCAACCCACAGCGCCATATTCCTTCCTCCATCACCCGGCTTACTGGCATTAGCAACCAAATGGTGGCCGATGCGCCCTTATTCAGTGAACTGGCAGAATCAGTAGCGCGTTTCACCGAAGATTGTGTGTTTGTGGCACACAACGTGAATTTTGATTATGGCTTCATTCGGCAGGAATTTGCCCGCCTGGAGCAACCTTTCAGGCGCCCTAAATTGTGTACGGTGGTGCAAATGCGACGAGCATGTCCTGGGCTGCGTTCTTATTCTCTGGCAGCGCTCACAGAACATTTTGATATCAGTATGACTCGGCATCACCGGGCACTATCTGATGCGCAGGCTGCAGCGGCCTTATTAACTATAATTCACGAAAAAACCGCCTCAGAAACGGTAAATTAGGCGGGACATAAACAGGCTGATAATGAGGTTGAAAATGTTGTCGATGGACGACGCGACCCTGTCGCGAATTATTGAAATGGCCTGGGAGGACCGAACGCCTTTTGAAGCCATTGAACGGCGTTTTGGGTTAGCTGAAAAGCAGGTGGTGAGCCTAATGCGAAGGCAATTAAAACGCAAAACGTTTACTAATTGGCGTGCCCGGGTAAGCGGGCGGCGTACCAAGCACCAGGCGCTTCGTCCAGCGGGTATCAGCCGCGGATACTGCCGTTCCCAATATAAGCCGGCAGGGGCCAATAAGTAAGCCGGGTAAAGTTGGTCCTTGTAACCTCTTTATTGATCCAGACGCGCACCGGCCGGGATAGGTTGGGGCTACTGCTACCCACTGCTGCCCACAGTTGGAGGCGTCACCAGAGCTTATTGCAGCATACTGGTGGGTTAGCCCGGTAAAGGATTCGCTAAGGCTTACGATTAAATTACAAAATCGTAATCTGAGCCTGCTGAACCCGGCGATAAACATCGGCGTATCTACTAATGCACTGTAATAAGTGTGTACGCGTTCTTGCTATTGGCCCACTTAAACGTGGGCCTTTTTTTAATCTAAAAAGACATTAATGCCAATTTGTACCCGGTGCGTTCCATCGACGGTATCATAGCCCAGAAACCAGCTGGTATTCGGCACGCCGCTAAGGGTTCCGAAAAAATCTAATGAGTAGCCATGGCCGGTATCAATGAATTCTTCGGTAAGCGTGCCTCGAGGGCCAAACCCTTCGCTGGTATAAGAATAATAGGTTGCATAACCTAATAAACCGACGCGGGTATCAAGCTCCCCGGTAAACCCGGCAACCATTTTGGTTTGCGAGTCATCTATGCGCTGTACCCACTCTATGGTGCCCGCGTGCTCCTCGCCCAAATCATACTTATATTCTAGACGAATAAAATTGCCACTGAGCATCCGTTCAATACTGGCTTCCATGCTTTGCCCGTCATCCAGGGCAGTCGAATATTCTAACTCGAAGTAATTGAGTTCATCAGGGAAATCCAGGGCATGCGCAGCGTCAAGATTTTCAAGATTACCTACTACCAATTCAAAGGCGCTGTCTTCGTCCTGTTGCACGACTTGGCGAATCCCTTTTATCCAACCGTCCTTTGATAAGCCGGACAGGGAAATGGAGCCTTTATAGGTGGGGAGTACCCCAATCTCGGTTTTGCCTTTGCCATACGATTTACGCAAAAACAGGCGGCGCAGATAGATGGGTTCTGCCGATCCGTCCAGGCTGTTGTGGGTAGAATTAAACCCGCTCCCGGTAGTGATAAGGCCATTGACACTGAGCGAGTCGTCGTCGGTAAGTGTAATTGTAGGGTAATAGCGCAAACGATATTGCCATTTTTCTTCTTTATCGCTACGTCCTTCCATCCGCACTTCAGCATCAACGGTATGATAATAAGGGGCATCATCGGCGATAGCCGGTAACAGCAAATAAGCGGGCATTAGCAAGACCCAAAAACACCAGATAGGTTTGTTCATGAGAAAAATTTAATGAATGTTTTAGCTTATACATGAACAGGTTGCAGGCAGGTTTATATTATGTAAAAAAAACCGGTGGCAAATGCCACCGGCCAATAATGGAGATACACTCCACAAGGACTACCTTCAAAAGGGAACACATGTTAAATCCAGGGAGACTCGATTCAACAGGCGTAAGAGTACACCGGTTGCTGATTCAGGGAAATTTATAAAAATGGATTAGTTTAATCGCTTTTTTGAAAAGTAGGGTGGGGCTATCTGACGCTGTACCAGACATAAAAAACGCCTCGTAAAGAGGCGTTATTAAGCAGACTATTTGACCACTTACTCGGGTTTCGCTAAGCCCAGTTTTTTCTCTAGATAGTGAATGTTTGTTCCACCTGCAGAGAAGTTTTCGTCGGCCATAATTCTACGCTGTAATGGAATATTGGTTTTGATTCCCTCAACCACCAACTCATCCAATGCATGACGCATTCTGGCAATGGCTTCATCACGGCTTTCGCCATAGGTAATAAGCTTGCCAATCATTGAATCGTAATAGGGGGGAACGGTATAACCTGCATAAATATGCGAATCCCAGCGTACCCCTAAGCCACCTGGCGAATGAAACATATTGATGGTACCAGGGCTGGGAATAAACGATTGCGGATCTTCAGCATTAATACGACATTCAATCGCATGGCCACGAATCTGAATTTGCGACTGATCAATGGATAACGGCTGACCGCCGGCTATACGTAGCTGCTCTTTAATCAAATCAACCCCGGTAATCATTTCAGATACAGGATGCTCTACCTGGATCCGGGTATTCATTTCAATAAAGTAAAATTCACCGTTTTCGTATAAAAACTCAAACGTGCCGGCTCCGCGATAGCTTATTTCAACACACGCACGACGGCAACGGTCGCCAATTTTGTTGCGCATTTGCTCTGAAATACCGGGCGCCGGGGCTTCTTCCACTACTTTTTGATG
Source organism: Alteromonas indica (assembly GCA_003056425.1). Classification (GTDB taxonomy): domain Bacteria; phylum Pseudomonadota; class Gammaproteobacteria; order Enterobacterales; family Alteromonadaceae; genus Alteromonas; species Alteromonas indica. The sequence goes on from PYVY01000010.1 coordinate 165,149, forward strand.
GCGGCGCTGCATAGAACAGTCACGTTCACCCAGATGGATAGCGTTACCCTGGCCGTCTGCCAAAATCTGAATTTCCACATGCCGTGGATTTTCCAGAAATTTCTCCATGTAGACGGTAGAGTTACCAAAAGCCGCACCGGCTTCAGCCTGTGTGGTTTCAATAGCAGAGACCAGTTCAGATTCCTTACGAACGACCCGCATACCCCGGCCACCACCGCCGCCGGCGGCTTTTACAATAATCGGGTAGCCGATACGTTTGGCGATACTTTTGTTTTTCTCAGCATCGTCAGTTAACGGTCCGTCTGACCCGGGCACACAGGGTACGCCCGCTTTTTTCATGGCGTTGATGGCCGACACTTTGTCGCCCATTAAATTAATGGTCTCAGCAGTAGGGCCTACAAATATGAAGCCGCTTTTTTCTACTGCTTCTGCAAACTCTGCGTTCTCTGCTAAAAAGCCATAGCCAGGGTGTATAGCGATTGAATTAGTGACTTCCGCTGCCGCAATAATACGGGGGATATTCAAATAGCTTTCGGTGGCCGATGCATTGCCAATACAAATTGACTCGTCAGCCAGCAATACGTGTTTAAGATTACGATCAGCCGTGGAATGCACCGCTACCGTTTTTATACCGAGTTCTTTGCAGGCGCGTAAAATACGCAATGCAATCTCTCCCCGGTTTGCGATAAGTACTTTATCTAGCATAAGCCTCAGCCTGATTATTCGATGATGAACAGAGGTTGGTCGAACTCTACCGGATCTTGGTTATCTACCAGAATCGCCTTCACCACACCCGCTTTGTCAGATTCAATCTGGTTCATCATTTTCATCGCTTCAACAATACACAGGGTATCGCCAACGTTGACGGACTGACCTACTTCTACAAATGACTTGGCCGTAGGAGAAGATGCACGATAGAAAGTGCCTACCATAGGCGACTTAACCTGGTGACCTGTTGGGCCAGCAGGCTCTGCTTCGGCTACCGGCGCAGGGGCATGCGCAACAGGAGCTGGTGGCGGCGCCACACTGTAGTTCATTGGCGCTGCACTAGCGCTAGGCCCACGATGTATACGTACAGACTCTTCGCCTTCGGTAATTTCCAGCTCGGCAATGCCAGATTCTTCTACCAGCTCGATGAGTTTCTTAATTTTTCTAATATCCATTATTCAGTCTCTGCTTATTTGGTCGGATGATTGGATTGATATAGGTTCAATGCAGCAGTCAGGGCAAGTTGGTACCCCAGGGCACCAAGGCCTAAAATAACACCGGCTGCAACATCGCTAAGATAAGAGTGATGCCGGAACGGCTCTCGGGCGTGAACATTAGACAAATGCACTTCTATAAAAGGAATGTTCACACTAAGTAAGGCATCTCGCAGGGCAATACTGGTGTGAGTAAACGCACCAGGATTAATAATAATAGCATCGACATTATCGATGGCGGCATGAATCCGGTCGATAAGCGCATGTTCCGCATTGGACTGAAAATGTTGCAGGCGAGCGCCCGCCTCAGTTGCCAACGCAGCCAAATTATCAACAATGGCATCTAATGTAAGATGTCCATAAGTTTGCGGTTCACGTTTACCCAACATATTTAGGTTGGGGCCGTTGAGTAATAAAATTTCCATAAAAATGCTGCTATCTTGCGTATAACTGACCGATTAACCCTAATCTAAGCAAATTTTGGCGCGGGTTGCACGAAAAAAAGCCAGTTTTTGCCCGGTTAAATGACTTAACCGGTGATTATAGCCATACAAGTTTATTTAGCAGCAAAATACTGGTCTAATCAGGTAATATCGAAGCAAGTTTAATAGTGCCGCGAACGGTGTCTATAGCCAGCTAAGGTTGGGCAAATCGAATTGGCACCGATGTATAGCGGCCTTCTGCCTGAGCGGTATATACAGCAAAATGCAAGTGGGGCAGTGACGTAAAACCCGTATTGCCGGTCGCCCCGATATGCTGGCCTTTGTTTACGGTTTCCCCTATAGCCACTGTGCTACTGTGTGGTTGCAGGTGGTAGTACTCGCCGGTAGTACCATCGTCGTGCAATATACTGATGTAATTAGCATAAGGCGCATAGCGCCGGTGCGGCCCGCCCTGCGAAAAATGTTGTTGTAAGTCAATCACAACCCCGCTGCGGGCGGCGAACACAAAGGTTCCTGGTGGCGCGGCAAAGTCGAACGCATAACGCGAAGCCCCCTGGTGCGAAAAGCGCCCGTTGACCCCTTGTACAATCGGGTATTGCCCGACCGGTTGTAGCGGCCAGCCGTATATGACCGTGTCGTCATGCTGCGCATGCTGTTTGCCGCCGGTCCATTTGGTGCGCATGTCAGACCAAAACGTCCCTGGTTGCGCCAACTTACCGATAATGTGAGGGGTGGTTGAGGTTAATGCTACGGTATAGGGAGAAGGCGTAATAGCGTCGCTATATACACTTACTACTACCGGATGCGGACGGGTTAAATAAACACGCAAAACCCCGGTTTGAGGGGCCGTACTAACGCAGAACCAGTCATCAAAACAGCCCGTACGGGCATTGCCACTCATCGAGACAACCCATATCGCGCTAAGTAACCACCGCCCTACCATTAGCTCACGCCTACTGAGCCGAAGCGGTTGACCTTGCCGCCCCGTTAAAATAACTATCCACGTGCTGGGCAAAGGCTTCAGCCTGCATAAAACCAGTGACCCGGGCGTTATCCAGTTCCTGACCCTTCGTATCGAAAAACAAAATAGTGGGTAGCCCCAATACGGCAAAGTGTTGCTCAAAAGCAATATCGTCGGGGGTTCTATCGGTAAGGTCAATTTGCATCCATACCGCATCAGACAGCGCCGTAATTACCCGTTCATCGCCAAACGTGTATTTTTCAAACTCTTTACAGGCCACACACCAGTCGGCATATAAATCAAGCATGACGGGCCGGCCCTGGGCGCTGGCTTGAGTCAGTTGGGCCTGAAATTGCGACAAGCTGGCTACTTTAATAAAGGGCGGGTGCGCTACTTGCGTTGATGACTGGGTAGGTAGCAAGGTCTGATAGGCGAGCATAGCACTGCTAAACAAGCCTATAAAAATAACCAGTGCACGGATGCCTTTAGCAAAGGTGAGGCGGGTAGGTTGATTAAGTAGTGCATAATAAGTAAAGGTACTTAACCCCAGGGCGGCCCACAGCAAATCGGATAGCGGGTGAGTCCAAAGCCGCTCAACAAACACAATGGCTACCGCTAACATCATAAAACCGAATGTGACCTTTACCACATTCATCCAGTTACCGGCTTTGGGCAGTAGTTTGCCACCGGTCATCCCAAATAGAATCAGCGGAATTCCCATCCCCAGGCTTAACACATACAAGGAAATAAACCCGGTTAGCTGATCTCCGGACTGGGCAATATACAACAGGATACCGGTTAACGGCGCCGTAGTGCAGGGCGAAGCTATCAGGCCCGACAGTACCCCCATAACAAAGACCCCGGCAATCGACCCCGCGCGCTGGCGGTTACTTAGCGCATTCAGCCGGGTTTGCCAGGATGAGGGAAGTTGAAGCTCATATGAACCAAACATGGCCAATGCCAATACAATAAACAGTGCGATAAAGGTAATTAATATAGCCGGATGCTGGAGGGCGGCCTGAAACTGCATACCCGCAGACGCTACGGCTAAGCCCAATAATGAATACGTCAACGCCATGCCCTGCACATATACGAAGCTTAGCCAGGCCGCCCTTGCCATGCTGTTACGCGAGGCTTGGCCGAGCACAATACCGGATAATATAGGGTACATAGGAAACACACAGGGGGTAAAAGCTAACCCAATACCCAGGGCTAAAAACACCAATAGCGTTAGTGCGATATTTTGCTGGGAATGCAATGCCCCGGTAATATCGGTGAAATAGCTAAAGTCTGATACATCGCGCTTCTCGGGTGCGGTTTGGGTAATATCATAAGTAGGCTGGGCGGCGGTTACAGCGTCCAGGTATATCAGTTTGGTGGCGGGCGGGTAACACAGTCCGGCATCCGCACAGCCTTGATAACGCAGCTTCACTATGGCGTTATCCGCGGCCTGTTCTACCGGCACCGTAAAGGAAACGCGCTGGTAGTAAACTTCAGTTTTGCCGAATGTCTCATCTTCTTTAGGCTCACCCTCGGGCAGGGTGTAGGCGCCCAGCCGGGCATCTTTTACCGCTGTTTTAAACTGCTTTCGATAAAGGTAGTATCCCGGGGCGATGGTAAAGGTAACCGTAAGCTGCTGGCCCTGCTGTTGGTAATCAAATACGAACGCTTCGTCGACCGGTAAAAATTCAGGCTCTGCGTTAAATGGCGCGCTTTCAAATGCCTGTCCCAGCCCACCGGCGGGCACCTGGGCTAACACCGGCATTACCGCGCTAACATACAACCCCAGCCATACCCACAGCCAACGTGTAACCTGCATACCCACTTTACTCCTGCTTTTTTTATTTTATTAGCTGCGTGACTCACGCGTCAGCGTTTCATCCAGCACCCACTTTTCATAACTATCGCTGCCTGCTGCCGGCTCAATAACCAACCACTCCGGCACCTCATAGGGATGCAGCGCGCAAACAGTTTTGTAGGCGCGGCTAACATGTTCCTGAGCGGTTTTTATTAGTAGCTGTGACTCAGTGTCGGTTTCCACCGTGTCTTGCCAGCGATACACTGACATGACTTTGGGGATGATCTTTACACATGCTGCCTGGCGCTTATCAATTAACGCGCGGGCTATATCCGCGGCAACCTGCTCATCAGGTGTGGTAGTCAGGATCAGACTGAGTGACATTGGCTATCTCCTTAGACCTTGCAGATGGTCTTATTCTTTCATGAAACGATATAAGCAGGTTAACAAAACATCGGTGGGGACAGGGAGTTAATCATCGTGAGATCGACAAAATATTGAGATAAAGTGGTTTGCCCCAACTTAAACACCTTAAAGATTATTTTGTGAGGACGTGGTTTGCGTATTTTATTTTTGCTTTTTGCCATTCTACCCATTATTGAAATTGCGCTACTGGTAAAGGTGGGCGGCATTATTGGTGGTTGGAATACTATCGCTATTGTTATTATAACGGCTTTTGTAGGCTCTTACCTGGTGCGTCGTGAAGGTTTGCATACGTTACAGACCGCCCAGGATAAAATGCAGCGTAACGAATTGCCCGGAAATGAAATTGTTCAGGGCCTGATGCTGGTTATTGCCGGTGTGTTATTGGTTACCCCCGGTTTTGTTACCGATATTCTCGGTATGTTGTTTGTACTGCCTGGCACTCGGCAGCACATTGCCAGCCAGGTGAGTAAACACATGAAAACCCGGGTGGTCAGTTCGGCAGGTTTTGCCGGGCAAGGGCCGTTTGATAGCCAGCAGTCGCCATTTACTGAGGCACCGAAAGATCAAAACGGCGATGTTATTGAAGGCCAGTACACAGATAAAACTGAGCGCGATGAAGACCATCGTTTGCGCTAAAACCAGCCAAAATAGCTGAGATTTCAAATCAATAAGGTCGGTTACGGGGTAAAAGCAAAAAAATTGTGACTTTTTCATCAAAAGCCCCTTGAGTTTGTATGGCGACTCCCCCATTTATCCTCGCAGTATGAAGTTTGAGGCGGACCCAACATTCGCCTCTTTATAGTAAATGGCGTACATATTCGATGTACGCTTGAAATAACTAACAATCAATAGTTGGAATTTTCAGGAGACTTGAAAATGGCAATTCGTCCTTTACACGACCGCGTTATTATTAAACGTGCAGAGCAAGAATCGAAATCAGCAGGCGGCATCGTTCTGACTGGTTCTGCAGCAGAAAAATCTACACGCGGCGAAGTAATCGCAGTGGGTAACGGTCGCATTCTGGAAAACGGAGACGTACAGGCTCTGGACGTAAAAGTTGGCGACACCGTTATTTTCAACGACGGCTATGGCGTTAAAACTGAGAAGCTGGATGATCAGGAAGTATTAATCCTGAGCGAAAGCGACATCCTGGCAATCGTCGAGTAATTAACCGTTAACCGTATTTAGAGGAATTTGAACATGGCAGCTAAAGAAGTACGTTTTGGAGATGACGCTCGCACTAAGATGCTTAAGGGCGTAAATATCCTGGCAAATGCAGTGAAAGTTACCCTGGGACCAAAAGGTCGCAACGTGGTACTGGACAAGTCTTTCGGTGCACCCACTATTACTAAAGATGGCGTATCTGTAGCCAAAGAAATCGAACTGGAAGACAAGTTCGAAAACATGGGCGCGCAGATGGTTAAAGAAGTAGCGTCTAAAGCGAATGATGAAGCGGGTGACGGTACTACTACCGCAACCGTACTGGCACAAGCAATTGTGACTGAAGGCCTGAAAGCGGTAGCTGCAGGCATGAACCCAATGGACGTTAAACGTGGTATCGACAAAGCGGTTATCGCAGCAGTAGAAGAGCTTAAAGCGCTTTCAACTGACTGTGCCGATAGCAAGTCTATCGCCCAGGTGGGTACGATTTCTGCCAACTCTGATGAAGTTGTCGGCCAAATCATTGCTGAAGCAATGGAAAAGGTAGGCAAAGAAGGCGTTATCACCGTTGAAGAAGGTCAGGCGCTGCAAAACGAGCTAGAAGTAGTTGAAGGTATGCAGTTTGACCGTGGTTACCTGTCGCCTTATTTCATCAACAATCAGGAAAACGGTACCATTGAACTGGATAACCCGTTCATCTTGTTAGTTGACAAGAAAATTTCAAATATCCGTGAATTGCTGCCTACGCTTGAAAGCGTCGCAAAAGCAGGCAAGCCACTGTTGATTATTGCTGAAGATGTGGAAGGCGAAGCGCTGGCCACATTGGTGGTAAACAACATGCGCGGTATCGTTAAAGTTGCTGCGGTTAAAGCACCGGGCTTTGGCGATCGTCGTAAAGCCATGCTACAGGATATTGCTATTTTGACTGGCGGTACGGTTATCTCTGAAGAGATTGGCCTGGAGCTTGAAAAAGTTCAGTTGGAAGACCTGGGTACGGCGAAGCGTATCGTTATCAACAAAGATGAAACTACTGTTGTTGATGGCGCGGGCGAAGAGTCTGCTATCGAAGGCCGTTGCACGCAAATTCGTGGTCAGATTGATGAGTCTTCTTCAGACTACGACAAAGAAAAACTTCAGGAGCGTTTGGCTAAACTTTCTGGCGGTGTAGCCGTGATTAAAGTTGGCGCCGCGACTGAAATGGAAATGAAAGAGAAGAAAGACCGCGTTGAAGATGCCCTGCACGCAACCCGTGCTGCGGTAGAAGAAGGTGTAGTCCCTGGTGGTGGTGTTGCGCTGGTACGTGCGGCTGCTAAAGTGGCGTCTATGCAAGGCGACAACGAAGACCAGACCCACGGTATTAACCTTGCACTACGTGCAATGGAAGCGCCACTGCGTCAAATCGCGACTAACGCAGGTGCTGAAGCGTCTGTTGTGGTTAATGCGATTAAAGGCGGTGAAGGCAACTATGGCTACAATGCCGGTAACGATACCTACGGCGATATGCTGGAAATGGGTATTCTTGATCCAACTAAGGTTACGCGTTCAGCGCTGCAATTCGCAGCCTCTATTGCTAGCCTGATGATCACGACCGAAGCAATGGTAGCGGAAGTACCTAAAGAAGAAGCTGCTGCACCAGATATGGGTGGCATGGGCGGAATGGGCGGTATGGGCGGTATGATGTAATCATCCCCTAAGCTCAACGCTTGGAAAAGGCGCTCTTCGGAGCGCCTTTTTTATGTGTCTGCATTTTCTACGATATGGTGTCTGCTTGCTCCATCGCGCTTTGTTATCTATTCCGCTATAAAATAATGTCTGTAGCGCGCCACCTGAAAGGGTATCGTCAACAAGATATCCTGGCCTGTCTCTACCTTTTCCTTTCTTTGCCCTCCTATCTCTTTTTTTCACCGCTGAAGACAATCCGAGCTGACGGTAAACCGGGTTAAAGAAAAACCGGAATATTTGGCGCAGTATAATAGACTGCTGCGCGCCGATATTGGGCCGAACCTCACAAATCGCTTCCGATAAGCTGGTTATATCCGACGGAGTCTTTAACGTTAATTGATGCCAGTTTATTAAGGGCGGGCCGTGATTAGATTGCCGTAGCCATATGCGCTAAAACCATAAGGGTTGAATAGCCGACAGCAACGCCGGCACGCCCCGGATGCCGACTATTTTTCAGGCGAGTCAACTAATATAAGAGCTAAGCGATAAGCACTAAACGCCAAGAGCTAACGGTATTTATTATGCTCGCGATATTATCCGGCCCGGCTGCTGGTTTGGTTCATTTGGCTTTATGCTGCGTATCGATGAGTTCACTGCTCAACTCTCAATCCGATACTGTGTTTAGGTAGGCACAATCGAGCATAAACACGCCAAACAGACCATAACCCTAAAGGGGGCTGTAAGAGCGTTATAGGTCATTTGCACCTATTATGATCCTCAGCCCTGAAAGAATACAGCTCACAGCCGGGTATTCACGGTGTATTCATATTGACGCTTTTACTGTATACCCACACTATAATTACGTGTGAACTACACCGGATGACATTCATTTATATTAGGACTGCTATGAAAACACATATCGCTAAGCTTTCGCTGCTCGCCTCATCGGCCATTGCCCTGAGCCTTTTTGGCTGCACCGCGACCACGTCTTCAAAGGCTATCGAAACGCCTACGGTGGCAAGTTACAACACCGATTATCAGGGCGAAAAACAAAAGCTGGTGGTGGGTGAGTTTGTTAATCGGTCCGGGTATCAAAATGGGATTTTTTCTTCCGGGCAGGATCGGCTGGGCAATCAGGCTAAAACAACCCTAATGAGCCACCTGCAACAAACCAACCGCTTCCGGGTGTTGGATCGCGACAACATGACATTGCTAAGCGAAGAAGCGGGCCGGTCGAATACCGAACAACAAGTCACTGGGGCACGCTTTGTGGTAACGGGTGATGTGACTGAATTTGGCCGTAAGGATGTGGGCGACCGGCAATTATTTGGCTTGCTGGGCAAAGGGAAGTCGCAAATCGCTTATGCTAAGGTAACGCTTAATGTGGTAGATGTGAGCACCGCAGAAGTGGTGTACTCCATGTCTGGGGCCGGAGAGTATAGCCTGACAGAGCGTGAGATAGTCGGCTTCGGCAGTACCGCCGGTTATGATGCCACCTTAAACGGTAAAGTGTTGGATTTAGCCATTCGTGAAGTAGTTAATAAGCTGGTTAAGGGAATAGAGTCAGGCGCCTGGCCTACCTGATAAAGGGATGTTGTTATGCACAAGGTAATAATAACCATGGCGCTATGCGCCATGGTTGCAGGATGCACCAGTACACCACCGTTGTATTATTACGGCGATTACAATAAGGCGGTATACAGCTATTTCAAAGGCGCAGAGGTGACCCCGCAGGAACAGATTCAGGCGCTGGAAAGCACTATTCAAAAAGCAGCGGCCAGGCAACAGGCTATTGCACCAGGCGTACATGCCCAACTGGGTATGTTGTATTTTGAAACCGGCAATGCAGATCGCGGTACCGCTGAACTGATTCAGGAAAAATCCCTGTTCCCTGAATCGGCCCACTACATCGACTTTTTACTCGACAACCGTCAGGGAGATGCACTATGAGCTGGCTGAAATCTTTCTTATTAGTGCTAATGGGTAGTGTGCTTGCTGCCTGTGCCAGTCAGCAACCCACGTATGACAACAGCGCGTTTAAACAAGCCGACCCGGGCTCGATTCTGATCCTGCCTCCGGTCAATAATACCCCGGAAGTAATGGCCCCTTATAGTGTTATGGCCCAGGCCGCCACGCCCATCGCCGAATCCGGCTTTTATGTATTTCCGGTAGCCTTGGTAAACCAGACCTTTAGAAATAACGGCCTGACGGTGGCGCAAGATATTCAGCAGGTGCCGGTGCCCAAACTGCGGGAAATTTTTGGCGCCGATGCGGCGTTGTACATGACAATTGAGCGTTATGGCACCAGCTATGTGGTGGTCTCCAGCGAAACCCGGGTGACCGTTGTTGCTTCACTGATTGATTTGCGCACCGGTCAGCAACTATGGCAAGGCAAGGCCACCGCTTCATCGGCAGAAAACCAGGCGAACGCAAATAACAATTTGCTGGGAATGCTAATTCAGGCTGCAGTTAGTCAGGTGTTTGAAACTGTCACGGACCGCGGTTTTGACATTACTGCATTGGCCACCAGCCGGTTGTTGTCGGCAAAAAACAAACACGGTCTGCGGTTTGGCCCGCGCTCACCCCATTACCAGCAGGAAGCAGCGCAACACGAGCAATAAACCTTAACAGCTTTATTGTATACCGGAATACTCATCATCGTTTAAAACTCGACCATTCATTTAAAAGTGTTGTATTCTTCGCCCGTGATAAATATTTAGTAAAAAAGTATCAGGGATGAAAATGAAGTTAACAAGATATGGTGTGTTAGGCGTTATGGCCGGTACGGTATTGGCGGCCTGTGGTGGCGGTTCCGACAATAGTAGTCCATCGACTCAAAATGGTAGCCAGACAGCCGGCAAAGATGCTTCACAAATTATCGGTAATGCCTCAGCGCATTCGGTTTCTGAGTTAAATAAGGCTGCCCGTTCCCTGGCCAGCGCCAGTTATACCGGCAGCCAGGAAAAAGCCGAACTGGACTTTCTTCTGGCTCAGCAAGTCACCCGAATGTTGTTGGACGATGACGTCCTGAGGGTGCCCGAAATTGTAACCCATGAATTGAGTCCCGATGCGCGGCAGGACGAAAATATTAATGCCACGTTTGATTGTGATGAAGGTGGCAGCGTTAGCTATAGCGGGCAATTAAATGAGTCGGGAGAGGCCTCGCTATCGCTCAACTTCGATAACTGTAAAAGTTATTACAACGATAGTGCTCTGACAGGTGTTGCGGCACTGGTTATTAAGTTGGATGTTCAGCAAAATACCAGTGCGTACACCATGTATTTTGATAATTTGCGATGGCACGACGGACAGGCTGTTTCGCTTAGTGGGTTGATGGCCTTTAACGAATCCGCCGATTGGGAGCTGCCTTATACTACGTTAGGTCAGCAGTATATAGCGTTGAGCGTAGGCAATGAAACGTATCTGCTGGATGCCGAAACCACGGGCGATGCCGAGTCAGGAAGCTTCCTGGAAAGCATGCAAGGCCGGTTAAGCGTTGCGTCACGTGGGTATATCGACTTTTCCTATGAACCGCAAACTTACACCTACGATTTCAACGGGTCCACCCTGTTCTTCAATGGCAATGAAGCATACGTCAATTTTGAGCAGGACACTGCTGCCTTTGTTATTGATACAGACCAAGACGGTACAACGGATGCAGGTAAAATCCTTAGCCTCGCAGACTTTTTTGCCCCACCCCCCGCAGATGCCAGCTTAAATCCGCTCACAGAAATTTCATCGCAGCCTTATGCAGGAGAACCGTATACTAACGAAAGTTACTATACCGTTTCGACTGATATCGACATTTCGCCAGGCTATTTTTTTGATATTGAAACACCACGATCACAGCTGGAAATCAGCTACAACTGGTATATCAACCGCATTTTACTCGAGGGTGTGCACGGCAGTACATTGCCAGCCTATAGCGCCGGGGTACACGATGAGGTCACTGTTTCTATGGTGGTTTCAGATGCCACACACAGCTATGAATCCGACCAACAATACGTCTGGCTGGAAGATATGCCGGCAGAGTTAACGGTAACCGATATGCCGACATCAATAGCCGCCGGAGAGACGGTGAGCTTTTCTGTAGTATTGACCGATCCTGATATTGAAAGTGCCGATAATCTGGCTCGGCTGACGAACGCACCCCAAGGTGCCAGTATGAGCGAGGACGGTACCGTTACCTGGCAGGTACCGCAGGATTTATTATTTTCTGAGCAAAGCTACTACTTCGGATTTAGCAACCGGCTCAACCCCAATGAAACCATCGAAAAAACAGTTACTGCAACCGTAAATGCCAGCCAGCCATTGCCACTTTTTCGCTCCGGTATTGAGGTTCCTGCAGCCAACCGCTCACAGTGGGTTGTGGATATAGACGGGGACGGACAGAACGAACTGTTAAGTACCGACAACGACCAGCGCGTATTTTTATTATCGCTGGACAATGGTCAGTACCAACAGAAATGGGCCTATCCATATGTATTGAGTCAGCAAGAAACAATTCAACAGGTTTTACCAATAGGCAGAAATCAGGCAGGGTCAAAGCCAATTCTGGTGGTGACCGATCACGCCCTGTGGCGTATTGACGACCTGGCCCAGCCAGCACGTCAGATTTTCAATACGGATAACTTCTTAAGGTCAGCCTTACTGGCTGACATTGATGGGGATGGTACTGAAGAGCTTATTTATCATGCTGCGCCAGATGCATACAGCGCTACGCTCGCAACCGTAAATGTGGTTGCTTTGGATGACCCGTCCACTGAACTTATGAGCTTTACCGTGGATGAATTCAGCACGTTTGATGTGGGTAATGTAGATACCGATGCAAACCTTGAACTGGTGCTCAATACGGGCAGCGTGTTTGACCTTGTGACGGCAGAAAACGAATGGCAGTTAGGCACGGGTTTTAGCACTCAATATGTCACTACTGGCGATCTTAACGGCGATGGCATTGATGAAATAATCAGCGCCGATAGCTGGGGAGCGATGTATGTGTTTTCCGTTACTGAAAAAACCCAGTTGGATTCACGCGATGCAGAAGATATATGCGACCTGCGGGCATTTAATTTGAACCAGGATGATACCGATGAAATTATTATCAGTGACTGCCAGTGGGGCGAGGTACAGGCATTTACCCTTGATGAAAACAGTGCACTCGCGCAGCTTTGGAGCCTAGACTTACAGGAGCACGGTTCAACGTCGCTGAGCGCCGGGGATATCGACAATGACGGCCATATTGAGGTGCTGTGGGGAAGCGGCGTTAGCAGTAGTGGGCGAGATATTCTGGTAACCGCGGATGTGGTTGGTACCACGGCTACTGTTAAGCCAGAAACCAGCCCGGTACAGTTAGACGCTTTTGCGGCCGCAGGATGGGCAACTACAGGCGCTGATGACGAACAGGGGGTATTTATTGTACCCACTACTGACAGTGGTTATAGCGGGCTTTCCATAGCCAGGCTAAATCAAAACGGCACTGTTAATGTAAATGATAAATTCAGCTCTTTTTGGCAAAGCGGTATGTTTAGTGCCATCACTGACACCGACAACGACGGAATTGATGATATTTTGCTACCCACCACCGGCACATATGATTATGGTCTCGGGGCATTTGCGCTTAGTGATTTGTCATCCCTGTGGACAGTGTATGGCGACTACGATACCAATATTAACCAGATAAAACTGCAAGATATCAATAATGACGGCCACACTGACGTGATGTTCGCCGATGGCGATGTATTAACGGTCATTGATACACAAACGCAGGAACAACTGACAAGTTACCGCTTTTCACAATCTATAGCCGACTTTGATGTAGCTGATATTGATGGGGTTACCACTGTGCTGGTTACTCTGCGCGAACAAGTTCATATACTTACTTTAATGGAAGCACGCTTTACTGTGGTGGATTCTGTCTCCGATATACTGTGTAACAGGATTTTGTTCTATGGTCAGTCGAATCAGCGCAGTGTGGCCTGTCTCTGGTCGGATTATGGGGCATCCCTTACAACAATGAGGTTAGTTGATAACCAGGCCACAGAGATGGAAACATTTGCTCTTGAACGTAATGCAGTTGCTATCGCGGTTGACCCTACCGACCCACAGCGGTTCATTATTGCTACCAATACCGAAGACGGCTGGTACGATGCCCGCTCTCAGCTGCATAGTCTTACTGCTCAGGGAAAACTGGTTTGGTCAGGCCCTGTCCTTATTGGTAGCGCCAATGTGGCATCGCTGCAGCTACGCGAACAAACCTCAGGCAAGCTCGAGATATTGTATGGTACATCTAAGGGTATGTACTGGATTCACTAATCAGTGTTATTGCACAGTGCGCAAGGCATCAGTATATCGCTGATGCCTTTTTGGGTGCTGCTTCGCTATAATCCGCTACATAACCTTTACACTGAGCATATTATGGCCACTGCAACGGCACTACATATTCTGGTTCAAACGGAACAGGAAGCGTTGAAAATTCTGGAACAACTTAAGAAAGGCAAAGACTTTGGGATGCTGGCAAAGCGCCACTCAATGTGTCCGTCTGCCAAACGCGGTGGCGACCTGGGCGAGTTTCGTCGGGGTCAAATGGTAAAAGCGTTCGATGATGTGGTGTTTAAAAAAGAGCTACTTAAGGTACACGGCCCGGTGAAAACCCGCTTTGGCTATCATCTGATAAAAACACTTTACCGAACGGGTCGTTAAGTGACGGTTTACAGGTAAGGCTGCAAGGGCACATCCCAGGGCGGCGGGTCACCGTAAAACACGCTTAGAAAGTCGATAAATGTACGCAATTTGCTGGCCATCAGCGCGCGATGCGCATATACCGCGTACAGCGCCATGCCCGGAAGAGGGTCATGACACATGACCGGAACCAGCTTGCCGCTGGTAATCGCTTGACCGATAATAAACGTCGGCTGGATAGCAATACCGGCGCCCGCCACAGCGCACTGCACTAATAAATCGCCGTTATTGCTTACCATGGTGCCGCCTGGCAGTGCATGTGGGGGAGCAGGGGCGTAAGGTGTATGGGTAGCATAGCTATAATACATTACTTTATGTTGTTTAACGGCTTCCCAGCTAGTTGGCGTACCATGCCTTTGTAAATACTCGGGGGCAGCGGCTGCCATCATATGAATGGGAGCGATACGCCGCGCCACCAGTGATGAGCTGGTCAGGTTACCAATACGTAAAGCCACATCAAAGCCTTCCTCAATAATATCTACTTTACGATCGTTAAGCTGGACATCCACGCCCAGCTTCGGTCAGGTGAACCTTGCGGGTGGTACGATTGAGTAAGCGTACGCCAAGGGCGGTTTCAAGCGCAGAAACATATTTGCTCACTAACTGGGCTGATAGGTTGAGCTTAGCTGCAGCGCGCACAAAACTGGTTTCGGTCACTACCGCAACAAATGCCTGCATTTGCGCTAATTTATCCATCTATTATCAACATGCTATTGCTAATTAAACAATGATAGCAGGATTTATCCTTACGGTGGGGTTGGTTAAAGTATCGTCATCATTGATTAACGGGCTCAGCCCACAGCAAGGGTAATACTATGAACACCATTAGCAAAGGTCAGGCAATACTGGCTACCACCGGCTCAGGTCAACTTTTACTGCGCATTCCGGTGGGTATAATCTTCGCAGCCCACGGTGCGCAAAAGTTATTTGGCTGGTTTGGCGGATATGGCTTGGAGGGCACCGCGCAGTGGATGGCTAGCATCGGGTTAGCGCCGGGGTTTTTAATGGCTTTGCTGGCCGCCAGCGCAGAATTTGTGGGGGGAATAGCATTAATTCTGGGCCTGGCAACCCGACCGGCAGCACTTATTACCGGGTTCACTATGGTGGTCGCGATAGGGGCGGTACACCTCGAAAATGGCTTGTTCATGAGCAACAACGGTTATGAATTTGCCCTGGCGTTACTGGCCGCTAGCGCCGCCCTGACTGTGCAGGGGGCGGGCAGCTACTCGGTAGACGCCTATCTGGCTAAGCAACTGGCTAGCGCGGCGCAGCGCAAAACAGCATAAAAAAACGGGTAGCGTTTGCTACCCGTGGTCCGGTTTAACCTAGCGCCCTGACATTATTTACAACCCAGCCATGACTTTATCCGGCGTGATAGGAAAATCTCTTACTCTGACGCCGGTAGCATCAAATACCGCATTGGCGATGGCCGCACCAGAGCCGGTGATACCCAGCTCTCCAATGCCTTTACTGCCAAGTTTGCAGGCCTTGTAGTCAGGCTCCTCAATAATGTCTAGCGAGAGTTCGCCGATATCGCGATTAACGGCAAAGTGATACTCGGCAAAATCACAGTTAACAAAGCTGCCATCACGGGGATCCTGCTGTAAATCTTCGAACAGGGCGTAACTGGTTCCCCACACCATGCCCCCTTTAAGCTGCGAACCTGCGGTTTTGTGATTCAATATCCGCCCGGCCGAAAAGGCGCCGTGCTGACGAATGACCCTGACTTCACCGGTAACGGTGTCAACGCTGACTTCAGCAAAGTGTGCTGCGCAGCTATATTGGGCATACTTGTCATGATCCTCATCGGGTTTCACTTCTCCCTGTGCACTTAAGCTATCCTGCGCCGGTTCGCCGGCGTTGCGCAATAGCTCAGACAGGTTATGGGTTTGCTGGGTATCGCCTTCGCCAAAGCGTACTTGCTCGCCGTCAAACTGCACCAATTCGTTACCTTGAGCCAGACCAGCCAACTCGCTTAACCGGGCAGCCAGAGCTTCACAGGCATTTAATACCGCAGTGCCGGAACTTGACGCCCCGAACGAGCCCCCCGAACCTGATGAGGCGGGAGAATCACTATCGCCAAGATCTATCGTAATACAGTGCGCAGGCACGCCAAAATGCTGCGCCACAATTTGGGTAAGAATAGTATAGGTGCCGGTGCCGATGTCGGTCATATCGGTATGCACCGTGAATTGCCCTTTGGAGTCTACGGTTATCTTGGCCTGGCTGGGTACAATAATATTCATTCGCATCCCCACCGACACACCAAAGCCATTCTTTTTAGTGCCGCTTTGACGATACTGGCGATCTTCCCAGCCAAACGCCTTGGCACCTTCATCTAAACAGCGATCCAGGTTATTAGTGGAAAAGTCAGCGCCAGTCAGCGGATGCACCGGAGCGATGTTATTGCGCCGGAAGGTTACCGGATCCATATTGATAGCCCGACATAGCTCATCCACCGCCGATTCAAAAGCCAATGAGCCAATTGCATCACCCGGCGCCCGCACCGAATCAATCATGGGGGAGTCCACCACCTTAACCCGATGCTGACTGTCGATGGCGTTGGCTTTATAATTAATGCGGGCGGCAACCCCGGTCCCTTCGGCAAAGGCATAATCTTTGGCCATAGGCATGGAGCTATGGTGTTGCACCCCGTGTATGGCGCCGTCATCTGATGCGCTGAGAGCCATCTGTTGATGGCTCATTCCGCGGTGGGGCGCATTGTGAAACACCTGACGACGCGACATCGCTACTTTAACCGGCCGTTGCAATAGTAGACTGCCTATACATGCCAGTATTGCATCATTGTGAAGCCCTAACTTGGAGCCAAACCCGCCACCCACGTAGGGGCTTTTTACGCGAATTTTTTCAGCCGGCAGATTAAACGTAGAAGACAAACAGTCCACCGCGCTGGCCAGCACCTGCACACTGGAGTGAACAGTCAACGTATCGCCATCATAGTAGGCTATGCTGGTATGCGGCTCCATTGCGGCTGATACTTGATTTGGGGTGGTATAGTGTACGTCCAGTCGGGTACCGTTCGCCAATGCGCTATCGATATCACCGGTTCCGGCATCTGCTTCATAACCGCCATCAATATCTTCGGGCACCACATCGGCTTCTTCCGGGGCCCGCAGTAAGCTGATGGGCCCTGGTTCGATAGTATAGTCAATTAAGCGGGCCGCATAACGGGCTTGCTCTAGTGTATCGGCTACCACCAAGGCTATCGGGAACCCGGCATAACGGATACGTGTATCATTGAGCATGGCTCGACTTTGACCAAAACGGCCCATATCTTCGGGCTGGCCAAAAGGGGTCTGGTCGGGCGAGTTCTGGTAAGTTATTACCGCTTGCACCCCTTCCTGAGCTTGCGCTTTGCTGGTATCTATTTGGGTTAGGGTACCACTGGCAACTTTTGCCCCTAAAATCCAGCCTACCAACGTGGGGGCATCAAACAGGTTTTCCCCCGCATACCGGGCTTTCCCCTGTACTTTTAAATGGCCGTCTACCCGATTTGCCGGGTCACCAATATTGTAGCTATCAGAATAGGTCTTAGCGGACATGGATAGCTCCTTCATGATCTGGATGTTGTTGTTGATGACTAGCGGCTTGGCCCAGCACATGAACTAAGGTGCGCTTTAACATCGGTATTTTAAAGTCATTCCCGCCAGAGCCTTTCGCTGCGCTTAGCTCTACATCTGCTGCCTGACTAAACAATGCCTCTGTGGCACTTTTACCGCGTAAATAATCTTCGGCAGATTTAGCATGCCAGGGGCGGCTGCCCACTCCGCCAAAAGCCAGATTGATATTTTCGATAATGCCGTCTTTTACGTGCATGGCACACGCTACTGAAACCAGCGCAAAGGCATAAGATGAACGGTCGCGGACTTTCTGGTAAATCTGCGTGCCCCGCGCGGTTTTATTGATACTCACCGCCGTAATCAACTCATCGGCACCCAACTGGGTTTCAATATGTGGCGTATCGCCAGGTAATGTGTATAGCTCCCGAACCGGAATATGGCGCACCTCGCCAGCAGCGTTCATGGTATGCACAGTGGCATCCAGTGCGGTCATAGCGGTGGCCATATCCGAAGGATGCGACGCAATGCAGTGCTCTGAGGTACCCAGCACAGCGTGAATCCGGTTAAAGCCATCCAGTGCGGCACAGCCCGAACCCGGCTCGCGTTTGTTGCAGGCTTTTGTGGTGTCGTAAAAGTAGTAGCACCGGGTTCGCTGCAATAAGTTACCGCCCGTGGTAGCACGATTACGCAGCTGCACGGTAGCGCCCGCCAGCAATGCTTGAGAAAGCAGCGACAACGTCGGCTGCCGGTAGGCAAAGTCGGCTAATTCGGTATTCGTTACCAACGCCCCTATGGTGACTTTGTGGTCCGATTCACTGATTTGATGGGCTTCCTGCCAACCGGATAAGTCCACAATCTGATCAGGCTCTTCTATTTGATGTTTCATCAAGTCCACCAGATTGGTGCCGCCGGCCAAAAACCGTGAATGCTCAAAACTGGCTACTTTGCTGAGGTCTTGTTTATCCTGTAATGAAAATACTGAGAAAGGTTTCATTATGCCTCCTGTTCATCGGTACAGATGCTGACGGCATCGATGATGTGGGGGTATGCACCGCAGCGACACAAATTGCCACTTAAGCGTTCTTTAACGTCTTCTGTTTTTGTGTAATCAGGGTCAAACCACAGGGTGCTGGGGCGGTTTTTTTCTAACTCGCTTTTAAGCGCTACCCCAGAGCAAATCTGGCCGCTGGTGCAAAAGCCACACTGAAAGGCGTCGTTGTCGATAAAGGCTTGTTGCAGAGGATGTAATTCGTCGTCGCTGGCTAATCCTTCAATGGTCACAATGGATTTTCCCGCCAGTTGGAAGGTCAGCAGCAAGCAGGCATTCATGCGTTCGCCGTCCACCAGTACGGTACATGCGCCGCACTGGCCGTGGTCACAGCCTTTTTTCGCGCCAAACAGCTGTAAGTGCTGGTGCATAAAATCGAGTAAGGTGGTCCGCGGGTCTTGCGGAAGGCCATGAGTCTGGCCATTAATTGTGATACTGGACATGCCTGTTTCCTTTTAGGGGTTGCAGATACTGGCCAGCGTTATGCGAAAAGGCGCGGGCAGCATCAAATACTTAGGTTGCACGGTTTTACACCTAAAGACTGCCCTACGTTTAGGTGTGTCTGTAAAAGCGCAATGTGGTGAGGGGCTTTCACAGGTGGTGTTGTAGCTCATACGCAGGATCGGGCGGTTGGTTTAAAATTGCCTTGGGAAATAAGTAAAAAGCCTGCTGACAGAAATAAAAAAACGCCGGCAGAACGCCGGCGTTTGGGTAGGGTTACCGAGCTAAAAAACTAGTGCCCAGCCGGTGTTTTCTGATTCGCGCGTTTTTGTTTAAACTCAGACTGGCTGGTCCATTGCGGCCATTGCTCTTGCCCCGCCAATGTCTGCATTAGCTCGCCAATCAACGCCAAATCCTGTTTTACGCCGCCCAATGACCAGGACGCAAAATAGTCATCGCCACTTTTATGATAGCGGTTGACGATAAAATCAGGGTCGGTGTCGCCCAGGCTCATAAACAGATAAGCCGGTACCCCCTCTCTGGCGAGGGCAAAATGGTCAGAGCGGAAAAACAACCCATTCTGTGGACGCGGATCTTGTTTGACTGAACGCCCTTGTGCTTTAGCAATGCTGGCAACGGTGTCTTCAAGTGTGCTCAGCCCCTCGCCGTATTGCAGGGTGTAGTCCACGGCATCGTTGACGTTCATGCCATCAATGTTTAAAAAAGCCACTAGTTGGTCGGCAGGCACTGGCGGGTTTTGGGCAAAATGCTTGGCGCCCAGCAAGCCGGTTTCTTCAGCAGTAAACGCACTGAACACAGTGGTTCGGCGTAACGGTGTTTGTTGCTGTTGGTTAGCAAACTGCTGGGCAAGGGCGAGCACTCCAGCTACCCCCGAAGCATTATCTACGGCCCCGTTTAATACCACTTCTTTACCGTTTTCCAGCGCTTTCCCTAAATGGTCCCAGTGTGCATGCAGTACTACCCATTCGTCGGGTGCTTCACTGCCCGGTAGCAGAGCAGCCACATTGCGCGAGGTTTTCTTCTCAATAGTATTGCGGAGTGTCAGATTGACAGGCTGGTTTAGCGGTATGGCTTTGAAGCCCGGCTCGGCTGCTGCTTTTTTCGCCTTGCGATAATCCATACCGGCGGCAGCGAATATCTGCTCGGCAGCTCGTAAATGAAGCCAACCCATCACCCCTATCTGGTCCTGGTTGTTATGTTGGTCAATAAGCGTAAATTTTGTATTTGTGTTGGAGTTTTGAATAACCCCCCAACCATAACCTGCCGGCATGGTTTCATGGACAATAAAAACCGCTTTCGCGCCTTGTCTGGCGGCTTCTTCATACTTATAGGTCCAGCGGCCATAATAGGTCATGGCATTGCCATTAAACAGGGTGTTGTCTTTCGCTGCAAAGCCGGGATCATTTACCAGTACAATAACGGTTTTGCCGGTGACATCGATATTGGCATAATCATTCCAATCGTACTCGGGGGCGTTAATACCGTAGCCGGCAAACACGACCTCATCGTTTTGTAATGCGACGGTTTTAGCTATTTGCTGGGTCCGGGCAGTAAACTCACTGCCGTTGGCAAAAGACAGTTTCCCTATCTTTAGGGTCATCGACTGGTCGGCCGTAATCTGAGCCAGGGGTACAGGCTGTACGTAACTGTCACCGAAAGCAGGCTGCAAACCCATGGATTTAAACCGTTTGGTTAAGTAAGCGATGGTCTTATCTTCGCCAGCCCCTAGCGGAGCCCGGCCTTCAAACGCATCGCTGGCCAGGGTTTTAACATCTTCACGGTATTGGTCAAGGTTGACATCTTGCCCCACCGCAGGGTCGGCCTGCACCTGTGCGCTTAACAAAAGCGCCAAGGTAGTGAAAGTACGTAGTAACATAGTGAAGTCCGTTATTATTGAATTATGCCGCCTAGCCTTGCGCACTTTAGGGGAAGAAATCAACTTTCAATTTTCCCCAAAGCCGCCCAATACTGCTTTTTACAAGATTAATTTTGTGCCATGCGGTTTAAATTAGCCCCCTTGCTAGGTAAGCTGAACACTACTATCTACCACTACCTGTAAAGGAATTGGTCCTGATACGATAAAGTCATAGCGAAGTCATTGTGCATCGCTATAATACGCGCAAATTGTTTATCTATGGCCCGGGCTGTATGCCTGCAGCCGGCCTTAACTACTGGAGTGGCAGCCTTGTCTGAGTGGAGCATCGAAGAAGCTGAAAAGCTATATGGCGTATCGCGTTGGGGAGGAGGGTATTTTGAAATAGGCGAAAATGGCAATGTTCATGTTACGCCCGTGCCTTCCGACAAAAGTATCCGCATTGATTTTCAGGCCCTGATTAATGAAATCCGCGAAGAGGGTGTGCAGTTCCCGGTAGTGGTGCGTTTTCATGATGTGCTGCGTTCGCAAGTTGCCAGCTTAAATACCATTTTCCGTGACACCATTGAAGAAGCTGAATTCAACGGCCAGTATCAGGGGGTTTACCCCATTAAAGTTAACCAGATGCGTGAGGTGGTAGAAGAGATTGTCGATGCAGGCGAACCCTTCAACTATGGTTTGGAAGCTGGCTCGAAGGCGGAGCTCATCACCGCCTTGGCATTAAATACCAATGAAAATTCCCTGACCATTTTAAACGGCTACAAAGACGATGAGTTTATGCGTTTGGCGCTGTTAGGGCGTAAGCTTGGCCGTAAAATGGTAGTGGTGGTGGAAAAATACACCGAACTATTGCTATTGGTGAAGGTAGCGAAAGAACTTAACGTTGACCCGATTATTGGCGTACGCGCTAAAATGACCGTGAAAGGCCGCGGGAAGTGGGAAGGTTCAGGGGGCGAACGCGCAAAGTTTGGGCTGACTATTGCTGAAATTATCAAAACAGCGCGTTATCTGGAAGAAAACAATATGGGCCACTGCCTGAAGTTGTTGCACTTTCATATTGGTAGCCAGCTTACCGACATTCGGGCGGTGAAAGAGGCGATCAGCGAAGGCGCGCGAATTTACGCTGATCTACATAAAATGGGCTTTGCCCTGGATTATGTTGATGTGGGCGGTGGCTTAGGCATCGATTACGATGGCAGTGCCTCTACCAACGAGTCTTCGCGCAATTACAACATGCAGGAATACGTGGCAGATGTTGTGTATGGCATGAAAGAGGTGTGCGATCTGGAAAAGGTTCCGCATCCTAACCTGGTGAGTGAAAGTGGTCGGGCGATTACCGCTCATCATAGCTGCGTAGTGACAGAAATTGTGGGCGAAATTCGCTCAAATAGTGCAGAAATCGATACCTCCGCCAAAGAAAATGAGCATGTGTTTGTGAAAAACATCCGCGAGTTGGAAGACTATTTCGACGAGCAAACCAGCATGCAGGAAGTATACAACGACGCCTCACAATACAAAGAGCAGGCGTTGGATGCCTTTAAACTTCGGGTACTAAACTTAGAAGAACTGGCCAAAATAGAAACCATTTACTGGCGAATTATGGTCCGCCTGAAACAATGGTGTGACACTCAGGATTATTTTCCCGAGGAGCTACAGGAACTGGACTACAGCTTGTCGTCACAGTATCTGTGTAATTTTTCGGTATTCCAGTCGGCGGCCGATACCTGGGCTATCGATCAGTTGTTACCCGTGGTACCGCTAACCCGGATGAACGAAAAACCCTCGGTGAACTGTACGCTGGTAGATATTACCTGTGATAGTGACGGCAAGATTGATCAGTTTGCAGTGGGCCGGGAAATTACCGATATCCTGCCGATGCATCCGTTGAAAAAAGATGAGCACTATCATGTAGGGCTGTTTTTGACCGGAGCGTATCAGGATGTAATGGGCGACATGCACAATCTGTTCGGACGCTTAAACGAGGTACATATTTACAGTCATGACGACGACCCGGAAGACTTCTACATTGAAGAAGTAGTGAAAGGTTCATCGGTACAGGATGTACTGCATATTATGCAATATAATCCCCGGGCTATGGCCTATGATGTGAAAAAGCTGATTGATAAGCAGGTTTCTGCTGGCAACATTATGCCCCGTGAAGGTGTACGCTGGACAGATTTCTATGAAGACTGTTTAAGCGGCTATACCTACCTGAAAACCGGCGGGTAACGACCTCAGGCTGGCGGTTAGTGGCCGTCAGCCTGTTCGTAATAGCGTTTCCAGAACTCTGCCGTAGTCGAATTAATCATATTCGACTCGGCATTCATCAGCATGACATAACCCGCTTTTGTGACTGGATCAAAAGACACATCGGCCCGGTACCCTTTCACCCAACCACCGTGGTAGTTCAAGCGGTGCCCATTAAAATCGTACACCCGCCAACCTAACCCATAATGGGCATCTTTTAGTAATCCACGCCAGCCACGACGATATACTTCCCGGGTAGTTTTAACCCGTGGTTCGGTTATCTGGCTAACCAGCTCTGGGGGCACTACCGTGGGAAATTCGCCTAATAATGCCTGTAAGTATATGGTCATGTCGGTAATACTGGCGTTCACCCCTGCCGCGGGGGTAAACCGGTAATAATTGCTTTCCACCACACCTTTGCGCCATTTATTCCGGGCGATGGCAATATGCGGCCGGGCCCAGCTGTCAGACGCCATCAAGGCCCCTTTGCCGGCGCTGGCGGTTTTCATGCCCAGTGGGGTAAACAGTTGTTCCTGAATTTGCCGATGATAGGATGTGTTTTGATCTATTAAGTAGTGCTCAATAGCCCCAAACAGTGCGTTTTGATAGGTATAACACTGGCCAGGGGCACAAATAGGCTCCAGCTTCGCCAACTGGGCAAGCACTTTATCTAATGGGTAGTCTGCTTCGATAAGATTATCGTAGGCATTGGGCATAAAACCGCTGGACTGGCCGCTGATATGTTGTAATTCCAACTGATCCATGCCCACCCCTTCAAACGGAATTTGGGGAGCCAGTTCGCTGATGTTCATATCCCAGCGCATAACATCGCTTTGGACCAATTTAGCCAGTAACAAAGCGGTGAAAGACTTAGATACCGAGGCTAATCTGAAAACCGTATCCTGGTTAATCAGATTACCATTGCTGTAGGTGCGGCCATACACATACACCTTTGGCGTTTCGCCTTGCTGATAGTATACAAAGGCATAGCCTGGAATATCATATTTGTACGCCTGACCTTTCACGTAGCGGGCGTAGTCTTCAACCCATTGTTGAGTTTTTGCCTGAGCGGCCCCTCCTATTGTTAGCCAAAGCAATACCATCAGGGTCAACCAGAAACATCGGCAGTGACGCAATTTCAGCAAAAGGGCTCCGAAACAGTTATCGATACGTGGACATATGCCAGCGTAATGCTAGTAGTGCGCCGTATTATGCGTATGGGGGGCCATAGAATCAACCAAAGGGTTTTTAAAGGTTACTTCCGATTTCATCGCTTCTAGGTATCCGAAGTGGTTTACACTGTGTAGCAGATGATCCCGAGGTAGAGGTAATGACCAGTAATCACAACCGTTCACATGGCCCCCAAACCCAGGCATTTTACCGCCAGGCCCGGCTGAGCCGCGACCCCAGGTTTGATGGAGTATTTTTTGTGGGGGTCACCAGCACCGGTATTTTTTGTCGGCCAGTATGCCCGGCGCGGTTGCCTGCTGAAAAAAATGTTATTTATTATCAACGTGCCATAGAAGCGCTGGCGGCTGGTTATCGACCCTGTTTACGTTGTAGACCCGATAGCGCGCCGCAGTCTGCCGCCTGGAAAGGCGTAGGTAGCACAGTAGGCAGAGCAGAAAAATTACTGGCTGAGCTACCCGCTATGCCGGTGGCGCACATTGCGCGTCGCTTAGGGGTGTCGCAGCGGTATTTGTGCCAGCTAACTTCCCGCTATCTGGGGTTAGCGCCCAAACAATTACAAATTTTTCATCAGTTACTGTTTGCCAAACGATTGCTTCAGCAGTCAGGGTTGTCTGTGGCTGAGGTCGCGATAGCATGCGGTTTTAACTCATCCCGCCGTTTACAATGTTTAATGCAACAGCACTGGCAACTTACGCCCAGTGCCTTAAGGAGCAACAAAAAAGTGAGCCATGATCCTGCTACCATTCAGCTTTTTCTGGCCTGTCGAGCACCGTACAACTGGCCCCAGGTGCGTGATTTTCTAGCCGGGCACGCGCTGACCTTGGTAGAGCAAGTGAGCGACACCAGTTATGCACTGGCATTTAACTGGGGACAAAGCCCGGGTCATCTCATTGCCACGTTCAATCAAAAGAAGTGTGGTTTTGATGTGGCGTTAAGACTGACCGACCTGACCAGTATTCAGCCAGTCATGGAAAATCTCGCCAGGGTTTTGGATACTCATGCTGATCCATTACTTATTAGTCAGGCCCTGCAAGCTGCGGGAATTGCTCCTCACCAGTTGGTTGAAGGGCTTCGGTTACCAGGCACCTGGTCATATTTTGAAGCCGGATGTCGGGCTGTACTGGGCCAGCAAATTTCAGTCAAAGCAGCCACCAATTATGCCAATCAACTGGTGGCCAAAACCCATACCGAAAATCAATACGGGCCGGTATTCCCCAGCCCCGAAGCGGTTGTGGCCATGCCCCTCGATGCTCTGCGCTTACCTGCTTCGCGCCAACATACTTTACGTGCACTGGCCACGGCGTTTACCGCTAGCGAACCGCCCACTCGTGCGGACTTACTGGCCTTGAAAGGCATTGGGCCCTGGACCTGTGATTACATGGCATTGCGTGGGGCGGGCGACAGTGATATTTATCTGGAGAGCGATTTAATTGTACGTAAAGCGGCTGCGGCGCAACCAATACAAGCCGCCCAGGCTACGCCCTGGCGTACTTATTTAACCCTGCAATTGTGGGATATTGCGGTAAACCAGCAAGCGGAACGCTAATGTATATTCAAACTATGTCTACCCCTTGTGGGCAGTTGGCGGTAACAGCCAATAATACCGGCCTTACTCGGGTGGTATTTGATGACACCGTCAAGCCCACCCAGGCTAATGCGCTAACTCAGCAGGCTATTAGCCAACTGGAGCAATATTTCAGTGGAAGCCGAACCTGCTTCAGCTTGCCTCTGGCCGCAGTGGGGACGGTATTTCAAACACGGGTGTGGCAGGCGCTTAACGACATTGAGTTTGGCCAGACCGCCAGTTACGCTGATATCGCCCGGCGCATCGATAACCCTAAAGCGGTGCGTGCAGTGGGGATGGCCAATGGGCGCAACCCACTTGCTATTGTGGTGCCGTGTCATCGTATTATAGGCAGTAACGGTACGCTTACCGGGTACGCGGGCGGGTTAGCCCGCAAACAGTATTTACTTAATATGGAAGGAGCAGGCAAGCATGCCGCTACGTGAAATTCTGGCGCTACTATTGCTGGCCGCTATCTGGGGCGGGTCGTTTATGTTTATGCGGGTCGCTGCGCCCGAGTTTGGTATTTTTGCGCTGGTGGAAGTTCGCACCGTGCTGGCCACGCTGGTGTTATTACCGGTACTTCTTTTACGCAGGCAACTGGCCGATGTGCGGCGGTTTTTCTGGCCAATTTTTGCTATCGGGGCGATCAACACTGCCATACCTTTTGCGCTATTTAATTTTTCCAGTTTGCATTTAGAGGCGGGCGTCAATGCTATTTTGAATGCTACCGCGCCAATGTTTGGGGCCCTGATTGCGTTTATCTGGTTGCAGGAAAAGCTATCTAAGGTCGCAATTTTGGGGTTACTGCTTGGCTTTGCTGGGGTGGCGGTAATCAGTGAACAGAAGCTGCACGGTGGACAATTAACCCTGGCCCCCATTCTAGCCGCCTGCGGAGCCACGGCCTGTTATGGTTTGGCCGCTTGCATGATGAAGCGTTATTTACAAGGCGTTAAACCGCTGGCGGTGGCGGCGGGCAGCCAGGCTATGGCCTCGGTAATGTTATTACCGCTGGCTCTGGCAACCTGGCCGGCGGAAAACCCATCGACACACGCCTGGCTCAATGCGGTGGCGTTAGCTGTAGCGGGTACTGGTATTGCGTACCTGTTGTATTTTCATCTTATTGCCAGTGTTGGTCCCTCTAAAGCCATCACGGTGGCTTATCTGGTGCCACTATTTGGTATTTTGTGGGGCTTGGTGCTGTTAAATGAAAGCCTGTCAGCACAAGCGCTTGCTGGCGGAGCCTGTATTTTAGTGGGGGTCGCAATGACCACCGGGGTAACCCGCCTGTTTGCCAGGCGGGGCTTTGCTCCGGCCAAGTAGGCTTAGTTGATTAGTTGCATTCTTACCAGGTTGCAGCCGTCGCGGCGGGCCTGGTAAAGCGCATCTTCAGCATAACTGGTTACCTCGTGCATAGGCCGGCTGGTAGCGGTATACGAAAGCCCAAAAGTAGCGGTCAGCTTCAATTGCAGGGCTTTATCAATGGGCGGTAAGTCCTGCATACCTTTACGCAGTGCTTCAGCAATTTGCTGGGCCTCATGGGGGCCGGTTTCTGGTAGCAATATAATAAATTCTTCGCTACTCCAACGTCCCAACACATCCTTGTTACGTAGCGCCTTTTGTAAATAGGTTACAATATGCTGATGTACTTCATCACCGGTGGCCCGGCCGTAGGTATCATTAATCACCGCAAAGTTGTCAATATCAACCAACACCACGCTCAATGAATGGTAGGCTTTAAGCACGTTATTGTAGTTGTCTTCGACTTGCGCACGGTCAGGTAAGCGTGGGGCAGGTGGTATAACAATATCCCGGTGAATATCCCGTCGAAAATAGGCCAGTAAATGGTTAATCATCATAAACAACGAAAATACCACCACTAACAGGGTTACCACGCTTACAATAAATCCCTGCGAAATATCGGTTTGCCGTTTATCCAGCGGGCTTAGCAAAAATACCGTCCAGTCGAATTGATTCAGGCTAACCTCGGCAATCAGGTATTCCTGTTGATCAATCGTAATCAATCGGTTATTCAGGGCGCGTTCGGCTTTCACATCTTCAGGCAAACTGGCGTACCAGGGCAGCTCGGATAAGTTGGTGAAATCGGAATACTCCGCCATCAAGGTGGCTTCGGACGAGAGCATGATATCGCTTTTATCATCAACAAAAATAAAGTCGTAACCGTATTGCTGCTTGTAGGTATTAAATATTTGCAGGAAACTTTTCAGGCTTTTACCCACGCCAAAAAAACCCAGAAACTCGCCTTCATCGTCGAAAATTTTAATATCGATATAAAAATGCGTATCTTCCCACTTGCCAATGTCGGCCACAGCATTTTCTGGCTGATCGCGGTACTTGAAGTACCAGCTTACCTGCCCTTCAATGAGCGGTATAACGGTGCCATCAGACATGTATTGCATACGATCTTTCTCACTGGCCACAAAAAACACCAGGTTGAATTGCTGCTCCAGACGTTCGAGCATGGCAAAAACATCTTCACTGTCTGGTTTAGGCTGTTCAAGCAAAGTAACCAGTTCCTGCGAACGGCCCAACGCTTCAGAAATATGTAACGGCTTTAATAGCTCCTCTACAATCAATGCGATGGCCGGCGACATAGACTGTTGCTGGGCCCGGCTTTGTTCCGCGACTATCTTCGACACACTAAAGTGCACCAGTGTTACGATGGCGATGACCACCACCAAAAATAATAACAGTATGCTGCGATGTAGTGTTCTGAACGCGGTCACGAAAATGCAAACTCCTTTGCAAGTTATAGATATTTATAAATATTAGAAGTTAAGTATAACTGTTCACACATTGAACGCCTAGAGAGCAAACCGATTAAACAAAATCTGGGTTTTAGCGTATTCAATCGCTGACTATGGCCTACGCCTTGGTTACACTAAGCCTAATATTATTTTTATGCTAATAACAGAATTTAAGGAATTTGCATGGCGTTTTCGGTTGTTGTTCTGGCAGCGGGTAAAGGTACCCGGATGAAATCAGCGTTACCCAAAGTACTGCATAAAGTAGGAGGGGTAGCAATGGTGCAGCGTATCATTAACACCGTAGAGCAAATGCAGGCCAGCGCAGTCCACCTGGTGTACGGCCACGGCGGCGATTTACTCAAGCAGCACGTTTCGGGGAATAACCTGAACTGGTGTTTGCAAGCAGAGCAGCTGGGCACCGGCCACGCTGTGCAACAAGCCGCCGACCATGTAAAAGATGATGAAGATGTACTGATTTTGGTGGGTGACGCGCCGCTTATTCGCCAGCAAACGCTGGAACGATTGGTGAGCGTGAAACAACAGTGCGACCTGGCGTTATTGACTGTTGAATTACCTGACCCCACGGGGATGGGACGTATAGTACGCTCGGCAGACGGCAATATTACCGCTATTGTAGAGCACAAAGATGCGACCGACGAACAGCGGGCTATTAACGAAATTAATACCGGCATGATGATGATGAACGGGGCTGATTTAAAACGGTGGCTTAAAGCCTTGAGTAACGACAACGCGCAAGGCGAATATTATCTGACCGATGTTATCGCAATGGCGGCTGCTCAGGGCAAGGTGATACAGGCTGCACAGCCCGACGAGGTAGTGGAAACCGAAGGTGTGAACAACCGGGTGCATCTGGCCAAGCTGGAACGGGCTTTACAGCGCTGGAATGCTGAAACGCTCATGCATGGTGGTGCCACGCTGGCCGACCCGGCTCGTATTGATGTGCGTGGCAGTGTTACTACCGGCAGTGACGTATTTATTGATGTGAACTGCGTGTTTGAAGGCGAGGTTACGCTAGGTGACAACGTGGTCATTGGACCTAACTGTGTATTAAAAGACTGTACCGTGGCAGACTACGCAGTGATTGAAGCCAACAGTATGCTTGATCAAGCGCAAGTAGGTGAGGCCTGTACAGTAGGGCCATATGCCCGCTTACGGCCAGGCGCAATCATGCACAAAGCCGCTAAAGTAGGTAATTTTGTTGAAATGAAAAAAGCGGTATTGGGCGAAGGTGCAAAAGCCAACCATCTGACTTATCTTGGCGATGCCGAGGTTGGAGAAGGCGCTAATATTGGGGCCGGTACCATCACTTGTAATTATGACGGCGTGAATAAATCTACCACCCAGATTGGTAAAAATGCGTTTATTGGCAGTAACTCTGCGTTGGTGGCGCCGGTCTCAATTGCTGACAATGCCACGGTGGGTGCCGGGTCAGTTATCACTGCCAATGTGGAAGACGGGGCCTTGGCTATTGCCCGCGGTAAGCAGCGAAATATTGCTAACTGGCCACGCCCTAAAAAGAAAAGCTAGGCGATATTAAGGCCTGGAACGCGCCCGCCGCTATGCGTAGACGGGCCTATTCTGGCCAGTTTTAGGGTACACGCATCTGCGTTTTTTCCTGCCTTGTAGGGGATAATTCGTCAGCGCAGAACGCCGGATAAAGGGCTACCATATGCCCTTTACTCAGCCCAGCAGCGGTGCACCTAACGGTATTCTTTTATCCACGGGCTCAATAGCCAGGAGGCGTCAAATAAGCCCCCTGACGAACAGCGCCCAAACAGCCACAAGGCCCATTATGATATCTACCCTGCTAGTTGGTTTTGGCTTTTCAGCCCAGACATTTCACCTGCCCTTCATTACTGGTTTAGACGACTACTCCTTGTGTGGTGTGGTGTCGTCTCGGCCAGACGAGGTGCATAAGGTACTGCCTGATGTTGCGGTTTATGCCACATTGGAAGAAGCATTAGAACATGCCGCCCCACAGCTGTGTGTTATTACCACCCCTAATCACTTGCACTATGCGCAAGCTGCACAATGTCTTGAATCTGACAGCCATGTCTTGGTGGAAAAGCCTTTCACCCTATCCGCGGCAGATGCCGAAGCGTTATGTGGTTTGGCTACAAGCCGCAATAAAACCTTGCATGTGTACCATAACCGGCGGTACGACGGCGATTTTCTGACATTAAAGGCGCTGGTAGCACAAGACCGGTTTGGCGGTATAAAGCGGATGGTAAGCCGGTTCGACCGGTTTCGCCCGGTGCCGAAAAATCGCTGGCGTGAAAATGCCGGCCCGGGGGCGGGTATATTCTGGGACCTGGGGCCCCATCTGTTAGACCAGTGCGTACAATTGTTTGGTCTACCTGAGGCCGTAAGCGCTACCATCAAAACCTTACGCGACAACGGCCAAAGCGATGACTTTTTTGAAGTGAATTTGCATTACCCGGATACCCTGGTACAGGTAGGAAGCTCGCCCTACCAAGGTGGCGAAACATTGCGTTTTGATGTGCAGGGGCCGGCCGGCAGCTTCCGTAAGTATGGCTTGGATCCGCAGGAGCAACAGCTTAAAAATGGCATGGCAATTACCGATACGCAGTTTGGTGTTGAATCAGATGAATCTTTCGGTAAGTTTTGTTTTGAAACTGACGGTGAAGTTATTCCCACCCTCGCCGGTGACTATATTGGGTTTTATCGCCAGTTAGCAGCAAGTATTGGTGAAGGCGCGCCTTCACCCGCTTCAGCTACCAGTGTTGTCCCCGTTATCCGGCTAATCGAGTGGGCCTTCGAAAGTGCGCTTAACGACGCGCCTGTGCGCATCAAAGACTAGCCAATAGCAGTAAGTTTAATTTGCAAAACGTAACAAATGCGTGTTAAATGCGTTTCACGGTGTAATATTAAGTTTCGAAATGCAAAAGCGCAATACGCAGCAGCGTCGCCAGGCCATTGCTGACTGGGTAAATGAACATGGGCATGTACAGGTGGATGACCTGGCGGCCCAATTTTCAACCTCCGAAGTGACGATTCGTAAGGATTTGACCCTTTTAGCCGAGCAGGGTTTGCTGGTTCGTCAATTTGGCGGCGCAGCCCCGTTGCCGGCTGCCGAACCGCCGCCGAAAACGACGCGTACCAGCTTGTCTCGCCAAAAGGCGGCAATAGGCCATTGCGCGGCCAGCCTGTTACATAATAATGCCCGCATCATTATAGACAGTGGCAGTACCACCGCTTCGATTCTACCCCATTTAATCGACTTTTCCCGGCTGGTAGTGATGACCAACTCGCTCAATGTCGCTAATTATCTAACCCAACAGGACAATGAGCCTACGGTATTGATGACGGGCGGTACCTGGGATCCGCAATCGCAGTCATTTCAGGGGCACATGGCAGAAAAAGTCACCCATGCCTACAGTTTTGACTATGCTTTTATAGGCGCGTCGGGCATAGATGTGGCACGGGGAACCACCACCTTTAATGAATTAACCGGACTGACAGAAACAATGGCAAAAGCTGCCCGTGAGGTAGCCGTGGTAGCGGAGTCGAGTAAATTTGACCACCGCATGCCTAACCTGGAATTGCCCTGGCAGTCTATAACTTACCTTATTACCGACAGCGAAATCGCACCGTCGGTAAAACAGGCAATATCAGAACAAGGCGTGAAAGTAATGATAGCCACGCCAAACGGAGAGTGATGTATGTGTGGAATAGTAGGGGCGGTTGCCGAGCGTAACGTAGTCGAAATTTTGCTGGAAGGGTTAAAGCGTCTGGAATACCGGGGCTATGATTCTGCCGGTGTTGCGTTATTGCAAGACGATGGCACGTTAAACCGCATCCGCCGTACCGGTAAGGTACAGGAGTTGGTGGACGCGGTAACCAGTGATAATGCGCTGGGTACCACGGGTATTGCACATACACGCTGGGCCACTCATGGTGGTGTTACCGAGGCTAATGCCCACCCGCACTTTTCAGCTGAACGGGTAGCGGTGGTGCACAACGGTATTATTGAGAACTACCTGGATTTGCGCGACCAGTTGCGGGCTAAAGGCTATACCTTTACCAGTGACACTGATACCGAAACGATTGCCCATACTGTGAATGAAGAGCTTAAAGCGGGTCATCCGCTATTAAAAGCAGTACAAAATTCAGTGAAGCAGTTTCATGGTGCTTACGGTACGGTCATCATGGATAAACAAGATCCAGCCAAAGTAGTGGTGGCCCGTTCAGGCAGCCCGCTGGTTATTGGTCTGGGCTTGGGCGAAAACTTTATTGCTTCTGATCAGATGGCCTTATTACCAGTCACCCGTCGTTTTATCTTTTTAGAAGAAGGTGATGTGGCCGAAATCACGCGTCGCGAAGTCAATATTTTTGATCAAGCAGGACAGCCAGTAGAGCGTGAAATCGTCGAGTCGAATATCGAACACGATGCGGGTGACAAAGCCGGTTACCGCCACTATATGCTCAAAGAAATCCATGAACAGCCTACCGTGGTGCGTAATGCACTAAAAGGACGTTTGGAAGAGCATGGCCTGGCCCCGGATATCTTTGGTGAAGGTGCAGAAAACGTACTGGCAAACGTCAAGCATGTACAGATTATCGCCTGTGGTACCAGCTACCATGCGGGTATGACCGCCCGTTACTGGTTAGAGCAATATGCCAATGTATCGTGTGGTGTGGAAATCGCCTCTGAGTTCCGCTACCGCAAATCAGTGGTGCATGAAAATAGTCTGCTGGTCACTATTTCTCAGTCTGGTGAAACGGCGGATACTTTGGCGGCCCTACGGTTAGCTAAAGAACTAGGTTATATGTCGAGCCTGACTATTTGTAACGTACCTGGCTCGTCGCTGGTGCGTGAGTCGGACCTGGCGTTTATGACCAAAGCCGGCGCGGAAATTGGCGTGGCCTCAACCAAGGCGTTTACTACCCAGCTTACCGCGTTTTTGATGCTGACCCTGGCAATAGGTAAACATAATGGGTTAAGCGAGACCGACAGCAAGCAAATCGTTCAGGCGCTGCATAGCCTGCCGGCAAAGCTGGAAGAAACCCTGACCATCAGCGATGGTATTGAAGATTTAGCTGAAGAATTTGCAGATAAAAACCACAGCCTGTTTTTAGGCCGGGGCGACCAGTACCCTATTGCGATGGAAGGGGCGCTGAAACTGAAAGAAATTTCTTATATTCACGCTGAAGCTTACGCCTCTGGTGAACTAAAGCACGGCCCGCTGGCCTTGATAGACGAAGAGATGCCGGTGATTGTGGTTGCGCCGAATAACGAACTGTTGGAAAAACTGAAGTCCAATGTTGAAGAAGTTCGGGCTCGTGGCGGCATCATGTATGTATTTGCCGATAAAAACGCGCGTTTCTCTAGTGATGAGACGATGCGGGTAATTAATGTGCCGCATTGTGAACCGGCTATTGCCCCAATTATCTATACCTTGCCATTACAGTTGCTGTCCTACTACGTAGCCCTTATCAAGGGTACTGACGTCGACCAGCCGCGTAACCTGGCTAAGTCGGTTACGGTAGAATAAGGGTTTTATAAGGTATGATAAAAATGTGGTATTCAAATAATGTTGGAACATATTAAATAAAAATGGAAAGCCCGATTTCAGATAATAAGTGCACCACTCATGGTTAAACGGTGAGAAGAGATCAACTGCCTGTTGGTGGTACTCTGTAATCGCCAAAAAACATGAGTAGTTACCATGAGATACAAGCAGTTGATCGA
>PYVY01000011.1 GCA_003056425.1 Alteromonas indica
TCATGCTGCTTGATGGCCTTGATGATTTGTTCTTCGCTGTAGCGTTTTTTCATTTTGAGATCTCCATTGTTGCCAGTTTATTGGAAATCTCATCAATGTCATGGTGTTATTTTTGGGGGAGAGGTCAATCTGAAAGATAAGCCCTTTTAAATTTCAGGTGCTCCTCTATAGGGTCCACTTGAACTTCATTATTAGGGCCGCCTGCGTAAAGGTTTGCGTAAGGATGAACGTTCTTTGCAAAATCAGTCCAGTGTTTTGTAATAAGGCCCATAACTCTGTCGGCATGACAGTAGTTGGAGGTATTTCCTTCAACCTGGTCAATTAGGTGTGAAAGTACAGCTGAAGGTAATTCTTCAGGGTACCCAATCATAATGTCGCCGACATCCGGATCTCCTCGCATCCTTCCCATATTCAATGGAAGGACTCGATCGAAATATAGTGCGCCTTCTTTAAAATTGTCTAGGCACAAAATTGTGTCTGAGCGGTTGTAAGTCATTTATTTCTCGTAGCCTTAACGCCGTTTTAAGCGGCAAATTGCAGTTGACTAAAATAAGTGAGGCACGAACGAAGACACAATTGTAATTTGTCCTACTTGGAAGCCCTTGTTAGGCTTCTATGAACCAAATTCCGTATCAACTTTTGTTGGAATAATATAAATATCATTCAAAACATGCTCTACAACTTCCATAGCCAAACCTAGCTGCTTTTCACTATGAGGTTTTACTTCGTGAGCCGCATCATTGCCTAAAGTTCGTATTTTATGAAGTATTGATGACCCAGCAGGAGTTAGTATTTGCTTAACTACTAAATCACCAATTTTTGCGTATAAATTTCCGCCTTCAGCATTCTTTTCTTTGCAAATAGTCTCTATTAACGCTCGAAGCCCTATACCAGCTAAGATGGGCGAATTGTTATTTAACGCACCAAGAGTTTCTTTGTATATACCACGAACTTTAACAGGTAGATAGTGCTCTTCATTCTCAAGTGTTTTACGACCTTCTATACGTGACGGGTACAATAGCTCCAACTCATCATATTCATATTCAGTGTCAGATATTCGGTAGTAATCCTCTGAGTTAGAACTTACATTTCTAAATGATTTAGTTTTACATCCCCCACACTCAACGATTTGGTAGTCATCACACCATTGGAGTGACCAGTCACCATCTGTTTCTTCACCCCGAATATCCACCGAGACCAGTACTTTATGAGTTGTTTTTCCTGAACACTTTATGCATGGGAGCTCTAGTTCTGCATTTTGTGATTTATTGAGTTCTACATTTTTTGTTGATGCCACTGTATCTTCCTTGAAGCCTAACAGCTTGTTACTGAGACCTCATAGTAACACCCGGCTCCCCTAAAGAACCATATTTTGTGTTTACAAGGGAAAGACAAAATGTCTGTTTTACGTACGAAGCTGCCCGACAGTGAACACTAACGGTCCTTAATAGACAAAGAGCGAACGTATAACAATGTGATTTACCACATCTGACTTTGAGCAGAGGAAAGTACCCTGTTGGAATCGGCAGGCTCTTTAGGGTTGATAATGGTCAATCAGAGCTTGTCTGCCATCGCGTTATTATAAGTCCGCAGTGAACTTTCACCTCAATCAATCGCTAAAATTAACTTAAATACTATTGCTGGCGTTTGAATTCATATTTACCACCACCTTGGCTGAGAACAAATCCATTTGAACGATTTGATGAGCTATTAGGTTCTTCGAAGTTGATAACGAGACCGGCAGGATCAAAACGAAACTTTGTTTCTGAATACGCTGTCAGTGGCACAGCGCCTTGTCCCTCTCCTTGGCTCATCAACCTTCCATCTTCAACCCAAAATCGAATTTTAATAGGAATTTGAGTGCTCGCAAATTGACCTTCGAATGAACTTAAAACTTTTTCACTTAGCGTTATCGATTTTGCAGAAAAGTCGGGAATATCAATTGAGTGACCGTACATGGTTTTTAGAACGGCAATCAACACCTCGTTAAAATTATAGTTTACCGCATTGCTTAGCACAGTTATGTTTAGCCCGTCTTCCGTATTATAACCAGCTGCGGAGACGAATCCGTCGATGCCACCAAAATGCCCGTAAAATTGCTTCTCGCCAAACGGGGCAGCAGTCATACCTAAACCATAACCATCCTCGAGCTTCATCATGGCACTTAACGAGTCGTTTGATACCAGTTTACCTTCAAACAAGGCAGTAAAAAACTCATTGGTATCTTTTGCATTAGAAACAATCGCCCCTGCGCCATGAGGCGCACTCATATGCGTTTCAGGGTGTTTGACCCAATGCGCGTTGTAGCGATACGACGAGGCCTCATTTTCTTCAATTTCAATGCTATTGCCGTAATAGGTGCTATCCAGATTTAACGGTTGCGTAATGTTCCTAGCAATTACTTCTTGCAGCGGCTGGCCGTAAAGCGACTCAATGATAAAGCCTAAAAGTACGTAGTTGGAGTTGGAATACTTATGTTTACTCCCCGGGCTAAACTCGGGCTGATATCCTCGGATCCGCGAGATAAGCTGCTCTTCAGTCTGCGGTGTTGTCATAAAACTCATGTAGTCAGGGTCATTGGTATAGTTAAATATTCCTGAACGGTGACTCAACAAATGTTTAATATTGATTTGTGCTGCGTTGGGGATGGCAGGATAGAACTGGTTTAGCTTCGTATCCAAACTGAGCTTATTATTTTCGATAAGCTGCATTATCAGTACCGCTGTGAAGGTCTTAGTCACCGAGCCAATCCGAAAACGTGTCTGGGCAGAAATAGGAACATTGCCTTCAACCGATGCCAGACCCGCGTAGTGCTCATAGCGTGGCACACCACTATCTGTAACATACACCGCAGTCATAATCTTATTGTTGTCACTAAGGGTGGTGAGATAGGTATCCAGTTTGGCTTGATGCTGATCAAAACTTTGCGCAGCAATGGGGAGTGTGAATAGTATGGCTGCGAATTTCGCCCAAATTACCATTAATTTTAACTTTGTCTTCCTTTCCATTTTAATTCCCTGATCCTGTAAACTAAATTAATGTTTTCCAGGTTTCTTATCATAATACTATGATGGTCAAAAAGCGACCAAGAATCATAAAGCAAAAGCTCAAAATAGATGTAGGAATACGTGTGATTGCCTAAGTAAGGATTTACTTATTTTACAAAGTAACCACGTGCAGATGTGCTACTCCCTAGTCGCTTTATTCTGTGATGCGCTCGTTTAATTCCGATTTGGAAAATATCCGCATCTTGCTCATTGGTGCCATTACGAAATTAGTGGGCTAACGACTACTTTACGTATGAAGAACACTAGCGACTGCGTTTATGCATTTGTCAGTGGCCGTAAATTTAATAGCTGTGCTAACATTTGTACGCACATTGCATAAGGAGTTTACCATGGATACTCGCATACAATTTAGAGTAGATGAAGAAACTAAACGGCTAGCTCAGATAATGGCCGAAAGCCAAGGGCGCACTTTAAGTGACGCTTGTAGAGAGCTTACGGAAGAACTTGCTGAACAGCAACGCAAAATAATTACTCATGATCAGTGGCTTACTGAAGAGGTGAATGCTGCCTTTAATGAATTAGAATGTGGGAAAAGTAAGTTTGTCAGTCATGAAGAGGCGAATTTGGACATGGAAGCTCGAAGAATGAAAATTAGAAATAAAGCCAGAAAATGATCGTTTGGGAAAAAAGTTCGCTGGACGACCGTGAGGCTATTTTCGAGTTTCTATACGAATTTAACCCATTAGCCGCAGAAAAAACTGATGCAATAATTTCGAATCAAGCCGAAAACTTGAATCAACAACCTCCAATGGGAGTTGAGAGAGAGGGAATACCGGGAAGGTTGTTAATAATTCCTGAGGTTTCTACGATTGTTTCATATTTCATAAAAGACGATATCATTCATATGCTGCGAGTTTTACACCAAAAACAAAAATTTCCTGCAGGTAACTAACGCCTTGCTCACCGGAACACTTGGAGCGCAGCGAGTAATTTTCCCGAGTGCAGCAATTTGTTATGCATTTCCGCTGGGTAGCGTTGGAAACTCTACTGCGGCCATCAAGGCAGTAAGCTCGCGTTTGAACTCATAGTCTCCCATATATGCCTGAGCAATCGCCCCCAACCACGTAATCTTATATTGCATGGAGTTGCCGATCTTCTCAAACCTAATCCGGTGCTTCCCGACCGCATCATGGCCAAGCAGGTAAATATGAAATGCGAGATCATCCCAGTCCTCTAGGGTTTCGGGCGTCGGGTCGACTACTACCTCAAAACCGTCCAGAAAATCCGGAGTGTATTCTTCGACGGTGCACAGCCTAAATCCGCCCTCGTGCCAATAATTGGAAGACAGTGTGCATGAGTGATAATTATCTCAAACAATCGGCGCCGCTCAGCCAGATGGATAGTCGACATCCTCATCGTCTTCTATATCGCGCTCCGCATAGTAATCAGCTGACTCAAGATGCAGATTGAACCACACATCTTCACCCACCACTTTCGCCGACCATGAGAACGCCTTGATTGGATGCCCTTCTGGCCAAGGATTGTCCTTGAAGTAAATTCTGCCAGGTTGCATGTGCCAATCCTATTGATGCATAAGGCCCAAGAAGGGACAATTATATGTGGGCTAAAATACAACACGAAGTGGCGGCCCCCCCCATATAAATGTCCCGCTTACTTGATTTGTAAGGTGTTTAAATCACCTTTTGCCAAAATAAAGCTTTTCCCATTTTAGGATCTAGTTCATAACCATCGAAGCCGAATTTCATATAAGAATTCCTAGCGATCTCGTTACCCTCTAAAACTTCTAATGTGATTTTACAACAGCCTTTTTCTTTAGCTCTTTCTTCAACTTTAGCTAACATTCGCTGACTAATACCAAGCCCTCTATATTCTTTGGCTACTACTATATCGTGTATATTTATAAGAGGTTTACACTTAAACGTTGAAAACGCTTCAAAACAATTAATTAACCCTGCAGGTTTACCATCAACATAACAAATAACACTAAATGCATGTGGGATTTTAGATAACTCTACTGCAAGGTTTTGCTTTACGAAATCCGATAAGGGTGCACCACCGCCCATAGGATCTTCCGCGTAATTATTCAATAGAGAACCAACATCACCTGCATGTTGGTTATTCAAATAATCTGCAATCATTACTTCTACGTTCATTTTATCTCCATACTACGATAAACACCTAAAGCCTCAAACACCGGCTTTGTGAAGTTGGAGGCTTTTTTGCGTAAGCGAAAAAGATGACAGCTTTACCAAGTCCGTGTGCTTTAATTTGTTAGAGCTAGTCACTGCTTGAGCCAATAAATATCCATCGCTGACCTTTTGAATGGATGTCATACGCAAAATCCCAAAATACTGGATAAGAAGGATGACCATTTTTGAAGCCAAATTCCACAACCATTTCTGCATCTTCGATACCGATACTTGAAAATACCTTGCCCATTAATTCGGATATTTCAACCTTTTTAGATTCTATCTCTAAGGGGCCTGAACTTGTATCACCTTTATATAAAACCATATCTATAATTTCAGATATTGCTTCGTTCGGTGTTGAAGGAACTACACCTGAAATTTTGCAATCTTTTGAAACCAACTTTTTGAGAGCATCGGATAGGCCCATCTCTGGATCGGTAGGACCATAAAGATTAAACCAAACTTCGTAGTTAATTCCATAAAGAAGATGTTCGATTTTTTTGAACTCTTCCATCCTTGTATCTCGCACGATTCTCATAGAGCCCTAACATCTTATTATAAAGAATTCACAGTAACACCGAGCTGGTTTCATGCAACAAATCTCCATATTCATTATTAATAACAGTACTCTATAAACGAAATCAGATTTAATAACACCGGTTTATAAGTGTATTACTGAGACTGCATAGTAATTACAAACAAGATTCGTTGACTAGCCCAGTAAAGTCAATCAGTTAGCCTTTTCATGCGCCGTGATTTGCGGGTTACTATGACAACGTATTAATTGCATTATCAAATCATAAGCCATTTTCAGTTGGAATGGGGGCTAACGCCGCATTTTAGTATAAAAGCGTTGCGTGTTACTGAGACTTCTTAGTAATTCTTGGCGATATACTGTACCAAACCCCAGCCACTGTTCAGGGTAGGAGCGAATGATTCAAATTTTATGATGAGTGTTACTGAGCCTTCTCAGTAATTACACCCAGTCGTATATTGGGTATCTCATGGGTCAAAGCCCCTTTTTAGACCACATTGGCAGTATCATGCGCACTAAGCATTACGCAATCCAAACAGAGAAAACTATCTGTTATGGATCAAGCGTTTTATTATGTTCAATCAGAAGCGCCCCCCTAAGGAGCGAGGTGAGCAGGAGATAACGGAGTTTTTAACCTACTTAGCGGTTAAGC
Source organism: Alteromonas indica (assembly GCA_003056425.1). Classification (GTDB taxonomy): domain Bacteria; phylum Pseudomonadota; class Gammaproteobacteria; order Enterobacterales; family Alteromonadaceae; genus Alteromonas; species Alteromonas indica. The sequence continues at coordinate 6,406 of PYVY01000011.1, forward strand.
GTCATGTGACATCATCCACACAAAACTTTGCCTTTTGCGCCATCGTATTTATGTATAAACATGTCTTTGAACGTGAACTGCCATTACTACCGGACCTACCGACGCGACAAAATCCTCCTTCTATATTTTGGCGATCTTTATTTCAACGAACTTTCGAATTCGCTAACAGCTAAATTTTTCACGGGGTTCCATCAGGCGTTTGAGTGCAGGCCATCAGAATGTTCAAGAGTGCTTATCAATTTAGAAGATACATGGTGAACGAAAAATACCCTGCCATATCTTTGTGCTTTATACTTTATGGCGGTAGTGAGCGAAAGATGACTCTCGCTTAGGAAATGTTTCAGGTTGCTTAAGGCGCTTTTGCGGTTTTTTGCAGGGCTTAGGCCTTACTACGCCGGCTTAATGTGTGGTGATGAGCGCCGGCGGGTTACTCCGGCGCGGGGCCTCGATGTATCGTCATCATCAGCTCAGCTTCTGCTCTGGGAATATCACAGGCTTCGATAACCTCATCGATACTGGCCCCCTGTTTCACCAGTTCTGCGGCGCGTTGATACAAACGCATAGAGGGGTCTTGTAATTTCACTTCCTGCAACTGATTCTGCAATGCTTCTAATTCACTTTGCAATTGCTGCAGGTGGCGGCCCTGCACCATCGACCGGCTTTGTTTTTCGTCTAACTGATGTTCAAAGCTACGAAGCTGTTCGTCCGAGTGCGTTAAACGCTGTTCAAACTCTGCCAGCAACACCGCGGTACGCCGTTGGGCACTTCTTGATTGCACACCCAGCGCTATCAGCAGTACCAAGGCAATAGCAGCTAATACTATTGCGATTACTGCTAGTTGGGATGCGGCCATAAAAATTCCTTAATCTGCTTTTATATCAAAAGATTAGCAAGCCAGCGCAGAAGATGCTATCAAATAAAAAAGCAGGCATGAATGCCTGCTTATAGCTTGCGGATAGCGAGCCTATTATATATTGGTTAGTTCGTCCCACTCATCATCGGTAAGTAGTTTATTTAAGTCGACCAAAATCAGCAGTTCACCATCACGGTTGCTTACGCCCTGAATAAACTTAGCGCTTTCTTCCGTGCCCACATTCGGCGCACTATCAATTTCGGATGATTTCAGATAGACCACTTCTGCTACGCTATCGACTAAAATACCGACCACCTGCTCGTCTGACTCAATAATCACAATACGTGTATTATCGGTAGTTTCAGTAGGAGGTAAACCGAACCGGGCGCGGGTATCAATTACCGTAACCACATTACCACGCAGATTGATGATCCCCAGAACATAGTCAGGTGCGCCGGGTACGGGAGCAATCTCGGTATAGCGCAGTACTTCTTGTACCTGCATCACGTTAATACCATAGGTTTCATCGCCAAGGCGATAGGTCACCCATTGCAAAACCTGATCGTTATTGTCTGGTGTATTATTGGTTATTCTTTCTTCATTCATGAACCTGCTCCGATTGCCGGGTACTAACCTTGACTTCCCAGGCCTTGGTTTAGCATTGAAATTAACTGATATACATTAACTAATGCACACATTTTGTCTTTTACCATCCCTGCTAACCAGGGACGTTTGCCTGTGACTTCCCGCCATTTAACCTGATCTTTGGTTAAGGTGACGGTGTTCACCAGTTTGTCGCTGGCCAAACCCCAGGGGCTATCACCTAACATGATAAGATACTGATAGTGTAGCTTTTCAGCCAGGTTTTGGTCATATTTTTCGGGCATTACCCATATTGCAGTATCGACCACATTGAGTTTTTGCTTACGATGCAGCATTACCCCTTTAAACCAGGGGGGCTTACCAAACAGAGGCCCCGTTTTTTCCAGACGGTGAATGCCACCCAATGTTATCAGTGGCACCGCCAGGGTAAGGCCTGCCACTTCAAAAAACAGTGCCTGAAACTTATTGTCCAGTTGATCCTGTAACCGGGTAGCCGGTGCTGCCGGCACCGGTTCTAATACCTGATCAAACTGTTCCAGTAAGGCGGCTTCGCCGCTTAACTGGGGTAACGCTTCTAGTGAATCTGCAGTAACGGCTTCGTCACGTGGTAACGGCGGTGCTATGGGCGTATCTACCTCGTGAGAGGTCTGCAACTGACGGGTTGCTTCTTCCAGTAAACGGGCGGTGTTGGCCGTAATATCTGCTGGATTTTGCGGCTCGCTAAGTAACCCATCAAGATAGGCTTCTACCACATCTTCATTTGCAAAAGGAGTTTGCTTATTGTTCATCACCTACCCCTGCGCCCAACGTTTTAAGCAATAAACGATACGCGCCCACGCCGCGGGTGCGCGGATACAATACTGAAGCAGGCAATTGCCCCAGGCTGGCGTCTCTGAAGTGCGTATCTACCGGAATCATTCCTTGCCACACATTATCCGTATAATCGGTCATTAGCTTCGCCTGTGCCTGCAACGCAGCGCGGGTACGCCGGTCAAACATGGTGGGCACAATAATGGTATCAAAGGTTTTGTTCAGTGAACGTCCCATAATGGTTAACGTATGAACCATTCTGTCTAACCCCTTAAGTGCTAAAAACTCGGTTTGCACCGGTATAATCACCTTATGACACGCAGCCAGTGCATTCACCATTAACACCCCTAACACCGGCGGGCAGTCCAGCAGCACGAAGTCAAATTCATCGGCCACGCAGGCCAGGGCTTTTTTTAGGATCAATCCCATGCCCGGAGCGCTGCCCATTTGTCTGTCAAGGGTTGCCAGGGCCATGGTAGCGGGCAATACAAACAAGCCATCTACCTTTGTAGGACACAAGCAATCAAGCACTTTATCGGCGGTAATAGGGTCTTTATTAATAAAAATATCGTAAACCGAAGCGGATTGTTCTTCAGCATCTATACCAAAATAATAACTTAACGAAGCATGCGGATCGGTATCCACCAATAAAACCCGCTGATTGTGCTGCGCTAACAGCCCACCCAGCGTTACGGTTGTGGTGGTTTTTCCCACGCCGCCCTTTTGGTTGGCAATGGTCCAGATCTTCATCCTAGCTCTCCTGGATGCACATGTTTATTACAACGCCATTTCAGTAATAATACAGCCGGCAATGTTATCTATACTGATATTTTTCTGGGATATATTTTCTTTGGCAACCGCTTGAGGCATGCCATAAACGACACACGAGGCCTGGTCCTGGGCCCAAATATTGGCGCCTTTATCGCGTAATAACTTGCAGCCCTCTTTACCATCGGCGCCCATGCCGGTCAAAATAACCCCAAGTACGTCCCCACCAAACAATTTGGCCAGGCTAGTAAAGGTAATATCCACACTGGGCTTATACGTTGCTTTATCGCTGGTATCTTCCACAATCCGCAAGTAATTACGAGTACCACGGCGTTCCACCTGCATCTGCTTGCCGCCGGGAGCTAAATAAGCCCAGCCCGCTTTCATTTCATCACCATCTGCAGCTTCTTTAACATTAATTTTGCAGTGGTGATTTAAACGTTGCGCAAACGCATGGGTAAATGTGCCGGGCATGTGTTGTACCAGCACAATAGGGTAAGGGAAATTCGCGGGTAGCGGTGTCAAAACTTTTTGCAATGCAACCGGCCCGCCAGTAGAAGCGCCAATAGCCAAACAACTATAGCGCTTACCTGAGCGTGACACACTCGACACTGTAGGTTGCGCGGCGACTTCACTACGGCCAGTTAACATGGACGAACTGCGCACAAAGCTTTGCCTGGGAGCATTTGCCGGCATTGCAACTTCTGCCCGTTCATGCCGCGGCGCTGCCGCACGGCGGATGCCCACCCCTCGCCGGGCGAGCAGGCGCACCTTAGTTTGTAAGATACCCGAAACCTGTTTTCGATCCTGGGCAATATCTTCAAATCTTTTCGGTAAGAAGTCCAACGCGCCCGCTTCCAATGCATCAAGCGTGGCCTGCGCACCCTGGTGGGTTAATGATGAAAACATCAAAATAGGCACCGGGCGCTTATTCATGATCGCTTTGACCGCGGAAATACCGTCCATAACCGGCATTTCCACATCCATGGTTACTACATCCGGGGCACAGGTTAGCAACATTTCTAATGCTTCCTGCCCGTTTCGGGCTTCACCTACTACGTTCAGCTCCCTGTCCTCGCTGAGAATCTCGCGAACACGTCGACGATAGAATGCTGAGTCGTCAACAATCAGAACTTTAAAAGCCATTTATGTGTTAATCCTTGTACGCCGCCCTGCTATGACCGACGTGCGTAGCGTTTTAACAGGCTTGGAATATCCAGAATAAGCGCTATCCCCCCATCCGAGGTTATCGTCGCACCGGCCATTCCAGGCGTGCCTTGTAACAATGCATCAAGAGGCTTAATCACCACCTCTTCCTGACCAATTAGAGCATCAACCACAAAGCCAACTTGCTGGGTACCAATCTGTACCACCACCACATGGCCTTTTTCACGGTCAATATCGGTAGGGCCACGCATTAGCCAGTCGCCAAGGAAGAACAAGGGAATAGCTTTTGACCGCACTATCAAGGTGAGCTGGCCGTCTACCGTATTGGTTTTCTTAATGTCCATGTTAATGATTTCGCTAACCGCACCTAACGGTAGCGCAAAGGTCTGTTTACCTACAATAATCATTAAGGTAGGCAAGATAGCCAAGGTCAGAGGAACTTTAATTTCCAGACGGGTGCCTTTACCCAGCTGCGAATCAATGTTTACCGTACCGTTGAGCTGGTTGATTTTGGTTTTCACCACATCCATACCCACACCACGGCCAGAAATATCACTAATTTCAGTCTTGGTCGAAAAGCCTGGCGCGAAAATCAGATTAAAGGCTTCTACATCTGACATTCGGGCGGCCGCGTCGGCATCCAGTACGCCGCGATTAATCGCGATTTCTTTAAGCTTTTCCGGGTCCATGCCCTTACCATCATCTTCGATGGTAAGTAGGATATGATCGCCCTCTTGCGAAGCCGACAACTTGACTGTGCCCATTCTGGGCTTGCCGGCTGCTTGTCGGTCATCGGGCATTTCGACCCCATGATCCACAGAGTTGCGCACTAAATGCACCAATGGATCGGCAAGTGCCTCGACCAGGTTTTTATCTAAATCGGTTTCTTCCCCTTCCAGCTCAAGCGTAATCTCTTTTTTCAGACTACGCGCCAGGTCGCGGACTACGCGGGGGAAGCGGCCAAAGACTTTTTTGATAGGCTGCATGCGGGTTTTCATCACCGCGCCTTGCAGATCGCCCGTTACCACGTCCAGGTTAGCTATAGCTTTAGACATGGCTTCATCGCTGGTATTTATTCCCAGGCTGAGCAGCCGGTTGCGCACTAATACCAGCTCGCCCACCATGTTCATGATCTGGTCTAAACGTTTAGTATCTACCCGTACCGTCGTTTCGGTTTGTTGCCCGCCACCACTGGCTTTTTTGTCTTCGCGTTTAGCCGCCGGTTTAGCGGCCTGCGGTTCCGCTGGTTTTGCGGGCGTTGCTTTCGGCGCAGCAGGCGTAGCAGCTTGTTGTTGCTGTTTGGCCTGAGTAATAGCCGCCGTAGCATCTACGTCAACTTTAACCCGCGGCTTTTCAGATTTTGGCGCAGCACTTTCGTCAGTTTTTAACGTGGGGGCCTGTCCTTTGCCATGAAGCTGGTCTAACAATGCTTCAAATTCGTCATCGGTGATTTCGTCACCGCCAGCGCCAGGCGCTGGTGAACTGGCTGACGGCGCAGGCGTGCTGGCGGCAGGTGCGGCGTCTTCAGCAGAAAACTGGCCTTTGCCATGCAGCTCGTCCAGCAATGCCTCAAATTCATCGTCGGTAATATCATCGCCGGTTACCGCCGCGGTAGGCTTAGCCGGCTCGCTGGCAGGCGCTGGCCGCCCTGGCGCATTACTACCATGCAGCTCATCCAGCAGCTTCTCAAATTCATCTTCAGTAATTTCTTCAATACCGCCTTGTGTGGCAGCGGTTTCATGCATCGCGGCCATTTCTGGTGCGGTGGGGGCAGGTTCCACAATCGCCTGAGCAGCGTCATCCATATTCAGATCATCGGTAGCCTGATGACCGGCTATGGTGCCGCTGTTGAAAATATTTTCATCGGGAGTTTCGGGTCGACTTAACTTATGCAGAATATCGACAAGGGCTGCGTCAGCCGGTTCCATTGGCTCGCGTTGTTTTACTTTTTCAAACATCGCTACCACCACATCGGTGGCCTGCAATATTACGTCCATTAACTCTGGGGTCAGCGTCCGCTGGCCATTACGCATTACGTCAAATACATTTTCCGCACCATGACATATCTCGACCAATTCGGTCAGCGACAGAAAACCGGCACCACCTTTAACAGTATGATAGCCTCGAAAAATAGCATTAAGTAAATCACTGTCTTCCGGGTTATTTTCCAGATCGACCAGTTGCTCCTGCAACTGCTCCAGAATTTCACCAGCTTCAACCAGAAAGTCCTGTAAAATATCCTCGTCTACATCAAACGACATGCGCCTGCTCTCCTAAAAACCTAAGCTCGACAAAAGGTCATCAACATCATCCTGACCCTTTACAACGTCGTCGCGTTCTTCGGCATTAACTATAGGCCCTTCAGCTTCGACACCGCTGGTTATTTCTATATTATCCGGTGGTGGCTGAACCCCAGATTCTGGTTCGCCAAACACCGTTAGCATGTTCACCAGGCTATCTTCGACTTCTTTCACCAGCTCAATAACCCGCCGAATCACCTGACCGGTTAAATCCTGATAGCCCTGTGCCATAAGCACTTCGGTTAACAGACCGGTTAATTTTGCTGATTCACTGGATGTATCACTAAGCAAATCGTCTAAATCCGTACACAGTGCTTTAAACTCGCCTAACTCTATCTGGCGGGTCATCAGCTTTTTCCATTCTGGCATAATGGTGTCTATACGCTGGGTCAAAGCCTCAGCAATAGGCATGCTCGCTTCCACTGCATCCATCGTAGTGTTAGCGGCTTTTTCGGTTTCTTCGATAACGTAGGTCAACCGGGTTTGCGCATCCGGTATATCATCGTTGGCCAGGCCGGCAATGCGTTCATCGAGCTGAAAATTATTTAACGCATCATGTAATTGTCGGGTTAGTTTGCCCACTTCGGCAAATAACTCAATTGACTCTTTTGTTGAAATGGCTTCCAACAATTCACGTGCTTCCGCGTTTTCGCCCTGTTCAAGATGAACAACCAACTGACGTGCTTCTTCAAGTGAGATAGGAACATTGACATTCGTCGACATCCAGTATTCCTCTTAAATCCCGTAAGATCGTCTGGATTAACCTAAACGTTCAAAGATTTTATCTAGTTTTTCTTTTAGCGTAGCAGCCGTGAAAGGTTTTACCACGTAGCCGTTAACACCAGCTTGAGCTGCAGCAACAATTTGTTCTTTTTTCGCTTCTGCAGTTACCATCAGCACTGGCAGGTGCTTAAGTTTGTCGTCTGCTCGAATCGCCCGCAACAAATCGATGCCCTGCATGCCCGGCATATTCCAATCTGTTACTACAAAGTCGAAATCGCCTTGTTGCAACATGGGTAATGCCGTGCTGCCATCATCAGCTTCCTGGATGTTGGAAAACCCCAAGTCCTTCAACAGGTTCTTTATGATTCGTCTCATAGTAGAAAAGTCATCTACCACGAGAATTTTCATATTTTTATCCAAAATGGCCTCCACCGGGGATTAAATTATTATGTTTTACTATTGATATTGTTGTATTAACTATCGGCACGCCAGGTCTGCATTTTAGCTTTTAATTTCAACATCGCCTGACTATGAATCTGACTGACCCTTGATTCACTGACATCCAATACTTCGCCAATTTCCCGCAGGTTAAGTTCTTCATCGTAATACAGTGAAAGAACAATGGCTTCGCGCTCCGGTAAGGTCGTGATTGCATGGGCTAACGCTTTTTGAAACGCGCCCTGCATTAAATCTTCCAGTGGCGAATCATTACCCTGATTACCTTCGGTGGTAATCACATCTTCTGACACACCGAGATCTTCTATACCCACCAGTTTGCCTGCGTTCACTTCGTTGAGCATTTGGTGGTAATCATCAAGACTGACATTGAGCTTAGCAGCAATCTGCACATCGCGCGCGTCACGTCCTGTATCTTTTTCAACCTGAGCAATGGCTTCAGTGATCGCCCGGCTGTTTTTGTGCACCGACCGGGGTGTCCAGTCGCCTTTACGTATTTCGTCGAGCATGGCACCACGGATACGAATACCCGCAAACGTTTCGAAACTGGCTCCTTTCGAGCCATCGAAATTTTTGGCCGCTTCCAACAGGCCAATCATGCCTGCCTGTATAAGATCGTCCACCAATACGCTCGCTGGTAAGCGGGCCATTAAGTGATGGGCTATCCGCTTAACCAGGGACGCGTGTCGCTCTACCAACTGTGCTTTGTCATTTTGCTGTCGGTAGGCAGCCGCTTTGCTATTCAACGTTGCGTTCCTGTGGTTTTATGTGACACCAGCTGTTCAATGAAAAATTCCAGATGGCCACCTGGCTGGCTGGGTACCGGCCAATGCATTGCTTTAGTGGCCAGTTGTGAAATAGCCACAGCGGCCGGTGAGCCTGGATATGCATCGACAATAGAGGTTTGCTTACGGACTGCCCGACGGATATTTTCATCAAACGGCACCGTTGCTACTAACTCTAAGGCAACATCTAAAAACCGCCCCGTGACTTTAGATAATTTACTGAATAACTCATGACCTTCGCGGGTATCGCGAACCATGTTAGCCACAATTTTGAAGCGGAACACCCCGTGTTCACGGTTAAGAATTTTGATCAGTGCATAGGCATCGGTCAATGATGTAGGCTCATCGCACACCACCACCATGATATCCTGGGCCGCTTTGGAAAAGCTCAGCACCATGTCGGAGATCCCGGCAGCAGTATCCACTATCAGTACATCGACCTGCGAACGCAGCTCGCTGAAGGCGCGGATAAGCCCGGCATGTTCGGTTGGGGTCAGCTCAGTCATTGACTGAGTGCCAGAGGTAGCAGGGGCGATTTTAATGCCATGTGGCCCGGTAACCAGTACTTCATCTAACGTACATTCACCCGACAACACATGCGAAAGATTACGTTCTACACGCAGTCCAAGCATTACATCGACATTCGCCAAACCCAGGTCAGCGTCAAGTACCATTACCCGCTTGCCCTGTTTAGCCATCGAAATGGCCGTATTTAGCGTAATGTTGGTCTTCCCTACACCACCTTTACCGCCTGTTACGGCGATAACTTTGATTAATCGTGACTGATTCATCTTTCGTAAGCTACTCGCTTGATCTTCAATCATACTGCCTGTGCTGATTTAACAAGGTTACTATCAGTAGTATGATTCAAACCATACTTTTTATAAAGCTTTGCCGCTACGGATACTAAAGATTTAGCGTCAGCTACTTTAATATCTTCAGGCACTTGCTGGCCATCGGTGACATAGCTGACCGGCAGGCCATGTTCTATTGCCACGCTTAATACTTCACCCAGACTGTAACACTCATCCAGTTTGGTAAAGATACATCCATCCAGTTTAACTGCATCGTATGCACTGATGATACGCTGTAATGCCGGATATTGGGTATTAGCCTGAGTAACCAAGTACTTTCTCACCGGTTGCATCTGACCACGATCAAACTGAGATAACTGTTTTATCAGTCGGCTATCACGCTGACTAAAGCCCGCAGTATCAATTAATACCATACGTTTATGCCGTAACTGGAATAACAGTTCTGCCAATTCTTCAGTAGATTGCGCTTTACGCACGGTACAGCCAATGATTTTACCGTAGGTTGCTAATTGCTCGTAAGCCGCAATACGGTAGGTATCAATGGTAATCATCGCCACCTGGTCGGCGCCATATTTCTGGGCATAACGCGCTGCCAGTTTAGCCAAGGTGGTGGTTTTTCCTGTACCGGTTGGTCCGACCAGCGCCACTGCGCCGGTTTGCTGAAGAATATCATTGCCCGCTACATTAATGCGATTAGCCAAAAGGTTGAGTAAGTACACCCAGGCTTCGCGCTCGTTATATTGCTTAGGCGTGTAATGCACCATTTGTTCGGCCAAAGAATGGCTTAGTCCCATACCTGACAGACATTTCATTAAATAGCTGTGTACCGGATTGTGCTGGCGCTGCTTCGACTCCATTAATCCTGCTACCTGAAACTGTAGCACATTGCGCAGCGATGCCAGTTCTTCTTTGATTGAATCAAGATCGCTTTGTGGCGCTGGCGCAGCCGCTGCTGGTTGGCCGGTAAACTGAGTGGGCGAATCATTAAACGTTGGCTCATCAATATCAAAGCTGAAATCGCTCGCCGCAGCCTGATAGGCTGGTGCATTATACGCAGCCCGGGCTGGGGCCGGTTGGGCCGCACGGGTTTGGCTTTGGTTTGCGGCGCCTGCATGCGGCGACTGATAGCCGGCAGCCGGCTGCGCCTGGTGACGTGCAGGTTCTGCTGCCTTCGCTTGCGCTTGCTGTTGTTTTTCCAGCAGGGCGCGCAAACTGTCCGGGCCATCGTCACCAATGATTTCGCTTAAACTGGGCATTGCTTTACCGTTTACATCACGCGGCGCGGCGGCTTTAGGCTTAGGCGTCAATTTTGCCTCAGGCTCTTTGTCATACGCGGCGACAAGCTCGATACCATCGGGTACCTTACGGTTCGACATGATCACCGCATCGCTGCCAAGCTCTGCTTTTACTGCATTTAGCGCTTCGCGCATGTCTTTACCAAAAAAACGTCTGATTTTCATCGCAACCTCGTTACCCAGTGGGCGTCAGTTTATTGACCCACCGAGCTGACTATTTTTATCTGCTTGTCATCCGGTACTTCCTGATACGACAACACATGAAGACCGGCAACCGAATACTTAAAGAAGCGGGAAAGGACGGGGCGTAACATCCCAGAGGTTAATAACACTGCTGGTTCGCCTGCAAGCTCCTGTTGCTGACATGCCTGCTGCAATGTTTTTTGCATCCGGTCTGCCAGCCCAGGTTCGATGCCTGCGCCATCTTCCCCACCTGCCTGTAGTGACTGGTGCAACATCTGTTCCAACTCTGGCGCCAAGGTTATGACAGGTATCTCCCGCCCCCCCTGACATATCTCTTGCGAGATGAGCCGCTTAAGTGAGATACGTACCGCCGAGACCAGTACATCCGGGTCCTGGCTCTTCGTTCCGTACTCGCTTAAGGTCTGCACAATAGTGCGCATATCGCGAATCGGCACACCTTCAAATAAAAGCGTTTGTAATACTTTTACCACCGTACTAAGCGGCAAAATATCCGGCACCAAGCCTTCCACCAGCTTAGGACTACTTTTGGCCAGCATATCCAGCAAGTGTTGGGTTTCTTCATGTCCCAGCAGCTGATACGCGTTGTTAGTAAGTAGCTGGGAGAGGTGTGTGGCTACCACCGTCGCGGCGTCAACCACGGTATAGCCTAAGGTTTGCGCGTGCTCGCGCTGTGCTGGTTTAATCCATACAGCATCCAAGCCAAACGCCGGATCCTGGGTCGCTCGTCCCTGCAATTCGCCAAATACCTGACCCGGATTAATAGCCAGTTCTTCATCATGGCTAATTTGGGCTTCACCGATGTTTACCCCCAGCATGGCAATGGTATAAGCATTAGGGTCTAGATCCAGGTTATCGCGAATATGAACAGGCGGAATAAGAAAGCCCAGTTCCTGGGATAGCTTTTTACGTACCCCTTTAATCCGGGTCAGCAGTTCACCGCCCTGAGATTTGTCGACCAGCGGAATCAACCGATACCCTACTTCCAGGCCAATGGTATCTACCTGTTGAACATCGTCCCAACCCAGCTCTTTAACTTCTGGCGCTGCCATCTCACCTTCAGCCGACTTGGTTGCCGGCAACGGTGCTTCGGCTGCTTGTTTAGCTTGTTTGGTTTGCCAGTAGGCATAGGCACCAGCAATGGCTGAGAAACCTAAAAAGGCAATATGCGGCATGCCAGGGATAATCCCCATTACAAACAGCACGCCTGAGGCTATATATAACGCTTGCGGGTTACCCAGCTGATTGCGTATTTCACGGCCCATTTCCTGGGTTTCGTTTTCTCGGGTAACAATGATGGCCGTAGCCACGGATAGCAACAGCGAGGGGATTTGCGCCACTAATCCGTCACCAATGGTAAGTATGGTGTAAACCTCTACGGCATTACCAAAGCTAAGATCGTGTTGAATCATGCCGATAAACAGGCCCCCCACAATGTTAATCAACATGATGAACAAACCTGCAACTGCATCGCCCTTCACGAACTTTGACGCACCGTCCATCGAACCGTAAAAGTCGGCTTCCGCGGTGACTTCTTCACGACGCGCCCGCGCTTGGTCCTGATCTATATAGCCAGCATTCAGGTCAGCATCAATAGCCATTTGCTTACCCGGCATAGCATCAAGGGTAAACCGTGCGCTTACCTCGGAAATACGTCCGGCCCCAGCTGTTACTACTTTGAAGTTAATAATCAGAAGAATAGCGAAAACGACCACGCCCACTGCGTAGTTTCCGCCAATTACTACGGCCCCAAAGGCCTCGATAACTTTACCGGCAGCATCACCCCCCTCATGGCCGTAAAGTAGCACTACCCGGGTAGAGGCTACATTCAGGGCCAGTCGCAATACCGTGGCAATCAGCAAAACCAAAGGGAAAATACCAAAATCGACTGGCCGCTCGGTGAATACCGCCACCAAAATAATGACCAGAGATAAGGCTATATTGAAGCTGAACAGGACATCCAGCAGAAACGGCGGCATAGGCAAAATAACCATGCCCATGATAGCCAATAACACGATTGGGGCCCCAAGCCCGCTGGTAATTCGCTGCATCTGGTTTTTATCAAACCGCTGCATAAAGCCTGCTAACTGCATCGCGTTTTATCTCACTATCAGAAAATTGACACTTAACGTCTATTACTTTCTGTTAGTTCAACTACCATGCCACAATTAGCTAAAGGCAGATTAACTTATCGTCTAAGCTCTGGGGGGATGGGTAAGTCTTTTTTAACCGGCTTGGGCTTTTTACCTTTACCTGCTTTATAGGCGCGCAGTTGGAATACATACGCCAGAATCTGGGCCACCGCCATAAACAGTTTATGGGGAATCTCGTGGTCAACTTCCGTAGAGTAATAAATTGCCCGGGTTAACATAGGCGAGGCCACCAGCGGAACGTCATGCGCCGTCGCAATTTTACGAATGTGCATGGCCAACTCGTCAACGCCTTTCGCTACAACTACCGGCGCACGGTTACCATTCTCTTCATATTTCAGTGCTACTGAATAATGGGTGGGGTTAGTCACAATAACATCAGCTTCAGGCACTTCCTGCATCATCCGGTTGGCCGCAGCCTGGTACTGTAAGCGTCTTATACGGCCTTTCACCTGGGGATCGCCTTCGGCATTTTTATGCTCGTCCTTGATCTCCTGCTTACTCATTTTCATTTCTTTGTTGTGCTTGTAAATCTGATAAGGCACATCTATCGCCGCTATCGGAATCATTCCCAGGGTTAGCAGTAAAAACGCCCATTCCAGCATATCCATTGCATGGAAAATATTCAGCGGGTATAGCTCCATATCCAAATGCAGCGCTTCATTTTTATAATACAGTAATGCGCCTATCGCTAAGCCGCCAATAACGCCGAATTTCGCAAACGCTTTAAGTAACTCCACCAGCGCATTCATTCCGAACATGCGCTTAAACCCATTGATTGGATTAATTTTATTGGCTTTGGGGGCCGCCGACTCCCAGGAAAAATTATACCCGCCTAAGGCCACTGAACCATAAATACCAGCTACCATGGCAATAATCATGTAAATCAATACCGGCCCGGCCACGGTCATCAGGGCTTCCCCGCCCGCAACAAACATATGGGAAGGGTCGTAGGTTTCGTCGCGCGATAAACTGAACATACGCTGGGTTACCCCAAATACCGCCTTGGCTATCATTCCGCCAATCAGCATAAACATCAGGCCACTGACAATCAGCACCAGCGCCGTCGATAGCTCACGGGAACGGGCTATCTGCCCTTTTTTGCGGGCTTCATCGAGTTTTTTACTCGTGGGGTCTTCTGTTTTTTCCTGCGCGTCATCCGCCATTGCTGCGCCTCCTTATGTTGGACAGATAGCCAGCAGCTCACACATGAACTGCTCTGCCCTGGCCCACTGGGCCGCAAAGTGAGTAGAAAAGTTGTCCATCGTAATCCAGATAACTATCAGGCCGGTAATCTGCGCAATTGAAAAGCCAATGCTAAAGATATTCAGCTGCGGAGCGGCTTTGGTCATCACCCCGAAGGCCAGGTTAACAATCAGTAACGATACAATCGGCGCTAAAGATAACGTCAACGCCGATACAAACATCCACGAGCCCCAGTGGGCAATCTGGCGAAACTGATCGGGAGTGAACCAGCTATCGCCTATGGGAAACGCATCAAAGCTAAGCACAATCATTTGAATCATCGACAAATGACCGTCCATGCCCCAAAACAACAGGGTGGCCAAAATCAGATAAAACTGGCCGACCGCCGGTACATTAATGCCATTGACGGGATCCACGATAGAGGCGAAGCCCAAGCCGGTTTGCATCGCAATAACCTGCCCTGCCAACACAAACGTGTTAAGCACCATCATTGAGATAAACCCAATGGCCACACCAATGATTAGCTGCCGGATCACTTCTAAGAAGGTGCCTACATTCACCAGATCTGTAATAGGAACCGGTTTCACCACGGGCATAATAACCAGCGTCATAAATATAGCTAATAACGCGCGCACTTGCGGAGGAATTGACTTGGCGCTAAACCCTATCATTGCAGCAAACATACCGCTGATGCGCATAAACGGCAGCATCATGTCAGCCAGAAATTGCGATACGGTAGCCAGCTCAACCTGCATGCTTAGCCCACTACCTGCGGGATTCGCTCAACCATATGAAAAGTAAAATCCATCAGCTTTGAGACCAGCCAGTTTCCGCCCCAGCTAAGCGCCAATAAGGTAACGATCAAACGAGGTAAAAAGCTCATGGTTTGTTCGTTGATTGACGTGGCCGCCTGAAAAACTGCCACAATTAAGCCGACAATCATACTTGGTACAATAACCGCCGATACCAGCAAAATAACCAAAAATAACGATTCGCGCAGAATTTCGACAAATACTTCAGGTGACATAGTGCTCTCCTATACGCCCATTCCGAAACTAGTGGCCAGGGTACCAAAAATCAGATTCCAGCCATCGACCAACACAAAAAGCATTAGCTTGAATGGCAGCGAAACAATCATCGGCGATAGCATCATCATACCCATTGCCATCAGTATAGAAGCGACAACCAAATCAATAATCAAAAATGGAATAAATAACATAAAGCCTATTTGAAACGCCGTTTTGAGTTCGCTGGTAACAAACGAAGGGATTAAAATAGTTAAGGGTACCTGCGAAGGATCGTCGTATTTGTCTTCATCACCGGCAATGCGAACAAACGTTTCCAAATCTTTAACCCGGGTTTGCGAGAGCATAAACGCCCGCATGGGCTCTTTGGCCTGATCAAACGCCTCTTTGCTAGTCATTTGCTCATCCAGATAAGGCTGTAAAGCGCGTTCGTTCACCTGTTCAAAGACCGGCGCCATAATGAACATCGACAAGAACAGGCTCACGCCAATCAGTATCTGGTTGGACGGCGACTGCTGCAAACCAATTGCCTGACGTAAAATAGACAATACAACAATAATGCGGGTGAAAGAGGTCATCATCATAATAAACGCGGGAATAAGACTCAGCGCGGTCATGATAAATAACGCTTGCAGCGTCATTGAATAGTCCTGGGTGCCATCCGGGTTCGTCGATACCGTGACAGCGGAAATACCCTGTTGCGCCATTACCGGCGTGCTGCACAACAAGCACGCCAATAGCAGTCCCCAGATACGGTGTTTAGTGATCATTGTGCTGCTCCTGCTTCATTGCTGGATTAAGCTTCCCCGCCATGGCTTTTACCAGTTTGTCTTTAAACTGCGCGCCGCCGGACTCGCCCGGGCCTTTTACCGCTAGTGGTGTCTCTAATTTACTTAGGTGGGAAATATTATGGCTGGTAACCCCAATTAAATGCTGTTCGTCACCCACCTGAATAACCATTATCCGTTCTTTACTGCCCGCTACCATACTGGCGACAACCTTCATTTGTCCACTACCTGCATGGGTGACATTAAACCGACGCATAATATAGGCAAGGGCAAATATGATTGCCACTACCAGCAAAAGTGATAGGAATATTGACAGTACCGAACCCGGGTTAGTGATGGACTGGGTACTTTGGGCGCGCGCCGTCGCGCAAAGGAAAAGGGGCAGCAGAGCGCAACCCCTTGAAATAAAGGTAAATTTACCTGAGTTTTTTAATTCTCTCAATTTGACTAATAACATCAGTGAGCCGGATACCAAATTTGTCGTTAACCACTACTACTTCACCATGAGCAATCAACGTGCCATTTACCAGCACATCAAGCGGTTCACCCGCCACCCGGTCAAGTTCAACCACGGAACCCTGGTTAAGTTGTAACAGGTTACGGATACTAATCTGGCTTCGCCCCACTTCCATCGAAATGGTCACCGGGATATCCAAAATGGTATCGAGCTTACGCTTTTCTTCTGCACTGATGGGTGCGTCATCCGTAAATTCGTCTAGTTCAGCTGTTTGCACACCGTCTTCGGCGCCGTCTTCAGCTTCCGAATCAGCCTGCTCTGCCATGGCCGCAGCCCAATCGTCCAAACCGTCTTCTTCACTCATAAGAATGCCTCATATCATTAAAAGCCCTGGGTTACAGGTCTTCTTCGAGTATTTGCAGTTCAGCGTCATTATCGATAACGCGGCCACCGCGGGTTAATAGTTGTAGCTCCGACTTCACTGAGGTGGGCCGGGCAATTTTGTTCGTAATTTTCAGTGCCAGATTGTCGCGGGAACGTCCCAGTTTGGCTCTGAAAGTGGGTAAATCTTCAACCAGCACAGTGATATGCTCAGGCATCTCAACCGGAATAATATCCCCGGCTTTAAAATCCATAATTTGCTGTAAGGTCACATCTACATCCAGCATATGGGTAGATAAATTAACCTTAACATCCATAATTTCATCACGCAGTGCTTTGCTCCAGCGCAAATCGGTATCTTCTTTATCACTTTGTACACCGGCGTCCAGCAACTCGCGAATAGGTTCCAGCATGGAGTACGGTAAAGACACATGAAAATCGCCCCCGCCGCCGTCCAGTTCTATATGAAACGAGCTTATAACCACCACTTCTGTCGGGCTGACAATATTGGCCATCGCCGGATTAACTTCAGAGTCCAGATATTCAAATGAAACATCCATCACCGGTGCCCAGGCTTCTTTGTAATCTTCAAAGATAATCTTCAGCAACATCTGAATAATGCGTCGTTCCGTAGGCGTAAATTCCCGCCCTTCGATTTTTGCGTGATAGCGTCCATCCCCGCCGAAAAAGTTATCTACCAAAATGAAGACTAATCGCGCCTCCATGGTAATCAGGCCGGTACCCTTGAGGGGCCGAAAGCGCACCATATTCAGGCTGGTTGGTACAAATAACGTATGAATGTATTCACCGAACTTAATCATCTGAATACCGTTGATGGAGACCTCAGCCGAACGTCGCATCATGTTGAACAAGCTTACCCGTAAATGCCGCGCAAACCGCTCATTAACAATTTCCAGGGTGGGCATACGCCCACGCACAATTCGGTCCTGCGAGGAAAAGTCATACTCGAGCGCAGAAGCATCGGACGGCTCGCCGCCTACATCTTCTTCTTCAACATCGTCTACGCCATGTAGCAACGCATCGATTTCGTCCTGAGATAATAAATCGCTCACAGTGTTATCCTGTTTATTGCATTACAAAGCCGGTGAACAATACCCGCTCAACCACCTGGCTGCCGGCCATGTCCTGCATGACTTTTTGTACTTCGGTTACGGCCTGATCACGTAAGGCCACCTTGCCCGCTTCTGTTACCAATTCGTCAGCGTTACTGGCGCTGAATACCTGTAACAGCGTGCCTTCTATAAGCGGAATGTGCATTTTAGCGGTTTCTTCGTTGTCGGCCCCACGGACCATCAGCTGTACTTTAATTTGCACCAGCCGATCACGGCCACTCCCCGGTACGTTAAAAACAAACGGTCGCGGCATGGCTACATACAAAGCGGTACCCACGGAGGCTGATGAAGAAGAAGGCGCCTCTGCTACTGGCTGGTCCGCCTGAGCGCCTTCCTCTAACTGCGCGGCGGCCGGCGTATCGCTACCTGAAAACAAAAAGAACCAGGCTGCCCCGCCCGCTGCTGCTAACACCACCACAATGATGATAAGCAGGGGTAACTTACTCTTTTTACCGCCTTCTTCTATCTGTAATTCTTCGTCTGCCACGTGCTACTTCTCCGTCAATATCAAGGCGCGTATTATGGTAGTTATGTCACAAAGTGCAATTATGCATTGGGTGTATTAAGCATAGTCATCTATACCACCAAGTGCACGCCGTGTTAACGGTTGCTCGGCAATAGTTTGGGTTTCATCGTCCGTGCCAGTTGCCCCGTTGCCTCCCCGGCCGTTAGCACTTCGGCTACCTTCCTGGTTGTCCTCACCGGCATTGTTGCCGGCTTGCTGTTCCACCGATGATTGTCCCAGTTCAATACCTTGTTCAGCAAGCATTTCACGCAACCGCGGCTCGGCATCGTTAAGCGCATCACGGGTTTGCGCGGACTGCACCACAAAACTGACCGAGGCGGCGTCACCCTGAACATTCACGCGCACCTGCATGCTACCCATTTCCGGCGGATCCAACCGTATTTCTGCCATCATATTACGACTATTTACCATCCAGCGTACTTTTTCAGTTAACTGTTTCTGGCCATCGGGCTGGGCAATATTTACGGCTTGCTCCTGGGTTTCTGCCTGGCGGGTACTCACCACGGTTTCATTGCGCAGCTGCGCCTGTTCAATATGCATGGCATCAGCCGAAGCCACTGCCATGGTGGGGGTTAGCTGGGCAGCCGCAGCCTGGGTACTGGCTTGGGTGGCGGTTAATACACTGGCCAGTTGACTGAGCTGTTGATCCAGGCTGTGTTGCATAACCGAGGTTATTGCTACCTCGGCCTCACTGACTGCCTGTGAAATCATATCTTTTATACTAAAACCGGGTTGATGACCCTGCGCAAGCTGATCCTGCATTTCCTGTAAACCGCCCACAATTGATTCAGCAATCTGTCCCTTTTGCGCCTCGCTGGTAGTCGAGGGTAATAAATCGATTACCCGCTCGCTAATAGCTTGTGACAGCGGTTGTTGGCCAGCTTGAGACAGCCCGGCAAGTTGTTCCAGCAATTCACTATCAGCAGTTAAAGCAGCGCCGGCTTGCCCGCTATTATCAGCTGCGCCATTGCCCTGCGCTAACGCATTAATTTCGGTTTTCAGTAGCGCGGCTAACAGCTCGGCATCAGCGTTACCGGCAGCCTCATTATTTTGCTGTAAGCGCGCCAGTTCCGCCATAAAATCCTGGCTTTGGTGCTGACTGTCGGTTTCGCTGCCGTCAGCGTTATTTTGTTGCGCAAGCCCTTCAAGCAATGCGGCGGCCAGTGCTTCAATATCTGGCCCACTGTCATCCCCGTCATCACTGCCCTCTTCTGCCAACGCCGATAATTGCTTCACTATTTCTTTAGAGAGAGTGCCCACTAAGACAGGAATTGGCGTAATGTGTTGTTGGTCACCAGCGCCGGGCGTGGTAGCGGCCTCTTCAAGTAATTGCTCATTAAGGCGGTCAAGCTCGCCTGACAACAGCCCCACCAAATCGGTATTGTGTACTGGTTTTCCCTCCCCAGCCTCAACGTGGGTGCTATTAGCCTGAGCTTCATCGTCTTTAAGACCGCGAATACGATCAACATATGCCAGCCAGTCTACCGCGTCATCTTCTTGCTGCTGGGCCGCAACCGGGTTGGCGGGTAAATCTTCAGAGGCTGGCGCGGCTACGGCTGCATCATTGTCAGCACTGTGCGATGCCTGCTCTGTTGCCGCAGGTGAGGCCGCCGAAGCCGCTTCACTACGTGCTTTATTCGTCGCTTGATTATCCGGGTTTATCTGCTTGTGCGCGGGCGCATTGCTGGTATTACGTGGCGTGCCATGATTAGCCTGCTGCATGGCTTCACTGAAGGCAGAGTCAGCGGTGGATGGCGACGGCTGGGCCGGGCTGCCACCGATATCTATAGGTAAAGCGGCAACATCCTGACGCTTGGGGGCAACTTGTTGCATCATAACCGGTATTCCTCAAGGTTTACTAACCTGCTGCAAGGTATGTAGAACAGGCTATTCACTGTACATACCGGACGCCAAAGCGTCACAAAACTGTTAATTAAAGGAGGATAGAGCAAGTCGCGTTCCAGCTTTTAAAAAAGGTCAGATATAAGTTGGTCAGTTTTAGTAACGATTTGTTTTAGCACGCAAAAATCGTTGATTAGCAAACTCATCCAGCATGTCTTGTTCCCGACGGTTAGCGATTACCGCGGCTTCAGCCTGCTTTTTCTCAATAAGCAGGTCGACGGCTTTCCGGCGCTTTTGCTGTTCCAGCCATTGGCGACGACGTTGGTCTACAACCATGCGAGCCTGGGAGATAATCTGCATTTGCTGCTGACAAGCTTTATCAAGCTTACCGACAAACTGCAGGTGTTGATGGTAATCTCTGGCATCGACCCCACCCTGGCGGCCCGATTGCTGAATTTGGCGTACATAGTCGAGGCGGTACTGTTGCAGACTGCTAAGTTTTTGCTTTTGCTGCTGCACGGTATGTTCAGCCAGCTGCAATGCCTGGGCTGCTTTGTCTTCACGGTCTCGCTCTACTCGTATTACCGTATCTAACTGGCCCATTTAGCGCTCCTTTTAATATCCATTAGCCATTCCCCAGGCCTGTGGCAAGTGCTTGCATAGCCTCATGGCATTCACTAAACGGTAGCACCTGTTTCATCCCCTGTTGCAAGAAGGCATTGATAGCGGGTTCGGCGCGTATAGCCAAATCAATTCGCGGATCTGAGCCACGGGCATACGCCCCTATCGCAATCAAATCCTGATTTTGCTTGTAGGTGGAATAGACTTGCCGGATACGCCGCGCCTGCAATAAATGTTCTTCAGAGACGACCATTGGCATAACCCGACTGATTGACGCTTCGATATCTATGGCTGGGTAATGCCCACTATCGGCCAGTTTACGCGACAATACGACATGACCGTCTAAGATCGCCCGCGCGGCATCGGCAATGGGATCCTGTAAGTCATCGCCTTCGGTTAATACTGTATAAAACGCCGTAATAGAGCCCTGCCCCTGCGCGCCATTACCGGCCCGTTCCACCAGTGCGGGTAACCGCGCAAAAACCGAAGGTGGATAGCCTTTGGTAGCGGGCGGTTCGCCCACCGCCAGCGCAATTTCACGTTGCGCCATGGCATAACGAGTCAAAGAGTCGACCAATAGCAAAACATTTTTACCCTGGTCGCGAAAATACTCCGCCACCGTCACCGCTGTTTCACATGCCTTAAGGCGCATCAGGGGTGAGGTATCAGCGGGTGCCGCCACAATCACCGCCCGCTGGCGTTCTTCTTCGGTAAGAATATCATGAATAAATTCTTTCACTTCCCGGCCCCGTTCGCCGACCAGACCCACCACTACCACGTCGGCTTCGCTGCCGCGGGTCATCATGCCCAGCAATACACTTTTACCTACCCCACTGCCGGCAAATAGTCCCATACGCTGGCCAATACCAACGGTGTTGAGCGCATTGATAGAGCGCACACCGACATCCATAGGCTGCTTGATAGGCATCCTTATTAGCGGGTTCATCGGCGGACGAGTGGTCGGCACACGGGTATGGGCGCTGATCGCTCCCAACCCGTCAAGCGGCTGTCCGTTGCCGTCCAGTACCCGGCCCAATAAACCCGGCCCTACCGGTAAGCCGCTTTGCCGGTTCAGGGGCATTACCCGTGAGCCGGGCACAATGCCCCGGACCGCTTCGGTAGGCATCAGATAGGTAATATCATCCCCAAAACCCACTACTTCGGCTTCGATCTCACCTTCAATGGTTTGCACCATACACTGGCTTCCGACCGGCAACTGGCAGCCCACGGCTTCCAGGGTAAGGCCGATACCTCTTACCAGTTTGCCCGCGGCCACAATGGGGGGATTGGGAACCTGCTCACTGAGCTGGCTGAAATAATGACTAAACGGATCACTCACCGCTAAGCCCCTGTTCCAACAAAAATTTATCCAGGATATCGCGACAGCGGCGTTCTATGGTCACATCAACGGCGTTTTGGCTGGTAATAATGTCACACCCGCCGCGGGCCATGCCCGGTACCTCTACCAGTTTCCAGCCTTTTTCAGCAATAGTTTGCTCGGTAAAATGGCTGGTGACCAGCGCCACATCTTCAGGGTGTAGCTGAATCTGATACTGGTTTTCTGTGATCGGCAGGGCCTTAATCCCTTCGCTCAGCGCTTGCATAATAACGGTATCGGTGGTTTGCACTTCGCTGCGTATTACTGCTCTGGCCAACGCCACCGCTAATCGGGCCAGCTGTTCGCGAGACTCAACGGTAAGCTGGGAAAGCGGATCATGCAGAGTTTCAGTTAAGCTTTGCCACTGCTGTATTTGCGTTTCAACCTGCTCGCGGGCTTCTTCAAGGCCTTGGGCCAGGCCTTCTTCATGGCCTGTTTTCAGCCCTTCCGCGTGACCTTGTTCCAGGCCCTGCGTCTGGCCTTCTTCAAACCCAGCTTGCTTGCCTTCAGCATAGCCTTCATCCCGGGCCGCCTGGCGAATCGCTTCAATTTCTTCAAGCGTAGGCAGGGTAATCTGCTCTTCTTCTTCGGGCGGCTCATAGACCCAATCACTGCGCCGGTTTAAGGCATTGGTTGTACGGTCACGTTTAGCCTGTTGTGGGTCGTCAACAAATGGCAAATCCCACAACTTTGCATCGTTATCCGGGGTGTTTGGGTTGTCGTAGTCAGACATCTGGTTTGCCATTTAAAATAGGTTATAAGAATTCGTCGCCGCCACCGCCGCCTAACATAATTTCGCCCGAATCGGCGAGTCGGCGGGCTACAGACAGAATTTCTTTTTGCGCGGTTTCTACTTCTGAAATCCGTACCGGCCCCATTGCTTCAAGGTCGTCCGTTAGCATTTCGGCCGCGCGTTTAGACATGTTACGGGTAATTTTATCTTTCAGTTCGTCATCCGCACCTTTGATGGCTTTAAGCAAGGCGTCCTGCTGAACTTCACGTAAAATAGCCTGAATGCCTTTATCGTCAACATCGACCAGGTTGTCAAAAACAAACATGAGATCCTGGATTTGCTGGCTCATTTCCTCATCCTGTTCACGGATGGCATCCATCAACTGACCTTCAATCGACGTATCCAGATAGTTCATGATATCAGCAGCAGACTTCAGGCCGCCCATTTTCGCCGCCTGAGTGCCTGCTTGGCCGGCAAATTGTTTCTCCATAATCTCGTTTAACTCCTGTAGGGCCGCTGGCTGAACTTCTTCAAGATTCGCAATACGCATCAGCAAATCCAACCTGACCTTTTCGGGGAACTGCGCCAGAATCTCGGCGCTTTGCTCCGGTTCTAAATAAGACAATACAATAGTCTGAATCTGAGGATGCTCGTTACGGATAATTGAGGCGACCTGCTTAGAGTCCATCCATTTTAAGGAATCAAGACCTTTAGCCCCGCTGCCCATTAATATCTGGTCAATCAGATTGGCTGCTTTGTCTTCGCCCAGAGCGGCGGTAAGCGCTCGTTTTACAAAGTCCTGGCTCTGGAAACCGATGGTACTGTAGTTTTGTATCTCATCGATAAAATGCTTGTGCACTGAAGTTATTTTGGCTTGGGTCATATCATCAACCTTCGCCATCTCAGCACCCAGCTTTTGCACTTGCTTAGGCTCCAAGTGCTTTAAAATTTGTGCCGCGTCTTCTTCGGATAAGCTGAGCAGTAAAATTGCGGCTTTTTCTACACCTTCGAGTTTACCCACGTCATAGCTAGGTTCGTTGGCGTTGGCGATTTCTTCAGCCATTGGTGGTGGTGCTCCTATTCATCTTGCATCAGCCAGCCCTTAACAACCTGGGCAGACAACTCTGGCTCGTTCGCCACTAAGGCACGGACTGCTTTTAATACATCTTCATCTTTATGCAGGTCAGGTAACATTAATGAACCATCAGGCGCGAACCCTACCTGACCTTCGTCAAATTCCTGATTGAGCATGCTAATAGTTTCATCACCCAAATCCAGTCCTTCATCGGCGTCAAAGTCATCAGCATCCTGGCTAACATCGGGGTTAATCAGTTTGCGCAGCATTGGGCGGATAACAAAGATAATCAGCACAATAATAACCAGACCGCCCACTACCAACTTAAGTATAGGCAGGAATTTAGGCTGCTCCCAAATCGGTAACGCTTCAATCTCGCCGGCATCCATGCGGGTGAAGGGCACGCTAACCACTTCCAGGGAATCACCCCGCGTAATATCAAACCCCAGTCCGCCTTGCAGCAAGCGGCGGATATTGAGCACTTCTTCCTGCTTGCGCGGGGCCGTGGTCACGGTGCCATCCTCAGCGGTAGTAGACAGATAGTCTACCGCCACAGAGACACTAAGCCTGCGCACTACCCCGGTTTGCTTTTTGGTATGGCTGATAGTGGTATCCAGCTCGTAATTACGGGTTGATTCTTTGCTGTTACTGCCAGGTACCGGTGCCATCCCATTGCCGCCGTTTGTGGCATCTTCCGGTATATTGGCATCTAACGGCGGCTGATTGCTAAGCGCCCCAGGAATGCCGCCACTACCCGCACCGACCGTGTTATGCTCAGTGATCATTTCACTTCGCACCGCGGGCAAGTCCGGATTATAGCTGCGTTGAGTTTGCTCTCGGGCGGTAAAGTCCATAGCCACATCAACCTGCGCGGTATAATTACCAATTCCCAGTACCGGAATTAAAATAGCATCAATTTTTTGCAGGTACTGCTTTTCACGTTTGCTTTCAATTTCATATTCTTTACGGGCCCGTGAGCTTATTGAGTCTTGTGAGCCAGAGTTAAGCAAACGACCATTGCTGTCGGTGACCGTGACATTGGACGGTTCCATACCCTGGACAGCTGAAGCGACAATATCGACCACCGAATCGACTTCTTCTCCTGCAATTACTTTGCCGCGCTTGGCGGTTAACACGATGGTGGCGCTGGCTTTTTTCTCGTGCCGGGCAAATACATTTTCTTTAGGAAGAGCCAGTAACACGCGTGCCTTTTGAATACTTGACATGTCTTCAATGGTGGCAGCAATTTGCTGTTCTCGGGCATGTTTCAAGCGTTCCATTTCGACCCGCTGGCTGACGCCAAATCCCATATCCTGCATGATGATATCCGTGCCGGCATCCTCACTACGCACCAACCCCTGGCGCGTCATACCCAGCCGAATATTGCGAAAGTCTTCATTACGGACAAAAACGGTATTACCTTCAAGCTTGTAGTCAATCTGGTTGGCATCCAGATAGTCGAGTGTTTCAATCAGCTCTTCGGTTTCCATTTTTGCTAACGGGCGATAATCCGGTTCCTGCGCCCAAATCATAATAAATACAGCAATGGCAACACAAATAACCAGTACCACCACCAGTGCCATTTGCCGCATCATATCGGCGCTGCCCAGGGTGTCCATAAAGCCGGACTTGTTCTCTGTCTCTGCCGCGCCGCTAAGGGCGTCCGGATCAGAAACAGTTAAATTGGTTCCAGTATCAGCCATGACTATTTTTCTCCGCCTATACTGGCATGTTCATAATTTGCTTATAGGCATCAAGCACTTTGTTACGTACCTGTACCGTGGCCTCAAAGGCAATGCCGGCTTTCTCTTTGGCGACCATAACATCGGCCAAACTCACCGAGGCATCGCCCATTTCAAAGGAGTGCTGCAATTGTTTTGAATCCATCTGCATTGAGTTAACCCCTTCCAGGGCGCCTTTAAGCATGGTCGAAAATTCACTACCAGAATTTGGATTCATCTGGACTTCGGGCGTCGCGCTCGTTTGCAGTCGTGCCTGCCCAATCATGGCCTGCATTTCCTGATACAAACTGTCGGCTTTAATGTCCATCGTATTTCTCCAAAATTTACTGCCGTCAGAAGCTTGTCTGACATTCGACTATATGAAGATTAAAGCAACCTGCGGGCCAACTTTTATATTACTTTACATTCAATAGGTTACGCTGGATAAGCCAAAAAAATGACAGGCTGTAGAGGGTTTCGGCTTGGCGAAGAGAGCAGAGGTTAGGCGTATACGCCGATAAGGCGTGAGGAATGAAAAGCACAAACCAGGGCACATGCGATGATGGCGTGCACCCTGGGGTTAAGGAAAGTGAACAATTCAGGCTGGCACTTCGATACCGTCTTCTCGCATTCTGGCTAATTTATAACGCAGCGTACGAGGGCTGATACCTAGTTTTTCTGCTACCTCTTTGCGCTTACCATTACATGCTTGCAGCGTATCTAAAATAATCTGATGTTCCTGGTAACGTAATTCGCTACCCAACCGGCTGGCGTCTTCTTCAGGTTCACTAACCGGCACGTGGCTGGCTAGGGAGGCCATCATGTCAATCATTAAGTCGCTGGCGTCGATGGTATCGCCATCGCTTAAAATAAGTGCACGCTGAATGACATTTTCCAGCTCCCGGACGTTGCCCGGCCATTCATACTGAGTTAGCTTGTTGCGCGCTGCAGCACTAAGCTTAGCAATCGTCTGGCCTTGTTGCTGTGCATGACGAGCAATCAAATGTTCAGCTAACGGCACAATATCGCCCGGGCGGTTGACCAATGGCTGCCATACAATAGGAAATACATTTAACCGATAAAACAAATCTTCACGAAACTGACCTAATTCCACTGCCTGTCGCAAGTCTCGGTTACTGGTAGCAATGACCCTGACATCCAGCTGAACGGTTTTACGTCCGCCTAGCCGCTCGACTTCTTTTTCCTGCAACACCCGTAACAACTTAGCTTGTAATGCCATGTCCATTTCGGTTATTTCATCTAGTAGCAGTGTACCGCCCTGGGCTTGCTCAAACTTTCCGGGACAAGCCTGAATAGCGCCGGTAAATGCACCTTTTTCATAACCAAATAAGGTGGCTTCCAACATATTTTCCGGAATTGCGGCACAATTGATAGCAACAAAAGGCGAGCCAGCTCTGTTCGACTGGTCATGTATGTAATGCGATAGCACTTCTTTGCCGGAGCCGCTTGGGCCCAATACCATTACCGTGGCGTCTGACCGCGCTACTTTACGGGACAACGCCAGTAACTCGAGACTGCTCGGGTCGGCAGCTACCGGCGTACGAGATGCTATTTTTTGCGCCGGTGCATAGCGCTCAACCAAATTAAGCAGCACCTGGGGGGCAAACGGTTTTGACAAGTAATCAGTAGCGCCATCGCGCATGGCCTGTACCGCATCATCAATGGAGGCATAGGCGGTCATTAACAAAACGGGTAACTGGGGAAACCGTGTTTTTATGTGTTTTAACAATACCAAACCGCTCATTTTGGCCATTTGGATATCACTGACCACCAGATCGATATCGTACTGCCCCAGACAATGCATAGCTTCTTCGGCGCTGCACGCTGAAATAACCCGGTAATGCGCCAGATTCAGTGTATCAACCAGCGCTTCACGTAAGCCGGCATCATCTTCCACAATTAAAATGCTGGTGTGGTTCATGCGTATTCTCCTGCATCTTGTGCGGTATCGGTGGGGTGAGCCAGGGGCAGTGTCAGCGTAAAGCAGGCTCCACCCGTAGCACCATCGGCCACGCTAAGCTGGCCCTTGTGAGCGGCGGCTACAGATTTAACCACCGCTAAGCCCAGCCCGGTGCCATGAGTTTTTGTGGTAAAAAAGGGTTCAAAAATTTTCGCTTTGATAGCTTCTGGCACGCCAGGTCCGGTATCGGTAACATTTAGTTTAAGCGTGCCTTTAATAACGCGAGCCTGCACTGTGATTGATGCATGTTTATCACTGACCTGGCTGGCATTGTGGATAAGGTTAAGTAGTGCACCAGCCAATGCTGTTTGATTTGCCAACACCACCGCCGGCGCTTCAAAACCTTCAAATACCAGGGTTTGCTGTTGGCTGTCGGTAACAGTTAAAGCGGTGGGCGCCACAGCCATTTTGACATCGCTAAGCGTAAGGCGGGAAACCACCTGATCTTCGCCGGATTTGGCAAACAACAGCATATCGTTTACCTGGCTCTCCAGTTCGTGCAATCTGGCGCCCAGCTTCTGGGCAAAGTCTACCGATGCCGGTTTTGCCAGCTCTGGGCGGGTAAGGTTCGCTGCATATAACATAGCAGCAGACAGAGGCGTACGAATCTGATGGGCTAACGATGCCACCATTTTTCCCAGTGCGGACAGACGCTGCATATGACTGACCCGGGCTTGCAGCTCTCGGGTTTCGGTCAAGTCGGTAATAACGATGAGCTGGCCGGGTTCGGTTTGCAAAGGGGTAATAGACAGTTTGACCCGGCGGCCGTCAAACAGTGATACCTCATGACCATCATCAGCACGAGGCTTAAATGATCGGGCAATAATAGTACGCCATATTTCGCCTTCTAAAGGTTCACCCAGCAGCTCCATGGCTTGTTTATTGGCTTGGCGTACGCACCCATGGCCGTCTAGAACGATCACGCCAGCTGGCATCACTTGCAATAAATGGGAAAGACGGTCTGCTTGCTGGCGCAACGCATGCAATTCCTGTGCGGAATCGTCGGTATCGCTAGCGTATGGCTCGCACGATCGAAAGAGATAAGCATCGTCGCTTATTGCACTGTGATGGCTACTGTCGTATGTCATGTCGTCCTCGTCAAAAAGCAGACGTGTTATTTATGACATACTACCTAGCATTTGGCGTGCCAGATATTTTTAACTTAATTTACAACTAGTTAGTTGGATTTTGGCGGGCAATTAGGCAGTCAATTATCTGACGAGCACTGTTCTTCACGTTGAATATTGTACTTTCGCATTTTCTCTACCAGCGTAGTACGACGCATTCCCAGTTTGTCTGCAGCCCGCGCAACCACCCACTCCTGCTGTTCTAAAGCCTGAATAATCAAATTGATTTCCAGTTCAGACAAGTACTCTTTCAGGTTCACCCCATCAATAGGTAACTGAGATTGATCCGGCAGATCCGCACCGCCTTCTTCAGGGGGCTGTTGCGCTTCTTGTGCCGCAGATTCGGCAAACAAGGCATTGAAGGCATCGCGCTCCAGTAGTTCTTCTGGATAATCAGGTTGGTAAGCCTGTACGTCACCGTACTGGTATTTAGGCGGTAAGTCAGGAATATCCACAATCTGGCCCGGATAAAGAATACTGAGCCGTTCCACCAGGTTTGATAACTCACGGACATTTCCGGCCCATTGATGTTCCATCAGTGAAGCAATAGCCAGTTCGGTGAATTTAACCGCATCGACACCATCGCCCTGGATACGGCTGATGAGTTCCTGTAATAGCAACGGGATATCTTCCTTTCGCTCGCGCAAGGCTGGGCTATCTACAGGGAATACATTTAACCGATAATACAAATCTTCACGGAATTTATCTTCGGCGATCATGGTTTCAAGGTTACGGTGAGTTGCAGCAACAATACGCACATTACACCGTATGGGCGTATTACCGCCTACCCTTTCAAAGGTGCGTTCCTGCAAAACACGTAATAGTTTAACCTGCATTTGCAAAGGCATATCGCCTATTTCATCCAGGAACAAAGTACCGGTTTCAGCCAGTTCAAAACGACCTTTACGGGCGCTGATGGCGCCGGTAAAAGCACCTTTTTCATGGCCAAATAATTCGCTTTCTAACAACTCACCAGGAATAGCGCCGCAGTTAACCGGAATAAAAGGGCCATCTTTACGATCGGAGAAGAAATGCACATTACGGGCAATAACTTCTTTACCCGTACCGGACTCACCCAGAATAAGTACCGTCGCATCAGTGGGAGCTACCTGCTCAACCAGTCTTCTTACTGTTTGAATCTCTTCACTTTTACCTACCAATGAACGAAACAAACGGGTTTTTACTCCCGAAGGTTTATCAGAACCCGGGCGGCGGCGGTTGTATTCCTGACAACGATGAATGGCCTGGGTTAATACCGGATAAGTCATGGGCAAGGTTACTACCCCAACCAAATTACGTTCCGGGGCCACCGGGCTATCTTCTTCAACAAGAGCAACAAAAGGAATATGCGGAAACTGCAGAATGAGTTCCTGCCCCGAAGGCGCTGCGAAATCCAGTAGTACTGCATCTACCTCGTTTTCCCTAAGATACTGCGCACTTAAGGCTGACGTGCGAGTGGAATAAGGTTCACCGATAAATGAAACAATGGTTTCTAGCTTATGAATCAGTTCGCCGTTATTGCTAACGAGCAGAATATCCTTCATTAAATCCCCGAAAAGATGCGTTCTTATTATTAACAGTTTAGCGCATCTATATGATTTTAGCGGTAAACGAATCTAGCGCAACTGTTGATCGTGCAATTCTGGTCAGAAAAAAAGCAGGCGAGCCTGCTTTTTAGAGAATTTTTAATGACTAGGTTAACTTAACAGCGAAAGCACCTGTCCCTGTTGCTGATTTGCCTGTGCCTGTACGGATGTACTTGCCTGGCTCAACACATCCTGGGTGACACTTTGCGTGACCGCTTGCGCATAGTCAAGGTCCTGAATACGGCTTCTGGCCGCAGAAGTATTCACATCAGACTGAGTAAGATTACGTGCGGTACTGGCTAACTGGTTCTGGGTAGCGCCTAAATCGCCCCGAAAACCGTTTACCGTTTCCAGCGCGGCATCAGCCGCTTCCAGTGCCGCATCCGCATCGCCTGAAGTTATGTCGATACTTAATACGTCAGTCAGGTTACGCATAACATCATTGGTCTGTATATCGACATTAGAGCCTGTATTCGCCCCAACCTGAAAACGCAATGCCCCATCGCCACTTAGCAACGGTTTACCGGCAAAGTTGGTCTGCTCAGCAGTCAGGCTAATATTGTCCTGTAATGACGAAATCTCTGATTGGATAGCTTCACGGTCGCTATCAGACAAAATGCCATTACCGGCTTGTACTGCTAACTCTCTGATGCGGCCCACATCTTCATTAATATTTGCCAGTCCGCCCTCTGCGACCTGGGCCAGCGAAATACCATCATAAGCATTGCTGACTGCCTGACGGTTACCTTCAACCTGAGAGGTTAAACGATCGATAATTTGCTGCGCTGCTGCACCGTCGGATGCATTATTCACCTGCTTCCCGCTGGCCAGCTTTTCCATCAGATCGGTTTTCTTTTCCTGAACCTGCTGAAGCAGGCTCGAAGGGCCTTCTGAATTAAAATTAATCATAAGATGCTCCTGTTGCTGGTTAGATAGTAGCACAGCCGGCTATTTTTGCAGCAGATTATGGGTATGTGTGTTTATAACGTGGGTACCCCGCCCTGTTGATCATAGTTACCTTTAAATAAACTCCTTTAGCCATTGAATTGTCATATCTTTTTTATCTTTACCGGCCCTACCAACCGCTTTTTTACGCAACCAGAAAAAGTATAAATGCGCCATGCTTTGGGTTTGTTATACTGGTGATAAATACTGACCAGGTAAGAGTTTTTGATGAATATTGCGATTATACCGGCGCGCGGTGGCAGCAAGCGCATACCAGGCAAAAACATTAAATCATTCTGCGGCAAACCGATGCTGGCTTACTCTATAGAATCAGCGCTGGCCAGTGGCGTGATAGATGAGGTCGTGGTCTCAACAGATGACGAGGCGATAGCCCGGGTGGCCCGCGAATATGGGGCCCAGGTACCCTTTATGCGCCCTGTCGAACTGGCTGATGATCATACCGGCACCTCGCCGGTGGTACGTCACGCCATAGCCACCCTAATAGAGCGTGGCTGGGAACTGGACCATTGCGGCTGTATCTACGCCACCGCACCGTTATTAAGCGCCAGCCTGATAGCCGAGGCTTACGGCTTGCTTGAAGCTGCATCAATGCAGGCGCCAAAGCGGGACTACGTATTTACTGCAGCGCGCTATTCGTTTCCGATACAACGAGCCATATTACAAACAGCATCGGGCGGCGTTGAACCATTTGATTCTGTCGGTATTACCAAAAGATCGCAGGACCTGCCCCCAGCCTATCATGATGCAGGACAGCTTTACTGGGGCCACCATACCACCTGGCTGGATTCCCGCCGCCACATCTTTGGAGCACATTCCAAAATGCTGGTGCTGCCAGATCATCTGGTTCAGGATATAGATACCCCACAAGATTGGGTACGGGCAGAGTTACTTTATAAACTCTTGCAGCAGGAAGCCGCCGGGTGAACATAATTTTTCGGGTTGATGCCTCAACCCATATCGGCACAGGCCATATGGCCCGCTGTCTGACATTGGCCAAAGCCTTGGTACAAGCCCCGGCTTGCGGACAGCCGGACAAAAGCGTGCCCGTTACCTGCACTTTTGTGTGTCAGGCCTTACCTGGACACTGGCAGTCAACTATCGAGCAGGCTGGCTTTGATTGCCATTTGCTACCAGCCATGGCAATCAACAACCAGTTGGAAGATGCAGCCCTTACCTGTGCAGCGTTCGGCGAGTCGTTACCCGCTGATTTGCTGATTATCGATCACTATGCGTTAGACGAAACTTTCAGCCAAGCCATGCGGGCACAAGTTAGCCACATTATGGTAATTGATGATTTGGCCAACCGTAAGCATGATTGTGATTTACTGCTGGACCAGAATTTGTTTGCTGATATGGCAACCCGTTATCAGGGGCTGGTGGGGCCTGCCACACGGCAATTGTTGGGCCCGCAATATGCGCTGCTAAGAGACGAATTTTACCAGCCTGCGTTACCTCGCCAGGCCAACCGTGTATTGGTCAGCTTTGGGGGCGCCGATGAGCACAATTTAACCAACCTTACTCTGGACGCCTTACTGCGGTTAAAGGAATCAGCGCTTCAGGTCGATATAGTAGTAGGCCAGAGTTATCCGTGGACGACCGCACTTAGCGAACGTGTAGCGACGCTGCCGTGGGTTACCCTGCATATTCATTGCAACTATATGGCAAGGCTAATGCAACAGGCGAGCATTATGGTGGGTAGCGGTGGCACGACGCACTGGGAACGCTGTATAACGGGCCTTCCCGGTATCATTATTACCGTAGCGGATAACCAGCAAGCGACCACCCGTCATTTAAACATGCTAGGTGCGTGCAACTGGCTTGGTGATCATCAGCAAATAAAGCCATCCCAGCTCCAGCTTGCAATAGAAGCGCTGCAGGGTGATAGCCTAAGGCATAATAATATGAGTAATACTGCGCGCCGTTTAGTCCCGAAAAGCGCCGGCACAGCGTGGGTGGTGGACGAGATTCTAGCGTTAATTAGAGGACACAATGAATAACATAACAATCGGTCAGTACACAATTGGCCCCGGCGCTGCGCCGTTTATCATTGCCGAAATGTCTGGCAACCACGGCCAGTCTATCGAGAAAGCCAAAGCACTGATTGACGCTGCCGCTAATGCCGGCGCCCATGCGGTAAAATTGCAAACCTATACGCCTGATACCATTACCCTTGATGTCCATGAGAATGAATTTTTCATTAATGACCCCAATAGTTTGTGGGAAGGGAATTCACTGTACAATCTTTATCATGAAGCCATGACCCCATGGGAGTGGCATGCTGAATTATTTCAGTATGCCGAGCAACAGGGCTTGCTGGCGTTTAGCACACCGTTTGACCTTAGCGCAGTAGCCTTTTTAGAAACCCTTAATCCACCGTGCTATAAAATTGCCTCCTTTGAAAACATTGATCATGCTCTGCTGGCGGCAGTAGCCCAAACCGGCAAACCGGTGATTGTATCTACCGGTATGGCCACGCAGGCTGAGCTGGCTGAATCGGTCCAGGTGTTGCGGGACAATGGGTGCAAAGACCTTATTTTACTTAAATGTACCAGCAATTATCCGGCAAGGCCGGTAGATGCAAACCTGCGCACCATCCCCCATCTGGCCGAGTTGTTTGATTGTCAGGTAGGCCTGTCGGACCATACGCCGGGAGTGGGGGTGGCGGTGGCTGCCGTAGCTCTGGGAGCAACCGTCATCGAAAAGCATTTTGTACTGGACCGGAATGGCGGCGAAGTTGATGCTGAATTTTCACTGGAACCTGCCGAAGTTAAACTGTTGGTAGAAGAGACGGCCCGCGCCGCGGTAGCGCTGGGTAAAGTAACGTATGGGGCTACGCCGAAGGAACA
The DNA here is from genome assembly GCA_003056425.1 of Alteromonas indica. Taxonomy (GTDB): domain Bacteria; phylum Pseudomonadota; class Gammaproteobacteria; order Enterobacterales; family Alteromonadaceae; genus Alteromonas; species Alteromonas indica. Next base: position 40,724 of record PYVY01000011.1, read on the forward strand.
GGCTTCCATGGTTCACCGGCGCTCACTGTATATTGCGCAGGACATTAAAGCCGGTGAAATATTAACTGCGGCTAATTTACGCTCGGTACGGCCCGGGTTGGGCTTACCACCTAAATATTTACCGCTATTACTGGGTAAACCGGTAAAGCAAGATGCCGTAAAAGGCACGCCTATGAGCTGGGAGCTGATTTAGCATGCGCACGGTGTTGTTTGGGGCCAGTAAAGCCGGTGAGTATTTTATTACCCAAAACCCTCAGCTGGATATTGTGGCAATTGCTGACAACGATATATCGCGCCAGGGCGGCGTATTGGAAGGGGTGCAGATTATAGCTCCGCAAGCGCTGCCCAATATGACATTTGACCGCCTTATTATCACCAGTCAGTGGGTAGACGCAATTACCCAACAGCTTACCCAGGAACTGGGTATCGATGGGGACAAAATTCAGGTGCCCACCAAACAACAGTTAAAAGCCGCTGAACCATTTCGCCATCCGCCTACTTTGGCCCTGGCACATGAGCTGCTGTGCGCTACGGCACATTTTTTACAGCAGCATGGGCTTAGTGCCTGTCTTGACTCCGGTACATTGCTGGGCGTGATTCGTGATAAACAGCTTATCCCCTGGGATGACGACATTGATATGGCAGTAGATGAGCGAGAATTCGCTCAATTGCTTGAAATAGCGCCTAATTTATACCGGGTATTACCGCATTATGACGGTATCTGCTGGCATATTGTTGTACTTAAAGTGGATGGGCGTGACTGCTGCATCAACATTGAATTCACCCCCACCCCTGCCAGCACCTATATTCCCTTTGACTTAAGCCTGCAAATGCGCCAAAGCATTAACGGTTATTCTGAGCTGGTTTCGTCGGCGGGGCTATTTTTTGCCCCCGCTGCGCATTTTGACACTTACGCTGAAACCGTCTTTTTGAACCAGACATTTGCTATTCCACAAGCTGCTGAAGCCTTTTTAACCTTCATGTATGGTAACTGGCAAACTCCACAACAAGGCACCCGGATAACTGAGTACCAAAACCGGCGCGCATCTCTTCCCCCCGGTAAAGCTCAGCCAGTAATACAAAAGCGGGTACTGAATAAACCATGCTAAAAGTTTTACTTAGCAGTGCCGGAGCCAAAGTCCCTATGCTTGAAGCCGTGCGCGGAGCATCCCGGCGTTTAGCTGCCGATGCAGTAGTGGTTGCTGGAGACATGGATTCTGATGCCGTGAGTCAGTATGTTGCTGATGAGTTTTGGTTGATGCCAGCCACAACTGATGCACATAAAGACGCTATTTTAGCGCAGTTAATCGCCCGCGGTATTACGCACATTATCCCCAGCCGAGACGGTGAGTTATTGTTTTGGGCACAGTGGTCGTCACAGTTAATAACCCACGGCATAACTGTATTGTGTGCGTCAGCGGACGCTATTGGCGTATGTCTGGACAAGTTGGCTTTTGCCGCAACATCAAGGTTGGTTATACCCACATACCTGGACGCAGAGCAGGTGGAAGCGCCCCTGCTTGTGGTAAAAGAACGTTATGGCGCCGGTAGCCAAAGTCTGCAGCTAAAGGTTACAAAAGCCCAGGCTACTGCCCACGCCAAAACCCTTTCGCAGCCTATTTTTCAGCCCTTTATAGCGGGCCGTGAAATCAGTATTGATGCGTGGCTGGATAGCAACTACCAGGTAAAAGGGCATAGTTATCGATACCGCGAAGTGGTAAAACAGGGAGAATCTCAGATAACCCAAACGGTAAGTCTGCCGCAGTTTGATAGTGTGATAAAGAGCATGTTATCTGCCCTTAGACTGTGTGGTCCGGTAGTACTTCAGGCGATTATCGACCAGCAACACCAGCTACATATAATTGAATGCAATAGCCGTTTCGGTGGTGCGTCCACCCTGGGTATTAAAGCGGGTGTAGACAGCATGTTCTGGAGTCTGGCGCAAAGCCTTGGACATGATTTAGCGGCCTATCCCTATTATCCTTCACCCAGCCCGATAAGGCAGGTTCGTATAGCCAGAGATCTGTATCTGTGATTTACATTTTTGATTTAGACGATACGTTATACGATGAGCGTCAGTATGTGGAAAGCGGCTTTCGCGCGGTGGCCAGGTATGGCCAGCAGCACTGGAAGTTAACTAGCAGCGCCTCATTTAATACCATGATAGATACGCTGGATAAGTATGGCCGTGGGGCAGTATTTAACCGCTGGTTAGCCCCCTATGGATTAGCCACCCGCAGTAATATAAAGCAGTGTATAACCACCTACCGGCTGCATAAGCCAGATATTACGATGCCCCGAAAGCACCTTGATTTACTGCGTAAGCTGCCCCAGCCATTGTACCTGGTGACCGATGGCAATAAGGTGGTGCAGGCTAACAAAATTTCCGCCCTTAACATAGAACCCTATTTCAAGCGGGTGTTTATTACCCATCGCTTTGGGGTCAGGCATGCAAAGCCATCAACCTATTGCTTTGAGCGTATTCGGCAGGCTGAAAAGTGTGAATGGAAAGATATGCTGTACATCGGTGATAATCCGGCGAAAGATTTTATTAACCTGAATAAACTGGGTATGCATACCGTACGAGTGTTAACTGGGGTGCATAAAGAGGTGGTTGTAGATAAAGCACTTGATGCAGTAATAAAAATTGACGAACTATCAGAACTAACTAACCATCAATAATTGTCTCGATAAGACGACTAATTACCAATGCTATGTGTCAGTCTTGACTGATAAAGGAATAAAATGAAAGATAATAAAAGCGGAAGTGAATCATGGGCTACGTATTACCAAAAAACAACTGACTCAAATAAAAACAACTATTATCCAGAAAATTTTGTTACGCGTATTTTTCTATCGACTTCACCTATAAAGTTCATAGACCATGAGCTAAAAGGAAAACACATACTCGATTTAGGATGTGGACATGGTAGGCACATACCTTTCCTTCTCAATCAAGCGTTACATGTAACTGGTTTAGAAGTTTCCGAACAACAGATTAAAACACTTGAACGTAATTTTGAAAATATAAATTTCATATGTGGGACTGCTGAGAATATTCCAGCAGCGAAAAATTCATATGACTTCATATTAGCAAGTAATAGTATTTATTACTTAACGGAAAGAAATAGCACGATCAAAAGCCACTTTGCAGAATGCTTAAGAGTACTAAAACCAGATGGATTGCTTATATTTACATTAATAGGAACACAGCATTCCCTTCTTACAGATGCAAAAGAAATAAAAGATACAAAAATTTTTAAAATTGATAAAGACTTTTTAGGTTTTAGGAATGGAGTATACGTTCAGACATATAGCGATAGTATTAAGCAAGATATTTTTGCTTCATTAGACATATTACATCATGGCGAAGTTATAGAGACTGTAGGGGAATACTGCCGGCACTTTCACTATTTTGTTGCAAAAAATAGTGAAAAAACTATCTAGGTGGGAAATAACCTTTAAAGATATCACTATCAATTTTCGTTGCCATTACTTTCTGCGCTGCAGCTTCATTTACAATCATCTTTATAGACGAGCATCTAACGTGGTTTCGGGTCTGCCTATATTTAAAGTTGGCCAAACTATCATTTTCATTTATCCCCCCACCAAGAAATAGCCTGGACTTACCCGCCGCTTTGAAATACTTAAACGAATTGGCGAGTAATAACCTTGTTGCATCTTGATAGTTAGGTGAATGAACACCATAAAGGTAATCAACATCATGTTCGTTTACACCGAAAAATCCACCTGCAGAAAACTCACCGTTTATATATTGTTGCAGATAAAGTATGTCAGTGCATCTAGCCAATTGGCCAAATCTATATCCTTCCATAACATAAAGTTCATTGAAATTTCTGCTATGTGCCAGACTTTTGTAGTGTTCTGAGAATTCCCGAAGATCAGGCGTAGGTTTAAACTCAGCAGATTCCAACTTCGCCAATTTTTTTAACCTCTGTCTCGCATCAGCTTTCATACTCCGTAACATAGCTTCGTAATCTAAAGATAAATCAAAGTAATAATTCGTTCTGAAGCTCTCTGTCGAAAAAAAATCTTTTGATTTATCTGTTAAGTTATCACGAGTCTGAATATAGCAAAAAATACAACCAATCTCTGCTAGTACTTTTCTTATTTCTGTAAGTAAACCCGTCATATCGCCAACACTACCTATAGAAGCCTGAAACGATATTGGACTAATCAGATTAAATGCATTTTTCGAAATATTTATCTTTTGTAAGGCGAAAGAGACATTACAGCTATGAATATTCAAAAAAACAAAGCTATTGCTGTTAGTGGGAATAGCGCGAAGATAAGCAGGACTAACCTGATAACAGGAAAATAGAGGTTGCTGTGAAGCCGAAATCATTAACTGCTATTCCTGATTTCTTTTATAAAACCGATGCTCTTCTGGCTTATAAAACTCTTGCAGCGTCTCGGGGACGATTGCGTTGTATCCCAACACTTGCTTAAGTTCATCAGAAAGCTGATGCGCAAAATCCAGCCCAAAAGCTCGCGGATAATTTAAGGCTTGTTTAATGAAAGGCTTTGTATATAGGGGGGTTATAATATCTACTGATTGATCGGTCTTATTCAGACCTGCAGCATGCCAGATATTAGCATCAAAAATGATGATATCGCCTCTGTTAGCACATACCCTCTCCGCGCGCTTGAAAAATTCATCCTCGCTGGGATTATGCTTCGATGTGTGGCTACCAGACAACATCCACGTAGCACCAGAGTCCACATCACAGTCATCAAGTAAAATGAGTGAATTTAACATCAACCTTTGCCCAAAGGTAAAAGTGTAAAATTCCCGGTGAACTTTTTGTGTGTATACATATTCGCTATCAGGCATTTTACTAGAAGCGCCCATAGTATAAAGAATATATTTACCCCCAAAATACGTCTCCAAAAGTGATGCTAGAGGATTTTTATCTAGAAGCTCTAAAAAACTAGGGCACATGAGTAAAGTATGGTGCGTAGCATTTTTAGATTGAGTATTTAGCCCTGCGTTCTTCTGAATATCGATATACTTTTCTTTAACAGAATTGTATTCCTCTTTAACTCTCTTCATTAAACTATCGGAATAGCAGTTTTTGATAACAACAAAACCTTTATTGTCGAGCTCATCAATAAACCCATCTATATCTATCTGACTAAACATATAATTTATTCCAAAGTATAAGACGTTAACTGTTCTTTAATATCATTATCGTTATTGAACATAAGATTGTCGATGAAAGAGAGACCAGGCGAAAAAGGGCTGTTAAACTGACTATAACTAATCTCTCTCATCATAATAAAACGTAAATTAACGTTGTTAGCTAGAAAATCATCTTTGCGGTATATAGATTTGCCACCGGGAAGATTATGATAGGTATGAGCTTCTTCCCGTTTGACAATGTCTAAAATACGATTCTGACCAGCTAAGCTGTTGTTATTGTAGTTAGACAAAGAAGATCTTTTAAATTCAGTTTCTACATCAAAATAATTTAGTATGAAAGTAATGGAATCTTCTGCTAGTGCTCCAATACTTTCATGCTCTTCGCCTAAAATACGTTTAATCAAAGGAATTCTCTGACTATAGAAAGGAGCTTGGCGATAACAGTTCTCAATCTTATTCAATAGCTTTACTTTTGAATCTTCCACTATAGCTGTATTTTTAATAGTTACATTTTGACTTACTTTGCAGCAAGGAACAGTAAAATTTACCACCCCATTTTTGCCTAAAATCTTATTACGATTTATCCATCCCTTCTTAATAAAATTCACATCGTCGTAAAATACAAATTTATCTACAGAGGAAAAAAGCTGATAATAGCCCACATAAGGGAATAAGTAAGGCTGCATAATAGCGAGACGCATGTGTTAAAACTTCAAACTTCTAAAGAAAACATTTTTTTGACGTACCACTTCATCAACTTTAATATTTGAAATGAAATTAAAGTCCTTTTCTTTATTCCAAAGGTTATGGTGATGAAACTTCAATGTTTTAGGACAATGAACACCGGTACCATCGAAACCATTATTTTGTACCAACGATAGCTTAGGGTATAGCGTAAGCTTGCCAGTTTTATGCTGATAGTACATTACCTTTAAGTCGCCCGCATTAAGTATCCCTTTAGCATCTTTGCAAATCATATCATAAAGATCTCCACCGTTATCAGCTATTGAACTTGAGCTAAAGGATTCACTAGTGATGTATTTTAAGTCTTCTTCAGTATAATTTAGCTCAGCAAAAGTAAATTTTTCTCTCCATAAACCAACACCCCATGGACAATAACGTGCTAATGCAAAAACATCTTTATCGTATACTGACATGGAAGATAAGGGAGGAGAATAGCCACCAATCGATATAATATCAGGATCATCTTTATAGAAATCGAGCGCGCTATTCATAAAAGTCAAAAATCCAGGAGCAGTGAGTATATCTTCTTCTATCCAAATTACCTTCCCGTACTCGGATAAAAGCTGATTTATCCCACCCTGAGAATTCTTTATCCTATTATTTTCCTCTCTATTAACTATGTTTACACTCTTAAATCCTTTTATAGTTCTTAGATACTGTCTAACGGAATGTACCTTATCTTCATCACCCTCTCGCGCAGCATCAGAAAATATGAAAAGCTGACTTTCTTTTGCTAACTTGTTTTTCTGCAGTTCAGTTATAGTTTTCTTTAAATGGTCTAGTCTAATATATGTAGACAAACCAATAGGTGATAGACTCATACTTAGCTACTTCTAATTTTTTCATTACTACGAATTGAAGATAAAGTATTTATTATTATATCTATTATAAAACTTTGGTCATTAAGTTCCATTGTAGGGTAAATAGGTATACAGAGTACACGAGACGACAAACTCCTTGATTTAGGGCATGTATTTCTGCTTTTTAAAAAGGACAATGTATCTAAACTTGGATAGAAATATCTTCGAGGTATAACCTTTTTTTTTTCGAAAATATTTATTAGCGTATTTACTTCAAATTCGCTCTTTAACACTATAGGTAAGTAACTATGATTATGTAACACGTTCTTTTTAATGCACTGTAAACCTACAACTCCCTGAAGAGCCTTATAATACCGTTTGGCGATAAGTTCTCTACGACCCGTAATAATATCAATATCGTCTAATACTGCTAAACCCATCGCTGCGGACATTTCGTTTAACTTTGCATTGATTCCACACAAACTAATTGTATCTTTATTTTCAATGCCAAAATTTATCATGAGTTTTATTTTTTTAGCCATATCATCACTATTTGTAATGATCGCGCCCCCTTCCATTGTATGGAAAAGTTTAGTCGCGTGAAAACTAAGTACACTAATATCGCCGTAATTTAATACGGATGAGTCATTTTGCTTTACACCAAAGCAATGTGCAGCATCATACAGTAGCTTGAGGTTGTACTTATCCGCTAACGCCCGCAGCGCATCATGTTCACATGGATTACCAAAAACGTGAGTAGCTAATATCGCAGTTGTGTTGTCAGTGATGCATTTTTCTACATTTTTTGGTTCGAGGTTGAAGGTACGGGGATCTATGTCAGCGAAAACGGGCTGTAGGCCCAACCACTGTATTGCACTACTGGTGGCGATAAAGCTAAAAGGAGAAGTGATAACTTCTCCGGATATTGATAATGCTTTTAGCGCAACCTGCAGCGCTGATGTACCGTTATTAACCAGTATAATATGCTTTACATCAAGATGTTGTTTCAGACGAGCAGTAAGGTTGTCCAGCAACGGGCCGCCATTAGTCAACTGTTGCGATACATACATTTCATCAATGTACTTATCTAGCTTTTTTCTGTCTGGTAGCCACGGTCTTGTTACCGTAATCATAACTGTATACCTTAACTTTTGAGATTCGTACCGCTACGTCAAGATGGGAAAAATCCGCGGTTAACCCTGATATCGGCCGAACTTTCCAACGCTATAGTGTAAAATGCAAATAAGAACGTGTACTTAATCTATAGTATATAGTTAGTCAAAGCGCTTTAAAGTCGATATTTATATCTGAATCTAGGCAATAGCCGTTAGCGATATCGATACCTCAGAATCCATTGGCGGAACCGTTGATATTTTTCAAATTCCTTGCCATACTCAAATTCCTTGCCATAATTCACTGATACTCCCTATCTGAACAACGTTCTTATGATTCTTCTCCATAACATTACCACACAACTCTATTTGCTCTTGTAGGTAATACTTCAGTTCACTTGTGTTTAGGATTCTATCAAACTCAGTATTTAAAGTGTCAGCTTCACGGTGACGTGACTTGGTATTGCGGCTATTGATAATTGCACGTCGATATTTCCAGAAAGTATCATTGTTATCTAGCTCTGCCCAATAATATCTATGCAGTTCTAACATCCCTGACATATTCACGCCTATAGACGATTTTTTATTTGCATTCGCAAAATCTTCTGCTTCAACATAGTGTACTCCCTTATTAAGATACCCAGGCCCTAAACCGTTTTCTGATATACCAAAAATTTGCAGTGTTTTTTTAGTAATTGGTAAATTATTGGAATAAACGAATGTTACTTCATTACCAGCATCAAGCAGATATTGTAACTGAGAGAGTGAAATATGGGGAAATAAACTGTCGATGAAATTAAATTTTCTCCACCAATAACTTTCGGTCAAGAAGTCTTTGATGCTTCCTGTATAGCCTTGATTAACAAGTTCTGTATATATCGATAGCAATGAACACTTTAGGTTTCTAAAGCAAACTACTATCTCCTTCGGCTCTGTAATAAGTGTCTGCAGTCTTTTTAACTTCACAGAAGTATCTATATCGTTAGTAAGCCACTTTGACCCTATATTCTCACTAGATAAAACCCAATCAATACTAGCTTGGCTGCATTCATTGTATTTTTCTTCGATATATATTTTATATTTATTCAGGTTATTATTAAAGTGGTATTCTGAATCAAACCTCATGCCTTGATTAAGAATTTCACTTTCTATACCGGATCTATACCATTTCCTGAAATCTGAATCAGGTCTAAATCCAGTATAAGTTATTTCATTATTTCTTTCAGCCTGATAAAAGTAAGATTGAAAAAAAGTAGAGTATGCTTTGGGATTTCCAATATGCACTTTTATTTTCATAGTTTACTTGTCCAATATTACTAAAAGTAAAACTAAAATAGTACTATTACGGAAGAGGATGCTCCACATTATAATTCAATTTTCTACAAACCTCTCTATAGTTAGCGGATTCACATATTGCTTTTTGCATTTCATTACTTCTAGACCGGGGCGGTAGCTGCTCTATTGAAGTTAATGCATTTCCCCTACCACTATCTCCAGTTACAATCTTTGTATGAAATTCGCTTAAAAATCTTTCATTAAAATCAATATTAAGTATTAAGCAAATTCTCTGCAATACAGCATGGGGTTCTTTGCAAAAATCTTCGTAACGGATTACGTCTATATTTCTATAAGCGTATAGAAATATAAGTATACGCCCACAGTATGCATCAAAATCTAAATTACCATGATTCCAACCATGCCTATTCATTGATATGAATGAATCTATAGGGTTTCTTGTAGTTATAATTGATCTTAACTTGTAGTTTTTGCGCAGGATATTTCTGACACTAGTACTTTCGGAAGTTGGAATTTCTTTACTAAGAAAATCAAAGTGAGAGTGATCTCTAAGTACTAACTCCTTAGATTCTCTTATACATAGCTTTTCTGACAAAGAGATCCTGCTTAAGAAAATTTCATCTAAAATAGTTTTATCATAGCCAAGCATGTTACTAGAGAATAGCAAATGTAGAGGGTCTAAAGGATTAAATCTATTTTTACCAATATTATAAGGATGAACTTCACTGGCGAGCGCAATATTATTCATTGCAGCAATACACTTAGAAATTAACGTTCCGCCCGAGCAAGATAGATGGTGTATAGTTCTCATCTCTTTACTATTCATAGCAAACTTCCCTAATGCCTTGCATAACAAATTTCTTGCCAGCTAAATATATCCACTTTTGGAAAACGTCCTCGGATTTTACTTTTAACCTCTTCACTATGCACACCTTCAATGCAATTGATAATAATATCCGGCTGACTAATATTATCTTGTTCTAACGATATACAGGGAAGAGATAAACCTTGAACACAATCTTTACTATTACTCACGATAAAATAATCGGACGTTATTCCTTGATTTTCCAAAAGTTTATGGAAAATTAGTGATAACTCTCTAATACCAAAAATACTGACTTTATATTCTTTAAGCCACGTTAAATCTAAATTTTTCTCTATTGTAGCTATCAATATAAACTTCAAATGCAGATTGTTTTCTTCTATCTTTCTTGTACTTTCACTTTCAGCAGTTAATGATGCCTTATTACCCAAAAGATAATCCACAATAGCATGTTGATTACTGAGCTTTACCCGATTAGCTGACTTACTACTCAATCCATCCAAGGAAAATTTTGCGATTACCCTGTCACTACTATAGCCGTTGAAATCTCTAATAACATTTTTCATAAAATAAGTGTCGGCAGCAATATTAAGACATTCGTTAAAATATCCAATTTTTTCAAATATTTCTTTCCTACAGACAAATCCTTGATGATGTGGCCTGAAACTTTTTTCTTCTGCATTAAATCCTTTAGTTATAAAGGTTTGTAATTCATTGACACAAAGAACCGAACCAGAGAAAAAGTCAATAGCTGGCTCGAACCTATCTATAATGTATTGTATGGTGTCAGCTTCAAGAATTTCATCATCAGAATTTAGAAAGTAAATTAGTTCACAAGTAGCTAATGCTACACCTTTATTAAATGCGTGATAAATTCCCCTATCGTGACTACTAACAACGGTACTCACATGTGGAAATTTTTCGACCAGATGCAATGTATTATCAGTCGATTTTCCATCAACTATGATATGCTCGATATCCTCTAAGGCATTTTGCATAGCCACGCTTTGCAAACATCGTTCTATAGCTAACTCACTATTAAATGTAGCGGTTATTATAGAAATTCTCATTTACATTCCTCATAATAATAAGTACAAAATAGTCCGACATTGCTATCAACTATATGAATGTTAGGCTGCTTTTTAAATATGATATCTCATCAATTATGCTATCCCGATGTGGAATAGTCGCTATTAACAGGGCATCAAGGAAAATATCAGGTACGCGATTGTGGATATTCAATCCTTGATAATCTCCTTGTACTTTTTTATCTATAAGCGCTTCTATTTTAAACTCTGGATGAAACTCATTAATAAAATGTACTATTCTTCGGCCGCGCATGCCTACCCCCCAGATGCCGATGCTTCCCCCTTCAGGGAATTGTGAAGTTAAACTATCTATCAATTTTTTATCATCAGCGTCCATAACTAACAAATAAGTGTCGGTTTTATACTCTGTACGGTCTCTATACAACCTGTACTGATTAGTATAAGGATGGTTTGAGGTTTTGTGCCACGGCTTTTCGAAACCGGTGAAATGAACAATTGTCGGGCTTATATCACTATTGTTCAGCAAACATTGTGTTTGCACATTCCAGTGATTGGCGAGTAATCGAACCTTTCCATCTAATGCTACATTTAATGCATGTTGATCGTTGTACGGCCAATCAGGGTTATCTTTCACCAAACCAACCGTTTTTTCCATCAAGTTATCTTCACGCCATTTCTTCAAATTAATGAGCATCATGCCCGAGTTGAAATAGTAGCTATCCGTTTTTTCTAGTTTTTCCCATATTGCCTGGGGTTTGAGTAAACTATCTTCTACAGCAGCTACCGCTACATCATTAATTTTTTCTTCCCACAGCGCAGTAATATCGCCAATAACTATCATATCAGAGTCTAGATACAACGCTTTATCGTAGTCGTGCAGTACTAGAGGTATTGCTAACCGCCAGAATGCCGCTTCACTCAGACGTTCTTTAAACTGTTTGCTTATGGGCAATGCTGAATAATCAGGAAGGTCAGTAATAATAGTTAGATTAAAATGTGCTGAGGACATATGCATCAATTTTGCTCGATTAGCGTCGGATAGCTTTGCTAATATGTGAACATGCACTGGGATGGCATTAGTTTCTTTGATGCTTTGCAACAGTGTTGCAGTATGTGCAACGAAATTATCATCAGTGCACACTACTAACTGGATAGTACTTTTATCACTTCCCACGGTTCAATCTCTTGTTTATTGGGCGGGTAAAAATGAACATTAAGGTAAGCGAGTATTGTTCCTCCTTGAACCTCTTATCGATTATTTGACAGAAGGGGGTCTTACCTAAATACCGAGCGTTAAGCAGCTTCTCCAAATATCTCATTGGCCCAGCTCCTGACTTACCTGTGATAATACGGCCAGTGCTTGCTTTAATGCGGTCGTCGATACATCTTTTGTACGGGGTAAATACACTACTTCACACGCGCAACTCAGATCATCAAATTTACCTTCCCAATCAGCGCCCATCACAAATGTATCAACACTATGACGAACAATATCCTGGCTTTTTTGCGACCAGCTATTTTCTGGGATGACATCATCTACATAGCGACAACTTGCCAATACACTACAGCGGTGCGCATAAGGTACTAAGGAACGCTTGCCCTTTAACTCATTAAAAGCATCCGTTGATACGCCCACTATCAGCTTATCACCTAGCGCTCGAGCGCGTTTTAACAAGTTAACGTGCCCTACGTGAAACAGATCGAATGTGCCATAGGTTATAACTGTCTTCATGAGCCCCCCGCTAGCGTAAAATATCCGTCAGGTGAGCAATAACAGTGTCCTGATCGTGCTCAGTTAAACCCGGGAAAATAGGTAGGGTTAGTGCCTGCTGGTAAAAACTCTCGGCCTCAGGGAACTGGCCTACGCTGAACCCCATGGCTCGGTAATAAGGCTGTAAATGAATCGGTATGTAGTGGACGTTGACGCCGATACCAGCCTGCTGAAGCTGCGTGAAAACAGCCGTGCGTGGGTGCGCAGTCAGTTGGACACTATACAGATGCCAGGCGCTGTCACCGCTGTCTACCGGCAATTGCAGGGGTAACCCTTTCAATGCCTGGCTATATCGCTGCGCAATGGCGCGCCGTTGGGCAATAAAGGTATCGATTTGTTGCAACTGGCTAAACCCCAATGCAGCGTGCAGGTCGCTTAACCGGTAATTGTAGCCCAGCGCAATTTGTTGGTAGTACCAGGGCCCATCAGAAGGTCCTTCCATTTGCTGAGCGTTACGGGTAATGCCGTGTTTGGCAAATAACACCGCTTGTTCATGCAAATGTGCACTGTTGGTTAATAACGCCCCACCCTCTGCGCTGGTAATAGATTTAACCGGGTGAAAGCTGGTAATCGCAATATCGCTATAAGCACAACACCCTATTGGCTTATCCTGATATTGGCCGCCCAGAGCGTGGCTGGCATCTTCAATGATACAAATCCCGTAAGCCTGCGTGAGACGTTTGATGGTCTCCATATCGCAGCTTTCGCCGGCATAATGTACTACTATTATCGCTTTAGGTAAGCTGTTCTGAGCCGCTGCTGCCTGCAGCTTTTGTGCAAGCTTATCAGGACAAATATTTCGACTCTGCGGACTGATATCAACAAAATCGATATCCGCACCACAATACAAAGCACAATTGGCAGAGGCCACAAAAGAGATTGGCGAGGTCCATACCATGTCGCCTTCATCTACCCCCAGGGCAAGGCAAGCGACATGTAACGCGGAGGTACCGCTATTCACGGCTACGGCAAATTCAGCCTGGCAGTAGTTGGCCAGTGCCTGCTCAAACTTAGGCACCTGCTCGCCCTGCGTCAAAAACTGGTTTTGCAATACATCAACCACCGCAGCAATATCAGCTTCACCCACGCTGTGCTTGCCGTAAGGAATCATAACGCGCTCTCGTTTAACTGCTTAAGTTCGTTCACGGTTAGAAAGTGTGGGTTGGTACCCGAGTGATATTCGTAGCCCTTTTGAACTGGCTGGCCGGTCTCGCCTAACTTATTCTTGAAATAGTCTATATTGCGGTCAAAAAAGTTAATCGGTGGGCGAATAACAAAATGATCATCAAACTCAACACTGTGATGCGCCACTTCTTCAGGCACCATCATTTCATGTATCTTCTCGCCGGGACGAATACCGATTTCCTCGTACTGACGGCTGCCAGTGAAAGCTTCGACCAAATCAAGAATATGAATAGAAGGAATTTTTGGCACAAAAATCTCGCCGCCCTGCATGCGCAGGAAGCTCTGGAACACAAATTCCACACCGTTATCCAGGGTAATCCAAAAGCGCGTCATGTTAGGGTCAGTAACCGGTAATACGGTCACGCCCTCATCCACTTTTTTCTTGAAAAATGGCACCACTGAACCCCGCGAACCTACCACATTGCCATACCTTACAACGGAGAAGCGCGGGCCTTTTGCCCCTGAAATATTGTTTGCTGCTACAAATAGTTTATCTGAGGCGAGCTTCGTGGCTCCGTACAAATTAACCGGGTTAGCGGCTTTATCAGTAGATAACGCAATAACCCGGGATACATTGTTAGCAATGGCAGCATCAATCACATTCTGCGCACCATCAATATTGGTTTTAATGCATTCCTGAGGGTTGTACTCAGCCGCTGGCACCTGTTTTAACGCTGCCGCATGAACCACATAATCGACATCTTTCATGGCGGTGGTTAATCGGGCTTTGTCGCGCACATCACCGATAAAATAGCGCATACAAGGCGCATTATATATTTGTTGCATGTCGTATTGCTTTAGTTCGTCGCGAGAATAGATAATAAGCTTTCGTGGGCGGTAATCTTTTAGAATTCTACTTACAAAGCGATGGCCGAAAGAACCGGTTCCGCCGGTAACCAAGATGACTTTATCATCAAAATTTGTCATTATTTATTCCCCTTGCGCCAGCAATGGCTTAAGTGTTTCTCTTAGCTCTTGTTGCTTATCAAGACTAACTTCCGCACTTTGTAAGTATTTAGATTTTAGCCTGGTCACTTCGTACAATCGATCTGAAAAGTTGGTTTCGAACTGAGTCGACTCAAGTGGTTTGCGCAATAGCCATATACAGTCAGCGGCTAAATACGGATAGAAATTACTGAACGCAGCAATATCGAAGTAATCTTCGACTTTTTGAACGCTTGTATCCAATACAAGCTTAGGAAGTATAATAGGATTCAATATTTTTTCGAAATAGGCATACGCGCCGAACCGAATTCGAGCCACGTTATTACAGGTTACTGAATCACTGTTCTTATTTTGGTAGTTAGGAAGATATACAACCGGAAATGTCGGCTCACTATTTAGCAAAGGCTGCAAAAGTCGTTTGTCCGATATCACCACACTTTTGGTCGGCGATTGCTCCTGTATTAGCTCTTCCCATTGGGATAAAGAATGGCAAACTACAATAGTTCCATTCATAAACCCGGGCGGGTTTTCATAGGCTTGACTAGGTAGCCATTGGCATTTCTTCAAATACTGTCTATAAGTAGTCGGTTGTGTGGTGTAAGTCTGTTCGATAGAAGTGCTGTGAGCATAAATTTCAGCCCGACGCTGCGCCGGGTAACTGGATATAGCATCATAATGATACTGGCCGTTTAGTAATGCATATTCTATATGTGACACCGTTTCAGCCCAACTCGCGGCTATCGTATTAAAGGCCTGTAGGCTTTGTTGTTCATCGTCGACATTTAGCGTTTTTATAAATGCGCTATTAATATAATTTACGGTTCCCGTAAGGTAAAAATACAATGCACTTTTACGGGTATTAAATGAATCTACAATAAATTGCCGTTGCTCATTTACCCACCGTTCAGCGGCATCTTTAGTATTGGGTACCGACGCCAGTAACGTTTTAAACTGCGTCAGTTCATCTGCCAATACATCGTGCCGGTAACGTGCATTATAGCGGCGCTGATGCACGGTGCTATCCAGCGTCACAAAGCAACGCTGTTTCACCCTGCTAATCGCCTGCTGCACGTCGGCGGGCTGGCCCAGAATAAGTAAATCATTTGGTTGCAATGCGATGGCGCCGGCTATTTTCGCGCCATCATTAAGGTTATACACTTCTGCCCGGTTGCTGGTAAATGCTTGCTCAAGAACCGACTTAGAGACTTTAAACTCATACTTGGTATTTACCCATGGCCGAAAGTTACCCGCCACGACCAGACTGGTGTTGTTAACCTGCGAATAATCGTATACCTGCTCGCCATTTTCATAATAACCTGAGGATTTTGAATGATGGTGCGTCTTATCCACAAACCCCATATCCACCCCGCACAGATACAGCTGTTCAAAGCCGGCCCGGGTAATAAAATCTACTGCAAAGTTGGTCACCGTAGGGTAGGATTTGCCTAATGTTGCCCAACCATGCTGTGGATAAAGCTCGGTAATACTGACCGTGGCAGATTCACCTTCTTTGAACGCCAAAAAGACATCTTTATAAAGTGAACAGGTATCCGGATGCATGCCATTACAACTGATTAAACTAATATTCTTTAGGTAATCAAAATCGCCTATCCGGCACGCCCAATCGTAGGTAGCACGATTAATTTCGATTTCCGCATGAAAGTCCGGCGTAATGCCGTTGCGATGTAAGCTTTGTAAGGCGGTGCCACACGACACAATAATAGCTTGATCCTGGTGTGCTTTTATCAGCGGTAGCAAACTGTCCAGTGAGGGGCCGTTCCCCACAATAAAGACCGGTGTTTCTCGCGTATCCTGCGATAGCTGCTGAGGGGCGTCAGCCTTTAAAAAAGGTATCTGGTTGTCTATCGCCCACTGGGTGTGCGCAATACCATACCGGGAATGGTCGAAGTAATCGCCCATCGAAATAATCACCTGCAACTGCTCGCGTAGCTGAACAATTGCCGTGGCCAGGCTGGCGTTATAATACCCCTGGTAAAAATACGTGTTAGCCAGTACATGGGGGCCAATAGAATGAAACTGATGAAGTAAGTCGTGAATCAGATGACTACCATCATCTCCAATGTTTAAATATATACGGCCGTCATTATCATCAACTTGCTGTAAAATATCGGCCCAGTTAATGGCATACAGTGACGCGAAAAAATAATCCCGATTGGGTTCACAGATAAACAGTTTCTCTACCTGATAGTCGGCATAAAGCCGGGGCAGCTGATATCCTACCCCCATACCAAAGATGATCATCGATTTGATAATATCCGGCAGCGCACTTTTACTTTCTTCCAGCTCGCTCAAGACACTTTGTACTTCTTCCACTAACTGATAGTGCAAATAGCTACGCAGTTTCTGGCCGGTGTACCCAAGCACTAAATTATCTTTATTCGGCCGCTGGACAAAATTATCCAGGCTACGGGCGCAATCGGCTTGGGGGCTGGGGCCATACAAACTGGCGAGGGTGTCATGATGAAACACATTGACCCTTCCCTCGCTATTAGCTAAGGGTGTCCAATGCTGGGGCGTATAGTCGGAAAATTCTTTAGCGATAGCAGGGAAATAGCGGTTGAAGGCTTCGATATTCGTATTAAACAGTGAAAGGTCCAGATAGTCTTTGGACCATTGCGTACGATCCACCGGAGACTGCCAGATACTGTCGTAATTTTCATTACTGGCATGTTGGGCAGAGCCGGGTATCCAGTGTTTAAATTCATCCCAGCTATGCTTTGCCAGCATCTCAATAACCTGGTTAAAGCTTGGATGTGAATAATGCTGCATCACATAGAACCCGCCGACACTGATATGCTGCGACAATTCCTCAATATTCGCACTCAGTTCAGTGGCATCTTTTGCCACTTGCAGGTAAATACCCGTTCCATGCTGTTGGGCCCGCTCTAAAATGAACTTCCAATCAGTCACACTGAAGGAATACTTCATGTAGTCGGTGTGCGGCTCATACACAATAAGATGGTTAATCTGATAGCGACTAAGAAGTTGCTCAATATGATGACCTAAACCTAATCCGAGTATTACCAGCACATCTATGACTTGGGGCAACGGCTGACTTTGCCGATATGATAACGCCACCGTGCTGTCCAGCCCGGCTAAAAAGGGCAAATCGGTAGTGGCTGATGGCGCGGGTATGGCTGCTTCGTTGATTGCCACATACAAAGGATGGTTGGCGAAATTATCGACCTGCGAACTGGCGTCGGCTTTGGGGTAGTCGCTGTACAACACGCGCCCGGTTTGATAGTCGATAATATTCAGCTCACCGTGCTGGTTACACATTAACGATATACTGCTATGGGTAGGCATTTGCACATACTGGAGCAAACCAGGCATAAAACGCGTGAAGGCGCTGATATTCTGACGCTTGCGCAGCTCCATAAACTCGGCTGCGTGCTGTTCCAATGCATGCTGACGCTCTTCCACTGCGTCTACATGCAAATGTATGTTTTTAAGCATTTTATTTGTACTTTTTTATTGCGCTCTGGCTTTTTATAAAGTGACTTATGTCGTTCTTAGCTGAGTGTAGCAAACTCTGCGCCAGTTCGTTTAACTGATTATTGACGGTCAGTTCAGCGGCCGCAAATTGCTTGCGCGGCTCCGTATCTAAAGCACCCAGATGTTGTTGAATAAGAGAATCTCGCTGACGTACAAGTTGAAGAAACAATTGGAAGCGTTGCTCTTCTTCTATGTCAGTGTTAACGAGCAGCGTGGCAAGCTGCTCGTTAAGCTCGCCCAGCTCAGCGGGCGTTAATGGATGGCTAAATTGGTAGGTATTCACACAGCTTGACGTTTTTCACGCTGGGCAGCATAGGCTTCCTGCTTTGCAGATTCCGGTATTTGCACCCAGGCGTCTCGAATGGGAGTAAGCAGACTAATTACTTCATCCAACATATTCAAGTTGTTACGCACATGACCTTCGCTGATACGCTCAATCATATAGTCATACAATGCAAACATGTTTTCAGCTACTTCGCCGCCAATGTCCAGGTCGAGTGTGTCACGTAAGTTAATCAAAATAGCGGTCACCCGCGATAAAAACTCTGATTTAGCCACATAATCTTTGCGCTCCATTGCGCCTTTTGCATAGGCTATACGGTCCAGCGCGCCCTGCATCAGCATCAGTGTAAGCTTATGAGGATCGGCATTGGCGATATCCTCTTTAAGGTTTCCCTTGCGGTAAGCATTAATGCCTTTAAGTGCCATAATTAACTCCTAATACCTAGCCTAATGAGGCCAGCAACGCCGAACCCGTTTGATTAAGCTGGGCCACGGTTTGGTCTAAATTCAAATATTTATCACGCAGGATTTGTTCATAGCTCATCATGCGTAGCTCTAATGTTTCGCGGTCATCGTAAATCTCTTCGCGGCTATCTTTTGCCGCCCGCTCTCGCAGGCTAATCAAACCGCTTGACGAAGAATATTGGTCAACGAAGTCGTACAAACGTACTGCTATACCATCGGTTTCATCGGTGAATAACGCTGATATTTCATCAAATGCGTCATCCAGGGCATCTTCGAGGCGTTCTTCACCCGAACCTAGACCAAAGTCCGAAGTACCGATTTCCATCTTACCATCTGAGTCTATTTCGATACCCAATTGGAACAGCCCGCCCAGGCTGGATGCGCCTACGCTGTCACCCACTATGCTGGCCAGACCGGTTTGTATTCCACGCAATAAGGAATCACCCGCTAAGGCGCCATCGTCTTCCAGATCGGACTCACCGTATTTCGTTAACTTCTTAATTTCATCAATGATGTTATTGTAATCATCCACGAACTTACGAATTTTTTCTTCCAGGCCTTCTTTGTCATAGCCGATTTTCAGTGTTGACGCGATAGGATCGCCACTGGCATTAAGCGGTGACACTTCCTGTGCTTCAAACGAAACATTCTGAATTGTATTTTCAAATTCATTGGTGTCGCTTTCAACTAAAATACCGTCAATGGTCGCCTTGGCGTTTTCCGCTGTTTTAACGGGCGTTAAATAGGTCGCCGTCTCGGCAGAATCTGTCGTTGCCAAACGATCCAGCTCAGCGATGTCGTTATCATTGATAATCGACAAATCGTTACCGGCCCCCGTAATATCCGAGGTGAACACCAACTTGGCGCCACCGCCTGCGGTGCCTGTATCAATAATATTGGCATTCACGCCAAAATTATCATCATGCTTATTTATTGCTTCGCGTAACTCAGCCAGGGTCATACCTGCGGTCACATTTATCGAAAAGCTGTCGCCTGTACTGCCAACTTTAAAGGTCAGCGATCCCGAACCGGCGCTTAATACACTGTCGGTAGATTTAGTAAACCCGCCAGATGCGGCATCGGCAGTTTCAATGCGACTGCCTGAAGCTAACTGGGTTACCGCAATTTTATAACTGCCGGTCAATGCAGAATTAGACGCATCGGCGGTAAAAATTTCGGTTTCTTCGTCAGGATTAGTGATTGTTGGTTCACGTCCACCCAGATCACGGTCGGTTTTTAGTTCCTCGACCGTATCGCGAAATTCAGACAGCTTTGACTTTATCTGGCCTAAGCCTGATATTTCCGCTTCTATCTTTTCTTCGCTGGCATCCAGTCGCGCAGTTTTAGGCGCACGTTCAGCCTCCAGCAACTGGTTTACCAGGTCGTCCAGCGCCAGGCCGGAACCTACACCCAGTGATTGAATAGACATGAAATTACCTCATCACACTTTGTTGTTAACCAGCACACCCACACTGCTACCGATATCTTCCTGCAAATCTTTAATCCGTTCGGCAAGTTGTAATACCTCATCGGAAGGAATTTGCCGGATAACGTCACCTGATTCACTATCTTTTACCGTTACAACGGAACGTTCTGTCCCCTCATCCACGGTAAAAGCCAGGTTTCGGTTTTGCACCTGTAAGAATGCTTCAACTTCCTGCACCGCAAGTTCGATGCTCTGAACTCGCTCCTCTGTGCTTACTTTATCGGCCTGTTCGGCCATACCTTGAGTATTTTGTGGAACCTGTTGCAGCAATTTATCATCGGTATTTGCCGTTGCATCAGCGGTGGGTTTAACCCGCTCCACCGTAATAGGCTGCGCATCAGATACAGCAAATTTCTGACCACTTTGTATACTTGTAATGTCCATCATCTTTCCCCTGCACAAAACAAAAAAAGCAGGCCCTGATATAAAACCAGCGGCCTGCCTTAGCGAATCAAATTAAAACGGGTGAAATTAACCCAATAATGACAACGCTGTCTGTGGCCGCTGATTAGCCTGGCTCAATACTGAAACTGAAGCCTGTTGGATAATCTGATTACGGGTAAGCTCTGCTGTTTCGGTGGCAAAATCTGTATCGCGAATCCGTGAACGCGCTGATGACAGGTTTTCTGAAATACTGCTCAGGTTACGAATAGTTGATTGGAAACGGTTTTGCAAGGCACCGAGGTCAGCGCGGGCTGAACCAATGGTAGAAATCGCTGCATCAATATCGGTTAATGCAGTGCTGGCACCAGTTTCAGTACTGATATTGACCGAATCAACACCTAAGCCACCGGCGCTAAAACCACCGCTGTTCTTCAATGTTACATCAATCGTTTGGCCTGCATCAGCACCCACCAAAAATTTGGCCGAGAACGAGCCGGTTAATAGCTCTACACCACCAAATTGGGTATCAGACGAAATACGCGTGATTTCAGTTTTAAGCGCGGACACTTCTTTTTGCAGTGCTGCACGGTCAGAATCGCTATTCACACCGTTTTGCGACTGTACTGCTAACTGCCGAATTCGCTGTAAACTGGTAGTTACCTCAGAAAGCGCACCTTCTGATGTCTGAGTCAGCGAGATAGCATCATTCGCATTACGTACAGCCTGATTCAGACCTTGTACCTGTGATGTTAGGCGATCTGAAATTTGTAGACCGGCGGCATCATCAGCTGCGCTGTTAATACGAAAGCCCGACGAAAGTCTTTCAAATGAAGTGCTTAATTTTGAACCCACATCAAACAATTGACGCTGTGCGTTCAAGGCAGAAACGTTAGTATTTACATATAAAGACATTATTGACCTCCTGGGGATTCGAAACTGCTTATGCTAGAATCCAATCCTTCCAAAATTCTGATTTGTTGGGTCACTACTCCCGCCAAATCGACCTCATA
Organism: Alteromonas indica; assembly: GCA_003056425.1. Lineage (GTDB taxonomy): Bacteria > Pseudomonadota > Gammaproteobacteria > Enterobacterales > Alteromonadaceae > Alteromonas > Alteromonas indica. The sequence continues at coordinate 62,756 of PYVY01000011.1, forward strand.
ATGGCATTGCGAATCACTTCGCTGTCCATCAGTTAAATTACCCCTCAACTATAGTTATCGACCAAAGCTTTAGAACCTTTAGCTTTTATTTGAAAAAAATCATAAATATTCGCTAAGTCAATGAAAGCAAATAGATATTTATAACAAAAAAGTATCAGAAAGGGGGGTGTTCGGCGCGTCTCAGGCCACTATATGCATGCCGTATGGCGCCGATAAATCCTGCTTAGACGTAGCCTGTTTACCGACGTACCCCCGATGTTTTGGTCCCAGCCTGGCTTTAGGACTTTTGTGGGGCGGCAGTCGATAGCCGGAAATAGGATAGATACCGAGAAAATTTTGGTTTTACAAACGGTGCGGGTAAGTACGCACAATGCATATCAATAGAATCTGGATTGCTATGTGGTGACAGGTGTAACAGGTGTAACAGGTGTCAGATATTTGACAAGTGTGAGACAACAGCAGCAACTCGCCTACAAAAGAGAGAGCCGGGTACGCTAAATGAGATAATTGGCAATGGCGCTGGATAAGACGTAAGCCTGTGGGTGGCGCTTACTGTATGGGTTTGACATTGGTATTGGGCGGTTTTAAATGATAGATAAAAGTAGATAGGCAAAATTGACGTTTTATTTTTGGCATCCAATTTGCTTTTAAATTATTGCTAGATAATAAATGCAAACCTTATCGGCTATTATTGCAATACTAAGGTAGGCAACTTGTTAGCATGGCAATGCTGGCAAGTATAAAAAAGGCCGAGGCAATGAACCCCGGCCAATTCTGCTCACGTTAGGAGTTAGAGCAAAATCGTTTTTAGTCGGCTGGCAGGAAATTTAGTAGAAAATAACTGGCCTCTCAACCACATCTTCTACACTCTCAGTCCTGTTAGTCGGCGTTTTCTTCGAAGGGGCGGCCTTTAGGTTAGGCCGCCATCCCTTCAGGGCTGGCCTCTCAACTCCGTCCCTTACTTACCTTTACTACGTTAATTAACCACCTAGCAGAGATAACGCTGCCTGAGGTCGCTGGTTTGCCTGCGACAGTACAGTGGTACTCGCTTGCTGTAGAATCTGGTTGCGGGTAAGACTTGCCGTTTCGGTGGCAAAGTCTGTGTCCCGGATGCGCGATCTTGCCGCTGATACATTCTCAGAGATATTACTAAGGTTACGAATAGTAGACTGAAAACGGTTTTGAATAGCACCCAGGTCAGCCCGTTTAGCATCAATTACCGAGATAGCCGCATCAACCGCCGCCATGGCATTAGATGCTCCCGCTGCGGTAGTGATATCCAGTGTATTGCTGCCCGCCAAGCCTTCAAAACTAAAGCCGTTGGCCCGAGACATATTAACACTGATAGTTTGGCCAGCATTGGCACCCACTAAGAATTTCGCAGAATAGCCCCCAGCCAGAATATCCACACCACCAAACTGGGTAGTAGTGGCCACCCGGGCAATTTCAGTTTTAAGCGCCGAAACTTCTTTTTGCAGTGCCAAACGGTCAGAAGCCGAGTTGATACCGTTTTGCGATTGAACCGCCAATACACGGATACGTTGCAACGCAGTGGTGGACTCAGAAAGTGCCCCTTCTGCAGTTTGCGCCAGTGAAATACCATCGTTGGCATTTCTTACGGCCTGGTCCAGACCCATGATTTGTGACGTCATTCTGTCAGATATCTGCAAACCAGCGGCATCATCTTTAGCGCTGTTGATTCGAAAGCCTGATGATAGACGTTCAAATGCTGTAGTCAGATCGTTGCCAGAATTGAATAACTGTCGTTGTGCATTTAATGATGAAACATTGGTATTTACAAATAGACTCATGGGTCTCTCCTAACTGATTTAAAAAACGCCTGTTATTGTTATTGTCAGCGCTGAGATTAATTAAATTATTGGCACACTGTGTGCATTTAACTTTGTGTCAGAGTTAAATTTCTGACGCTCCTTCCGGCTTCGCCGGTTTGAGCAATGAACCGTGGCTCACTACCCGGTGAATGCTGGCTGCAGGTCTGTTGTTCCAGACCTCATACCTCTCACTACCTCCTGGCTTCATTCCTGCCAGTCAGCAACCTCTTTATTCAGGCAAGACTATCCCCTGCCAATAAATTCAGCATGTTGAGAAATCATCTTTTATAGTGCCCTGAGGCGATGTGAAATTTACCCTTGCGGTAAATTTGCTAACCTGGGTTAGCGGTTTGAATGCACCAAAACTTGCACATTCGGGGTGGCATTCTTTACATCCTAAAACGTAACAAACGCCTGCTTGAATCGACCCGCATAGTTACTGGCATTTTACTGCCGATGTATCTGATAACGATGCTGGTATTGCTTCCTAACGGTTTATCAATTCGGATTATTTATTATTTTTGGAATCCGATTTGCTGCGGCCTTTTTATTATTTTTGACTGGCTGTCAGCTACAGGACCGGGCTTTTTATTGTTGTTCCCAGCGCCTTGTACTTAATGTATCGTCCGGGTACAGAAATACCTTTAGGCTTTTTTTGAATAATTTCAAAAGCCCAATAGATTCAGTGTGTTAAAACACTATTTGAAGGGAAAGGCCGGGGCATGAGCCCGGCCTTAAATGCCATTTTGGCGTATTTACGTTGGATGAATCACAAGTACACTACCCCCTGGCCTCAAACCCGCGTAAAGGGATGATAGCTTAGCCCAGTAGTGACAATGCAGACTGGGGACGCTGATTAGCCTGCGAAAGCACAGTAGTACTGGCCTGCTGGATAATCTGGTTACGCGTCAGGTTAGCCGTTTCTGTGGCAAAGTCAGTATCACGAATACGTGAACGCGCTGCTGAAACGTTTTCTGAAATGTTACTTAGGTTACGAATAGTCGACTGGAAACGGTTCTGTAATGCACCCAGATCCGCACGTACGCCACCGATGGCAGAGATAGCAGAGTCTACATCCGCTAGTAGTGAAGACGCACCCGCAGCAGTTGCTACTGATCCATCAACACCCAGACCACCGGCACTAAAGCCGTTCAAGCCATCTAGGTTAGCGGATTGCAGGTTTACCGAAATGGTTTGGCCCGCATTTGCACCTACCAGGAATTTGGCAGAGTAGTCACCGGTTAACAGGTTTTCGCCACCGAACTGAGTGTCAGTAGAAATACGAGTGATTTCAGTTTTTAACGCAGAGACTTCTTTTTGCAGAGCCAACCGGTCTGCATCAGAGTTAATACCGTTTTGTGACTGTACAGCCAGCTGACGGATACGTTGTAATGAAGTGGTTGTTTCGTCTAACGCGCCTTCTGCTGTCTGTGACAGTGAAATAGCGTCATTGGCGTTACGTACAGCCTGGTTCAGGCCTTCTATTTGTGATGTCATTCGGTCAGAAATTTGCAGACCGGCCGCATCGTCTTTTGCACTGTTGATACGAAATCCTGAAGACAGACGCTCAAACGACGTGCTCAGAGAATTGCTCACATCATACAACTGACGCTGGGCATTTAATGCGGACACATTGGTATTAACGAACATAGACATAAGTCTCTCCTACACTCTCAGTCCAGCAGGTGCTGGCGACCGGACAATCCGGCAGAAAATTAAAATTTAGTAATCACCAAGCACCTGAGGGGTAATTGATGAACTGGCTCTCTCGGTAACTTTATCGACCCTTGGCCCTTTCCCTTTAGAAAAAAATCATTATTTTGCCGGTAGGCGGCACATAATTGCCGCCCCCCTAAATGCAAAGTATTAGTTTCAATACATTTTTTGACGGAGAAAAAAAGTGAAAATAATTTTTGAAAAACCCGTTAATGAGGTGTTTTTGAAAAGAATTCGCTGTGTTCAACCAGATTTTATTAAACCGTGAGAGTGATTTTGCGTTTTATCCGTATTGACATTACCTCAGTCATAAGATGGCCATAAAAACGAAAAATATCTTTAATAAACATAATCTTATAAAGAAATCGCAGAACTTTTTAGCGCGTATAACACTTATACATAGGTATTCAAATTAATACCATAAATAATATATTGTACTTTAGCGCGCTCCTCGGGGAACCAGGTGCGGGGCGGCTATTTATGCCGAGCTTTAATAGATTCTCTGTAAGTCCACTATAATATTGAAGGAAGCGGGTTAATTGAGGTTGGATAATAATGTGCCATCCGGCCAAGGCACTTTGGTACAAAAGCCTTGGCTTGGATGACTTGACCCACTGTCAGCAGGCAAGGCAGACCATCATCAGGTTGCGCAATAAATAATAATAAGATGTTTCAAAGATAACCCGCCAGTGCACGGAATAAAGCGGATAGCCGCCTGGGTTAGTTACTAATAAGGGATGGTTGGTAATAGCGGCTGGCTAGTAATAGAGCACTACCGAAAATCACGCGGACGGCGTCGTTGTGGATAAAGTTCGGGGCGAAAGTGTAAGGTAATGCACTCCAGGTATGATAGGGATCCCATGAGCGGTTACGTGCCCTGTCCTAAAGGTTTTTTTATGCGCTGAGGGCTTTTTCTCATGAGCTGAGGGCTTTTCTTATGTGCTAAGGGCTTTTCGCGTGCGCTGAGGGCTCTTCTTATTCGCTGAGGGCTCTTCGCGTGCGCTGAGGGCTCTTACGTGCTATGGGCTCTTCTTATGTGCAAAGGGCTCTTCTTATGTGCAAAGGGCTCTTCTTATGTGCTAAGGGCTCTGCCCTGCGCTAACTATATACTCGGTGCAAGGCAGATGGCGATGGTTCAGCGCGGCTAAATATAATTAAACAATGATAAATTAGAGACTTTAGGAAAGGTCGCCAGCGCAGCGTTAAGAGCCGTTTCCTGCTTCGCAAACTCAGCAGACGCTTCGGCGTAATCCGTATCTTCTATTGCCGAGCGCGCACTTTTTGTGGCAATTTCCAAATCCAGATTAGTTTCATAAACCGATTCGGCAGTATTTAACCGCCCGCCTATCGATGAACGCTCAAGTGCCACTTTTTCCAGGCCATTGTCCAGGCCCACCAGCGCATCGCTGATCGCTTCATCAATATTTTGACTATTCGATGAAGAGTCCATCAGCAAGCGAGAAATATCGTGCAACGTTTCAGCCAGGCTGGTTTTTTGCGGCGGATCGAGAGAAAAATCAACCGTATCGCCTGCGCCACCCGCCAAAGTAAATGTCATGCCTTTGATGGTGAAAGGTTCATCTGCAGTGAAGTCAACCGTATCTACCACGCTACCGCTGGCAGTGTTACTTAGCTGAACCTGGCCAGAGGCCAGGATTTCCAGCTGATAATTATTATTGCCAGCGGTGACAGGATCGTAATTGGCTTTACTAAAGGTATCGAAGGTTCCCTGCTGCTCTACTTTGGCTGAAGCTACCGTTGCCGTCCCAGAAGGATTCACTGAAAAATTACGCCGAGCCAGAACATTGTCAAACACTTCCTGGCCGCTAGCGGTACTTCTGACACTCACGCTATCTGATAGCTTAACCTCATTCTGCCCACCATCGCCGGTAAAGGTCACATTTTTATCACTGGCTGCGGCGTTAAATGTAAAAGCTTGATTTTGCGACTGATAGCCAGCAAAAATATAGTCGCCATTAGCATTTTGCGCGTTCATTAATCCCAGAACTTCATCCCGAATTTGCGCAAGTTCGACGCCAATAGCGCGCCGGTCGGTGTCAGCCATTACCCCTGAACCTGCTTGTACAATCAATGTCCGAGCCCGGGTCACGGTATCGTTAATATTATCTAACACCGCCTCCTGCTGCTCCAAGCCACTGGTCAACAAATCATTGTTGCGTTGATACTGGGTAAGCTTATCCAGCTCTTCGGTCAATCTAACCACCTTGGCTGCCCCAACGGGATCATCCGATGGACGATTAATTTGCTTACCCGAAGATAAAGCTTCCTGGGTTTTTGTCATTTCACGCTGGTTATCCATAATGGCGCGAATGTTCTGATCGTAAAGCTGACTGGTTGATATACGCATGTAATGTTACCTTGCTGCTGACAAGATGGTATCGAATAATTCCTGCGCGGTACTTAAAATCCGCGCCGCGGCGGCATACGACTGTTGGTATCGAATCAGGTTCGCGGCCTCTTCATCCAGGCTTACCCCAGATACCGACTCAAACCAGTTTTGGGACTGCTCTTTCATCGCTTCAGCAGCCTGTAATGATATTTCCGCATTGGCAGACTTCTCACCAACCCGGCCAATCAGCGACGAAAAAGAATCGTGTAGCGTGCGTTGCTGATTAGTCGAATTGCTACTTAATTGTACCAGTGATGCCTGTTGTAGTTCAGCCAACTTTCTGGCGTTAGTATTATCATTAATACCATCGGTGTTATAGCTAATAGCAAAGCTGTCTCCGGCTACCGGTAAACCTTCCAGGCTAATATCATAGCCTGGATAGTCAGAACCTGCCGGAAACGGCCAGCCCGCCGTCGCAGACGCCTGCTCAAGCAAATTATTATAATCCGTCACACCCGTGACAGTCGCAATGGGGGCAGCATTTATCCCGTCATAAACCGCAAACTCGCTGGCACTGGTAAAAACGATCTGCACCGGCGCGCTGTACACTGCATCCGGTGTGGCAGTTAGCCCACCCGCTCCATCAAACGCGGTGGTAGCGGGTGTTTGGCCGGTTTCGGTATCATTTATTGCGACCGACTTCACCGTGGCGTCGCCTAGATTGCTGCTGTCAGCTTGCGCTCTAACCGGGGCGGCAAAGGCAAAGTCTTCAGGCCGATTGGTTGCCAGCGTAATATCAGCTGCAATGGTTTTGGTTGGCTGAACTAAAAATAAATCATCTGCGGCATAGCCGCCAGCACTATCAAAGCTTACCTCAATCCCACCGGGCAACGCGGTATTGCCAGCCGTATTTACTGTGATCGGCCCAGAGGTTACGGGATTTCCGCTACTATCAAGGCTTTTAGGCGTACCGTCGCTATTTAGCATAGTCAGGGTAATACTCACTGGGTTGCCCGATGCATCCACTGAGTTTACTGCTATCTGGTAATCCGCATCGGTAACCTGATTTCCTTTGCCTTCGGTAAACTGTGCACTCAACTCCAGCGTAGTATCGCTATTATCGGGGTAACCAATGCCCGGCACCTCCGGCAGGGTAAAGATATTACCGCCCAGCTGCATGTCTAAATCCATACCCAGTTTATTTTGGGTATTAACGGCATCCGCCATGGCCACTGCCATCTGTCCAACGTCTCGCTGTGCCGCGCCCAGAACTTCGTTTCGAAAGCGGAATAAACCACCCAGGCTGCCACCCAACTTATCTTCAGTGATCTGTACCGATGCTTGTGGCACACCGTTTTGAATATTAAAGCCCAGTTCCAGCTGCTTTTCAGTGGTGTCGGGACCGGAAGTAAGTTCTAACAGATTGAAGCCGCCATTTTCCAAAACCAAAGATTCACCACTGCTCAGGTTAACCCCTTTCGTACCATTGGCATTGGTCCGCACTTCAATCGCCATCATCTCTGCCAGTTCATTGATGGCTTTGTCGCGCTGGTTAAGTAAGCCGCTGGGTTCGCCCTGGGCAGTATTCTGATTTTTCAGAATTGCCTTATTCAGTTCCCCAATATTGGCTATCAGGCTGTTTGCCTGCTTTACCTGCGAATCAAATTCCAGGTTAAGCTCGTCCTCAATGGACTCCATGTATTCTGATACGGTGCCCATGCGCCGGAGCAACGCTTCGGCTTCACCCAACACACTTTCCCGGGACGCTAAATTTGTTGGATCATCAGCAGCGGTTTGTACCGAGGCAAAAAATTTACTCAATCCAGTCGAAATAGAATTGGCTTCGCTGGCCAGCAGATTGTCAATCATGCTGGTTTTCTGGGTGAAGGTTTCCAGCTCCCCTACTGAGGTGGTGTCGCGGCGCAATTGGTTTTGCGCGAAAACATCAATAACCCGCTCAGTGGTCCCCTGCCCCACGCCTTCAAGCAGCGAGTTGCTAAAAACCGTGCGCTCCCGTACATATCCATCGGTATTGACATTAGCAATATTGTTACTGGTAGTTTGCAGTAACTTATTGCTAGCGTTAACCCCGCTACTGGCGATAGAGAATAAATCAACATTGCGAATCATTTGCTTAGTCCTTCAAACGCACGCTACGGGTTGTACTGGGACAGGGTAGACCCCTGATAAACGGCCATTAGCTTGTTAGCATATGCCGGATCAGTGGCGTAGCCTGCTTGTTGCAGCGACTGATAATAGGCCTGCGGGTTATGGCTGTTGTCCACCGCCTGCTGATAGCGCGCGCCCGAGCGAATAAAATCAACATAGTCGTTGATTGACGCTTCGATAGAATCGTAGGCCCGAAAACCTGCTTTCTGCTTGCTGGCAATACCCTGGCTATATTCCACGGTATCCACCACAGCTTGTTTGCCCTGCCACTGGTGGTTCGCTTTTATGCCGAATAAATTGTACGACGGCGTACCTTCTCCATCGTGAATCACATATTGCCCCCAGCCGGTTTCCACTGCAGCCTGGGCGATGATCGCTTTAGGATCAGCACCAATCTCGCGTGCGGCATTTTCTGCGTGAGGGTAAAGGGCTTCAACAAAGGCTTCACGAGACTCGAACAACGGGGCTTTATAAGCTGATGGTGTACCTTTGCTCGCTGACGCAAGCACAGACTCTCGTGCGCTGGCGACCTGCTGTTTTACCTGCAGATTAATAGATGACAGATTGCCGTCAGCACGAATGGCACTGGCAGGAGTATAATCCGGATTGTTTTGTCCCAACTGTTTGACGATGATATCGGCTAGGCCCATCCCCCCGTTGGAGGTTAAATCCACAGCCAACTGCTGGTCATGCATGTCGCGATAAAACTTAACCTGCTCGGAATTAAACGGGCTATTTTCATCAGCCAGAGCATCTTGCGCCTTACGCATTGATTTAAGCATCATTTGTACAAAGATGGCTTCAAACTGTTGCGCGGTTTCCTGCAGTGCCTGTTCATCTTCACCATTGGCGATAGCTTCACGCAATGAATTAAGACTGCCCAAATCATTTGCATTTCTGGCCATTTCTAGCTGACTGCGGGTTTGCATTGTATCCATTAGATCACCACCAACTCGCCGCGTAAGGCGCCCGCCTGACGTAGTGCTTCTAAAATCGCCATTAAGTCACCGGGCGCTGCGCCCACTTCGTTTACCGCACGCACCAGTTGGTCCAGCGTGACCCCAGGTTCAAATTTAAACATGCGGCTATCAGCCAGGTCGACATCCACAATAGACTGGGTAGTGACAACGGTATCGCCCTGCCCTAATGCATTGGGTTGGGAAACCTGCTGGTTTTCAGCAATGGTTACTGTTAACCCGCCATGGGTGATGGCGGCCGGCAATAAGCGTACATCCTGGCCGATGACAATCGTCCCGGTACGGCTGTTAATAACGACTCTGGCAGGGGCCTGACCAGGTTCAAACTCAAAGTTTTCCAGCGTGGCCAAAAAGCCTACACGCTGGCCAACATCACGTGGCGCTGAAACCCGGACTGAGGCTGCATCTAATGGGGTGGCAATGCTATACCCTTTTTCTGGCTGGGCACCAAGGCGCTCATTGATGGTATCCGCCAGACGTTTCGCGGTAGAAAAATCAGGATAGTGTAAGTTCAATGTGAGGGTATCACCATTAGCGAAACCAGAAGGCACAGACTGCTCAACTAAAGCGCCATTAGGAATACGGCCTACGGTGGGGGTGTTAATAACAATTTTGGAACCATCCAACCCCTGTGCGCCGAAACCATTTACTATCAGGCTTCCCTGGGCAACAGCGTAGACGTTGCCATCTACCCCTTTAAGGAATGTCTGCAACAATGTCCCACCTTGTAGGCTGCTGGCTTCTCCTACCGACGATACGGTGATATCGATGCGCTGTCCGGGCTTGGTAAAGGGAGGCAGCTCTGCGTGTACGGCTACAGCTGCCACGTTTTTAATTTTCGGTTTGGTATTTGGGTCCAGGCTAATCCCAAAATTGGTTAGCATGGTACGAAAGCTTTGTTCGGTGAACGGGCTTTGCTCGCCGGTTCCGGGCAACCCCACTACCAGACCATAACCAATTAACTGATTGGCCCGCACCCCCTGAATACTGGCGACATCTTTAATTCTCTGGGCTTGTGGCTGGCTCGTAATGGTCAGACACAAGGTAAGCAATACTGCTTTTATCGCTTTCATGAGGGTTCCTTAAAACGGCCACAGTGAAGAGGCAAAGAACTGGGTCAACCAGCCTTTTTCCTGGGCCCGGGCAAACGTCCCGGTGCCGCTATACTGAATGCGTGCGTTAGCTACTTTGGTCGAGACAATTTCATTTTCCGGGCTGATATCGGCGGGCCGGATAATTCCGGTAAGACGGATATATTCGTCACCCTGATTTAATGTCAGCCACTTTTCGCCGCGAATAACCAGATTTTGATTCGGTAACACATCCACTACAGTAACTGAAATGGCCCCGCTTAAACTGTTGCGCTGGTTAGCCTGTGCATCGCCTGAGAAATCGTTTGATGAATTAACCCCTAACTGAATAGACTGCCCGCCAATATTAATCGCTTGCCCACCCAGCCCGGTAATCGGGGCAACTTCTATACCGGTTTCTTTCGAAGTGGTGGTGCCGGCAGACTTAGTGGCATTGGTATTTTCTTCCAATGACACCGTGATAATGTCGCCCACCCGGCGCGCAGTGACGTCAGAATACAAACTGTTCGCCATGTAGGGACGAAACAGGGCGCCGTCTTCAGCTATGTGTTCGCGTGGAATATCTGGCACTACCGGAGCAAAAGACGGATCGTTGGCTTCCACAGGAGGAGCCGGCGTACTATTACAGCCAGCCAGCAATACCACACATAAAACGGACAAGAGACGACGCATACTGTTACCTGCTATAGCTGCTGAATAACCTGACCAAGCATTTGGTCAACCGATGAAATTACTTTCGAATTCATCTCATAAAGACGCTGACTTTCAATCAGGTTCACCAGTTCTTCGGTGACATTCACATTCGAGGTTTCCAGGGTCCCTTGAGACAGCGTGCCTAGCCCCTGTAAGCCAGGGATACCCTGAATAGGTGTTCCACTTGAAGCGGTTTCAACAAACAAGTTCTGTCCAATCGGCTGCAAACCGGTAGGGTTGATAAAATCGGACACATTAATCTGCCCCAGCACCTGATTTTCGGCTTCCCCGCGAGTAGTTACCGAGACTTCGCCATCCTGGGAAATAGAGATTTGCTGGGCATCTTCTGGCACGGTTATCTCTGGCTGTAATAAAAAGCCCGCCCCTGAGGTGACAATCTGGCCCTGATCGTTTAGCGTAAACTGACCATTACGGGTATAAGCGATAGAGCCGTCGGGCTGTAATATTTCAAAATACCCTTTGCCCTGAATAGACATATCCAGCGAATTTTCGGTAGTCAGCAAGTTACCCTGCGTATGAGCCTTTTGCGTGGCAACCACCTTGGAACCTGCACCCAGCATCAAGCCCGAAGGGCGTTCAGTATCGGCTGAAGAGCGACCACCCGGCTGGTTAATATTTTGATAAAGTAAATCTTCAAATACCGCACGATCTTTTTTAAAGCCTACTGTCGAGGCGTTCGCCAGGTTATTCGATACAACTGCCACATCAGTTTGGGCAGCATCCAGGCCGGTTTTACTTATCCATAATGCTGGGTGCATAACGTACTCCTCAACCTTAAATCAAAGGCTGGTGTATTATTTAATTAAAGGATTCTCAGCAGCGCGTTACCGCGCGTTGATAATTCGTCAGCTTGTTTCATCAACTTAATTTGCATCTCGTAGTGACGCTGCAAGCTGATCATATTCACCATTTCATCCACCGCGTTGACGTTCGAGCCTTCTACCATGCCTGAACGGACCTGCACGTTGGGGTCGGCAAACGGGATGCTGCCGTCTTTGCTGCGAAACAGACCATCGCTGCCGCGCTCAATGCTGTCTAAAGAAGGATTAACCAGTTTGAGCCGGCCAATCTCCTGCGATACATTTTCCGGGGCGCCTACTGGGCGAACCGAGATAGTGCCGTCCATAGCTATATTCAAATTATCCAATGGCACGGGCAAATAAATTGGCCCGTTATCACCTAACACTGTGTTGCCATGCATATCCGTCAAAACCCCGTCAGCGCCCATTTGAAAACTGCCGTCGCGCGACATTGCTTCCTGACCATTTACATCCTGCAAGGCAAACCAGCCATCCCCTTGAACAGCTACATCCAGTGCCCGGCCGGTTTGCACCATGGCGCCACCTTCATAATTGTTTGAGGGACTTTCGGTCATTGAAAATACCCGGGTCGGCAAACCTTCGCCGTAGGCCGGCATACTTCGGGCTTGTTCAAGCTGAGCTTTAAAACCAGTAGTCTGGGCATTAGCCAGATTATTGGCGCGTACACCTGTGGCAAGAAGGTCTTGCTTGGCGCCGCTTGCAGCGATATACAGAAGTTTATCCATGACTGACTTTTGACGTTTTATTGGACTAATACCTTAGGTATTGCAAGGGCAGTGCCAACAGGCTAAAAAACATCAGATAACAGAAAGAAGTATAAGGATGGCAGGATAAAACCAGTGCCTGGAAATAATAAAAGGGCCGCATGACGCGGCCCTAGGGCGGTGGTGTGACGTATTATCGAATATTCAAAATGGTTTGGTTAAGCTGGTTATTTACCTCAAGCGCCCGAGAGTTTGCCTGGAAATTACGCTGGGCAATGATAAGGTCAATAAGCTCTGTGGTCAGGTTAACGTTGGCTTGCTCTAACGCCGACGAATTAATCTCTCCAAAGGTGCCGGTGGTTGCCTCCCCCGCCAGCGCTTCGCCTGATTCAATACTTTCTTTCCATTGCGTACTGCTTTCCTGAGTTAAGCCCTGCTCATTGGCAAAGCGCACCAGTGCCACCCGCACAATCGGCTCAGAGGTGCCGTTGGAAAAGGTAGCCCGCACCAAACCATCAGGCCCGATGTCGATGCCAGTCAATCGTCCCACTGGCAAGCCATCCTGCTCAAGTGACGTTACTTCAAAAGAAGATGCAAATTGCGTAGGCTCATTAGGCGTCGCGTTATTTGGGTCAAGATTGAAATCAATGGTGATTTGCTGGGAGTCATCCGAGCCATTTGTCAAAACAGTGGCGCCTAAAGCTTCAGTTTGTATTTTAAAATCTGCGCGTTGTACGCCATCTGGAGATTCAATTCCTTCAAAATCGCCCCCCGCGCTAAATTTTAGTTTTGCCGCGGAAACATGATTACCGGTATTCCCGCCTACCGAGTTCAGCGCTAACGATGGATCTGAGTCGGTGCCGTCTGAGTTGGTCATATCAACCAGATTGTCGTCCACTGATGTTGCCACATACCATTCATTATCCACTGCCGGATCGCTATCTTTGATAAAGTAGTAGGTCATTACATGGCTATCACCCAGTGAGTCGTAAACAGTCACCGAGGTTGCCGCGTTATAAGTCAGCGGATCATCTGGATCAAAGGCGGCAGGGTCTAGCGCGGTATCGCTGGCCGGCAAGTTCATCCGAAGATCAACTTCGCTGGTTTGCTGCGGCGAGCCAGACGAGTCCGGAATGCGTACCGGCTCGGTCGTACTCAGAGCAACCGAGGCACTGGTGCCATCATTGTTAACCGGAAAACCCAACAGGTTATCGCCATTACTGTTGACCACAAAATTATCTTCATCAAGCTTAAACTGACCCGCGCGGGTAAACGAGAAATCCCGCGAGGTAATTTCAGGTACAGTGGCAAAAAAACCGTTACCGGTAATCGCTAAATCCAGTGCGGTATTGGTAAATTGCAAACTACCCTGGGAAAACTGCTGGGCAACTTCCTGAGTCAAAACCCCGTCACCCACTTTGGTTTTACCACCGGCTAATAAGGACGATGCATACACATCACCAAACTCTGCCCGCGACTCTTTAAATCCAACTGTGTTAACGTTGGCGATGTTGTTTGCAGTAACATCCAAATCTTTTTGCGCGGCGGAAACACCACTTAGTGCAATGTTAAAAGACATTTTTCACTTCTCCTGCTAACTGCCGATCTGGATGACGTCATCAAGACTGATACTCACATCACCATCCAAATTTAAAATTACGCCCTGCCCACTTCCGGCCAGGCTGACACTACCTACATGACGGTTCACCGCGGTAGCAATGGCTACCCCTTCGCCGTTGGCGCTTCCCGTGGCATTAACCACATACTGACCGGCGGCCAGGGGATTACCATTGGCGTCGTTACCGTCCCATTCAAACTGCACGTTACCGGCAGGCTGCGTACCCGCGTCAATGGTTTTCACTATCTCGCCATATTGGTTTGAAATGGTGATTTTCATATCTTGTACGCTTTGGTCGTTTACCACTACACCGCTAAACCCCGCACCCTCGGCGCCCATGTAACCTACGTTACCTTCCACTAAAACATTCTGGCCTATTAAGCTGGAGGCCTGCAGCGCTTGGTTGGATGTCATTGAAGCGGCGAAGTTTTCAAACCGTTCATTAAGATCGGTTATCCCCTCCGCCATCGAGAATGACGTCATCTGGGCAACCATCTGATCGTTGTCCACCGGTTTGGTGGGATCCTGGTGGGCCAGCTGTTCTGTCAGCAACGAAAAGAAATCTTCCTGCGACAGTTTTTGCTCGCTGCCGTCAGCTACCTTGACTTCTTCTTCCTGCCAGTAAAGGTCGGTCATCAACCCGTTATTATTAATCGTGTTCACGTGCGGTTCCTTGTTAACCTACTACTGGCCCTGACCAAGCTGCAGTACCCGGCGGTACAGCTGTTTGGTGGTATCTGCCACTTGCACATTGGTCTCGTACGATTTCGACGCGGATAGCATGTTAGCCATCTCTTCGACAATGTTTACATTGGGCTTATATATGTAGCCGTCTCTATCGGCCATGGGATTATTAGGGGCATACTCCACATTCAGTGGCGCATCGCTCTCTACCACCCCTTTCACTTCAACCCCGACCCCTTTGCTCTGGTAGTCAGTGGCTTTTTGTAATTCTGCTGAAAATACCGGATACCGGGCTTTATACGTTTCGCCAGCACTACTGCTGACCGTATTAGCATTGGCAATATTACTGGCTGTGGTATTCAGGCGCAGGTTTTCCGCTTCCATGCCGGTGCTGGAAATATTCATGACATTAAATAAACTCATTAACCCTGCCCTCCACTTAATGCTTTCTTCATGCCTTTAAGCTTGCTGTCTAAAAATTGTAAGGAGGCCTGATAGCGCATACCGTTTTCCAAAAATGCGTTACGCTCGGTTTGCACTTCCACCGTATTGCCATCGCCGGTATCCGGCTGGCTGGGAATACGAAATTGCAAATCAAACGGACTGGCCGAGGCTGTACCACCAATATGCTTATCGTGGGTGCGGACCATTGACGATTGCTGGTTACCCTGCGCTGACGCCATGGCTTGTTTGAAATCGATGTCTTTTGCTTTGTAGCCGGGCGTATTAGCATTTGCCAGATTACCGGCAATCACTTCCATTCGATCTTCGCGTATGTTTACCGCTTGATGATGAAAGCCGACAAGCTTGTTCAGATTGATGGCCATATTTGACACTCCTCATTTACAGGCTGAATACTGCAAATGAGGTGCCAATGTTTTTTTGACGTCAATGAAGGTGTTGAATTTTCAGGATTTTCGTTGGTAATAGAGCCCGGGTGGGCACTTTTCCATAGTGAATAACTCGCTGGCAGCCCCAATGGATTCTGACGCGCCGAGGAAAAGAATGCCGCCGGGTTGCAGCTGGGCGGCAATTTGTTGCAGGATGCGCTGTTTAATTTCCGGCGCGAAGTAAATTAACACATTGCGACAAAATACAATGTCCAGACGGCCCTGACCGGCATAGCTGTGTAACAGATTGAGCGAGCGAAAACTTACCATACGCCTGACCGGGGCAATCACCTGCATCTGACCACTAGAATGAGGCGTAAAAAACTGCTCTCGGCGCGCAGCAGAAAGCCCGCGGGCAAGAGATAGTTCGTCATATAAGCCGGATTCACAGCGGGTTAGCATATTGGCCGACAAATCGGTGGCCACTATTTCTACCCCTTGCGCAAAGGCGCCAGGTTTTTGCCGCTGATACTCTAGTACCGACATTGCAATGGAATAGGGCTCCTGGCCTGACGAGCAAGCCGCACTCCAGATACGAATACGTTTATTTTTGGTCGCCAAACTGGGAAGTAAGGATTGCTTGAGCATATCGAACGGATAACTATCCCGAAACCACAACGTCTCATTCGTGGTCATAGCATCAATGACACTTTGCAATAGCGCCCGATTACTATTCGCGATAGTGGCTGCAATCAAATCGTCAATAGCATTGTATTCGTACTGATATAGCAAAGGCGACAACCGACTACGCACCAGATATTGCTTGTTGTCGCCCAGCACAATACCGCACTGTTGCTCTAGAAACTGTCCGAACTGCTGATAGCGCTGGGGCGAAACGTCTTTAACTTTCAACTGCAGCAGGCTCCACTACGCTTCCACCAACCATTTTTGTACCGCCGTAGCCAGCTCGTCAGGGTGAAACTTAGCGATAAAGTCGTCGGCCCCCACTTTTTTCACCATGGCCTGGTTAAATACGCCGCTTAAGGAGGTATGTAATACCACATGCAGTTTTTGTAGCTCCGGCGTATTTTTAATTTCAGCGGTCAGCGTGTAGCCATCCATTTCCGGCATCTCAATATCTGAAACCAAAACACCTACCCGATCGGTAACATCACCTGTCTCGGCTGCAATTTCTTTAAGCCGCTTGAGCGCCTCAAGGCCATTTTTTGCCACTTCTATTTCAAGGCCCAGGGTCGTCAACGCTTTTTTCACCTGGCTACGGGCAACCGACGAATCATCAGCGATAAAGATAATTTTATTTTCGCTACCGGTTACGGTCAATGAAGAGGCTACCTCTGCGCTGACCTCTGCGTTTAGTGGCGAAATTTCATTCAGGATTTTTTCGACATCCAGAATTTCTATTAGCTCGTTATCCATTTCCGTCACTGCTGTCAGATAGCTGGCGCGGCCGGTGCCTTGCGGGGGCGGCATAATGGCGTCCCAGTTAGTATTGATAATGCGTTCGACCGCACCTACCAAAAAGCCCTGTACTGAGCGGTTGTACTCCGCAATAACAATGAAAGCGTTTTCCAAGTTCTCTATTTTACGCCCACCGGTAGCCATACTTAAATCGATAACAGAAATCGTCTGGCCGCGGATATGGGCTACGCCGCGCACCAAGGCGTTAAGTTTGGGAATAGAGGTCAATGGCGGGCATTGCAGCACTTCGCGTACTTTAAATACATTGATCCCGAAACGTTGGCGTCCATTTAAGCGAAACAGCAACAGCTCCAGTCGGTTTTGCCCTACCAACTGGGTACGTTGGTTGACCGAATCGAGAATACCAGACATACATCACCTCAAAATAAATAAAAATCGGGCATGAACATTGCGTTTAGACTGCCACAACGAAACACGGATTGAAATCGCCAAAAAAGTGACACCGTATTTCGCCGCATACGCTACTCTACTAAGCATAGACAACATGAGCACAAACGAACATGAAAATATGTACGCAATATCAGGCGCTTTTTATCGCCCCGGATCGTTTTTGATGCTGAGGAAACTGTTCGCCTTGCTAATCGCCTGCACGTTAAGCACTAATGTGTTTGCCTGGCAGGCAGCGTCGCCAACCGAAAAAAACGGGCCTGACACAACTGCAAAGAAAGATAGCAGTAATCATCAGGTTGTCCAGCGCGGGGTGCAAAAGTACCTTGAAAGTCAATTTGATGCTGCTTCGTCGCTAACTCAAATAACCATTGAAGTGGCCGATATAGACGAACGAATCCGAATTCCTGACTGCGCCGCCGGCTTTGCTTACTATGCAGACGAACAAGCGCTGGGCCAGTCCTACATATCTGTGCGGGTAAGTTGCAATAACAATCAATGGTATTTATTTGCTAATGCCAAAGTATTGCGCACCCAGCCGGTGGTGGTGACCGCGAGTATGATCAGCCCCGGCACGGTATTAGGCGCAGACAATTTATCGGTAGCGCAGGTTGAAACGAACCAGCTACGCCATACGGCTTATCACAGCGTGGAAACATTACTGGGAGCCCGAATGAAACATCGGGTCCGCCGGGGGCAGCCCATTCAGGCCAATATGCTATGCTTTATTTGTAAGGGAGATCGCATCACTATTCGTGCCCAGGTCGGTGGAATGCAGGTAAAAACCTCAGGCATCGCACAGCAAGATGGGGTGATTGGTGAAACGATCAAAGTGACCAATAGTAGCTCGCGTAAAACCGTGGTGGCGGAGGTGGCTGGAACTGATGAAGTAATAGTCAGACTTTGATAGGCTCGCCGGCTAATTTTGTGTAAAATACCGCTAAAGAACCTTTATAGATTGCCGATAACCCTATTGAGGTGTAATAAAGGTAGTGGAATTTAATTATGGCATTTAACAATGTAAACAATAATGGGGTTAATAAACCGCCATTAGACAACACAAAAATCGGTACGCAGCAGCAACAGCAGAATCAAACTGCGGTGCAACGCGAAGCGGCGGCTAAAACTCAGGCTGCTACTGCACCACGACAGGATTCAGTATCATTGACACAGTCTGCCCAACAGTTATCTCAAGTGCAAAAGAAAAGTGCTGAAGCGCCTGTTGATCAGGAAAAAGTAGATAAACTTAAAAAAGCTGTGCAGAGCGGTGATTACCGCGTTGACCCTGAGTCATTAGCGCGCAAAATTGCGCAGCTGGAATCACAGGTGTTCGGCTTAAAATCATAGGATTAATATATGCAGTCTCTTCAATCAGTGTTGGAAAAGCAGATTACCCATTTGGAAACGCTGGCCAGCCTGCTTGATAAAGAACTGCACCTGATAAGTTCACGCAATGCCGAAGCATTAATGAAATTATTGCGTGATAAGGAACAGACCCTTGAACTTATCCAGGAAACGGATAGCCACCTCCAGAAAAACTACCAGATTCAAATGGTCGGCGATGCAGCCCCTGCTGCCGCCGCACCATTAATTGAACAAGCTCGAAAACTGCTGGAACAATGCCAGTATCAAACCCAGATAAACCAGCGTGCCGTGGAACAAGGCCAGTTAAGACTGACCCATTTACGCAATCTTATGCTGGAAGTCAGAGCCAAAGAATCGCTAACCTACGATAAAAGTGGTAAACCTAATTCCGGCCGTTCCGGCACGGGTGTTCAAGCATAAACTGTTTCGCCATCAATAGGCTCCACCATCAATAGTAGGTTACGTCGCGAACCCGTTTAGGTTTAGCCGTAGTCAGGTAGATATCGTATACTCGCTGCATATCCAGCTCCAGCTCAGTGACGTACGTATCTTCTCCTACAGGATAAGCCTTGACGACTTTGGCCCCGCGAATCACCCCCTCTACCGAACTTTTTAACTGGCTGTTCGCCACCACCATATTGGCAACGGACTGTTCACCACTGATACGCTGGCCGTAAACCTGCTCGGTTAACTCACGGTAAGCATCCAGTTTAGACGCTCTCATCGCCATCAAGGTGCGCTCTGTTTCGGTTGCACCAGCCTGTGCGTTTACCGGGGCATACCCTACTGCTTTAAGCACCGGGTAACTGGCAGGTTCTACGGTTTCCCACTCTACATGTTTGTCAAACAAAGAGGTACAGCCAGAACCAAGGCCGGCGGTTAATAATACCGCCAGGGTAAGCTTGTGTTTGATATTCATTATTATCTACCACGTAAATTTTTGTTCCAAACAGGGTTAGCGCATGCCGCCCGATTTGTTTCATCGCTATCCGGACGACGCGTTTTTGACGCATTGCAAACCATTGCCGTGCAATGTTCGCTGTTTGCTGTTTCACCGCTGCTATCTGGTAAGTTACCCAGCAAGTAACATGCCCATTTATTCATATGTCCCGTGTATTGTTATGGGATGCGCTAAATAGGAACAAAACGTGCAAGGTAGCCAGCGAGAGGCAATAATCTGACACCTATTGGGCATACCTATGAGCTTTTTCAACACATTCACACGTTATACGTTTAATGCAGAACCGCTTCGGCTATCGTGTACCCGGTGGGCTATTGCCATGGCTGCGCTATTGATTATACCAATGGGGCAAACATATGCCGCTTGGTTTGAAGCCCAAGGCCAGGCGTTGGTAAACGGGGTTGAACGAAGCGAGGCCCGACGCCTGGCAACGGAAGAAGCGCTTAAACAAGCGTTGATGTTTGCAGGCGCTTCCGTCCATAGCGTGCAAACCTTGGTAAATGGATTATTGCAACCGCAAGAGTTTAGCATTCAGGCTAACGGTGAAGTAAACCAGCTCGAATTAGTTGATGAAATATGGCATGAAGACTATGTTACTGTGCGCATCAGGGCCGACATATTTGCCCAGGCCGAGCAGTGTGCGGCGGCCGGGTTTCAAAAAACCCTGGTTACCACCTATTTTCCTATCCAGTATCCTCAACAGGCACTGGACGGGCAACTACAAAAATTAACCCACGTTTTGCCCCGCCACTTACAGCAGCACTTTGCACGTCACTCATCCACCGTGGGTATTCAAGCCATTGCGCCTTATAGTACCAACTGGTACCAACAAACGGTGATTGAACAAGCCCCCGCGCTAGCCCGCCAGCACAATACTCAGTATGTCTTAGGGGCCACCATTATCGATTTAGGCGTAGAGCGAACACCAGCATCTGCATTAGCCTTCTGGTCGGATGGTAGCGCTTCGCGGCAATTTTCTGTGGCCATATCGTTACTGGATGGAATGCACGGTGGCGCGTTGTTGGATAAAGTTTACCAGATAACGGCCCCATGGGAATTTGACCGGGTTGCGCAGTTAGATGTGGCCGGTGACCGTTTCTGGCGCTCTGCCTATGGTACAGCTATCGACAACCAACTGGCCGCCATTGTGGCTGATGTGGATGCCACGCTGGCCTGTCAGCCCGCCACAGGCAGAGTATTGCAGGTAGCCGGTAATCAGTTACAGGTATCATTAGGCCGGGCCCAGGGCCTTCAGGTAGGCGATGAATTATTTTTATACCAGACCAGCCAGGTCAATGACCCTTTCGGCCAATCCTACGTGCAATACAATCTTTATCCGGTTAAAGTGAAGGTGACGGCCGCTTATGCTAATTCTGCGACGGTAACGGCGGCTAATGATGGTTTGTTGATAAATATTCAGCCAAATGATTACGTTGCGAAGCGGTAAGGGCTTCACCTTACGCGCGAACTCGTTATAATGCGCTGGTCAGTCCCCATAGTTTAACTGGATAAAACAAGAACCTCCTAAGTTTTAGATCTGCGTTCGAGTCGCGGTGGGGACGCCACTTATCATCAACCATTGCTGCTATCGCAGCTTCTATCACTATGTCATAGTCGTTTAATTATTTTTAATGTATACCCGCTAAGCACAGCCGCTACAATAAACAAGGTTAGCGCCAAAGTAGTATACATAGCGAATGTCCGTTAACGCGGAGCCACGTATAGTTAAAAACAATGCACCCACAGTCGGTTCTACCTTTACTATGTATTGTGGTGTAGTATTCCCAGCGTTCGAGAGGTCCATTATGCAGTACCAGGATAATGATGACATGCACGTGTTTCTGGATGAAATTGGCGATGTCACTCCCTTACAGGCTGACGACAAAATCCATTGTTACTCTCCTGCCCAGCGCCTTGCCGCTAAACAACAGCGCGCGGCGAACAGACCTGCGTTTAACCAAATAACTAATCCGTTGAGTTTGGAGGGCGTCAAACCGGTGGCGCCGGATGATTTTTTAAGTTATCAGCAGCCAGGTATTCAGGATGGCGTATTTAAAAGCTTGCGAATGGGTAAATACGCTATTGAAACACGGTTATCGCTTAAAGGATTGACTGTTGAACAGTCACGCGATGCGTTGTATCAGTGTATTGTGAAAAGTCATAGCAAAGGGGTAAGAACCATTTTAGTTCAGCATGGTACCGGGGAACAAAGCAAACCCTTTCCGGCGCTTAAAAAAAGCTATCTAAAACATTGGCTAGGAGAGCTTGAAGAGGTTATTGCCTACCATACAGCACAGCCCGCGCACGGTGGTCGTGGCGCTACTTATGTCCTTTTGAAAAAACATCCTGAACAAAAGCTGATTAATCGGGAAAGAAATCGCAGAAGATAATTTCAGTGCGTGCAGACTACCTGGAGCGTCAAATAAGCCTCCAGCTGCACGCAAAAGAAATTAATATTATTTGGTGGATTGGTTGATAGCCTGGTCTGTTATGGCTTCGGCACTTGCCGAAGAACTAAACACCGCTGTAATGATCATGAATATTACAGCTAACGCTACCCCCGTTAATCCGAATCCTCGTGATGAACGATTCATAGTCGTCTCTTGTTATCCTGCGAGTTATCGCGCGCACTGGCGATAATCGGTTACCCCGACGTCCTTTTTTTCCTTGTGCCATCCTGGCGCTAACAACTTTAAAGCAGTGCTTAGCAGATAACAAGGCGCCATTCAATAAAATGACGCCTTTTTTGCAAAAAATGATGCTATTAGTCGACAAATACCCGCGCGTTTCTGAATATTCTCATCCATGCGCCATCTTCCTGCCAATCACTCGGATGCCATGAATTGGCCACCGTGCGAAACACCCGTTCGGGATGGGGCATCATAATTGTGCTACGCCCATCTACCGACGTTAATCCGGTAATACCTAGTGGTGATCCGTTAGGATTTGCCGGGTAATGGCTGGCTACCTGTCCGTAATTGTTGATATAGCGCAAGGCAACCTGCTGTTGCTGTTGCACCTGATTTAAGTCATCTGCAGCGGCGAACTCCGCCTGACCTTCACCGTGCGATACTGCAATCGGCATAACCGAGCCGACCATGCCCTGCAACAGGACAGAGGGAGATTCCGTCACTTCCACCATGGCGACCCTGGCTTCAAATCGTTCCGATAAATTTTTCACAAAGTGCGGCCAGTGTTGCGTGCCGGGGATAAGTGATTTCAAATTAGACAGCATCTGACAGCCATTACATACTCCCAGACTAAACGTATCGTTGCGAGTGAAAAAGGCTTCAAACTGATCTCGTGCCTGGCTGTTGAACAAAATAGATTTAGCCCAACCTTCGCCGGCGCCCAGCACATCCCCATACGAGAAACCACCACATGCGGCCAGGCCTTTAAATTGATCTAATTGAACCCGACCACTGAGGATATCGCTCATATGTACATCTATCGCATCAAAGCCTGCACGGGTGAAAGCTGCAGCCATCTCGTGATGAGAATTAACCCCCTGCTCGCGCAGGATTGCAACCTGAGGGCGCACCCCGGTAGCAATTAACGGCGCGGCTATATCCTGGGTAACATCGTAACTAAGCTTTGCGTGCAAACCGGGATCGTTTACATCTTGTTTAGCCATATGCTCTTGTTCCGCGCACATAGGGTTGTCACGCAGTTTTTGCATATGATAGGTAGTCTGCGCCCACGTCATGCGCAGGTTCACCCGGCTATCGGCGAACACGGTTTGCTTATTCCGCGTGAACTCCACCAGATCGTGTTCATTCAGCGTACCAATATCATGGCACAGGGCGGCAATACCGTGGGTTTCAAAAATAGTCTTAAGCGCCGCCACATCCGTTCCGGCGACTTGCACTACCGCACCCAGTTCTTCATTGAACAGCACCGCCAGATCATCCTCGCCCAAGGTATCCAGGCTGACAGATACCCCGGTTTTACCGGCAAACGCCATCTCGGTGACAGTGCTTAGCAAACCACCATCTGAACGGTCGTGGTAGGCCATCAGCAAACCCGCTTCAGTGGCTTGCTGGATAGCGTTAAAGAACCCCAGCAACTGTTCGGCGTTATCCACATCGGCCGGATGCTCACCAAGCTGCGCATAAACCTGGGCTAAACAACTTCCGCCCAACCGGTTCTTGCCTGCACCCAAATCAATTAGCATCAGGCGACTATCAGCCGAGGTCGTATTAAGCTGCGGAGTAAGGGTTTTGCGAATATCTTTAACCGCACCAAACGCCGAAATGACCAAAGACATGGGTGATGTAACGGCTTTATCATTACCCTGGGCGTCCTGCCAGGCTGTTTTCATCGACATTGAATCTTTACCCACCGGGATGGTCAGGCCCAATGCCGGGCATAGCTCTTCACCCACAGCTTTAACCGCTTCGTATAAGCCAGCATCTTCACCCGGGTGTCCGGCTGCGCTCATCCAGTTTGCAGATAGCTTAATTCGCTTGATATCACCGATGTTTGCCGCCGCAATATTAGTTAGCGCTTCACCTACCGCCATCCGGGCAGACGCACCATGCGATAACAAAGCCACCGGTGTACGTTCGCCAATGGCCATTGCTTCGCCATGGTATGTATCAAACGCTGTAGCAGTAACTGCCACATCGGCCACCGGTACCTGCCAGGGCCCGACCATTTGATCGCGGTTAACCAAGCCGGTGACTGACCGGTCGCCTATAGTGATAAGGAATGTCTTTTCCGCTACCGCCGGCAATGAAAGGATGCGCTGCGCGGCTTCATCCACTTTAATTGCAGACGTATCCAACGCGGTGCCGGTAACCGTCAGTGACTGTACATCACGGTGCATTTTAGGCGGCTTGCCTAACAATACATCCAGTGGCATATCGATCGGCTGATTAGCAAATTGCTCGTCGTGTAGATGTAAATGCTGTTCTGCGGTAGCTTCGCCCACTACCGCGTACGGCGCACGTTCGCGGCGACAAATCGCATCGAACGTCGCCAGGTCGGCAGGGGCGACGGAAAGTACGTAGCGCTCCTGCGATTCATTACACCAAATCTCTAACGGTGTCATACCAGGTTCGTCGGTCAGTACTTGCCGTAACTCAAAACGGCCCCCCCGGCCGGCATCATTAACCAGCTCTGGTAGTGCATTGGACAAGCCACCCGCACCAACATCGTGGATAAACTGAATCGGATTCGCTTCACCCATTTGCCAGCACGCGTCAATGACCTCCTGACAACGGCGCTCCATTTCCGGATTGTCCCGCTGTACTGAAGCAAAATCCAAGTCTTCATTAGACTGACCTGACGCCATCGAGGATGCTGCGCCGCCTCCCAAACCAATATTCATGGCCGGGCCACCCAGCACGATAAGCTTCGCCCCAACCGTTATCTCGCCCTTTTCAACATGATCCTGGCGGATATTGCCAAGCCCCCCCGCCAGCATGACGGGTTTATGATAACCGCGCACCTCTATGCCATTGAAACTATTAACCTGTTGCTCGTAGGTTCTGAAATAGCCCAACAGCGCCGGTCGGCCAAATTCATTGTTAAAGGCCGCGCCACCCAGCGGGCCGTCCAGCATTATGTCCAGCGCACTGACAATGCGTTGCGGCTTACCATAAGGTTGCTCCCAGGGCTGCGGGGCCGCAGGAAGATTCAGGTTAGAAACACTGAAACCCACCAGCCCGGCCTTTGGTTTGGAACCACGCCCGGTAGCGCCTTCATCTCGTATTTCGCCGCCTGACCCAGTCGCCGCACCGGCAAATGGTGAAATAGCAGTTGGGTGGTTATGCGTTTCCACCTTCATGAGGATGGCGATATCTTCATGATGATATTCGTAGCAATGACTGTCAGGATTCGGAAAGAAGCGCCCTGCCGGCCAGCCTTCCATTACCGCCGCATTATCTTTGTAAGCCGAAAACACATGATCAGGCAGCAGCTCAAAGGTATTTTTGATCATTTTGAACAGTGATTTGGGCTGTTCGACACCATCAATAGTCCAGCTGGCATTGAATATTTTATGCCGGCAGTGCTCAGAATTCGCTTGGGCAAACATATACAGTTCTACATCATTGGGATTACGCCCCAAACGATTAAAGCTAGTATAAAGATAGTCAATTTCATCATCAGCCAGCGCTAGCCCCAGGCTTATGTTTGCCTGTTCCAGAGCTCCTTTGCCCTGGCCCAGAATATCCACCGAAACAAAGCTACTGCCCTGGGTATGAGTAAATAAAGCTGAGGCCTCATCCAGGGCGGCAAACACACATTCGGTCATCCGATCATGTAGTAGGCTAGCCACCAAGGTAGCTTGTTCTGTGCTCAGTGGGCTGTCGGTTTGCACGTAATAAGCACAACCGCGCTCAATTCGATGGAGGGAAGTGAGGCCGCAATTGTGAGCGATATCGGTAGCTTTGGTGGACCAGGGGGAAATGGTGCCGGGACGGGGAGTAACAAAAAACAGTGTGCCAGAGGGTGATTCGTGCGTTTGCCTGGGGCCGTAGGTAAGCAGCTTGTCCAGTACAGCTGAATCCTGGTCGCTGAGTTTTGCGTCGGTCTGCACCAGATGAATATGTTCTGCATATATTCGGTTTATTCTGATGCCTGATTGACCAAGCCGTTCAATAAGTTTAGTTTGTCTAAATTCAGACAGTGCGGGAGCGCCTCGAAGGACCAACATATCGCTTTACCTGATGGTTATCTGATAACAACGTCGAAGATTGTTGCTATCTTTTGATTGACGGGTTTCGGCGCGGATTATAGAGCAAATCAGCTTACTTGATAACCTCGGATGAATGATTAAGCAGGATTTTTTACCTTTAGCAGCATGACTGGTACACAATACTTCACTCCATTTGGCTCGAAACCCCACCCTAAAACGGGCGTATTGCGGTTGGCTCCAGGCTGGCTGCTATGGCTGTGGACAGGGATATTATTGCTATCCGGCTGTCAGCCCGCGCCTCCGCCGAATAAATTACACGAGATCCAACAAGCCGGCGTGCTTAAAGTCGGCACCATTTACGGCAGAACCACATTTTACCATGGCAGTAGCGGGCCTGAGGGCTTCGAGTACGAGTTGGCCGAGGGCTTTGCCAAGCGTTTAAAGGTAAAACTTCAGCTATTACCGTTCTATTCCTATCACGCATTAATGCAAGACCTGCAACAGGGCAGGATTGATGTGGTGGCCGCGGGCGATGCTATCTCTGCGCACAACAAACAAATGTACAAGGTGGGGCCTGTTTATCAACAGGTCTCCCATAAACTGGTGTTTCAGCAAGGTCAGCCAAGGCCGCGCCGGCCCAGTGACCTGGACGCCCCTTTGTTAGTGGTTAAAGGGAGCAGTACCGAACAGATGCTCGATGCCCTGGTACAAGATGAGCCTGTCCTGCAATGGCAAAGTACTGACAATAAAGATATCTGGGAATTACTTACCGATGTGGCGCAAGGCGCGCTGGCCTACACCGTGGTCGACACCAATACCCTGTCGGTACAACGACGCCAATACCCTCAACTCAGTATAGGCTTTGGCCTGGATGAACCAAAAGGTATTGCATGGCTGTTGAACCGCCAGCAAGATGATTCGTTACGCAGTGCCGTCATTAGCTATTTCGGCGAGATTCATCAGTCGGGGGTGTTTAAAGCGCTGGAAGACAAGTATTTCGGCCACGTCAGACAATTTAATTATGTGGATACCCGAGCGTTTATTCAGGCCGCGTCGACCCAGCTAACCCCGTTTATCCCCCTGTTCAAACAATATGCGCTGGACGTTGATTGGCGTTTAATTGCGGCTATGAGTTATCAGGAAAGTCACTGGCAGCCCGATGCGGTGTCCTATACGGGGGTACAAGGCATGATGATGTTAACTTTGGATACCGCCAGCGATTTGAATATAGCCTCGCGGCTTGATGCGCAAAGTAGCATTGAAGGCGGGGCACGTTATTTCACCAGCTTACTGAAACGCGTTCCGGCCCGAATCAGCTCTCCGGATCGTACCTGGATGGCCCTGGCTGCCTACAATATAGGCTTTGGTCACCTGGAAGATGCCCGTGTGCTGACAGAACAGCAAGGAGGCAACCCCGATCTTTGGGTTGATGTTAAACGAAGACTTCCTTTACTCGAGCAAAAACAGTTTTATAAAACAACCACCTATGGCTTTGCGCGGGGCACGGAAGCAAAAGCCTATGTAGAAAATATCCGGCGTTATTACGACACGTTGATTTACCTGGATAACAATACCGAAATATTAACCCTAAACACGCCCTCAGGGACTTGAATTACTGTCATATAGGCTTAATATCCTACCTGTAACCTTAGTGGAAATGTCGTTACACGACACTGGTGGCGTTACTTATAATGGCTGCCCTGTTCAGGGGCCCTGTCTTCCTTTTTAAGCCTGAATTTACCCTTTAAATAATCGTTTAATTAACGTCGCTCCTCTTTTTACCCGTAAAAATGTAAGAGTGTGAATGAAAAGAAACCGTGGAATGAAAACCAGAAAAGTATTAAGAAATAACAATCATCGCCGATTGATGTTTAAGCGCACTCATCAAAGAATGCTGCACCGCCGCCGTCAGTTTGTCACCAGCGACTTACTGGCCACCGTTCAATCTGCACCGTGAGCTTTACGGGCTTTTTTGGCCGCTTTTATCTGCGCCCGGCGCTGGGCAAAAAAGGCCGATACCACTTGTGAACATTGGCTGTGCAGTATGCCAGCGGTAATTGCTGGCTGATGGTTAAGCTGCGCATGGTTTAGCAACTGCATCGCCGAACCGGCGGCCCCGGTTTTTAAGTCGGTCGCTCCATACACCACACGATCCAGGCGGGCATGAACAATAGCCCCAGCGCACATTGGGCAAGGCTCCAGGGTGACATACAAGGTAGCCCCGACCAGTCGATAATTTTGCTGATGCCGTGCAGCCATTCGAATAGCTTGCATTTCTGCGTGGGCGCTGGGGTCATGGTCGCGTATTGGCGTATTCCAGCCTTCCCCGATAATCTGGTTGTTAGCCACCACCACTGCGCCAACCGGTACTTCCCCCAATGATTGTGCGGTTGCTGCTCGGGCCAAAGCAGCTTCCATCCAATACTCATCACTGAACTGGGCCGCTACCGATAGTGGCGAATTTGACGATTTCATTAGCACTTTACCTATCTAACATTTCACTACAGCCATTGATAACAACATAACGCTCTGTTTTTTATAAAAATTTGTATATGTGCATATTTTTTGCTGTCATAACGTTTGCTGATGCGTTGCAGGTATGCAAACACTCCGCCCATAGATAATTGAACAAAAAGTAAGCTTTTTACGAGCAAACATTTTACACTAAACCAGTAACACTTGTTAAAGGAACGGATATTATGAACTTAACTGCCATTGCGATTGTAGCTATAGTCGCCGCGTCTATCGTTGAAATTATAAAAGCTATAGGACGAATTTCGCAAAAAAAAGCGGCTAGCAACAATAACCTTGATGAACACCGTCAGCAGATTGAGCAACTTAAAGAGCGGGTTGAAGTGTTGGAAAAAATTGTTACTGACCAGAATTATGATTTAAAAAAGCAGTTTCGTGATTTAGAAAACGACAAGGTCGCCTAGCAAAAATTAGCCGGTAAGATACCGCAGCTTCCCGCCTCCTAAAGGGGGTTATGGGTGGGTCTGGAAGGACCCGTGATAACCGTTTTCTTTTGCAACTTGTCCGGGCTCGGGACTGGCTGTACCGTGCGGCTAAAGCTAACCTAGGCGCAGGGCATAGCTGGGCATAGATGGGCTAGCGATATTATGCCAAAAAGTCACCACGCCCCATTAGCGGAACCAATAGCTAACTAACGCCGCGTGAAGTTTGGTTAACCCTACCTCGCCTTACTAAACAGCACCATCAGGTATCTCCTTTTAAAACACCATCAACTGCCTTCCAGCAAGTAACGCTCAGCGCGCTCTACACGGCGTGGTTTGCCGGCTACAATTAAAATATCCCCCGCAGTTAGCACCGCATCATGAGCCGGATTCGCAATATCCCGATTATTCCGCCGTAAGCCTTTTACCGCTATGCGCATTTTGGTGAGCTTCAAGTCACCAATTGTTTTGCCCAGGCACGCAGCATGTGACCCCAGCATAACCGCATGGACAAACTCCAGTTTATCTTGTGTGCCATAGGTTATTTCGGTGGTTTCCCCTGGGTAAAAGCCATGTAGATGATCGTAGCGGCCCTTTCGCTCCTGTCTTACCCGTTTAAGTATTCTCGACATGGGCACCCCGGCATAGTGCAGAACCTGGGAAATCAGCATCAGGTTGCCTTCTTGTAATTCCGGTACCACTTGAGAAGCCCCGGCCTGATAAAGACTATCCAGTTCATAGTCTCTTTTTGTACGTACCATGACATCAAGGGTGGAGCTGATCTGGCGGGTAGCGCTGATTATTTTTACCACCTCGCCAGGATTATCAAAACTGATAAGTACCAGGCGGGCCTTATTAATACCGGCCGATACCAGGATATCCTTGCTACGGCAGTCACCAAATATAATAGGTTCACCCGCGCTGCGGCTTTCGTGAACGCGCACCGGGTCGGCGTCAATTACGACAAAAGGAATACCTTCCATTCTTAATAGTTTAGCCACTGACTGCCCTACCCGACCAAACCCGGCAATTACCACATGGCCGCTCGTTGTTTCAAAGGTGGGGTTATCATCAGGCACCGGGGTGGATGCGCTGCGTCGGCCCATATAGTTAGCAAACTGCTGACTTTTACCAATAAGGTAGGGGGTAATTGCCATGCTAATGATCCCCATACTGATCAACACAGAGGACTGCTGCGCAGTCAACACACCATGGGTGGTAGCCAGGGCGGCAATAACAAAACTAAATTCGCCAATCTGGCAAAGCTTTAAGCCTGCTGACCAGGCATGCTGTGGCGGGCATCCGGCTAACCCAGCAGAAATTCGCATTATCAACACTTTCATAACCATAATAGCGGCCACGCCGCCAATAATCAGGCCCAGTTCGTTAAGCAGTACTGCTATATCCAACTGCATCCCTACTGTCACAAAGAACAGTCCCATCAGAATATCTCTGAAGGGTCGAATATCTGCTTCTAGCTGGTATTTGTACTGGCTCTCTCCCAACATCATCCCGGCCAGAAAGGCGCCCAGCGCCATGGATAGTCCAAACACATAAGTCAGACCGCCTGCTAACAGCGCAATTAAAATTGTGGTTAATACAAATAATTCGTCGGTGCGGGTGCGCGCAACTTCGCGAAATACCCAAGGCAGGACCCATTTACCTATGGATAACAAAAACGCCACCACCACAATCCCTTTAAGTAACGCCAGCCCTAATACTTGGCCCAGGCCCATCTCACTGTCATAAGATAATAGCGGGATCGCAATTAGGAATGGCACGACCGCCAGGTCCTGGAATAACAACACACTAATAGCCACCTGGCTGCGCTGGTGGTTCACAATTCCCAGCTCATTAATTTGCTTAATGACTATTGCAGTAGAGCTTAGTGCCAACATTCCACCGATGATTACCGCTGTACTCACCGCTATCCCACTTAACCAGGCAAGCGTACTAAACAGGCCGGTCGTCAGGCACATTTGGGCCGCACCTGCGCCAAAGACCAGGTTACGCATAGCAATGAGTTTAGGCAGAGAAAACTCTAAACCCAGGGAAAAAAGCAGAAATACAATACCGATTTCAGCCAGTAAATGCATATCTTGGGGAGTATCAAACAGGCCGGTTAGCTCCGGACCCGCTAGCAAGCCGGCCACCAGGTAGGCCAAAATGGCAGGTAGGTTAAAACGCCTGAAAAAGGCCACACAGACGACCGCCAAAGCCATCAGGATTATGATTTGAACAAAACCGTGTTCCAGCATAATCACTCCTACTAAAAGCTGATATTTTTAACCGGGCATACTTCTTGCTGATGTTTTGTACAAATTGGGCTGAACGGCAATATATTGACAGCCTTATATGTTTATTTTGCATCCGCTCTTTGGGTGCGCCGCTTTTAAAGGTCCTGGTTATGGATTTGCTAAATACACATTATGACACCACCCCAGATAGTCGCCCTTATATGATGGTGTCTAGTGGGAGTGAACTTACCACCAGCCAGTTTCAGGCATTTGTTAGTAAACTGCTATCTACCCTGGATATCACAGGTTTAGGGGCTATCTATCAGCACCAGTTAGCGTGTTATTTCCCGCTATCTGCGTTTGCGCTGACCGCTGTGCAGCCTGCGCTGGTGTTCGGCGCCGCGCACGGTCAACAGACTGCCGCAGAATGTATCCGTTTGCCGCTATATCGCGCATCCATCACTATGAGTGAACAGTATGCTAACTACTACTTTACACGATCTGTGACGCGAGGCGAGCGAAAACTACTAGAACAGCTGCATGCCATATTTACCCAACAGTTGTCGCAAGCTATTGCTTTTAATCAACTTAAATTAATGGCGACAAAAGATACGCTGACCGGCCTGGGCAATCGAAACGGTTTTAACGAGGCCTGCGCACGGTTATTGAGCCGGGCAATTCGCTATGACGAGCTTTTTGCTTTACTGATTATCGACTTAGATAACTTTAAAAAGGTGAACGATACGCTGGGGCACAAAGAAGGCGATAAGGTGCTTGAGTGTGTGGCCCAGGAAATACGTACTACGCTACGGGGCGAAGATGCCGCTTTCAGGTTTGGTGGTGATGAGTTTTGTTGCCTGCTTGACTGTGTAGACCAGCGGTGCATTGACCAGGTAGCCGCTCGGCTGCAGCGGCATATTTCAGGTAACCCGTATCTGCTTGGGCTGAATATATCCTGTAGCATCGGGGGCGCAGTGTATGGCAAGGGAGATGACACTAACAGTTTGTTTGACCGTGCTGATAAAGCCTTATACCAGGTAAAAACCAGCGGGAAAAATGCCTTCAAAGCGACGTAATCAGGTAGTTATGCGGCAGTAATTTGCCGCAGGTAATCCGCCATTGGCCCTATTTCCTTAGCTGACCGTCCTGTCATGCTGGCCGCGCTTTGCTACTTTTAATAGTTAATACTTTGCTGCAGTCCTGCATCTATCTAACATTAACTAGGAACCAGCCAGTAATTCCCTAGCGGTTTGCCACAATCGACCGGATTCCCGTCTCATGACCGACCCCATCAGCATGACACAATTCTCACCGGAATCGAGCGACTACTACGAAATCGCCCGTGATACACTTAGCAAAACCGGTAGCATCATATCAAATTCTACTGGTTAACCAGCGTTACGGAAAAATCCGGCGGGCAATGTTCCAGATAATGCACTTTATGATTAACTATTACCGCGACAGGCTGTTGGTTAAGGTACACCAATGGAATATGCTGGCGCCGCCAGGCAGGCACCCGCCATTGTTTGAGCCAGTCTTTAAGCATTTTTGAAACGCCGCCGCCAGCTAAGCGAATTCTCACCTTGGGCATACCGCCCACAATGGTTACCTCTGCATTACAATAAAATACTGGTTCACACCAACTGGCCGCATATTCCTGTTTACATGCCAGGGTTATCCCACCAGGCGGGGGCGCTGGGAGCCGGGGGACTATATGGAAGGCGTGTTGATAGCGTCGAATATCGACATTGCCTAAACTAATACAAGGTTGAGAATCTTCGGCGGCGTCAATACTTTGTAGGATCTGCGCCAGTTGAGCCTGCCCCGGCATAGGTTGCCGATACGTTTCAAGCCAGCGGCGAACAAGCTGGGCCTGCCACTTTAGTGAATACCCGGCCAATCCATGAAGACACAGCGTACCTTGCTTGCTGATAAGCGAACTCAAACGCTCGTCAGTCACTTCATCTAGTAACGCACTGTGCTGGGCACATAACTGCGCACTGCGGGCCACCGTGGTAGCCAGAGAAGGCCAGCGTTGGGTAAGTGCCGGAATAATATCATTGCGTAGAAAGTTGCGATCAAACCGGCTATCGGTATTCGACTCATCCTCAATCCAATCCAATCCCAGGGTACCCGCGGCGCGAACAATATCGCTTCGCGTTAAACCCAGCATAGGCCGAATTATCCACACGCCGTCGCGCTTCACCCTTACCGGCATCGCGGCTAGCCCTTTGGGACCAGCGCCGCGCTTGGCTTGCAGTAAAAAGGTTTCAAGCTGGTCATCGCTATGCTGGCCCACCAGTAAGTGGCCCTTTACCTGCTGGCAATAGCGTAACAGAGCCGCGTAGCGCCCCTCCCGGGCCGATGCTTCTATGCTGGTTCTGGAAGCGTGCGCGACGTTAATAGGCTGCGCTGAAAACTGACATTTAAGGGCTTCGCACACGCGGGCGCAATGGTCTTGCCAGTTATCTGCATTGACGCTCAAGCCATGATGCACATACACCCCATGAACTTTTGCCGGGTCAACCTGCGGTATAGTGCACAAGGCATACAATAGCAGTGTAGAGTCGACACCACCGCTAAACGCTACGACCAGTGAACCGGAACAGGCCGGGCCGTTATCCGGCCCGGCCTGTAGTAGCGCGGTAAGCGAGGTTTGTATCTGTTTGACAATGGGATGCACTATAACAGCCCTTTAAAGTACATCAGCTATTAACAGTATCCAAACGACATCAAACGCTCGTAACGCTCACTCATCAGGGTAGCTTTATCCAATGTCATCAACTGACTTAGCTGTTGTTTCAGTGTAGCTTTAAGATTAGCAGCCATACCATCATGATCGCGGTGCGCGCCGCCTAACGGTTCGTTAACTATCGCATTGATAAGGCCCAGATCTTTGATCTGCCCGGCGCTAACGCCCATGGCTTCGGCCGCTAACGGGGCTTTTTCTGCACTTTTCCATAAAATAGAAGCACAGCCTTCAGGCGAGATCACCGAATATGTTGAATATTGCAGCATGTTTACCCGATCGCCTACACCGATAGCCAAGGCGCCGCCAGAACCACCCTCGCCGATAACTGTACAGATAATCGGGACTGTCAGCTCCGCCATTTCCATTAGATTACGTGCTATAGCTTCGCTTTGCCCACGTTCTTCGGCACCCACACCCGGGTAAGCCCCTGGGGTGTCAATTAAGGTAATTACCGGCATGTTGAAACGTTCGGCCATTTTCATTAAACGCAAAGCTTTACGATAGCCTTCAGGCTTCGGCATTCCAAAATTACGGCGGATTTTTTCATGCGTATCGCGGCCTTTTTGATGGCCAATCAACATAACAGCTTGATCATCCAACATAGCCGGGCCACCAATAATGGCTTTATCATCGGCAAATGCCCGATCGCCGGCCAGCTCGTCAAAGTCGGTAAATACCCGGCCAATATAATCCAGGGTATAAGGACGCAACGGATGGCGGGCAAGTTGCGAAATCTGCCACGCTCCCAGATCTGAAAATATCTTTTTGGTCAGTTCCGCGCTTTTGGCTTGTAAGCGGGTGATTTCTTCTTCAATACTGACGTCAAACTCACCGCCCTGATTTACCAACCTAAGCTCTTCAATTTTTGCTTCTAGTTCAGCTATAGGTTGTTCAAATTCTAAAAACTGTATGCTCATTCTGTGTCCTATGTTTACTGCGTCGCACGCCAGGTAGTGACCGTTTTCGCGCTTCTTGTTAGTGACCACATTTTATAATTAAGAAGGCTAGTGATAACTTAGCGTTACGGACCGTTCTCCCAGGCAGTGCTTTAATTCATGCAGCAACTGGTCTTCCGGGGTGATATACCACTGGGCTCCACAGGTCAGTATTGCTTCGGCATCCCGGTGCAATACGTGCAATTCTACCGGACAACTTCCGCCGGTAAAGGGTTGCAATATAGCCTGTAGCGAAGACAGTTTATCTTGTTGCCATTGCTGCGTATCTATTTTTAATTGCAGCGCCCGGGCATTTCGCTCCCGTGCCTGCACAATGTCCATTACGTCACGGGCGGTGATTGTATTGCCCCCGGAGAAATCATCAAAGCTGACCTGTCCTTTAATCAATAAAATCCGGTCTGACTCTAAAATGCTTTCAAATTGTTCGAATACGTCTGGAAAGAACCGCACATCCATTCTGGCACTTTTATCATCCAGTGTCACAATTGCCCAGCGACGGCCTTTTTTGTTCATCATTACCCGAACAGACAGCACCAACCCCACTGCAGTGGCCATTTGTTCTTTCCCGGTGGGTTTTAAATCCACCAGCCGACCATCGGCATAATTTCTGATTTCTGCTGCGTACTGGTTTATCGGGTGCCCGGTGAGGTACAAGCCTAACGTGTCTTTTTCCCCTTCAAGCCATACTTTTTCCGGCCATTTGGGGACATCGGCAAAAGCCTGTTCCACCGCTTCTGGTTCACTGTTTAACAGCCCGAACATATCTGATTGCCCAAACGACTCGGCTTTAGCATGCTGCCCCGCTGCTGCCATCGCTTCGGGTAAGGTGGCCATTAGCGCTGCCCGATGCGGTCCGAGGTTGTCTAAAGCCCCAGCCAGTACCAGTTTTTCCAACACCCGCTTATTAACACGTTTGAGGTCTACCTTAGCACAAAAATCAAACAAATCAGTAAATTTGCCCTGATTTTCACGGGCTTCAATAATTGCCTCTATAGGGCCTTCGCCCACCCCTTTTATAGCACCAATGCCATAGACAATGCGACCTTTCTCATCCACGGTAAATTTGTGGCGGCCGGTGTTTAAATCAGGCGGCAAAATTTGCAGGCCCATTCGTTGGACTTCATCTACCAGGGTTACGATTTTGTCGGTGTTATCCATATCCGCGGACATAACCGCCGCCATAAATTCGGCCGGATAATGCACCTTTAACCATAACGTCTGATACGACACCAGGGCATAGGCAGCAGAATGCGATTTGTTAAACCCGTAGCCGGCGAACTTTTCCACCAGATCGAAAATTTTCATAGCCAGATCGGGGTCAATGTTATTTCCCTTGGCCCCTTCGGCAAATACCGCCCGCTGTTTGGCCATTTCTTCTGGCTTTTTCTTACCCATAGCCCGCCGCAATAAATCGGCGCCGCCCAGGGAATAGCCTGCCATTTCCTGGGCAATCTGCATAACCTGTTCCTGATACAGGATAATTCCGTATGTCGGCTCCAGGATTTCCTGCAAACACTCATGCTGATAGTCGGCATCAGGATATGAGATAGCTTCACGCCCGTGTTTTCGGTCAATAAAGTTATCTACCATGCCTGACTGCAAAGGGCCGGGCCGAAATAAGGCTACCAGTGCGATAATATCTTCAAAGCAATCAGGTTTTAGCCGCTTGATAAGTTCTTTCATACCCCGCGATTCCAACTGGAATACGGCGGTGGTTTCGGCTGCTTGCAATGAGCGGAAACTTTTGGGATCGACCAGTGGGATAGCTGTGATATCAATTTTGGTGCCATGCCCAATTTCAATCATATCAATAGCCCACTGAATAATAGTCAGTGTGCGAAGACCCAGGAAGTCAAATTTTACCAGGCCGGCAGTTTCCACATCATTTTTATCGAATTGGGTGACCGGATGTTTACCCTCGTCATCACAATACAAGGGCGCAAAATCCGTAATGGTAGTTGGTGCAATCACTACCCCGCCGGCGTGTTTACCGGCATTCCGGGTTACCCCTTCCAGAATTCGCGCCATATCGATAAGGTCTTTCACCTCTTCATCGTCGCGATATAGTTCTGGCAGGCGCGGTTCCACGTCGAAGGCTTTGCCCAGGGTCATTCCTGGGTCAGAGGGGATAAGTTTAGAGATGCGGTCAACAAAGCCATACGGATGGCCTAGTACCCTGCCCACGTCGCGCACCACCGCTTTAGCTGCCATGGTACCAAAGGTTATGATCTGAGAAACCGCCTGACGGCCGTATAATTCAGCAACATGTTCGATAACCTCGTCGCGGCGATCCATACAAAAATCAACGTCAAAGTCAGGCATTGATACCCGCTCAGGATTAAGGAATCGCTCGAACAGCAGATCAAATTCCAAGGGATCCAAATCAGTGATCTGCAGGGCATAGGCAACCAGTGAACCCGCTCCCGAACCGCGCCCTGGCCCGACCGGAATTTCGTTGTCCTTACTCCACTGGATAAACTCCATAACAATCAGGAAGTAGCCCGGAAAACCCATTTGGTTGATAACGCCAAGCTCGATCTCCAGCCGTTCATCGTATGGGGGGCGTTTTGCCTGCCGCTCGGCTTCATCGGGGAACAAAAATGCCAGACGCTCTTCTAACCCTTCTTGAGAACGCTTTACCAGGAAGTCTTCAGTGGTCATGCCGCCAGTCGGAAATTGCGGCAGGAAGTATTCATTAAGCCGCACGGTTACATTACAGCGTTTGGCTATTTCAACGGTATTTTCTATTGCTTCGGGAAGATCGCTAAACAGCTCCGCCATCTCCTGGCCTGAGCGCAGATATTGTTGCTCGCTATACTTTTTTGGCCGGCGCACATCATCCAGCGTATACCCATCATGGATGGACACTCGGATTTCATGGGCATCAAAGCCTTCCTGATTAACAAAACACACTTCATTGGTAGCCACTACCGGCAACCCGCTCTGTTCAGCTAACGCTACTGCGCGATGCAGGTAGTCTTCTTCGCCAGGCCGGCCGGTCCGTATCAATTCAAGATAAAAACGATCCGCAAAATGGGTTTGATAGAAGTCCAGTGCATCATTTAACAAAGCATTATTGTTTTTTGTTAAGGCTACGCCGACATCCCCATGTAATGCCCCTGAGAGCACAATAATGCCTTCAGCATGCTCGGCCAGCCATGCCTGGTCAATCACAGCGCGGTGGGCAATGTGGCCGCGTAGATAGGCTTTGGAGATAAGCACGGTGATATTTTTGTAGCCTTCATTGTTCATTGCCAACAATGTCAGCCTGAAGGGTTCATCACCAAATGTGTCATTGGTTACCCAGAAATCGGTACCGATAATGGGCTTGATACCCATGCTGTGGCACTGCGAATAAAACTTCACCAGACCACACATGTTCATCTGATCGGTCAGCGCTACCGCTGGCATAGAATGTTCGCACACCTTTTCTAAGATGGGCTTGACCTTATTCAGGCCATCCATCATGGAATAATCGCTGTGTACACGAAGATGAATAAAGGGCGATGTCATAACACCTACTGTCGTTATCGGTTTTATTGGTCTAACAATGCCCGGACGGGCTTGAAGCTTGTACGGTAGCACGGCAATACACCATGCTCAGCCAATGCGGCAAAATGTGCTTTGGTGGGATACCCTTTGTGTCCGGCAAAGCCATAGTGGGGGAATTCTTTATCCAGCGCAATCATATCATTGTCACGCTCGACCTTAGCTAGAATGGATGCCGCTGAGATCTGGGCGTGCAGGCTATCACCTTTGACGATGGCTTCGGCATTATAGTGCCAATCGGGAAGTCTGTTGCCATCCACATAAACAAAATCCGGTTGTACCGAAAGCCCTTCTACGGCCCGCTTCATCGCCAGCATAGTGGCATGTAATATATTAAGGGTATCGATTTCCTGCGGGGTCGCGCGCCCGAAGGACCAACACAAAGCCTGTTCTTTGATAACCTGCGCAAAATAGTCGCGTTTTTTAGCACTAAGCTTTTTTGAGTCAGTTAGCCCTGCAATGGGGCGGCTAGGGTCAAGGATAACCGCAGCGGTAACCACATCCCCTACCAGCGGGCCGCGGCCTACTTCATCTACT
This sequence comes from Alteromonas indica, assembly GCA_003056425.1. Classification (GTDB taxonomy): domain Bacteria; phylum Pseudomonadota; class Gammaproteobacteria; order Enterobacterales; family Alteromonadaceae; genus Alteromonas; species Alteromonas indica. The sequence goes on from PYVY01000011.1 coordinate 102,103, forward strand.
CCGGCAATTTTTCTATTCATGATTAATGAGATCCAACACCGCTTTTGCGGACGCTTTATCAGCATCCTGCGCCAGGGTTTTGTGCAGTTGCGTGAAGGTTTCAATTAACGCGGTATTATCACTGTTTAAAAAGCCAAGCAGTTGCTGACTCAACATTTGTGGGTTCACGTCATCTTGCAATAATTCAGGAATTATTTTGCGCTTTGCCAGCAAATTCGGCAACGTAAAAAATGGCGCTTTGTATAATCGTTGCATGATTTTATAGGTCAGGCCCGAAAGTTTGTAAGCTGCCACCATCGGGCGTTTACACAACATCGCTTCGAGCGTGGCAGTACCTGAGGCCAGTAAAATAACATCCGAGGCTATCATGGCTTCGCGTGCATTGCCTTTGGTAAGCAGGATGGTGCCCTCGGCGTAAAGACGGGTAGCATGCTCCTGAAGGAATTGGGCGATGAAGTCGAACCGATGTTGGTTGGCCGCAGGGATAACAAATTTACAGCCTGGTTTTTGTTTTAGCACTTCATAAATAGTGGCTAAAAATATCGGCAATAGTTTGCTTACTTCACCATTACGGCTTCCCGGTAACACCGCCATTACCGGGTCGCTACTGGCTAAACCCAACGCCTGGCGAGCTGGCTGTTGGGGCGGCGCTAATGCAATCGCATCAGCCAGGGTATGGCCCACGAAGCGATAAGCAACCTGATGCTTTTGGTAAACCTCAGCTTCAAACGGGAATAAGCCCAACACGCAATCTGTCGCCTGGGCAATTTTATGGATACGTCCCTCTCGCCAGGCCCAGATAGTGGGGCTAACGTAATGAACGGTTTTAATCCCTTTTTGTTTTAACGCTTTTTCTACCCGCAAATTAAAATCTGGCGCATCGACACCGATAAAGATATCCGGGGGATATTTTTCAAAGTGAGCAATAAGGGCGTTTTTGACTTTGAGGATAGCAGGCAGGTGCGATAGCACTTCTACCAGCCCCATCACCGACAGTGTTTCCATATCAAACAACGAATGGCAACCGGCGGCAATCATATTGTCACCACCGATCCCTTCGATAATAGCATCAGGATGTTGCCTTTTGAGCTCAGCAATCATGCCGGCGGCCAGCACATCGCCAGATGGCTCGCCGGCAACAACACCAATGCGTAAGGGCTGGCTGCTCATTGGCTCAACGGATAATGCCGCGTTCGGCTTCTTGCAAAAAGGTCACCATCAACGCCACTTCCGGATGGGTCTCTTGCACGCTTTGCAGCTGAGCCACGGCTTCTTCTACCGTGTTATTCGCGCGGTAAATAGTGCGATATGCGCGTTTGATAGCCATCACCGCAGCGGAAGAAAAACCGCGGCGTTTGAGGCCTTCGGAGTTGATCCCCGCCGGCACATTTTTTTGACCATTGACCATAATGTATGGCGGCACATCTCGTAGCACGATAGCACCGGCCCCAACGAATGCGTGGGCGCCAACTTTACCAAACTGATGGATAGCCGCACCGCCACCGAAAATAACATAGTCGCCCAGGGTGACATGGCCCGCCAACGACACATTATTTGCCAGAATAATGTTATCGCCTAACATACAATCGTGTGCCACGTGAGCATTGATCATAAACAGGTTATTAGAGCCTACCCGGGTAATGCCTTCGTCCTGCACAGTGCCACGATGTACGGTACTGCCTTCGCGAAATACATTGTTATCGCCAATCACCAGTTGGGTAGGTTCGCCCGCATATTTTTTGTCCTGACAGTCTTCTCCGATGGAGCAAAACTGAAAGAAACGGTTATCTTTGCCAATAGTAGAAGGACCACGAATGACCACATGACTTTCCAGTATGCAGCCGTCGCCTATCTCAACATTATCATCTACTACACAAAACGGGCCTATTTTGACATTCTTACCAATTTTGGCAGATTCTGAAATTACCGCAGTAGAATGGATCACGTTAGACTATCTCTCTAATTGCACACATAAACTCTGCACTACAAACGCTATCGCCATCAACGCTTGCGGTACCTTTGAACTTCCATATTCCGCGACGTTCTTTGAGTAAGCTTACATCAAATTCCAATTTATCGCCGGGCACTACCGGGCGTTTGAAACGTGCGCAGTCAATCCCTGCGTACAAGTATAATTTATCGCTCTTACCCATGGTTTTAAAACCAAGTACACCCGCAGCCTGGGCCATGGCTTCAAGAATCAGCACACCGGGGAAAATAGGTCGTCCTGGAAAGTGCCCGGTAAAACAGGGCTCGTTCATCGTGATGTTTTTATACGCTTTGATAGACTCGCCAATGGTGTAATCGGTGACCCGGTCAACCAGCAAAAAAGGATAACGGTGTGGAAGTAATTCCAGAATTTCCTGAATATCAATAGAGTTTAGTGAGTTGGCCAAAAGTCTCTCCTATGCCACTAACCGCTGTAACTGACTGTTTGTTCGGCAAGCGGTAAAGCCGTTGTCACCAGCAACCTGTGGTTACATTATTGTTGCTCGTTCAATGGCTCATGCGGGTCAGGATTACTCACCCTGCCGCGGGTTCTTTTGCATACCCTGAGGTGATGGCCGTGAACGGCGCCATATTTATTGAAAAAACACAGGCTGGAATTTTTAAACGGCGGCAACCATACGCTTTTTAACGTAAAAAACAAGTCAGACCAACCCCTTCGGGAGCTAGTCTGACCTGTGTTATCAGCATATCAGGTTTTCATCATCGCCTGGAGGGCAACGAATTTTTAGTTAGTTTTCTTAACCTGTTCAAGCACTTGCTCAGACACATCATGTTGCTCAGTAGCATACGAAACCGCGCCTGCGCTAAGGATAAGATCATACCCATCTTTTTTCGCAACATTGTCGATGGCTTGTTTGATCAAGCCTAACAATTTGTTTCTTTCCTCATTGCTACGGCGTTGAATGTTCTGTTGTAGCGGCTGACCTTTTTCTGCCAGTTGCTCACGAACACCCTGAATTTTCTGTTGCAGTTCTTTCTTTTCCTGCTCGCTCATCGTCGCCGCATCACGTTGTAAACGCTCCGCAAAGAACTGACCGTCTTTTTGAAGTTGGTTAACTTCATCAATCTGGTCTTTAAACTCCATCTGAATGTTATTGGAGATTTCAGCGGCCTGTGGCATAGCCTGAAACACGCTCTGTACATCTACAACACCGATTTTCTGTTCAGCCATAACTGAACCGCTTACCAGCGCACTACCTAACATCGCGGTTGCAACGATATGTTTTGCCAACTGTTTCAAAGGGAACTCCTTTTGTAATTATTCATTAGACGTCGTCGTCAAAGTTAACTCTTAGAATGTTTGTCCGATATTAAAGGTAAAGAACTTCGCGTCATCACCTTCACGGTCTCTAATGGTTCTGGAGAAGCTGAATACCATCGGCCCCATCGGTGAAATCCATTGTACAGACAAACCGGCGGAACTACGATACTGTGTCCAGTCGGAATAGTCCAACACGTCATCACTTCCCGATACCGCTTGCAAGTTGCGATACTTATCGTAATCGAATTCAGTATCCCATACGTTACCTATATCAACAAACAGACTTGTTCTTACTGAATTGTCCATTTCCGCATCAACAAATGGGGTTGGTACGATAAGCTCGATACCACCTAATGCCATAGCATTACCACCCAAGCTACGGGTTGATACCCCTACCAAATTTTTTGCTGGGTCGCCAGGATATTGCTCACCGTCAGGGCCAGTAGCTGCGCTGTTGGCAGATAATATTACCCCACGTGGTCCTACCGTGTTGTTTTCAAAGCCCCGTAATGTATCCGCGCCACCTGCGGTGAAGTTTTCGGTAAACGGTAAAATTTGCTCATTACCATTATTAGACCCATAGCCATTGCCGTAACCTAACCGCAGACGGGCTAATACCGACCAACGCTGATTACGAGATAGCGGATAATAAAACTTCGTATCCAGCACGCTTTTGAAGTAATTTACGTCAGAGTTTGGCGTGGTAATACTAAATGTTGCCCGCTGTGACGATCCGGCGGTGGGAAACAGACCACGGTTTAATGTGCTGCGGCTCCATGAAACGCTGGCCAGGTAGCTATCATATTTAATTGGGGCTTCGGGGTCTTCTTCGCGGAACTGGTCATAAAACTGTTCGGTCTGTTCATAATAACCGGTGTTATACAGCTCGGTATTTGAATAGGTCATACCGAAGTTAATCCGGTTTATCTCATCAATGGGATAGCCTACGTTAGCGCCTATCGACCACCGCTTAGAGTTATACTGGATAACGTTAAAGTCTGAACCATCAAACTCGCTGTAACCCAGTGACCCACCCAAACTGATGCCATCAATAGTGAAATAGGGATCATTATAGGTAATCTGCGCCGAGCGCTGATACGATACCGTACTGAGGTTTAAGCCTACTCGCTTACCAGTACCCAGGAAGTTATCCTGCTGAATACCCGCCTGCAAACTTAACTTCGTACGATCGCCATAACCAATACCGGCATTAAACGAACCGGACGGCTGTTCTTCTACATTAAAATCGACATCTACTTTATCGTCCTGGCCCGGGATACGGGTTGACTCAAATTCGACATTTTTCATGTAGGTTAAACGTGAAAGCTGATTCTTTGAAGATTCCAACAGATTGTTAGATAACCAGGCACCTTCCATCTGGTTAACATTTTGCCGTAATACATCATCGGCAGTAACAGTGTTACCATTGAAGTTGATACGACGCACATAAATGCGTTTGCCCGGATCTACAGAAATCGTCAGTTTGACGGTTTTTTCTTCGTCATTGATTTCCGGTACTGTGGTTACAGTAGGGTAAGCATAGCCAAAACGGCCCAGGTATTTAGAGATAAACTCTTCGGTATACGTGACCTCTGCCTGGTTATACAGCTCGCCATCCGTTAACGGCAGTACTTTACCGATATATTCTTCGTTACCCAGCAGATCACCTACTAGCTCAACGCCCGAAATGGTGTATTGCTCACCTTCAGAAACATTCATGGCGATATAAATACCGTCTTTTTCCGGGGTCATAGAGACTTGGGTAGAGTCGATATTAAAACGCAGGTAGCCGCGGTCCATATAATGGTTGCGCACGGTTTCCATGTCGCCTTGCAGGGTTTGCTGCTGATAGCGGGTTTCGGATAAAAAGTCCCACCACGGTGTATCGTATTGCAGCTCCAAATCTTCCATCAATTCTGTGTCGGAAAATATTTGGTTACCGACAATATTGATTTGCTGGATGGCGGCGGCGTCGCCTTCTTCAAATAACAATTTTAGGTCGACCCGGTTACGCGGCAAGGGCGTAATAATGGCAGACACGTCAGCATTGTATTTACCGATACTGTAAAAGAAGTCTTTTAAGCCATTTTCAATAGAGGTAAGGACTGTTCTGTCGAGCGGTTCGCCCAAACGCACACCGTTTCCATCCAAACTTTCCTGAAGCTGCTCATCTTTTATATCATCGTTGCCTTCAAAGATAATATTACTGATGGTAGGCCGCTCGGCGACTTTAATAACCAACGTATTACCATCTCGCAGCATCTCCACATTTTCAAAATGGGTGGATGAATACAGTGAACGGATAGCCTGGGCCACCCTAAATGAATTTAGTTCGTCACCTACTTCAACGGGGAGGTAGGTCAACGCTGCGCCCAGCGCAACTCGTTGCAAACCTTCAACCCGGATGTCTTCTACGACGAACTGTTCCTGTGATGTAGCCGCGTTGGCTAAGCTAGCACTGGATACAATAGCTCCGGCTGCTACTAACTGTCTTAACTTCATCTATTCTTTTTATCCTGCGCCGCGTTATTTCAATATATTTGATTATTTAGCGCTGCACCCTATCAGGCGATGCGGCTAATATCGTTAAAGATGGCAATACCCATAAACATCAGAAGTATTACCCCGCCGATTCTAAATCCCCATTCCTGAACTGCTTCAGAAACAGGCTTCCCAGTTAGCCATTCAATGGTGAAGTACATTAAATGTCCCCCATCAAGCATAGGAAGAGGCAGTAAATTGATTATGCCAAGATTGACACTAATCAATGCTAAAAAGCTCAGAAAGTAGACCAACCCGTATCCAGCGCTAACTCCCGCGCCCTGAGCTATTGATATGGGTCCGCTTAAATTATTCAGCGAGACATCGCCGGTTACCAGTTTGCCAATCATCGACACACTTAAGGTCATCAGCCGCCAGGTTTTATCCGCTGCCTTCACCAGTGCCTCTACCGGGCCATACTGATGAACGAACACGTATCCTTGTGGCCAGGGCTCAAAGGTAGGGCTTACACCCAGGTAGCCAATCTGTCCCTGTTGAGTATCCCGGCGGGCGATGGTGGCATCGATCGTACGCGATTGTCCATCCCGGCTTACCTCAAATGTCACTTTTTCACCAGGACGCTCGCCTATGGTAGCAACTAAACCTTCCCAGCTTTCGATAGGTTCGCCATCTAGGCTGAGCAGGTTATCGCCTACCTGCAAGCCCGCTTTACTGGCCGGACTATCCGGTGCTACCACCGACAACTCGAGCTTAGCGGCTGGCCGATAGGGCTGCATTCCCAAACTGTCTAGTGCAGACTCTTTTTCGGGGTCAAAGTTCCAGTTACTGGTATCAAACTCCAGTGATCGACTATCACCATTTGCCGTTTGGGCGGTTATCGGTATCGACGACTGGCCGATGTAAGATACCAGTTCAAGGTTCACGGCTTCCCAGTCAGCGGTATCCCGTGAACCCACTGCGGTAATAAGTGAACCAGATTCCAGCCCGGCTTGCGCTGAGACCGAAGCTGGGGTCACTTCCCCTACTATCGGCTTTACTGTTTGCAACCCCACCAGGTTCATTACAAACAGTGCCACAATAGCAAATAAAAAGTTAACTACCGGGCCCGCGGCAATGATCGCCATTCGATGGCCTACGGGCTTGTTATTAAACGCTTTGTGCTTAAGATTATCGGCCACGGTATCTACCCGTTCATCAAGCATCCGGACATAACCGCCCAATGGGATGGCCGCTAACACAAATTCGGTGCCATGTTTGTCAGTTCGACGCCAAAATGGTTTGCCAAAACCGATGGAGAATCGTTCGACCTGTACGCCGCATAAGCGAGCGACATAAAAATGCCCCCATTCATGTACCGCAACCAGTACCCCCAGCGCGACGATAAATGCACCCAGACTCCACAGAAATGAAAACACTAGCTCAAACCTCTAATCACACTTGTCGCCATCTCGCGCGCGACTCTGTCTTGCTCGAGAATTTGTTGGAGTGAACAAACGGGCATTGGTTCCAATTTATTCAGGGTTTCCTGATTTACTCTGGCGATATCGCAAAAGCCAATTTGTTCTTGTAAAAAAGCTTCTACCGCTATCTCGTTAGCGGCATTCAAACTGGTGGTGGCCCACTGTCCTTCCTGACACGCCTCAATAGCCAAATACAGATTGGGATAACGTTCACGACAGGGCGTATCAAATGTCAGGTCGGCCAGCGTTGCAAAGTTTAACGGCGCTACCCCGGCGTCAATACGCTCAGGATAAGCCAATCCGTATGCAATAGGGGTGCGCATGTCAGGATGTCCCATCTGGGCCAGCACTGAACCGTCGGTATACTGAACCATTGAGTGGATGGTGCTTTGGGGATGCAGTACGACTGTAATTTGGTCAGCCCGGGTACCAAATAAACGACAGGCTTCGATAAATTCTAACCCTTTGTTCATCATGGTGGCCGAGTCAACGGTAATTTTACGCCCCATATCCCAGTTTGGATGTGAACAAGCCTGGGCTACGGTAATATCGTTAAACGTGGCCAGCTCGCGCTGGCGAAATGGTCCGCCCGAACCGGTTAATAGCAAGTGCTGGATACCGGAGGCCGCCAGATTGCCATATTCAAAGTTGGTCGGTAAACACTGAAAGATTGCATTGTGTTCGCTATCGATGGGCAAAATCGTGGCACCACACTGACGAGCCGTATCAATAAACAAATCACCTGACATTACCAGGGCTTCTTTATTCGCCAGTAACACCCGCTTACCTGCTTTAACCGCGGCCATGGTAGGCATTAAACCTGCGGCTCCCACGATAGCGGCCATAACAGCATCTACTTCAGGGGCGCTTGAAACGTCTTCCAGGGCTTGTGCCCCGCACAATAATTCCGCTTCAATCCCCTGCTCCTGCATTATCGCTCTGGCCTGATTGTAGCGCTGCTCATCGGCCACCACCACATAACGTGGCGCACATTGGCGAGCCTGTTGCACTAATAGATCAAGCTGACTGTTGCCGGTAATAGCAAACACCCGGTATTTATCGGGGTGGCGGGAAACAACATCCAGAGTATTGCAGCCAATTGAGCCGGTGGAACCTAAAATGGTAATGGTCTGCATTATGCCATCCAGGTTACATAGCAAAAGGCGAACACCGGAAACGCCGCTGTCAGACTGTCAATCCGATCCAGCACCCCACCGTGGCCGGGTAATAATCTGCCACTGTCTTTGATGCCGGCGCAACGCTTTAACATACTTTCGTTAAGGTCGCCCAGTGCAGAGACGGCAACTGTAATACCACCAATGAGTAAGTGTAACCAGATTCGGGAAAAGGTGACGTGGTAATGCAAAGCGGCAAACGCAATAATAGCAAATGAAGCCGCTATCCCGCCTAACAGGCCTTCAAGGGTTTTGCCCGGTGATACGTTTGGTCGCAGCTTATGTCGGCCAAACTTTACACCGACAAAGAAAGCGCCAATGTCTGCGGCCCATACAATGCCTAAGACGTAAAATATAAGGGATGAACCGTAAAAGGGGTCAACGTCATGCAAACTGGTACGCAAACTTACCACCGCCACCCACGTAGGAATCAACGTCAGCGCGCCGAAAATACAGCGAATGGGGATACTGGTACGCCAAAATGCTGAATAGCGGGGATAGGCGATGATCATAACCAGCGACACTAACCACCAGAAGGCCGCCACACCGAGAATAAAATGGTACAAGCCATGTAATTGACCCTGATACCAGATTCTTTCTACATCAACAATTGCCGACAGCACCATACAAGTGGCAAATGCCGCGACCATTAAGGCAATTTTTTGCGGCCTGGCTGTCATGCCAGACATATTAGCCCATTCGTACGCGCCCAGGCCTATTACCCCAGCTATGGCGACTTCAAACCACCAGATTGGCAGAAACAAAATGGCAAACAGCGCCAATGGCGCCAGGATTAATGCGGTTATTATACGTTGTTTTAGCATAGCGGCTCTTCGGCTCCTCGTTGTCAGCCAGGCTTAGCAGGATTAGCCTGCTAGCGCTGTGACACGCTTACCTGTTCACCGGTTAAGCCGAATCTGCGCTGACGCACATTGTAATCGTCTACGGCTACCTGGAACACTTGTTCCGTAAAATCAGGCCATAGCACATCGGTAAAGTACAGTTCAGCATAGGCACATTGCCATAGTAAAAAATTACTAATTCTACGTTCACCGCCGGTACGAATTAACAAATCCAGCTCGGGAAGCTCTGCGGTAGAAATATACTGACCAAGCTTATCTTCGTCGATTTGCTCAGGCGCAAGAAGATTATCCTGTACCTGTTTAGCCAGAGTCTGGGCAGCGTGGGCAATATCCCAACGGCCACCATAATTGGCCGCAATATTCAGTACCAGTGCACTGTTATTGGCGGTCATCTCTTCGGCTTTACGAATTTTGGCTTTAAGTTTGTCGTCGAAAGCGGACACATCGCCTATCACTTTCAATCTGACATCGTTTTTGTGCAGACGCTTAACTTCACTGTTTAATACCAGATTAAACAATTCCATTAGCACGCTGACTTCTTCCTCTGGGCGCTTCCAGTTTTCACTACTAAATGCGAACAGAGTAAGTGACTGAATACCGGTTTGCCGAGCAAACCGAACCACTGACCGGACCGACTCTACACCCGCCTTATGGCCAAATGTACGAATCTTACCTTTTTTCTGAGCCCAGCGACCGTTACCATCCATAATAATGGCAACATGACGTGGCCCGGCCTGTTCAGGCGGGGCCGACACGGTCTTTTGGGCGGGTTGTGACCGCTTAGATAACATGACAGCTATTAGACTTCCATTAGTTCTTTTTCTTTAACCGCCAGAATGCTGTCCACCTGCTTAATAAAGTCGTTGGTCAGGGTCTGGATATTTTCTTCTGCTGCGCGACTTTCGTCTTCGCTTATATCCTTTTCCTTAAGTAGCTCTTTTACATCGCTGTTGGCGTCGCGGCGTATATTCCGAATAGCGACCCGCCCCTGCTCGGCTTCCGCGCGAACGACTTTGATCAAATCTTTACGGCGCTCTTCAGTTAGTGGAGGCATTGGAATGCGAATGGTGGTGCCGGCGCTCATTGGGTTTAATCCCAAATCTGACTGCATAATAGCCTTTTCGACGGCTTGCGTGGCGCTTTTGTCAAACACGGTCAGGGCCAGCGTTCGGCTATCTTCGGCAATAACATTAGCAATTTGCTTCAGCGGCGTGTCAGCACCGTAATACGATACCTGAATCCCATCCAGCAGGCTTGGGTGCGCCCGGCCAGTACGGATTTTACTTAACTGACTTTTCAGTGCGCTGATGCTTTTATCCATACGCTCACGCGCATCTAATTCAATTTCATCAATCACGATTTTGTTCCTATTTTCTTTTACAGTTTGTCAGCACGGTCAATCAGCGTGCCTTCCGGCTCGCCCATTACCACTTTTTTCAGGCAACCAGGCTTGTTCATATTGAACACGCGAATAGGCACACCGTGGTCGCGCGCCAGCGTAAACGCAGACAAATCCATTACTTTGAGTTCTTTTTCCAGCACTTCATCGTAAGTAAGCTGCGAATAAAGCTGAGCATCAGGATTTTTAGCCGGGTCATCACTATAAACACCGTCTACTTTGGTGGCTTTTAATACCGCATCGGCTTCAATCTCAATACCCCGTAAACACGCGGCTGAATCGGTAGTAAAGAAAGGGTTTCCGGTACCGGCAGAGAAAATAACCACGCGGCCAGATTTTAGCAAACTAATAGCTTCGGCCCAGTTGTACGCGTCACATACCCCGTTTAAAGGAATAGCAGACATCATACGCGCATTTACAAATGCCCGATGAAGCGCATCGCGCATCGCCAGGCCATTCATTACGGTGGCCAGCATTCCCATATGGTCGCCCACCACGCGGTTCATGCCAGCCTTGGCCAGCCCTTCGCCACGAAACAGATTACCGCCACCAATAACCAGACCAACCTGCACACCCAGTTCGACCAGCTCTTTAATTTCCTGTGCCATTCTGTCAAGTACTTTGGGGTCGATGCCGAAACCTTCGGCGCCCATCAGGGCTTCGCCACTGAGTTTTAACAAAATACGACGATAGGCTGATTTTGGTGTGATGCTCATTGTTTGATTTGTCCTATATGAACTCGGCTTGTCATATTTCTCACTATGCAAGAAATGGGACAAAACGACTTAACTATTGGGCTTTGCGTGCCCGTTACCGTGATTTTACTTATAAAAAAGCACCTCCGAAGAGGTGCCCGTAGTGTATCTGACTATTGCGTCATGCAAAAGTAGAAGGCAGTATTTATTTCTTTGCTGCTTCCATTTGCGCAGCAACTTCAGCCGCGAAATCTTCGCTTTTCTTCTCAATACCTTCACCAACTTCAAAACGAATGAAGTTAATTACGTCGGTGTTGTTGCTCTTAAGCAACTCACCTACGGTGTTAGAAGGATCTTTTACGAAAGGCTGACCTGTCAGGCTGATTTCACCAGAGAATTTCTTCATCCGGCCGGCAACCATTTTCTCGGCAATATCAGCTGGCTTGCCAGACTGCATAGCAATGCCGATTTGGATGCTTTTTTCTTTCTCTACAACGTCTTCTGGCACATCTTCTGGCTTAACAAACTGCGGGCTCGCAGCAGCAACGTGCATAGACACGTCTTTAGCCAGGCTTTCTTCGCCACCAGTAAGAATAGATACCACACCGATACGGCCGCCGTGTACGTAAGCACCCAGGTTTTCACCTTCCACGTTAACTACGCGACGAGGAGAAATGTTCTCACCGATTTTAGTGATTAGGTCTTCACGTACTTCACTGATTTTCTTACCGTTCAGTTCAGCATCGTTCAACGCATCGATATCGTTGATATTTTGTTCGTGGGCAACATTTAGAATCTCGTTACCAAACTTTAAGAAACCTTCGTCGCGAGCAACGAAATCCGTTTCACAGTTTAGTTCAAGCATAGTCGCGCGATTACCACTGACTTTAGTCAGGATAACGCCTTCAGCGGCGATACGACCTGCTTTTTTCGCAGCTTTTGCCTGTCCAGACTTGCGCATATTTTCGATGGCCAGTTCGATATCACCGTCAGTCTCGACCAGTGCTTTTTTACAGTCCATCATGCCTGCGCCTGTGCGCTCACGTAGTTCTTTAACTAGTGCTGCAGTCACTGCCATTTTTCAATTCCTCAGCATTAATATTTTCTAATGGTAAAAGGGGCCACTGCCCCTTCAAAGATATTCATCTTGTATTATGACAGCACCATGTCAATGCATGACGCTGTCATTAGTGCCGAATGCTATTACTCAGCAGCTTCTACGAAGTCGTCCTGCTCAGCTTGCGCTTCCAGGTTGCTGTTACGACCAGCGCTAACAGCACTTGCAGCAGCTTCCAGATACAGCTGGATTGCACGGATTGCGTCATCGTTACCAGGGATAACGTAATCTACGCCATCTGGGTTAGAGTTGGTATCAACCACACCAACAACCGGGATACCCAGGTTACGCGCTTCTGTTACGGCGATGTGTTCGTGGTCAGCATCGATAACAAAGATTGCATCAGGCAGTCCGCCCATGTCTTTGATACCACCCAGGCTGTTCTCAAGCTTGTCCATTTCACGCTGTAACATCAACGCTTCTTTTTTGGTTAGCTTTTCGAAAGTACCATCCTGGCTTTTTTGCTCAAGCTCTTTCAGACGTTTGATAGACTGACGAACTGTTTTCCAGTTAGTCAACATACCGCCTAACCAGCGCTTGTTTACATAGAACTGATCACATTTTACCGCTGCGTCTTTAACCGCTTCACCGGCTGCACGCTTAGTACCAACAAAAAGGATTTTACCTTTTTTAGCAGCAACGCCAGAAAGGTAGTTCATCGCTTCATTAAAAAGCGGAACCGTTTTTTCTAGGTTGATGATATGAACCTTGTTACGCGCACCAAAGATGTAAGGTTTCATCTTAGGGTTCCAGTAACGGGTTTGGTGACCGAAGTGAACACCAGCTTTTAGCATGTCACGCATTGAAACATTAGCCATGATTTTTTCCTCTAATGGGGTTAGGCCTCCATACACCCCTTGCATCGATCCGGTCTCCCGGACACCCCGATATCAAGTGTCGGTGTATGTGTGTTATATGAATATATTCGTACCTTGTTTTGCATTGCCAGCAGCAGTTTTTGCCCCAGCCATACAAACAGGCGGGCGCTTTATACCATGAGCAAACTTTGAACTCAAGTTAAACGCCCGATTTGGTCCACTAAATAGCCTGTCATTATCGCCTGGCAACCTATACAGAAGTCGGCGGAACCGTTACCATAAAGGGTATTAGGCTTGATATGTGCTATAGGCAACCATATTAAGCAAGGTAAGTTTGACTATTAACTATTGAGGGTTCCGGTGGCAGCTATTATCAAAACCGCTGAAGAAATAGAGAAAATGCGCGTGGCTGGCAAGCTGGCTTCTGACGTCTTAACCATGATCACACCTTATGTAAAAAAAGGCGTAACGACAGACGAGCTAAACAGCATTTGCCACGATTATATTGTAAATGAACAAGGGGCGACGCCTGCGCCCCTCAATTATGGTCATCCACCTTTCCCCAAATCAGTATGTACGTCAGTAAATCACTGTATCTGCCACGGCATACCTTCTGATAAGAAACTCAAAGATGGCGATATTCTTAATATTGATGTCACCGTAATCAAAGACGGTTATCACGGTGACACCTCAAAAATGTTTATGGTGGGGAAACCTTCGATACTGGCAGAGCGCCTGGTGAAAGTTACCCAGGAGTGTTTATATAAGGCGATCGAACAAGTTAAACCCGGCATGCGTTTAGGGGATATCGGTCACCTTTGCCAAACCCATGCAGAATCGCATAACTATTCAATTGTGCGGGAATATTGTGGCCATGGTATCGGGGCTGGCTTCCACGAAGAACCGCAAATAGTACACTATGGCCGTCCAGGTACCGGGGATGAACTGGTGCCGGGTATGTGTTTTACCATTGAACCCATGGTTAATGCCGGTAAACGCTATTCAAAAGTGCTTCCCGACCAATGGACAGTGGTAACTAAGGATCGTAGCCTGAGTGCGCAGTGGGAACATACACTGCTGGTAACGGAAACCGGTGTTGAGGTACTTACTTTGCGTGAGGAAGAAGACCTACCGCGGGTAATCAACCACGCCTAATTACGTATGCAGAGCCCTTGTCAATTTGCCGGGACGCGCTTAAGCGCGTTGTTGCATTGGCGGGGGCATCGGCTATTTGAACATATACTTTTCTATATATTTATTCATTTTTCCTTCCAACTTATGCTTTATTTGCGGCTGCGAGGTGTAGGCTTTCATGCTAAGGTGCGTGTGCCGGTAAGGGTCGTTTGTTACGATCGCTTCCTAAAGGTCTGAATACCGTAATGATGAGGATACATTTTTGAGTCTGCAAAAGTTAATCGCTCAGGTTGAGCAAATTTCCTCAGTAGAGGATTTGCTTGCTATCAAGCAATGCGTAAAAGACAGCTATAGCTGGCTGGATAAAGCATTTGACACCTCTCCGGTAAATCAGCTGGTAACTGGCCGCGCGCATTTTGCTGATGCCCTGCTGCTGCATTTATGGCATCTGCTGCGGCTGGATGAGATTTCGGATATTGCCCTGTGTGCGGTCGGTGGCTACGGCCGCGGTCATTTACAGCCCTATTCAGATATTGACCTGTTAATTTTAAGCCGCAAAACGCTAAGCCCGGACTCGCAAGAGAAAGTCAGCCGTTTTATCACTCTGTTATGGGATATTAAACTGGATGTGGGACAGTCTGTCCGGACTATAAAAGAAACGGTCAGGTTAGCCAAAGAAGATATTTCCATTGCCACCAATCTGGTAGAAAGCCGTTTATTAATTGGCAATGAAAATGTCTTTGAAGCATTACGCGAAGAGATAAACGGCCGCAATACCTGGACTAGTCAGGCGTTTTTTGTGGCCAAATATGAAGAGCAAAAAACCCGTCATGCGAAGTTTAATGGCACCTCATATAATCTTGAGCCGAATGTTAAAGAAAACCCAGGTTGCTTACGCGACATTCAGTCAATTGGCTGGGTAGCTAAAAAGCACTTTAAAGAATATGACGGCTGGAATCTGGTTGGCCACGGCTATTTTACTGAAGATGAACACAGTGAGCTTATTCGCTGTCGTATGCACTTATGGCGTCTTCGGTTTGCCCTGCACCTAACAGCAGGGCGCAGTGAAAACCGGTTGTTGTTTGACTATCAACCCGAGGTGGCTGCACGGCTCGGGTACGGCGAGGAAGGCAAAGCTTCGGTTGAGCGGATGATGCGGGACTTTTTTCGCACCGTGCGCCGGGTTAGTGAGCTTAATAAGATGCTACTTCACCGGTTCCGATACGACATGCTCAATCAAAATGTCAAACAGCAGCACATTATTGACGACAATTACTGGCTATTGGATGGCATGATTGCCCCACGGCATGAGCAGGTCATTAATTCGCCTGAAGCTGTGCTGGACTTTTTGAAAGTAGTGGCCGATACCCCCGCTGTTGAAGGCCTTGATACAGATACGATCAGGCAATTACGTAATACCCGTCGCGCCTTTGAAAAAGTTTATTTTGTAGAACGCGAAGCCTGTCGGGATAAGCTAATGGTGCTGTTCCGGCATCCCAGTTTTTTTGACTTTGCCTGGGATATAATGCACGAGTACGGCATTTTACAGTCGTACCTGCCAGAGTGGGATAAAATAGTTGGTATGATGCAGTTTGATCTGTTTCATGCCTATACGGTAGATGAACATACCCACCGGCTGGTAAAGCACGTAAACCATTATTTCAGCTCGCAGAACCGTGAATTTCCGCGCTGTGGCCGTATTGCGCGTAACCTCGACAAACCGGAATTGCTCTATATAGCAGCTATATTTCATGATATTGCTAAAGGCCGCAATGGCGATCACTCGGTGTTGGGCGCAAAAGATGTAATGACCTTCTGTGCCTCTCACGATATTGATGATAAAGATGCCCGGCTCATTGCCTGGCTGGTGGAAAATCATTTATTGATGTCGGTCGTGGCTCAGCGCCGCGATATTTACGATCCTGACGTTATCAATGAGTTTGCCACGGCGGTGCGTAGCCATAATCATTTAAACTTATTATATGCCCTCACGTTGGCCGACATTCGGGCCACCAATGATAATTTGTGGAATGACTGGAAAGCCTCGTTGTTACGTGAGCTGTACCTGATCACCCAAAAGGCATTGGATAATGGTCTTCAATGCCAGGCTACCATTGATGAGCGGGTTACCATGCACAAACAGCTGGCTAAACAGTTGCTTACCGAAAGTGGTGAAGACCAGATCAAGGTCGATGTGCTGTGGACCCGGATGGATGATGATTACTTTGTGCGCTTTAAACCTGCGCAAATCGCCTGGCATACCCGGGAAATCATCCAGGCTGAAGATGATCTGTTTAAGAACGATCCTGACACCCTGTTGATTCGGGCGAATGACAATATTGCCAAAGGGGGGACGGAGATTTTGATATACGGTAAAGATCGTCGCGCTCTGTTCGCCCAGGTGGCCTCCGTATTAGATAGCCGGAATTGTTCAATTCATGATGCTCATATCACCGTAACCCGGGATGGCTATGTCTTTGACAGTATGCTGGTATTAGAGAATGATGGCTCTCGCTTATCTTCTATCGACCGTACCACCAGCCTGGAAGAAGCCATCTTAAGTCAACTGAATAAACCGGGCTTTGCCCATGATAATAAACGCAAGTTGCCGCGCCAGATGCGTCAGCTTGATGTCCCTACAAAAGTACGTTTTTTCAATATCGCCGACGAATATACGCTGATTGAGCTTGAAGCGTTGGATGCGCCCGGTATTCTGGCTAAAGTAGGCCACGCCTTTGTAGATAAAAATGTCACCCTTAAACTGGCAAAAATCGCTACCATTGGGGAGCGTGCCGAAGATGTGTTTATTGTGACAAATGATGAAGGCAAGGCATTGACTCAGGACCAGCAGGTGGGCCTGAAAAAACGGATTCTGTACAAACTCGACCAACTTGAAGATATCACTATACCATGACTGAACTACAAATTATTATTGAACAGGCGTTTGACAACCGCGACTCACTTTCTCCTTCAGAAGCACCACAAGATGTGCGTGATGCAGTGGGCCAGGCCATTGATATGCTTAATGCCGGCACCGCCCGGGTGGCAGAAAAAATTGATGGTAAGTGGGTGGTTCATCAATGGCTGAAAAAAGCGGTACTCTTGTTTTTCCGCCTGCACAACAATGAAATGATTGAAGGTGCGGAGAGTCGCTTTTTTGATAAAGTGCCATTGAAATATCGCCATTACACAGCAGAGCAATTTGCCAGCGATGGTGTGCGTATCGTACCCCCTGCAGCGGTCCGTACTGGTTCGTTTGTAGGTAAGAACGTGGTGGTTATGCCATCGTATATCAACATCGGGGCATACGTTGGTGAAGGCACCATGGTGGATACCTGGGCGACGGTAGGCTCATGTGCACAAATAGGTAAAAATGTACATTTGTCTGGTGGCGTAGGTATTGGCGGAGTGCTTGAACCATTGCAAGCCAACCCAACCATTATCGAAGACAATTGCTTTATCGGTGCGCGTTCAGAAGTAGTGGAAGGCGTTATTGTTGAAGAAGGCTCGGTTATTTCTATGGGTGTTTATATCAGCCAAAGCACTCGTATCTATGACCGTGAGACAGGCGAAATTCATTACGGTCGCGTACCTGCGGGCTCGGTGGTAGTGGCCGGAAGCCTGCCTGCCAAAGACGGCGACCATAGCCTTTATGCAGCAATCATTGTAAAGAAAGTTGATGCAAAAACCCGCGCTAAAGTGGGTATTAATGAGTTATTACGCGGGGTTGAGTAACCTTTCCAGGTAACCCGACGGCCTGCTAATGCAGGCCGTTTTATATGGCGTTGGGGCTGGTTATTCTACAAACAGCTTATCTTTAAGGCCATTTACCCATTCCACTACGTCCTTTTCAGGCTCCATGGTTTCAATCGCGTCAACTTCCAGCATATCAGCTACCGGCTTACCTTGTAGCTCAGTAAGTAACGCATAAAAATGTCGGCCGCCTCCACAGAAATTATCATAACTGCTGTCACCCAAACCTGCTACAGCAAAAGGCTTTTGATTAAGCAGCGGAAATTCGTCTTTCAAATCAGAAAAAACAAATTCCAGATTAGGCGGTACATCCCCTTGCCCGGTAGTAGAGGTAATCACTAAAATAGCGTCATTTTGTGTGAAATCAGCTACCGCAGCATCTTCATACAGCTCACAGTCGTACCCTTGCGAGGCCAAACTTTCTTCTACCTGTTCCGCAACATGCTGAGCGTTGCCGTATACACTGCCACAGAATATCCCTAATTTTGCCATCGTAAATATTACCTCTTATGCTTTATGCTTAACCTGATAGACCTGCCAGTCTTTTAGCAGCTGCTCGATTGACGCCCCAGGTGAACACGTAATTTCCAGCCAGCGCTGTGAAGCAGGATGTTCAAACCCAAGTCTGGTACAACTTAAGGCCAGATTCTTAAAATCAAACCGTTCACGTAAAAATTTATTTTGTTTACCATCGCCGTGACTGGTGTCACCCAGGATAGGATGGCGCAAATGCACCATGTGCCGTCGCAGTTGATGCTTGCGTCCTGTATGCGGGTACAAACGCACCAACGTATAGCGAGATGTGGGGTAACGGTCTGACTGTATTGGTAATTCAAAATAACGTTCAGGTTGATAGACCGTACAGGCTGGTTGAGGTGCAATATCGCCGCGATCTTTATCTGCAAATTTGTCTGCTTTAAATTTTAACGCGTAATCAACCATACCCGGCGCCTGCACAAAACCACGCACAATAGCCGTATATTGCTTGATAATTTGGCGTGCCATCATCTGTCGACCCAGAATACTGGCGCTGACGCCATCAAAGGTAAACAACAAAATTCCACTGGTGGGACGGTCCAGTCGGTGCACGGGAAAGACATGCCGGCCAATTTGATCTCTTAGTTGTTGTACCGCAAAACGGGTTTCCCGTTTGTCGATTGGACTACGATGCACTAACAAACCAGCAGGTTTGTTGATAGCAACGAGAGTGTCATCCTGATACACAATTGGTAGAGGCGCGCGGTCATCCATGGAACGGCTCAGCTTTACTAATATTGTCTAATACCAAAAGCTGATGAACCAGTGGAGTATGCTCGCCCTCATACACCTGTTGGGCCATAGGCGCGACATCCATAGCAGGCGGTAAGCTACCATGTTCAGTCAGGTATTGGCGTAGCTGGGGTAGGAAAATAAACTGTAACCATTGTTCAAACGCCAGGGTATCTATCGCGAACGGTGCTTGCGAAGTTAACTGCTGAGCAGTCGGCGGGTAATCGCTCCATAAACCTGATTGCTGTAAATACGTCTGGATCTGCAGCAACGTATTTTCAATATTTTGAATGTGCGTCATAGCTTGTGTGGTTGGTTTGTTAAAAAGCGCAAGTATACCACGACTGGTCAACATGAAGGCAGACAGGTAAACTACCCGGCTTAGGTTTTATGGCAGTACAGGTGGCAACAATGGGCGCACAGACAATTGAATCAATCAGTGAATTTTTGCTTCACGCAGGCACAAACTTTCAAGTCGTAGATATGGGCCGGGGGCTGACACCTATTGACGCCCAAACCTTTTTAGATTTGGAAAACGGCAAATTACTGGTTCCGCGCCCCCGCCAGCAACACGCCTGGTTCGCAATCGTATTTTGGAATACCAGCCAAACCCAGGCTAAAGAATACATCTGGTTTTTGAAATTGCCGGTTGATGAGCAAGGTTTGGTGGTGACGGCCACCCGTAATCACTTTTTGCAAATTATTGTGGATGCGTTAGGAAGCAGCCTGGCCGACGACACCGAACAAGGGGAAACACTGCCAGACAATCCCTACAATTTTGTGCCGCCACAAACACTAATGGCACATTTTAATGCGCTCATTCGCCATGTATTGAATAAGCCAGCGGTAACAGGCACGGCCGATGTCGAACGCTATATCCGACATCCTGCGGTAATGGACTGGCAAACATTGTCGATTCAGGCCATCGCCGACTGCGCCTACCACATAGAGAAAAACCAGTTGGACCAGCCTTTCACCCAACATTTTTCATTGTTCGCGGCGGATTTTCAGCAAACCTACTTAAGTGCTTTAGAACATGTTGCATTGCCCCAGCTTGTGCAGAACTATCTGCTGGCATGGCTGGATAAACATGGTATTACCAGCGAAGAGTCGGCTGTAGCGCTAGCGGTATTAAGAGCGCTAAGTTGTGATGAGGTTATGCCCGAAATCCAACAACGTCTGGCCACTATTCTGGCTGCCTCTGAGCTGAATATGGATGTATTATCGGTTATTGCGGCTCGTCACTTTAATCAGTTGAACGACACCTTATTACTCGCGTTTTTCGAGCATGCGGCCAAATTAGACACCCAACAACAGTTTGACGGGGCGCTGTTTAAAGGCTTTTTTGCCGACTTAGTCAGCATCCCCACCCTACGCACCAAAGTACTTGGTTTGCTACGCTCTACAGAACGCAGTGAAACGCTGGCGCGGGCGATTGGCGCGTTATTTTCTGCCACCCGAGGAAACTAATGTGACCCTGGCTGAACTTACCCTGTTTTTATGCTTACTATTGATTGGTTTTCAGTTTTGGCGTATTCGCAGCATTAGTGAACGAGCGAATCTGCATATTCAACAATATTGTCAAACCCACCAGCTACAATTACTGTCGGTCGCCCGGCGTAAAACGCGATTATCGTTTAAATACGCGAAAATCGACTGGCATTCTGTTTTTGTATTTGAGTTTTCGGGAAATGGTGAAGACCGTTACGTAGGCGAAATGGAGCTGATAGGACAACGGGTGTTGCGCACCCATTTACCGCCGTATCGGGTAAATTAAAGCAATAGATACAAAAAAAGCGATAACCTCAAGGTCATCGCTTTTTTCAAATTTTGAGCATCCTTCTCAGCCATCCATTGCAGTTGAAATCATCCTGTTTCAAATCCCTGTATGCCCTTTCCATTTTCGCCCTGCGCATCCTGTGCAGGCTACTTATCCTTAAGTAGTTCCCTTTCCTTGATTCCCTGACACTATTACACATCCCATTCGTGTAACATTCTTCATCTATGAAGTTGTCCATGCGGTCTTCCTGACCGGGTTCCTTACCTGCTATCCTTGCTTACGCACATCCTGTCACGCAAATCATCATCCGTTGATGTTGTCCGTTTTCTGGTGAATCATTCACCGGGTCCCTGTCCTTACTCCACACCTTGTGGTCTCTTCGTCACTGAAGATGTCCTAACTGTTCGATTCCTTCGAACTGTCCTATTCCTACATCCCTGTGCAACATATCCGTGTTAGATGGCTCGTCCGTTTAATCCTTCAATACTGATCGTGCGCCGTCCTGACTCGTCGTGTTTCCCTGTGACGATTGATATATTACTGGCTTGAAGAAGCTTTGCGAGAGGCAATTTGAAGAAATTTTAAGACAGTTTTTTGACACTGCTATCAAACATTAAAAAAGTTCAATAAAAACATCAGGTTTATACTTAAGTATAGTTTCGAGGAAGATAAAATAACCGTAAAAAATTACGCAGATGTACGATATGTCTTACACAGGATGTCGGATTATAAGACATAAAGTTCACGCAATTTATCGCAGAGGAATGTCGCTTGAACGCTTTTTATACAAAACGTCCCCTTCTACCCCGGCTATTTGTAGCGAAGTAACCTTAGAATAACCGCCATCTTCAAAAAAATAGCGATAGGCAGGCACGGTGGCAAATACACCTACCCCCTGGCTTTCCTCGCTCTGCGCCACAATAGTATCAATGGCCCCCATGAGAACGTGGCCCAGACCAATATGTTGATAGTCGGGATGTACGCCTATAAGCGAAATCATATGAAAGGATTCGGCAGGGATTAGCGCCCGAATCCGCTCTTCTTTTTCCACAAACTGGCGAGTGGAGAAAAGCCCGGCTGTGAGCATCATCTTTAATCGCCAATGCCACATACGCCCCGGTACAAAACCCTGGTTTGGCTTCGTAATGCAGGTTACCGCCAGCAACCGCGTTCCCTCAAACAAGCCCAGCAGTATTTGTTCGGCGTCCCAGCAAGCTGTGAGTTCTTGTTTTATGGCCTGACGTAAGCGGCTCTCATACCCTTCTCGCTCGGCCTGAAAGATATGCTCGAATAAGGCATCATTGTGATAGGCATTATACGCGATAGATGCGGCGACGTTGAGATCGTCAGCTTGTAAATAGGTGGCTTGTACAGCGTGGATATCGACTGAGACCGGCGTAGACGATGGCATGGTAACTCCTTAACCCAGCAAAACATTTGCTATGTACAAAGTTTAACCACACCATGCCTTAAAAAGTAAAGCAAGAAAAGCGCAGAGTGGCGTTAACGACTAAACCAGGTCGGTTGTCAGCGCTGAAATGCACTCTTCCACATGCCTGCAGATTGCTATAAGCACTCTTCCACATCATTACAGAGCGCTGTAGGCACTCTTTCACATGATTACAGCGCGCTGTAGGCACTCTTTCACATGATTACAGCGCGCTGTAGGCACTATCTCCCCAGCCCACTAAAGCACCATTTTTAAAGACCAGCGGGGTACACTCATCTTTCGTGGTTACGCCGTCATCCATAGTGCGCTGTGTGCGGTAATACAACACCCGATAAACCCCATCATCTTTTTGATGCATTTCGCTAAAATCGGCCACCCCCATTTTTCTGGCGATTGCCTCAAACGCTGCTCCCTGCTCTAAGTTGCTAATATGCTTTCGATTATTCTGTTCCCGCTCTTCCCACTCACTGGCGTGATTACTGTCATTTCCATCTACGGAAATAACACAGCCCGAAAGTACGACTGGGGCGCTTAATGCCAGTAATAAAGGTAAGTATTTCATTAGCGTATTCCTTTTTATTTTATATGAGTGTTGTGTACACCTGAACATATCAAATCTAAGGCCAACTTTAACCTATTGATTTTACATAACTTAACCAAACACCCGATTGCATTAACTACCACTATTTAACAAACCACACTATTATTTAGTCAGACTAACAACTACGCTTTAAGGCCGCGCCATGGTAATTTGCTGGTTTTGGGTAGCACAGTTAGCATTTTTATGAGTAATCCACATTCAGACCAGTTATTCGCGTTATGCCAACAGCTTTATCAGCAAGGCACCACGCCTAATATCGCGTTACTGCGGGCAAAAGCGCCGGGCAAAGTCAGTATTACCCAGGCAATTGATGCCATAAAGCGATTCAATAGCGCCGCCAAACCGGCTCTAAAAGAGGCAGGCTCGCCCCCCACCGAGGCGCAAAAAATTCAGTCACTGGAAAAACGGGTAGCCGAACTGGAAGCAGCCATCACTGTGCTTGAGCAACGTATATCCAGCGTTATACCGGAAGCCGGGGCGCCAGCGCCTGAATAAATCCGGCCAAATCATCTGCCAGTTTGTCGTCAGACTTTTTACCCACTTGCTCCAACAGTACCGCACCACTACTGTTATCAATGGTTAAGATATAATCGTCGTCGCTGGTCAACCCAAAAAACAACGTTTCAGGTTGGCGCAGGCGACGCTTCATCAAAATATGTCCAATCAGGTTTTCCTGTAGCCGCTCAAAATCGTCGGCACTGAGCACTTGCAGCAAATCACACTCCCCCTGCGCCGCAGTTGCCGGCAAGTTTTCCGAATAATAGCGGGTAAAATAAGCCGTAAATTGCGTATTTAGCTGAATTTCCAATGCTTGTTCCAGCTTTGCAAATGACAATACTGGCGCTTGTGGGGTGGGCTTCCAGGTAACCGGCTGACCGTTATCTACCCGTTCCAGGTAGCAAGAGGATGGCCATGCACTATCATAAGTTACCGTTAATGGTGAATTGTGCTGCTGTGTTAAACCTAATAACCGCGCGATAAAATCGTCCAGCGCGGCGTCTACCGGGTTAGCCATAACCAAATTCCTTTCATTGTATTACCTGAGTGAAATCGCAAACCCCACGCAATCGCGGTATCATTTGCTTCTTTTTTAAGTTTACGGTTTAAGTGGTCGCTATGACAAACAATGCCTCATCAAATTTGCCGGATAATTTAACCCTTGGTCAGCAAGTAGCGTATGACGCCCATTACAATCCTGATTTATTGCAGGGCGTCGCCAGGTCGATAAGCCGAGATGCACAGCATATCAGCGGTCTGGACCTGCCTTTTTCTGGCATTGATACCTGGACCGGCTATGAGCTGTCCTGGCTTAACGCCAAAGGCAAACCACAGGTAGGGATTGTAGAGTGTCACGTGCCGGTGACCTCGGCCAATTTAATTGAGTCAAAATCATTTAAGCTATATTTAAACAGCTATAACCAAACCCATTTTGATGACCTGGACGCGGTTAAACGGACACTTCAAGCTGATTTGTCACGCTGCGCGGGGGAGCAGGTGACGGTGGCTGTATTTCTACCCCATCAGTTTAATCGCTTTGCTACTGCAGAATTAGCAGGCGTGGTGATTGATGATATAGATATCGAAGTAGACCAGTATTCCCCTGACCCGAACCTGCTAAGAACGGAACACAAACAGGTATCAGAAACGCTGGTTAGCCATTTGCTGAAATCGAACTGCCTGATAACCAGCCAACCCGACTGGGCCAGTGTATTGATTAAGTATGAAGGCCAGGCCTTAAATCATGAACAGTTACTGAGATACCTGATTGGCTTTCGGCAGCATAATGAGTTTCATGAACAATGTGTCGAGCGTATTTTCTGCGATATAAAGGCGTTGCCCGGCATTGATAAACTGACGGTTCTGGCGCGCTATACCCGGCGCGGCGGCCTGGATATCAACCCGTTCCGGTCTAACTTTGAAGCCCCCTACCCCAACCAACGTAACGCCCGACAATAGTCGGGCAAAAAACACAGACCTGTGCCACAATGAAGTGTAGATACGTAATCCATTGGGAATTAACGACTTAATGAATTCTAGTCAGCTTCAGTCAGTGCAGCGACATAATGAAATGCTTGCTCAATTCGTCATTCGTCTATCAAAGTTTTTTGAAGGTTATTCAGCCGACATAGACAACGAGCTTCAGACATTACGCGGCCATCTGGCAGGCACCCCGGATTTTTCCCTGGCCAGTGTAAGCATTGGTAAACTGGACCACCTGTTTCAAGGTGACATTAAAAACGTACGTCGCTATACCGCCAGCAGTCTGTCGCTTATCGAACAAAGCGTGCGTACGCTACAACAGCGCTTTGCCCAGAATACAGAATTTCGTACCCATGCTGCCAGTGTGCTGACATTGGCAAACCAACCCACTGATTCCTTACAGGCTCTGCTGAAAGTCTGTTTGAATAGCCTGTCATTAATTCAAAAATTGCCTACGCCTTGTGATACTGCGACTCCAGAAGTCCGAACCGCCCCGCTTAACCCATCGATTACGCGCTCGCTACAAGAAGAATTACAGCATTTACTCGACAGCTACACGCAGCTACAACCTGACAATATACAGTTGGGTAACCTACGCCACCGCTTATTAGAGGGGCTCAATGAAGATGATCTGTTACAAGCCTGTTTGGTTATTTTAAGGCTGATAGTCAAAGACTCAATGGGTGAGGCGGCAATGTCGGGTGAGGTTATCCAGAGCTTGCATGGAGCCCTGGGTAAATTAAACAAAAATGTGGAAAAAAGCATTGTTCATACCCATCAGGCGTTTGTCAGCCGCCAGAAAACAGATGAAGTATTTAAACAGCAACTCAATGATATTGAGGACATGGTGGCGGCGGATACTGGCCTGGACGGGTTAAAAGAACAAACCCGCTATCATCTTAAAAAGATGGCTTCAACACTGGCGCAGCGCAAAGAAAGCGAGCGCACTGAACAACAAAAAATCATGTCTTTGCTAAGCCGTATGCAAACCCAGCTTGATTCGCTAGAACGGCAGACTATCGATTATCGCAAAAAGCTCGCTCAGCAGCATTGTGCCAGCCACACCGACCCCCTCACCCAATTACCTAACCGTATGGCATATAATGAGAAAATCGTCAGTGCCTGGCAGCATGCGCAGGCCAGCCAACAACCGCTTAGTCTGGCGGTGTTAGATATTGACCACTTTAAAAACATTAATGATCGGTTTGGCCATGCCGCGGGCGATAAAACGCTGCAAGTGGTGGCTAATCAATTAGCCCAGGGCTTGAACGAAGGTGAGTTTATTGCGCGCTGGGGGGGCGAAGAGTTCGTCTTGATTTACGAGAATACCGGACCTACCGCGCTGGCTGAGAAACTGGAAAAATTGCGAACCAGATTGATGGCATTACCGTTTAAGTTCAAACAGGAACGACTAACCATTACCGCCTCGTTTGGCGGGGCGACATTTACTGCGGATGAAACGGCCGAACAGGTATTTGAAAGAGCCGACCAAAAGCTTTATGAAGCGAAGCGGTCCGGACGAAATTGTGTTGTTATCGATCAGGACAGATATTAATGAAAAAAGTGCAGTTGAATCCGCTTGGCTGGATGAGCCAGCTATCTCAGATAGAAGTATCGCAATTGCAGGGCACCACACATAGTGAGCTTTTCGATGTGTTTAAAAATTGTTGTCTTGCAGTACTTAACAGTGGTGTTGATGAAGACGACTATGAGTTGTTGTTTGCCCCTTATCAGGATTTTGATATTAAACTGGTACGCCGGGAACGTGGCGTTAAAATTGAACTGACAAATCCCCCTGAAGTTGCCTTTGTTGATGGCAAGCTGGTACGGGGCGTACACGAACATTTATTTGCCGTACTTCGCGACATGTTGTTTATGGGTAACAAACATGCCCTGGTACATAAACCAGCGCCAGTTGATAGCCTGAGTACTACTGACATGGTATTTGATATGTTGCGGCATGCCCAGGCTCTGGAAGGTAATGACGAGCTAAATACCATTGTATGCTGGGGCGGTCACTCCATCAAACAACATGAATATCAGTACACCAAAGAGGTCGGCTATCAGCTTGGCTTAAGAGAGATGAACATTTGTACCGGTTGCGGACCAGGTGCAATGAAAGGGCCGATGAAAGGCGCCACGATAGGCCATGCCAAACAGCGATATAAAAATGGCCGCTATATTGGTATTTCTGAGCCCAGTATTATCGCGGCCGAACCGCCTAATGCCATCGTTAATGAGCTCATCATCATGCCTGACATCGAAAAACGGCTGGAAGCCTTTGTGCGTTTTGCCCATGGCGTGGTGATATTCCCCGGCGGGGTCGGCACCGCAGAAGAGTTGCTGTATTTGCTGGGGATATTGATGAACGAGCGCAATGCACAACAGCCTTTGCCGGTTATTTTAACGGGCCCGAAAGGTGCGGAAGCGTATTTCGCCGCTATTGATGAATTTGTCGGCGCCACACTGGGGCCGCAGGCACAAAGCAAATACCAGATCATTATTGACGATGCTGAAGAAGTAGCCCGTACGCTATGCAACAGCAAAGCAAAAATTGAGCAATATCGCCTGGCGGTAGGCGACTCGTTCAGCTTCAACTGGTCGCTAAAAATTGATGAGCCGTTTCAGGTACCCTTTATACCGACTCACGACTCCATGGCAGCATTACCGTTACATCAGGAACAAGATGTAGCCAGCCTTGCCGTGGTATTGCGCCAGGCCTTTTCAGGTATTGTTGCGGGGAACGTTAAAGCAGAAGGTGTGCGCCAGATTAAAGAAAAGGGACCATTCCAGTTACGTGGAGATGTTCATTTAATGCAGCGGATTGACGCCCTTCTCGAGTCGTTTGTAGCACAAGGCAGAATGAAATTGCCGGGCTCCGAGTACATACCCTGCTACACTATTTCCCCGCAGGATTGACGCATTCCTTTACGATTTTATCATTCCTTCTTTACACGCTTTTAAGGTAAACTGTTCAGTGTTCCCTTAATAACAAGTGAAGAAGGATGAATAGTAAGGTTATCCGGCTGATTCTGTTTGGCGTCGCGGCTTACGTGCTGTTCGTATTTCTGGTGATTTCGTTTTATCCTGACAAACCAGAAAACATGGACTGGCAAGACAGAGAAGAATATAACAAAGTGCAAATTACTAAGCTTCGACTGGGGACTACCCGAGAAGAGGTTCTTGCACGCCTGGGCTCGCCCGATATCACTGAGGCCAAAATGGATAGCTCAGTGGCTATTCAGGTGATGTTCTATCGCACCCAGCATGTCAGGGCAGATGGATTGACCACGCAGGACGAATGTACTCCGTTGTTATTTGAAAACGAACAACTTATCGCCTGGGGCGAAGGGGCTTATCAAAGTTACCTCAAAAGTTAGGAACTAAATTGGTAGAATCGGCATACCAGACACTTATTCAACAAAGTCAGCGCGCAACCGCTGCGCTGGTACGCCAGGGAAAGCTGCTCAATGTGCCTAATACCGGGCTGGCTATGGGCAAGCAGGTGGTCGAATTTGCCCGCCAGCATCCGCAGGCCGCCCTGGTAGCCGTTAATGCCATTCGTCAGGAATCTTCACTTACCTATCCTTTACCGTTAAAAGCTGCCCTGATCATGGCTATACTGGGGTTGCGCAGCCAGTTAAATGATCATTACCTGCAACACCTTACCGGTGCTACGTTTACGCTACTGAGCGCCGCGTCGTATCATCGTGATACCCAGATATTACATTTTGAGCCTACTGTACTGGCGGGGTTAAAGAAGCATTTGGGGGGCCCACAACTCGCCTTGTGGCGTTCCGTATTCTCGGTAGGCAAATTATTAGCCCAACCTAATTTTCACCGGTATCTGGCCAATCCGGCCATAAATTACCCGCAATGGTGGTTAATTTGTTGTAGTCATCTAAGCATTCGTTTTAGCTTCAGTTTTTATGCTGCATTACGGCCGTTAGCGCTGTCGGGGAATGTGCGCTACGAAGCCACATTACGTCAGTGGTTAACCTATCCTGGGGATATCTGGCCTGGCGCTCAGGCTCCCACAGAGTCTGGCAAACATACGGTAATGTATAAAACGGATTCCCAGTATGGTGTGCTGCCCTCTGCTATTGCACAGACCCCGGCTATAGAGTGGAAAACCGACATTGCGCTACGGCCTTCCCATTATATAAGATTTAATAAATGGGCTGAGCTTACCGCTAAAACTCACCAGGCCGCGCAACAGATTGCGGCATTTAAGTTTGAAGGAAGACGCTACCCGGTCAGCCATCCGCCACGCTCTATCATCACCATTATCGATATGCTGCAAGACAGTGAACTTGATATTGGCCGGTTAGCCGCTGAACTGGAACAGGAACCGGCTTTTGCTGATGCGCTAAAACATTCAGCCACCCTGGATAACCGGTTACAATTGCCCGTGAAAGAGGTAAAACAAGCGGTATTAACCTATGGGACTGAACGTGTAGGCGATATGCTGGTACTCGAAGCATTGATGCAGCGACTGACGCAGCATTATTTTCCGCTAGGGGCTTGCTGTAAGAATTTACTGGTTACCAGTGCAACGCTGGCATCACTGATCGCGGCTCAGGTGCCCAGCCGCCTATCGGCGCAGTCAGCGGCCTTAGTGAGCACGTTTTCGCTAGCACCGGTGTTTACCTTGCCAGCCCTAAAGATACTCGCCCGCTTTCCCCATAATGCGCAACGACTGTTTGATGTTAATGCACTGCTTAGCCTGAAAACCGGTGAAGAATTCGTGGCCTATGCGGCTGAACTTGCCGCGAACTGGCATC
The DNA here is from genome assembly GCA_003056425.1 of Alteromonas indica. Classification (GTDB taxonomy): domain Bacteria; phylum Pseudomonadota; class Gammaproteobacteria; order Enterobacterales; family Alteromonadaceae; genus Alteromonas; species Alteromonas indica. The sequence goes on from PYVY01000011.1 coordinate 132,154, forward strand.
AGCCTAAAATTCATCAGGCTATTATAAGGCAGTTTGGTAAAATGCCAGCCCAAGCCAGCCCCGGCCTGCAAAAAGAATTTGCGGTTATCTCGCTCAGTTTACTACTTAGCCGAAAATGGTTATTTGTTAGTGGACAACTCGATGAAGCGTCTATTGAGGCACTACGCCAATGTCTTCACATACTTAAACTGAAGCCGGAATTTATTGCCCATTTGCAGGCACAGGTTAGTAGTTCTCTATATACACCAATAACCCATAGGTTGTAATTATCCGAATTTGGCTAATACAGGGCGTCTTACTCAACGATAATAATGTTTTTTCAATGCTGTTGCGCTAATATATGCTAGGCGAAGGCTGCACGTTGCTATAAAATATGCGCGATTTTGGCCCTATGGTGTAGCGTGTCACAGCGCATGATTAGCGCTACGACGCGATAAAATTACAGCTACCGATACACCATAATTTTAGCCTTACTGGCTATTTCCAAGTTACCTAATTCTATACAAAACGAATATTACCAGAGGATCCCCCATGACTCAGCAACGCATTACAGTCATTCGCGGCGACGGTATCGGTCCAGATATCATTGATGCCACCACCAAAATTTTAGATAAAGTGGGTTGCAACTTTGCCTATGATTATGCCGACGCAGGTTTGGTCGCCCTAGAAAACCACGGTGAACTGTTACCGCAGTCTACGCTGGATCTGATCGCTAAAAATAAAGTTTCATTGAAAGGGCCATTGACTACGCCAGTTGGTGAAGGCTTCACCTCTATCAATGTAAGTTTGCGTAAACAGTTTAAGTTATACGCCAACATCCGTCCGGTATTGTCTTTTAAAGGCACCAAAGCCCGTTATGAAGACATTGATATCATTACCGTTCGCGAGAACACCCAGGGTATGTATTCTGGCTTGGGACAGGTAGTGTCCGAAGATGGTAACGAAGCCGAAGCAATGAGCAAGATCACCCGTGAAGGTGCCGAGCAAATTGTAGTATTCGCGTACGAACTAGCACGTCGCGAAGGGCGCAAAAAGGTTACAGCAGTACATAAAGCAAATATACTGAAGTCTACCTCCGGGCTGTTTTTGAAAGTTGCGCGGGAAGTGGGCGAGCGCTACCCTGATATCGAAAGCGCCGAAATGATCGTCGATAATACGTGTATGCAATTGGTAATGAACCCGCATCAATTTGACGTGATTGTGACTACCAACCTGTTTGGCGACATTATCTCTGATCTATGTGCCGGTTTGGTTGGCGGTCTGGGCATGGCGCCAGGCGCGAATATTGGCCACGATTGTGCTATTTTTGAAGCGGTACATGGCTCAGCGCCGGACATTGCTGGTAAAAACCTGGCGAACCCAACCTCAGTTATTCTGGCGGCTATTCAAATGCTCGAATACTTAAACATGGGCGATAAAGCAGAAAAGATTCGGTCTGCGTTAAAAGACGTTATTGAGTCTGGCGATCGCACTACCCGTGATTTAGGTGGTCAAAATGGCACTACCGAGTTTACCGAAGCGATGCTAGAGCGTCTGTAAGCCACGCGATAATTATGCGATAAAGCACCGCTTGAGCGGTGCTTTTTTTTGTTTCATTTTCCGTCATTGCCACCACACGGCGGATAATCGCACGCAACCTGTCCAAACCCTGCACCATAGCGCAGCAGTATTTCTGCCATGCGTTGTTTATGCTTATCTCGCCAGCTGGCAATAACCCGATTCAGATAAGGAAATAACCATGCAGAATATAAGATACATTATAGCGGCTGTAATTGTAGCGTTAACTTGTGCTATGACCCCAGCCGTCGTGAGTGCACAAGAGACCCAGGACACTACGTTGCTTAATCAATCCGCGCCAATGGACCTGAACCTGGCCACCCAGGAGGAGTTGATGCAACTACCCGGTATCGGCCAAAGTAAGGCTCAGGCCATTATCGACTACCGCACGAAGATGGGCCGCTTTTTAGAAGTAGACCAGCTAACTGAAGTAAAAGGTATCGGAGAAAAGATGCTTACTAAGGTCAAGGCTCGATTGTTCGTGGAAGAGTAGCCACTGACTTTGGAAACTTAGCGTAGCCGGCTCGTGTGTGCTTCGCCACACTGAGCGGCTGCCAGAAACAAAAAAGGCTCCTAAAGGAGCCTTTTGCGATCGGTATCGACGGCTACTTAAGTGAAGCCAGATATTCTTTAAACTCTTCACCCAGTGACGGATGACGCAATGCGTATTCTACATTGGCTTTCATATAGCCAAGCTTGCTACCGCAATCATGGCTTTTGCCTTTCATGCAATACGCATCTACCTGCTCAATCTTCATCAGGGAGTCAATGGCATCGGTTAGCTGTACTTCACCGCCGGCACCCGGTGGCGTGTACTCTAGCAGATCCCAGATTTTTTCTGATAACACGTAACGGCCTACAATCGCTAAGTCAGATGGCGCTTCTTCCAACGAAGGCTTTTCAACCATACGGTGAATTTTGGCTGAATCACCTGGCTCGATATCTTCACCGTCCAGATCTGCGATACCAAATTTAGTGATTTCTTCGCGCGGTACCTGTTCAACCATTACCTGACTTACCCGGCTGGTATTGAATTTAGCTACCATATCAGCAAGGTTGTCTTTTTTCGGGTCGCTGGCAACATCATCGATGATTACATCAGGCAGAACGACAGCAAAAGGCGACTCACCTACCAGTGGACGGGCACATTGAATAGCATGGCCCAGACCGGCGGCGTGGCCTTGACGCACGTGCATGATAGTTACATCTTTAGGACAGATAGACTGCACTTCTTCCAACAGCTGACGTTTAACCCGCTTTTCCAACGTTGCTTCTAGCTCAAACGACGTATCAAAATGGTTTTCAATGCTGTTTTTACTGGCGTGCGTCACCAATATAATTTCTTTAATTCCCGCTGCGACACATTCATTGACTACATACTGAATTAGCGGTCTATCTACAACAGGCAGCATCTCTTTTGGAATAGCTTTGGTCGCTGGCAACATGCGTGTGCCAAGACCGGCTACTGGGATAACTGCTTTTTTTACCTGACTCATGATTACTGATTTCCTTTTACTGATAATCCGCGTCCGATGGCATAGTAATCAAATCCATACTCTGCCATGCGCTTAGGTTCAAATAGGTTTCGACCATCAAAAATTAACGGCTGGGCTAATTTCGATTTAATCAATTCAAAGTCCGGGGCACGGAATACCTGCCACTCGGTACAAATAACCAGACAATCTGCACCATTTAGTGCTGATTCTTTGGTCCCCATCAGGCGTAACTCGTCTTTATCACCGTAGATACGCTGGGTTTCTTCCATGGCTTCAGGATCGTATGCTTGCACAATAGCGCCCGCATCCCATAGCTTTTCCATTAACACCCGGCTGGATGCTTCTCGCATATCATCAGTATTTGGCTTGAATGACAAGCCCCATAGTGCGATGGTTTTACCTTTCACATCATTGTCAAAATGAGACATGATGTATTCAAAAAGTTTCTCTTTTTGCTTGTAGTTAACCGCTTCTACAGACTCAAGAACCTGAGCGGTATAACCAACTTTAGTTGCACTACGGATGAGCGCTTGCACATCTTTAGGGAAACATGATCCCCCATAGCCACAACCAGGATAAATAAACTGATAACCGATTCTTGGATCAGAACCGATACCATGACGGACATGTTCAATATCCGCGCCGAACAATTCAGCCAGGTTTGCAATTTCATTCATAAAGCTGATTTTCGTGGCCAACATACAGTTTGCCGCATACTTGGTCAGCTCCGCGCTGCGAATGTCCATGGTAATGACTTTGTCGTGGTTGCGATTAAACGGTGAGTACAGTTCACGTAACTTTTCTTCCGCTTTTTTGCTATCTGTGCCTAAAATAATTCGGTCAGGGCGCATGCAATCAGTAACCGCAGCTCCTTCTTTCAAGAATTCAGGATTTGATACCACATCAAAGCTAACCTCTTTCTTAATAGAGGCCAGTGTATCGGACACCTTGGCTTTAACTTTATCTGCGGTACCTACAGGTACCGTCGACTTGTTGATAATAATTTTATGGTTGTCCATGTGCTGAGCGATAGTTTCCGCTACCGCTAGCACATATTTTAAATCTGCAGAACCGTCTTCGTCAGGAGGCGTGCCTACCGCGATAAAGATCAATTCACCATGCTTAACACCTTGCGCGGCATCGGTACTAAATACCAGACGACCCGATTCAAAGTTACTGGTGACAAGCGGTGTAAGACCTGGCTCATAAATAGGAATCTTACCCTGTTTAAGGTTGTCCACTTTCGCTTGGTCTACGTCAATGCACACCACATCGTGACCTACTTCTGCCAGCACAGCTGCTTGTACTAACCCAACATATCCAATTCCAAAAACTGTGACTTTCACAACCCTTCCTTAAAAATTTTCCGTTTTACAAAATACTTTCAGTTCAAAAGACAGCCTTTCGCGGTGTATCTCAAAAGATACAAATTTACACCGCAAGAATGACGTTAAGATGACGCTTGCAAGCGTCAGTCCAGTTTACCGGTTCGGCCTTTTAAACCATCTATCAAACCGCGGCGAACATAATGACCGCGTAGCTTTCCTTCAGGAAACCACCACCGATTAACCAGCCAGCGAACTGGTAAAGCAACAAGATGACGACATTTCCAGTAAAGTGGCACATGTCGCCGGCGAGACAGAATAAGCACATTGCGCACCTGGTAATAAAGTCTTACTGGTGCACCACGCTTAAAGTTCAGTCCTAAAATACGATGGCGGCCGTCGCCTTGGCGGTGGCGCATCTTCACATTGCACGCTTTTATAACATGAAATCCGAGACTCCGCGCACGCCAACACCATTCATGATCTACGCCATCAATAAACAGGTTACTGTCTTTTTTTCCAACTCTATGATAAGCCTCAACATTTACAATCATTCCTGATGCAATGATTTGCGCGACGCTCTCTAGCTGGTCGCACATACGTTGCGATCTGTGTAGCTTAGGTTGCACAGGCTTTTCAATAAACTCGCATACAATTTGAGGCCCCACGCAGGCAAGCTTATCAATTTTGGCGAGCGCATATTCGTAGGCGTCATACAACTGCTGTAGAAAAATAGTACTAAGCTGACTGTCTTGGTCCAGAATCAGTACTGCCTCGGCCCCCTGTTCAACCAGCCTATCCAAACCTACGTTTTGCGCTTGAGCGATACCCACATTGGCGGGACAGTGGATATAATCGGCCTGCTCATCAGTCAGGCCCACCAGCGGTACAGGGGAATTATCAACCAGAACTACTGGCCATTGAAGCGCATGCAAAGCCTCCAGCATGGAGGCCAGATGCGCTACTGTAGGATGGTATAAGATGATAACTGCGCCGACTTTCAATGTTTTCCGATCTTCTCTAAAAGCACACGATCCAGCTTGTAAGCCCATTTTACCACTGGCGCAGGCATAAGTCGCAGCAATAAAACGATACACGCGTAGATAACGTTAAACGGTGTGTAGCGCTGCAATTTACGCATGGCACTAAAGCGGGCTTTGAACTCATTGAGAGATTTTACCAGCCCCCGGCGTTTGTAGAAATCATTAACCCGGCGAAACTCCAGTAATCGTTCCCGCAGGTTTCTAAATTCAAAGCCGGCGGCAGCCAGCTCAATCCACAAGAAGTAGTCCTGGGTATTCATCAACTCGTTATCATACCGAAAACCTGCATCAAACACCTCACGGCGAATCATTACAGTAGGATGGTTGAGGGTACAGCGACGAGGTAACATGCGTACAATCACACTATGAGAGGCTGGCATTACTCTGGAGCCTACCTTATTGCCTTGCTCGTCGATTTCAGTGAGCGCAGTGCCCAACACAGAAACTTTGCTGTGAGTTGCAAAAAAGTGTTGTTGCTTTTCTAATCGCTGCGGCAGACATATATCATCGGCATCCATCCGCACAAAATACCTGAATTCATCACTTTCCCGCATCCAGGCTATTGCCTGATTCATACTTGCCGCCAGACCCAGATTGGTATTGTTTTGGGCAACAATGATGCGAGAATCCTGTTTGGCGTACGTCAATAATAAAGAGGTCGTACTAGCAGGTACCGGGCCATCGACAATAATAAGAAACTGAAAGTCAGTAAAGGTTTGTGTCAGAACACTGTCAATAGCCTGTGCTAACCATTGTTCGTTATCGTTGTGGTACGTCGACATCGCCACCAGAACAGGCTGCTTAAGGCTCTTTTCAGGTGGCACGATAAAACGAAATGTATAGGGCTTCTTTACAGACACTTGATACCGAAAATCAATAAAAGGTGGGCAATAGTACCTGACAATTCAACAAAGTGAAAAGATCAGGCCTATGCGACTTGTTTGAACTTTCTGATGAAGCGCCAGATGTTCTGAATAATGAAGCTATAGACAGTAAGCAAGGCAATAAAGCCCCAAAACATTAACCATTCAGGAACGTTAAATAGCTCACCCAATACGCCTATCATGCAGTACAAGCTACCCATAAACAGAATCGCCAGCAGTGCCTGATTGGAACTTAAACCTGCGCGCATGAATATATTATGTAAGTGTTTGCGGTCCGGCCGCAGCATCGATTGACCTTTGCGTGCGCGGCGGTACATTATTGCCGCCATATCCATTAAAGGAAGGCCAATCAACCAAACGGCGGTAATAGGACGAAATGCCGCTTCTACACCTTGAGCATGATCCACCAATAGCCATACAATGGTTAACCCAACAAACATGCTGCCGGCATCGCCCATAAATATCTTATTGCCTTTGAACCCTTTCCAACTCAGATTAAACGCTAAAAACGGCACAATAGCCGCAGCGATAATTAACGGTTCCATTATGGCGCCCCCATTACCGCTGGCTACCAGTAAGCCCACTACAAACAACAGCACCACCAAGCTCATTCCGCCTGCTAGCCCATCAATACCGTCAATCATATTAAACGCATTAATAACGCCCACCACGCAAACGATGGTAAAAAAGTAGCCCGCCAGCCCCAGATTAACATCACCCAGGCCCATAATATTACCTAGCGAGGTAATATAGTTTTGCGCACTCCACGCCATAATGGCGGCTACGCCAAACTGACACATCAGCCGGCCCTTGGCGCTTAATTCAAAGCGATCGTCTAACATTCCTAACAGCACGATAAATGCTGAGGCAGTAAAAAATAGAGGGTTGTTTTTCATCCATACGTCGGTAACGATACTGGCTACCAATACCGCCATAAAGATAGCGACGCCACCTGTAAGTGGCACCATCCCATGATGACGCTTGCGCAGACTCGGTTGGTCTACCAAACCGAATTGATGTGCCAAAGGCGTCATAACCACTAATAGGATCAAAGCAACAAAGAACGCAGTAAACAGCGGTACCAGTTGAAGGTAATCAAACATTCTATGAAAAATCCATTGTTAGCAGGCGCCCGGATACATCACACATTGTGAGAAACGCGGAAACATTAGGTAATCCTTTAACAACATTATTGTTGTTCTCTGCAGAGCTCATTATTATAAGCGCACGGTAAATACAAGCAGGCTCTGGTTAAATTATGATAATAAACATTCTTCATACTGACCACCCCTTCGATAAAATATTCTTTGAAATGCCCTGTCAACATTTCAAAAAGATTGATTAGACTCTCGCCAGCTAAACATCAGTTATCTACCTCACAGGTGAAATTCGTGTTTTATATGGTATGCTGTCGGCCAATTTTCCATAGGATTTTAAACCAGCCCATGTCAGTGAAAAGCAACATTCTTCGGCCTGCGTTTTTAGCTTTTGTCGGCTTGCTTGCAGGATGCGCTTCCGCCCCCAGCCCGGTTGTCGCTAATATCCCCTTGGTACACGCCAATTATACTGGGGCTATCGAAGGCTCGAGTGCAAGTATTATGCCTGGCGAATCGATTGCGCCAGGTAATGTCATTACACTTGATGATAAGCGATGGACAGTGGGCCCTGGCTATTACTCTGCCGCAAAACAACGCTGTCATCCCCTGGTGCATGCTGAGGGCTCGGCTGATACGCCTGCCTATTCCCGCGCTCAGCAGCTGTTATGTAAAAAAAATAGCCAGTGGGTCCGCTACTCAGCGGTACTGAATACCCAGCCCGCTGGTAATAAAGGAATGGCCCAATGATGAAATTCCGCCTTTTTCGTTCGCTTCAGTATACTTTTCTGTTAACGCTGGTATTGGCGAGCTGCCATATTAACGCGCAATCGTTAAGTGACTTGCAGCAGCTTCAGCAGCAGGCTCAACAATCGCAAAGTGGGCAGGGTGCGAATACCCAAACCACTAATTCGAATACCTCGGTGGGCTCGGTATCTGCATTTGAGTTAAATTCTTCGCGGACAATTCAAAGTATGAATAATGGCCAGGGTTCCACTGGGCAATATTATAATAGCTCGCGGGGCGGCCAGGTATTGCCCGGAGAACCGACAATAGACACCGTATACCCGGCGCAGGCGCCGATGGAAAATCCTCCCTATGCGGCCAATTTGTTTATTGGTGGGTTTGAGTCTGAACGCGCGGATGGATTAAACGACAATTATCTGGTTGCGCAGGGTGACAAAATATCTATCTGGATGTGGGGCGCGGTAAACTACTCTGATGTAGTAACAGTGGATAATCAGGGCAATATTTTCATTCCGAATATCGGACCTATTCAAATTGCCAATACCCCGGCCGGCTCTGTTAACAGCACTGTGACCTCCAAAATAAAGCAAGTATATACCAACGACGTCAATGTCTACGTCAACCTGCTAACGTCCACGCCGGTGTCCGTATATATCAGTGGCCCGGTATTACGGCCTGGACAGTACGCAGGGCAAGCTTCCGATAGCATTCTTTATTTTCTTAAGCGGGCGGGCGGAATAGATTTTCAGCGCGGGAGTTTTCGTCAGATTGATATCAAACGTGACGGAAAAATTATAGCCACTGCCGATTTGTACGAATTTATGCGAAATGGTGAGTTGCCAGGCATCTCTTTCAAAGACGGCGATGTGCTAATGGTTCGCCCATTAGGGGCTACAGTGGTGGTACAAACCGGTGCTCGAAACAGTTTTACCTTTGAATTTAAAGATGGGGAACTATCTGGCGATACATTGACTAAATACGCCACTCCGCGTGATTTTATTAATCATGTTTCTGTTGCAGGCGTGCGCAATAACCAACAGTTTTCACGTTATCTAAAACTTAATGAGTTTAACGAATTTTCGCTAAACGCCGGTGATACCGTGGAGTTTGTTGATGATCATGAGCAGTTGGTTTATCGCATCAATATCCAGGGCAGTCATACCGGTCCTTCACAGGTTATGGTAGACAAAGGAACGCGACTACGCGATGTTCTTAACTACATACGCATAAACCCAAAACTTTCAGACGTCGATAATATTTATCTGTTGCGGGACAGCGTGGCACTAAAGCAAAAAGAGATTATCGAACGCTCATTACAGCAATTAGAACGCAGTGTATTTACTGCCCCTATTAGCTCAAGCGGTGAAGGGGCGATACGCGCACAGGAAGCGCAATTGGTGTCAGATTTCATTACCCGCGCCCGAGAGGTAGAACCGCTGGGTAAAGTAGTGGTGTCTGAAAATCAACAAGTAGCAAACGTATTATTAGAACCCAATGACACTGTGGTGGTACCGGCAGTTACCGACTTGGTACAAGTGGGAGGCGAAGTCATGCTTCCGCAAGCCATTGTATTCAATCCAGATGCGACCGCGGCTGATTATATTGCCTGGGCGGGCGGATTCACTCAGCGCGCCGATGATGAACGTATTCTGATTGTACGCAAAAACGGTATTGTAGAGTTTGATAGTATTGATGGTTACAACTTCTCAGCCAGAGAAGGCAGTGCCAAACTTAAGCCGGGCGATCAGGTTATTGTCCTGCCTGCAATAGATATGAAATCGCTTCAGGCGATTAAAGATATAACCCAAATTGTGTACCAGATTGCAGTGGCCGCCAATGTCGCGCTAGATTAAACATGGTCACCTTTTCCCAACATCTTGCAGCATGGCGAAGAGTGATCTTCGCCTTATTCTTGCGTGAACTGCAAAGTAAATTCAACGACAAACTGGGGCTCGGCTGGGCTTTCTTTGAACCGTTTGTATTTATTTTTGGCTTATCCTATGCCCGAAGTTTTATTTCGGGATCGGAAGTTCATTCCATGCCTATTTTAATTTTTATGATTGTGGGTATGCTTTCCATTCAATCTTTTATGACCAGTCTGGGTTCCGTTTCTGGTTCCATAAAGAAGAACAAACCATTGTATGCATTCAGGCAGGTTCAGCCTATTGCTTCTTTGATTACTGCTTTGCTCCTTGAATTTGCCATTAAGCTGGGCGCATTGTTCTTATTGTGTGTCACCGTTTATCTATTGCAGATAGAATATAAAATGGATAATCCCCTATTATTAATAGCCATGTATTTAATGCTATGGGCGTTTTGTGGTGCCATCAGTTTACTGTTTGGGATTGCCACCGCCTATGTACCGGAAATTAATAAAGTAAAAAATATATTTATGCGGCCGATGTTTTTTATCTCCTGTACTTTTTTCAGCCTTCAGGATATCCCCGAAAAATACTGGCATTACCTTAACTGGAACCCTATGGTTCATTTTATTGAGCTTTCCCGTTATGCGCTTTATACCTCCTACGGGCACAAAGGCGTCAGTATCGAATATGCGGCTGGAACCACCATTGGATTGCTGTTCTTTGGCTTGGCCCTGTACCACCTCACCTGGAAAAAGGTCTTATCCAGATGATTGAAATAAAAAATTTAACGAAGAGTTATCCCAGTAAACTCGGCCCCCAGTATATTTTCAAGAACCTTAATTTCTCGTTCCCGACAGAACGAAATGTCGCCATTTTAGGTAAAAACGGCGCGGGTAAGTCTACCCTCTTCCGGTTATTAGCCAAAAGTGAGTATCCAGACCGCGGTCAGGTCATCACGAATCGCTCCATGTCATGGCCTGTAGCCTTACAAACCGGTATACACCCGCATATGACCGGGCGCGAGAATACCCGGTTTATTGGCCGCATCAACAATGTGAAATCGCTTGGTAAATATGAACAGCAAGTACAAACATTTGCCGAGCTAAATAAAAAGTTTGATTTGCCGGTTCGAACTTACTCGTCAGGTATGCGTGCCAAACTGGTGTTTGCCTGTTGCATGAATATTGATTTTGATATTTATCTTATCGATGAAGCAACGTCAGTGGGTGACCCGTTGTTTCGTAAAAAAGCGAAAGAAAGTCTCAAAGAAAAAAGTCTGACCAGTGGGGTCATTATGGTCAGCCATGAGCTCGACCAAATTCGCGAATACTGCCATTCCGCAGTACTAATTAACAATGGCAAACTTACCTATTTCAAGGACCTTGAAGAAGGTATAGCTGCTTACACCAATCCTGAGTCCAAAGGAAAAGGTAAATAATATCGTGCTAAAGAAAACCCAACAAAAACTCAAAGTTCTGACTAAGCATGTAGGCCGGGCTTTTATCGCTATATGGTGTATCTACGCACTCTACCTGGTGCTGATGGCTTCTCCCCAATTTGAAAGCCAAAGTCAGTTAATTATTAAAAAATCAGATGGTGGCAGTGCTTTTGACGCCTCCTCTTTGTTGATGTCTTCAGTGACCGATGCGCCGCTTTCTACAGATAGCGTATTAATAGAGGCTTTCATCAAGTCGCAGGATATGTACCGTCATCTGGTCGAGCACCACAAAATGAATTTGCATTTCCAGAATGCCGATGCTGACCTATTCAGCAGGCTTTCTGATTCAGCGAATAAAGAAGATAAGTTCAACTACTATTTAGAACATATTGATGTAACCGTTGATTCCAGTTCAGCAGTGATCACGCTGAAAACCAAAGCATTTACACCTGAATATGCAAACCAGCTAAACGCCGCCATTATTGCCCACGCTGAAACCTTCATTAATAATATCAATAAGGACCTTGCTAAATCCAAACTGACCTTTGCAAAAAGTGAACATGATATTGTTGAAAGCAAGCTGCAAGGCGCAAAGCAAGAACTGTTAGAGTTTCAGTCGAAGTATAATGTACTGGACCCTACGGCAGAGGGCGCCGCATCCCAACAGATTGCCTTTTCCTTAGAAGCGACCCTGGCGCAGAAAAAAGCAGAGTTACAAACCATGACCGGCATGATGTCGGATATTGCCCCGGAAATGCGTAACTTAAAACGCCAAATTACCGCCTTACAACAAGCCGTCAGTAACCAAAAGAGTGAGTTGAATAATGCTACCGTAGAAGGTAGCGAGAACATGTCGATGACTGAGCTGATGGCTCAGTATAGTAATTTACAAATTCAGCTGCAGCTTGCTATCCAGGCTTACTCTTCCTCATTGATGACGCTGGAAAATACGCGGGTAGAAACCTATCAAAAAATTCAGCACTTGGTCACTGTAGAACAGTCCACTCTTCCCGAAGGCAATAAATACCCGGAAGTACTTTACAATCTAACGCTATTCGGCGTGATCCTATTCTTAATATATGGCATAGGACGAATCATAATTGCCACTATTAAGGAGCTATAGAATTCATGGCCGAGCGCGTAGGAATAATACTTGCGGGCGGGTCAGGCTCGCGTCTTTACCCCCTGACGAAAGTGGTAAGTAAACAACTTATGCCGGTTTACGACAAACCAATGATTTATTATCCGCTTTCTACCCTGATGCTGGCGGGTATTACGGAAATCCTGATAATAACCACCCCTGAGGAGCAATCCCGGTTTGAAGATTTGCTAGGGGATGGCAGCCAGTTTGGGATAGCTTTATCGTATATCGCCCAGCCCTCCCCTGACGGCCTGGCCCAGGCCTTTGTGCTGGGCGAGCAGTTTATTAACGGCCGACCAAGTGCATTGGTATTGGGCGATAATATTTTTTATGGTCACGATATGGTCAAGTCACTGCAAAGCGCCACGGCGAAACACGACCGGGCTACCGTGTTCGGTTACCATGTGCACGACCCAGAACGCTACGGCGTGGTTGAGTTTGATAAAGCAGGCAAAGCGCTCAGTATTGAAGAGAAACCAGCGCGGGCGAAGTCCAGCTATGCAGTTACCGGGTTGTACTTTTATCCCCCGGAGGTGGTCGATATTGCCAAATCTATTGCCCCCTCACCACGTGGTGAGTTAGAGATTACTGATGTCAACAATGTGTTTTTACACCATGAGAAGCTTGATGTTGAAGTCATGGGCAGGGGCTCGGCGTGGTTAGACACCGGCACTATTGACAGCCTGATGGATGCGGCAAACTTTATCGCGGCTATCGAGAAACGCCAGGGCCTGAAAATATGCTGCCCGGAAGAGATTGCGTTTCGTAAGGGATTTATTAATGCTTCGCAACTCCAAGAGTTGGCTACGCCGCTTGTGAAAAGCGGTTATGGACAATATCTACACCACATTTTGAACGAAGATGTTTTTTAATAATGCAATGTATTACTACTTCTATCGATGATGTCAAAATCATTGAGCCTAAAGTATTCGGCGATGAACGCGGCTACTTTATGGAATCATTCAGAGACAACTGGTTTCGGGAAAATTGTGCAGACGTTACGTTTGTACAGGATAACCGAAGCCGCTCAAAGCAGGGGATATTACGTGGCATGCACTACCAGCTCAGCCAAACCCAGGGCAAGCTGGTGTCGGTAACCGATGGCGCTGTGTTCGATGTTGCGGTGGATATGCGAAAGCATTCTAAGACCTACGGCCAGTGGGTTGGCGCCCTTCTTAGCGCCCAGAACAAGCGGATGTTGTGGGTGCCTGCAGGGTTCGCGCATGGTTTCTATGTTACAAGCGAATCGGCTGAATTTAGCTATAAATGTACCGACTATTATCATCCTGAATCAGAAGTGTCATTAGCTTGGGACGACCCTACTGTAGGGATTGACTGGCCACTGGTTAACGACCTGGCGCCAAGTTTGTCAGCTAAAGACCAGCAAGGCCTAGCCTTTGCTGATGCCCCCTCATTCTAGGCCCCCGGTATGATCATTGTTATAGGAAAAAGCGGTCAACTGGCGCAGGAACTGGCGGCCCTTGGTCGCGAAGATATACGCTGTTTGGGCCGCAACGATATTGATATTACGGATTCGCAAGATGTCGCAAATAAGCTGGCTGCTTGCCAGCCTACAGCCGTCATTAATGCAGCGGCGTACACGGCAGTGGATAAGGCGCAAAGCGATGAAGCGGCGGCCTATAAATTAAACCACGAAGCAGTGGCGGTGCTCGGCGAGTACTGTGCTGCCCACAACCTGCATTTGGTGCATGTGTCTACCGACTATGTATTTAACGGCCAATACCATCGCCCTATCACGCCGGCCACGCCTCGCACCCCGCTGGGGGTGTATGGTGCCAGCAAAGCTGCCGGTGAAGCCGCGCTAGAAGCAATCCCTAAGCTTAGTTTCACAATTATCCGTACGGCTTGGGTCTACTCCCGGTTTGGCCATAACTTTGTTTATACCATGCTCAAACTGATGGCCCAAAAGCCAGCGTTGGGGATCGTAGCAGACCAGATTGGTACCCCTACCTGCGCTGCGGGTTTGGCACAGGCGGCCGTCCATGCCGCGCAGCATCGCATCAGTGGGATTCACCACTGGACGGATACCGGGGTGGCCAGTTGGTTTGATTTTGCGGTGGCGATACAACGTATAGCGCAGCACAAAGGACTTCTGGAAAAGACCATTCCTATTGCGCCAATTACTACCGAAGACTTCCCTACGCCTGCCCGACGGCCAGCATACAGTGTGTTGTGTAAAGCCTCATTAGCTACGGCGTTTGCTGATATCCCCCAGCTTCATTGGGAAACCCGACTAACCGCTATGCTTAGCGATATTACTATAGAGAATTAACATGGCTAAATCATTACTCGTTACCGGTGGTGCAGGCTTTATCGGGGCGAATTTCGTACACTTTTGGTTAGCGCAGCATAGCGAAGATACTGTTGTGGTTCTTGATGCGCTAACGTATGCAGGCAACAAGGAAAATCTGGCTGGGTTGGAAAGCCGGGCTAATTTTCATTTTGTTCAAGGCGATATTTGCGATACCGATTTGGTCGTAGATTTGTTACGTCATCATCATATTGATACGTTGGTCCATTTTGCCGCAGAGTCCCATGTGGATCGCTCAATCACCGGCCCAGATGCATTCATTGAAACCAATATTCTGGGTACATATTCGTTATTGAAGGCCGCTAAAATGGTTTGGCTGGATGAGCCTCGCGCGCAGGAAAAGCCTGCGCTTACCCATCGTTTTCACCATGTCTCCACTGATGAAGTATATGGCACCTTAACCCCGGAAGACCCCGCTTTCACAGAGCTGACTGCCTATGCGCCGAATTCACCCTACTCGGCCAGCAAAGCCGCTTCCGACCATTTGGTAAGAGCTTATCATCATACCTATGGGCTGGAAGTAACCACCAGTAACTGTTCTAATAATTACGGGCCATTCCATTTCCCGGAAAAGCTGATCCCACTAATTATTACCAATATTTTGCACGACCAACCGTTGCCGGTTTATGGGGATGGCCAGCAGATACGTGATTGGTTGTATGTAGAAGATCATGCCCGAGGTATTGAAAAAGTACTGCTACAAGGTGAAATTGGCGAGAACTACAATATAGGCGGCCATAATGAATGGGCGAATATAGATATTGTGAAACTGATTTGTCAGTTGATGAACGATAAATTCGCTCAGGAGCCGGAATTGGCCGCGCGCTTCCCCCTCGCCAAGCAAGCTATCGAAGGTAATTGTGAAGCGTTGATAAGTTTTGTGACTGATCGGCCCGGCCATGATCGTCGCTATGCTATTGATGCGACTAAATCTCAGGAAGTATTGGGCTATACTCCTTTTGAATCGTTTAATTCTGGTATCCGTAAAACGCTGAACTGGTATTTAGATAATCAACAATGGTGGTATCCGTTGTTAGAGAAAACCGCTTAACCGCCTTTTTTATATACAAGTAATCCAAATGCCCGGCCCGCAGCCGGGCTTTTTTATATGTAGAATGTCAGTCATCGCCTGCGCTACAGCAAGTGTAGCTTAAGGCTGTTAACCTTTTCTTTACTTGTGTATGCTGAATTCCTCTAGTATAACGACGTAACTTGTAGATATACCCAAGTCACGCTACAACGCAGTGCTGTCTACTTCCAAAACGATCTTACAAATAAAATAATACGGAATCTGATTGTGACGACAAAATCATCTAACGACACCCGTTTCTTCGGCCATCCAGGGGGGCTGCAGACACTCTTTTTCACCGAAATGTGGGAGCGAATGAGTTATTACGGCATGCGCGCCCTGCTTGTGCTCTTCATGACCGCGACGCTGCAAGAAGAAGGACTCGCCTTTACGGTAGCTTCGGCTACCGCCATTTATGGCCTGTATACCGGCGCGGTTTATTTTATGGGCCTGCCCGGAGGCTGGATTGCCGACCGCCTGATTGGTAGCCAGCGCGCTATCTGGTATGGCGGCCTGATCATAATGTCAGGACATATTGTGCTGGCTATTCCCAGCCACAATACTTTCTTTATTGGTCTTATCCTGGTAGTACTTGGCACAGGCTTACTCAAGCCGAATATCAGTGCGCTGGTAGGAGGCTTGTACTCTGACCATGATACCCGCCGCGACAGCGGCTATACCATTTATTATATGGGGATTAATTTAGGCTCATTAATTGGTTACGGTGTATGCGGATGGCTAGCGCCTAATATGGGCTATCACTGGGCTTTTGGTGCCGCCGCAGTGGGTATGGCTATCGGCCTGATTCAGTACAAATTAACGCTTAATCGCCTAAGTGATATCGGTGACGGCCCCACCGCAGAACTGACGCCGTCCATTCGTAAACGCGGCTGGACCGGCATTGTTTTGTTCTTACTGGTTTTGATTGGGGTTACCGCTGCAACCACTATGGGTGTACTGGTGATTAACCCGGTAGAGCTGGCAAAATACGTTGCGATTGCATTTACGATAATATTTTTACTGTATTTTGGTGGTATCTTTTTCCTGGGCAACTTAAACGATGCCGAGAAAAAACAAATGGGCGCCCTGTTTCTCATCTGTATCGCGTCAGCTTGTTTTTGGGCTGGCTTTGAACAGGCTGGTTCGTCGCTTAACCTGTTTGGCCGGGATTATACCGATCGTATCGTTGGCGCGTTTTCTATCCCGCCTGCGTGGTTTCAATCAGCTAACTCGATCTTCATTATTATCCTTTCACCGTTCTTCGCTGCACTGTGGGTAAACCTTGGCAAGCGTATGCTTGACCCTTCCTATGGCGCAAAGTGTGCTATTGGATTAGTCATTATGGCTACTGGTTTTATTGTGATGTTCTTTGCCGCTCAGCTAGCTGCTAGTGGTATGAAGGTCGCGCCATACTGGCTGGTGATGACGTACTTCCTGCATACCGTGGGCGAGTTATGTTTAAGCCCGGTGGCATTAAGTGCGGTCAGTAAGCTCTCTCCACGCCGTTTTGCAGGCCAGATGATGGGTGTTTTCGTATTAACCTACTCTATCGGTAATGTTATTGCTGGCTTACTGGCAGGTAATTTTAATCCTGAGCGGCTTGATACAATGCCTGACTTGTTTATGCAGATTAGTTTGTTCAGTATTGCAATAGGTATTGTGGTATTGCTGCTTTCATTAAAAACCCGTAAATGGGAAAAACTTGCTGACCGAGGCAAGGATAAAGCTGCGCAACACGCCTGATTCAGGTACATTAAGCGATAAGAAGCCGGTTTAATACCGGCTTCTTTGTATTAATTACTATCCGCGTTCTATTATATTCGAGAGGCTATGGCTTTTTATCTTACCACCCGACATATACCGGGCTTACAGCATCTGCCTCTGGCAGAGCGTATGGCTTATCTGGAACAAGCAGCCAAACGGCTGACGACGCCGGAAAAGACCCTACTCAATGTACTTAAATTACTGGTGATAGTGCCGGTCTTTGCGTTGATCTTACGCACCGTTACCGACTGGACATCGCTATTATGGGCATTGCTGGTGTTTTTATTGTATCCACTGGTGGTAAAACCATTGCAGTACTCGTTAAGCGCCAAATATATCAACGTGCCTGAGAACCCATCCAAGGAGTAATGATGAAAACGATTCTTGTCACCGGCGGTGCCGGCTATATTGGTAGTCATACCACGCTGCAGCTGCTAGAACGTGACGTACAGGTCATTGTGCTGGATAACCTGGTCAATGCCAGCGCCGAGTCACTGCGCAGGGTAGAAAGTATTACCGGTAAGTCAGTGACGTTTATCCAGGGTGATATACGTGATTACCCGGTTCTGGATGATATTTTCAGCCAGCACAATATTGATGCAGTGATTCATTTTGCCGGCCTCAAAGCGGTAGGCGAATCAGTCGAGAAGCCCCTCGATTATTACGAAAACAATGTCTATGGAACGCTAACCCTGTGTAAGGCGATGAGCCAGCACAACGTTAAGAACCTGGTTTTCAGTTCATCAGCGACAGTCTACGGCGATCCTGTAGCCCTGCCACTGCACGAGAAAATGGCCACCGGTGAACCGACGAATCCGTATGGTATGTCGAAACTGATGGTTGAGCATGTGCTGACTGATTTGTACCAATCCGATAACCAGTGGAATATCGTCATACTGCGCTATTTCAATCCGGTTGGGGCGCACTCGTCTGGACAGATAGGCGAGGATCCGAATGGCATTCCTAACAATTTAATGCCTTATATCTCTCAAGTAGCGACTGGCAAGCTCGCCCAGCTAAGTGTGTTCGGTGACGACTACGATACCGTTGATGGCACCGGAGTACGTGATTATATTCATGTGGAAGATCTGGCAAATGGCCATTTAAAAGCGTTGGATCGTATCGCACTTAATATGGGGCTAGATAAATACAACCTGGGTACAGGCCAGGGTTACTCTGTGCTGGAGATGGTCAAAGCATTCGAAAACGCCTCGGGCCAGACTATCAACTATAAGTTGGCCCCACGGCGCAGCGGGGATGTTGCGGCCTGTTATGCAGACCCTACATTAGCGGCCCAGGAGCTGAACTGGAATGCTGAAAAAGGGCTGGATGATATGTGTAAAGATATCTGGAACTGGCAGTCACAGAACCCTAATGGGTATGCAAAATAGTACATCGCGCACGGATGAAACTTTGTGCAGCCAATTTATACTATATACACCTTCAGCCGCGCAGGGGGTAAAGCTAAACCGCCCGGTTAGGCTCTGGCACTGCGCCAGCATGAAAGAAGTTCGTCACATACGCCCGGCTCGATAGCCGGGCGTCATGGCCTATTGTTCAGTATCGCCTTCCAGTAACGCTTCAAAGTCAGAAAAATCTTCCTGTTGCTGCTCTTGATCAATAGCCTTTTCGCCCACTTCACCGTCCGTCACTCTAAACTCCAGATTCTGAAAATATGCGTTTTTAACAAAAGAGTACTGATCGAAAGATTGCTCTAACTGTTGTTCCTGATCAATAAGCGACGCGCGTCCTTCTAACAGCGAGACCACAAAGGTTGCGATAGAAAAGTTAGTGTTTAATATCGACATGGGATAGTAATACCCATCGGCTACCCGACCGGTAAAACTTCTGGGATCCGATGGACCCAAACCTGGCAACATTAAAAATGGCCCGGTGTCGACGCCCCATACCGCCAATACCTCACCAAAACTTTCACGCTGGCGCTCTACGCCTATTTTACTGGCGACATCAATCGTGCCTAACAGCCCCACCGTGGAATTTATTAAAAACCGTGCAAGGCTATCCATGCCGTGGTCAAAATCGCCTTGCAACATATTATTTAAAAAATTAGCTGGTTCTTCCAGGTTATTTGCCGCATTAAGCAACCCGGTACGGGCGAATTGAGGCATAACAGTGGTATAACCTACCGTAACCGGGCGCAGTATGTAGGCATCCAGAATTTCCCAGTTAAAATCCCAAATATCGCGGTTAACTGACTCGAACGGATCCCGGGGGTCAGATACATTAGCAGGGTTGTTCTGCTCGGCTTGTTCCTGGGCCGTATTGGAGGCGCAGCCAGACAATATGCCAGCTGTCATCAACAGGCCGAAAAACATGGCGCGTTTGGTATTCTTCACTTAAGTTCCTTATTGATCATAATAGATTGCTGAGAATGCCCCTGGCTCGTTAGATCCACCATACTTACCCCTTCAAAATCACCTATGGCTGGCATCACATCCTCATCAGCAGAAATTCGTGCAACTAACTTAGCTTTGCTAAGCTGGGCGAGAGTAAAAGCTGGCGTCATTGCATCGGCTTCGGTAAGCGTAACGGTGACCGGCAGCGCTGATAAAGGTTGTTTTACGACTGCTGCGGGCATCCGGTTTGATCCATCTTGTTGCTGCGCGAAAACAATTAAAAAGCCTGTCTCAGGTAGCTGTACCGGATCAATATCCGGCCCCAGCGAAACCGTAATGGTCAGACTTAGCGGGCTTTGCTCCTCAGTGACCTGGCCGCCCATTTCAGCAATCCGCGTTTGTAAGCTTTGCCGAATCTGGCTATCCCGCGGAAGCAAGGACTCAACCTGGGCATAATACCGCTCAGTGGTATCAAGATCACCTAATTGCGCCGCAGCCACTGCCATCATTAACGCATAATTATTATTACCCGGATAACGACTGAGCTGAGTCGATAACAACGACTTTGCATGTCTGACATTATCGGCTTGACTGCCAGCCATCAATGCCTGGATGTAACTGCTTACAATTTGCTCATTGGTGTTATCCAGATTATAGGCTTTACTCAGTGCTTCCCTGGCTTCATCTTCACGGCCGGCAGCCGCATAAATCCGGCCCAAAAACATCCAGCCCTGGGCATCGTCTGCCTGCCAGCGTAAACGTTGGCGGATAGCCAGAGTTAGCTGGTTCAGGTCTTGCTGGGTAAAGTCTTGGGCACTGCCTTCGGTCAGCTTTCGGGATAATCCTGGCAACGCGGCGACTGCCTGCTCGCTATAGGCCAGTTTACCTAAATGATTAGCTTTAATATAGGTAAGGCCTGCACACGCCACCGCCAGTATTGCCCCGGCCACTATCCAGCCTGTAGCAGATTGGGTGTTCTGGGCGGCACTGTCGCGATGTTCATCTACCAGCGCCAACTTAAGCTCGTCGCTGGCCTGACGGGCGTCTTGATCTGTAATCAGCCCCTGCCGAGCCTCTTCCTCTAGCTCTAGCAACCGTTGGCGAATGAGAGCAATATTCGAAGTAGTGCCTGAATAAGCAGTAGCTGACTCGTTTTGGAGTCTTGTTCGTTCCTCATAGCCAGAGCGTCGCTTACGCATTAACCAGGGCCAGCTGGCAAATAGCGATAGCAGGGTGATCAGCCCACTTACGGCCAAATGAAACCAGGAAGCGCTCATGGCTTATCCTGTTTAAGTAGCTTTTCAGCCTGGGCCAGCCGCTGCGCCATATCTTCCACCGGGGCAGGTTTACGCCGCCGGTATAACACCCAAAAGCCAGCACCGGCAAACAGTACCGGTAATAACCATAACCAAATAGTCGCTACAGTTAGCGGGGGTTCGTAGTAAACAAAGTCGCCATACCGGGCTTTCATATAAGCAATAACGTCTTCTGCAGACTGCCCATCCTGTAATAACTGATACACCTTGCGCCGCATATCACGGGCAATCATAGCGTCGGAATCAGCAATATTCTGGTTTTGGCACATGGGGCAACGGAGCTGACTGGTGAGCGTTTGAAACGTTTCCCGCTGCTGCGCATTGGCAAATTGATAGTTATCCTGGCCGGTAGCGCCAACACTGCTCTTACTTACGATTGCCAGTAACACCAGCCCTATCAACAAACCCAGTTTCATGGCGTATTCTCTTTGACCAATTGATGGTACATGGGCCCAACTTTAGTCGTCCAAACCCGCTCGTTTATATCGCCGATATGGTGCATTCTGATGACCCCGTGCTGGTCAATAACAAAATGTTCTGGCGCGCCGGTAACCCCTAAATCTAATGACATATCTCGATATACATCGTAAATATTAAAGGCATACGGATTACCATACTGGCTCAGCATAGTTTGCACTTCCTTACGTACCGCAGTAATGGTTTTCCCGCCGAAATCAGGATCAATATCCTGATCAAAGTACAAGCCAACAAATTTTACCCGCTCGTTATCTGCCAGATAGGTTAAATAAGGTAGTTCGACCGCACAAGTAACACACCACACCCCCCATACGTTGAGAATGGTAACCTCGCCTTGTAGATCGGCGGGCGTGTACTGACGTTCCTCGTGCATCAGATCGGGCAAACTAAATTCCGGTAAAGGCTGATTAAGAATTTGCGAATCCCGTGCTCTGGGGTCAGCAGAGAGTCCCTGATACAAAAACACTATCACAGCGACAAATATTACCAACGGCAAGGCTACTAACCAGGTTCTTTTCATAAGTGCTCCGCGTGTGGTTGGCGCGGTGCTGCCCCTGACTTACCGCCTGAGGAAGCCGTCAGTCGGTAGCGACGATCGCTGATTGCCAGAATACCGGCTAACGCCATAATGCCGCCCCCGCCCCAAATCCATATTACAAACGGTTTAATGTAAATACGTACAGCCCAGGCCCCCTCTCCTAATGGCTCGCCCAGCGCAATGAATAAGTCGCGGGTTAACCCTGAATCAATAGCAGCTTCGGTCATTGGCATTTTTTGCACCGTGTATATGCGTTTTTGGGGGTGCAAACGGGTAATTAATTGCGTATTGGCAAACACACTGAACTGACCGACATCAGCCAGATAATTTGGCCCGGTAAGCTGTCGATGGCTATCAAATACAAACCGATAATCGCCTACCGTGATGGAATCACCGGGCGCCATTCGCACGTCTCTTTCCTGTTCATAGTTGCTTACCAGCGTAATACCAATAAGTGCGACGGCAAAGCCAACATGCCCTAATACCATCGCCCAGTGACTACGGGTCAGTAGCCGCAACCGCTGTGTCACACTTAATTGTTTATTCAGGCTGGTGACCCGTTGCATGACCTCCTGCACCGTACAGATAAGAATCCAGAATGCCAGTAGCATCCCCAGAACGGCCATGTAAGCCGGTTGAGAATAAGAGAAATTTACTAACAAAGCGGCTGCCAGGCTTAAACCAAATGCAATAACCATCTGCCTGATCATTGCTTTCGCCGGCTGACTTTTCCAGCGTGTCAGTGGCCCAAGGCCCAAAGTAAACACAAACGGTACAATAAGATAAACAAACATTTTGTTGAAAAACGGCGCCCCTATAGAGATTGAGCCAAGACCAATCTCTTTATGTACCAGCGGTAACAAGGTCCCCAGTAGGACCACAATAGTTGCAGCACAGAGAAACAGATTGTTGCCCATCAATAGTACTTCACGAGACCACATCTGGTAACGCGCTACGCTGGTCAAAGCGCTGGCACGTATAGCATAAAGCAATAGTGCGGCGCCGCTCAGCAGGACTAAAATACCTAAAATAAACAGGCCCCGGGTAGGGTCGCTGGCAAAGGAGTGCACCGATACAATCACCCCGGAGCGCACCAAAAATGTACCCAACAGACTTAACGAGAACGCCCCTATCGCCAGTAATACGGTCCAGGATTTAAATACTTTGCGCTTTTCTGTAACCGCTAGCGAATGCATCAGGGCGGTGCCCACTAACCAAGGCATAAAAGAAGCATTTTCAACCGGATCCCAAAACCACCAGCCTCCCCAGCCAAGCTCGTAATATGCCCACCAGCTTCCCAGACATATTCCCACTGTCAGGAACGACCATGCGGCGATGACCCATGGCCTTGACCAGCGTGCCCAGGTAGAATCCAACCGACCACTGATTAACGCAGCTATAGCAAACGCAAACGCCACGGCAAATCCAACATACCCCATATACAACATAGGCGGATGAATAATCATGCCAAAGTCCTGCAGTAACGGGTTCAGATCCCGGCCATCGACCGGGAAAAAGGGCAGTAAACTGTCAAACGGATTGGACGTCAGCAGCATAAACAGATAAAAGCCTATCGCCACAATACCCAGTACCGCTAACACTCTGGCGACCATCTCCTGCGGTATACTGCGGCTGAACATGGCAACCGCCAGCGTCCACACACTGAGCATCAACACCCATAACAGAAAAGAGCCTTCGTGGCCGCCCCATACGGCAGTGATTTTATAATGTAAGGGAAGCTTGCTATTGGAATGCGATGCCACATATGCCACCGAAAAATCATCCGTGGCAAAGGCGTAGCAAAGACACAGAAAGGCGATAGCGGTAAACAAAAACATTGATACGGCTAAGGGGCGGGCGGTGGCCATTAGCCGTGGGTGTTGGCGGGTAGCACCGGCCATCGGGTAAACAGCCAGTAATACAGCACTGACTAACGCTAAATGCAACGCAATGTTGCCTAACTCAGGGATCATAAGGGCGCGCCTGACGAGGCCGCCGGTTTAACATGTTTAATGCCCTTCATTTTTTCGGCTAACGCGGGAGGCATGTATTCTTCATCGTGTTTAGCCAGCACTTCTTGAGCCTCAATAGCGCTAGCACTGGTTAAAACGCCGGTGGCGACAATGCCCTGACCCTCACGGAATAAATCCGGTAATATTCCGTTATACGACACCGTCACTGGCGGCCCCGTATCAATCAAATCGAAGGTAACTTCCAGCGTTTGCGGATTGCGGTATACGGAGCCAGGTACCACCATACCGCCAATACGTAGTCGCTGGCCAACCGCAGGTTTGGTGCCGGCTTTACCTTCAATAATTTCACTGGGCGTATAAAACAAATCAATATTATCGTTGAGTGCAAATAGCATTAAAGCCACCGCTGCACTAAGCAGCCCGCCGATAGCCGCAATGATCGTTAAACGCTGCTTTCTTCTTGGAGTCATACGGTATCCTTTCGCTGCGCGGCCTGCGTGCGCGCCACCTGAATGCGTTGTTGGCGATAAGCTTCCTGGCGGATCTCTTTATCAAGGATTTTACGCTCATACCAGCCGGCTATCACCAACAGCAACATTACACTAAACGACACCCCAAAAGACAGCCAGACATACAGACCATAGCCGCCCATGGCAATAAATTCGGCGAAGGAATCAAAGTTCATTTTTCGCCTCGTTGGAATGTACCAGTTGTTGTACCCAGGGCCGGCGCTGCTCGCGGCGGATGATTTCATTTTTAAGGCGCACACAAGAGATCGTAAAAATAAACGCCGCCATGCCCACGATATTAATTAGCAATGGCCAGAGCATTTGTGTCGCAATGGCCGGTTTATCAAGACGGGTAATTGTGGCCCCCTGATGTAAGGTGTTCCACCACTGCACGGAAAAATGTATCACCGGAACATTTACCACCCCCACCAGCGCCATTACCCCCGCCGCCTTGCCCGCCTGTTGTTTATCATCAAATGCACAGTACAGCGCAATCACGCCACAATATAAAAACAGTAAAATCAATTCAGAGGTTAACCGCGCATCCCAAACCCACCAAGCCCCCCACATAGGTTTACCCCAGGCGGCGCCGGTAAATAAGGCTATAAATGTGACAGCCGCCCCCACCGGGGCGATAGCTATCATAGCCATAAATGCCGTACGCCATTGCCATACCAGGCCTACCAAGGCGGCCACGGCCATAGCTATATAGGTACTCATGCTTAGCATCGCCGCGGGTACATGAATGTAGATAATGCGAAATGCATCGCCCTGCTGATAGTCTGAGGGTGCAAATAACAAGCCCCATACGGTGCCGGTAACCAGACACCCCATACTAATAGCAGCAAACCAAGGTATAAGCCGATTACACAACGAATAAGCAGCTTCGGTTTTAGCGTATTGGTGTAACCACATAAACATCAGTGTTGACTCACTTTCAATGCATAGACGGTCGCCAACGGGGCCAGTGCCAACGCAACCAGAAACATCGCGCCTATGACAGCCAGTTGTGGCGTGTAAGACAAACCCATTGCTGCTGACTCTACCGCAGAGGTGGCAAAAATCAATAACGGAATCAAAACCGGTAGCATCAACAAGGACGGTAGCAGGCCACCCTTGGGCACCCCGACGGTCAGCCCCATGGCTATGGCTGCCATCAATGATAACAGCGGGGTACCCAATAACAGGGACAAAAACAGCGCCACCGCCATCGTTAGGGTTTGATTGAGTAAGATGGAAAATAGCGGTGTGAGCAACAGCACGGGTATAAAGCAAACTAGCCAGTGCGCGGTAATTTTAGCCAGTACCAGTTGGTAAAGTGGGTGGCCGCTTAACATCATCTGTTCCAGCGAGCCATCGTTGAAATCCTCTTTAAACAGCCGGTCCATACCCAATAAGGAGGCCAGGATAGCCGCTACCCATATAACGCCCGGGCCAATACGCTGCAGTATGTCGGGCCCGGGGCCCACCGCAATAGGAAATAACGTTATTACAATCAGCAAAAATAAAAGAGGCTGGGCCAACTCGGCTTTTTGTCTGAATGCTAAGGCGAGGTCCCGTTTAAACACGCCATAAAAAAGCGTTGTCACCACCGATACTCCAAATCCAAGGACTGAACTTTGCCTACGGCCGAGGTCATAACATGATGCGAGGTCAACATAACCGCCCCACCCTGTGTAACAAAATTATTTAAGGCGTTTTCCAGCATACCTATAGTGCGGATATCCAAGGCTGTAAAGGGCTCATCAAGCAGCCAAACCATAGCAGGCTTTAACCATAATCGAGCCAATGCAACTTTGCGTTGTTGCCCAGCCGATAAGGCTTTTACAGGCAAGGTTTCCAGGCCGGTCAATTCCAATGCAGCCAAACGGTCATACAGTTGTGCCGAACTGATTTTTACGCCATGCTGAGCGCACCAGTAGTATAGATTTTCTATCGCATTCAGGGTCAGGTTTAAGCCATTTTTATGGCCAAGGTAAACCAGTTGTGTGAAATAGTCCGAACCTAGAGATTGATTCTGCCAGCTAATGTGACCTGAATCAGCAGCACTCAGGCCAGCTAAAATACGCAGTAAACTGGTTTTGCCTGCCCCATTTGGCCCGCGCAGGTGAACCAGTTGTCCTGCGCTAAGTGTTACAGACAGATTATCAAATAATACTCTGTCCTGTTTGATGCAAGACAGCTCACTGGCAACTAATTGGGACAAGAAAGCGCTTCCGTTCTGGTAACTTAGCGATAATTTAACGTCAGTCTACCATAATATTAACCCAGCGTGACTATCTGGGAAATCCGGGTATAAGGAATTTATTGGTTAATGTTTTGTCATCAATTGCTCAAGCATTCAGAAGTTGTGGTCGATAACCGGACATGAATACTCCGCCAATTACGCCTTCTGCTGGCCAGCTTCATCTTGCTACAGTCCCGGTCACTGAGAGCAATAGCACTCTATTGGCTACTTTACCGGTCAGCGCGCAGCCTGCGAATGCCAGAATAACTGCTACTGGCGCCGAACAGCTGGCAGTGACCATTGCCGGGGTAAAACACCAATTATCTGTACCACTGGCCTCTTTAAGCCTCCCGGAAAATGGCAATGAGACTAAGACGAGTATAGCCACCCTCACCGCCAATGCCGTGCGGGGGCTCACCGTAGATAACAGCCTGATAACCCGTTTAAATGACAATCAGGCGCTGGTTTCTACGGTAAAGGCGCACAGCTTTTCGGTTATCTTAGATGCTATTGATAAAAATAACTTTTTAACCAAAATGAGCCACGCTGCAGGAGCGTCGTCCAAGCCGCTTCTTAGCTTGCCAGTGACGGTGCAGGTACATTCTGCGACTTCTTTAACCGTAACAGCACAAACCCTCGCTCGCCCGGCGACCTTAAGCCTGGCCCAGCCGACTGCCATAGATAACGGCACCGCCACCCTTCAATGGAACAGTAAAGCGCAGACGCTTGAGGTATTCCAGCCAACGCTAACAACACCCGCTACAGTAAAGCAGGTTGCCCCTAACGATACGATGCTCAATAAGGCCTTGGTTGCCCACACCCTTAAAACAAGCGCAATGCATTTCGAGCGGCCCACTGCCCGCTTCAGCGAGCAGCTTACACAGCAGCTTCACGGCCTGAGCGCGGCAATTGCCAAAGGGCCGCTGAGCCTCTCCTTAATGAATAACACGGTTTCTGTTAGCTACCCGAGTTGGCAACCAAGCGCTTTATTACGCACCCCAGAGGGAAGTTTCGCCGCCCTGCCCACCACCTCAATTTCCAAGCAGCTCGAACAACAACTGCCCACATTGCATGCACAACAGGGTCAAACCGCTACCGCTGGTACGGCTACGGCTGATGCGCTAGCTACTGAGCCCCGCCTGCAAGGGCTGCACCTGACCCGAGAGCAGGCTAATACGCTGCAACAGCAAATTCCTCTATTAGCAAGACGGCTTCTGGCTGATACCGGCTCTACCAATCAGGCGTTAAATCAGCTTTTTAACCTATTGAAGGGGCCAGCCAACAGCAGCGACATTCAAACCAGGCAGCTTTTCAGCCAATATGAACAACTGCTAAAAACGTCGCCCGACACGACTGCAGCAATGGATAGCAAGGGCCAGCCTTCGCCGTCTTCTGTGCAGTCGCAACCCTCAATAAACCAGTTACAGGCGCTATTTAGCGCTACCAGCCTGCCCGTTACACCAGCCAGCCTTAGCGCATCGTCCACGCCCACTAATTTTGTTACTGCGTTAGTTAGCTTGTTGCAATTAACCCTTACCGGTAAGGCTGCTAGCCAGGCTGCGGTGGTCAGAACTGAAACCGCCCAGGCAATGGCTGCCAGTACTACTGGCGGAGCCGGTTCGACCAACCCCGCCTTTAGCGCTGCAGCGATGAGAGCCGGTCAGGAATTAGCCAGTGTCGATCGCCAGGGCGGGCTTTCTGAGGCAATAAAAACACTACTGGCCAACCATCAGGTAACTAAATTAACCAATGCCGAAGCGCGTTTACAGGGGCAGGAACAGTTTTATTTTATCTTACCCTTCGCTTCACATAACAAAACGGCGCCAGAGGTATTAATAAAACGCGAAGACGATCCCACCCAGGACGAGGCCGACAACGCGGGTAAAACGCGAAACTGGCAGCTCACCATGAAACTGGATATCGCGGAGCGCGGCCAATTGCTGGCCAAATCAACCATTCACCATGACACCGTGACCATAAATTTATATACCTCCACAGACGTGCTTTTGTGCACGGTTGCAGATACCTTACCCTTTCTAATCAAGCGGTTGGAAACCCTTGGCCTGCATGTTGATAAAAGCAGTGTGCAACGGGGCAAAATTCCCGAGCACTTAGCCAAACGGCCTTACCAGCTTTTTGAGACCCGCGTATGAAAAAACCAGTGAAAAAAGCCATAGGGCTGAAATATGCCAGTCAGAATAAAGCCGATGCGCCCAAGGTAGTGGCAAAAGGTCATGGCGATCTTGCGCAGGAGATTATCGAGCTGGCGAAGGCATCTGGCATACTGGTGCATGAAGACCCTTACCTTAGCGATATTTTAAACACGCTGGACTTGGGCCAGGAAATACCTGAGTCATTGTATTATGTTATTGCTGAGCTCATTGCATACTCTTATGTTTTACAGGGTAAAAAGCCAGCCGGCTGGGATGTTTTTGGCGATAAGCTCGATACCCTGATATAGCTTGTCGCCGGGCAAAACAACGTCCCACTGCACAACAATTACCCGAACGGGTTACTGGCCTCAACAGGTTATTTGTTTGGTATAGTTAAGGGTATCTGTTTTGTACCTCCCAGGATGGAATGTCGCCTCCTCCCGAGCCGTGTGTATTCATTATTTTAGTAACGCAGGAGCGTTTTGCATCAGCAGGTAGCGCTCAGCTCTTGCTGCTTTAGCCTGTAAGCAATATATCGGCAGCGTTTTTCCAGGCAGAGTTTTTCCAAAGATCAGGCTATATCATTATTGCCCTGCCATCGGTGTAAGTTAGGTTATTTTTTTTTCGTTACCTACAAAAATGCCCGCCAAGTGGAGTAAAGAGGAAAAACCATGTACATTCGCGAGTGAGTGAGTGGCAGATCTTGACTAATATAGCTTAAGACTTCTACTTTAAACGTACACACTATGTATAATAGTGTGTACGTTTTTTATATGATAGATGTGATTTCTTAAAAGCGTTTAGCAGGGATGGCTGTGGCGATAGTTGATGTAGCAAGAAATGATGATGCCGCATCAGCAATCTCAGATGGATAAACATCGAGGCGTGGTAACCGCTGCGGCGACTCCTTCCAGTCGTTCCTCGCTCCATGCGCTTCGCGCATCTTTTTCACTTCGATAGCAGATTCACCGCTGTCTAAAGCGTTACCACCAAATCAAGGTGTGGGATAGTAAACCTATCCTCATCTAGATTTCTGAGACAAAGAAGATTGCGTAGCAAAACCTCTACCTTGTCAATGCGTTGATTCGCTTCTAGTAGTTCACTTCTCAATTCATTACTGTCCATAGATGCCTCCAGTCAACTTTATTGCATTCTAACTAAAGCTCTCGGTAAAGCACCTGTGTAATGGTACTGTTTTTGCGGTAGTCGAATTAAAATACGCGCTTATATTCGCCCATTCCGTATTGAAGGTTGCCGGATAGGCATTCATTTTTCTCTATTACTTGCTAAGACAAGGGATGTACCAATAATAAGTTGGATTTGGCTAAACTCGATCGGATACTTATAAAAAGAGCCTTATCTGACCTGGCAAGCAGCTCTGTGACATTTCCTGTCGTTGACTCATAAGAGCTTGAACACCAGCTAAACCATTTAACCTATGTGTTGCATTCATCAATTGAATCCACAACGTGAAGCGGACGGTTAGTTACAGATAGTCACACTATTTTGAAGGTTGCAAAAAACTGATATCCAAGAAAAATGATAAAGCTACAAGAATGTTCCAGAGTGACAGAGAACCTTGCTGATTAACAGAAAAAATAGAATAAACCCAAAAAGAATTGGAAACTTATTTCATTATATTAAGGCCTTAACTAGATGAGAAATGGTGTTTTATGATAACCCTCTATAATTATAACAGTTGTTATATTTATCGCGGGGTGCAATACTAATAGGAGTGGTGCAATAAATACTTACTGGATTTTATACATGAATAATAAGCTCGCTTTAATAGTAGGCGTTGGATATAGAAACGGTGTTGGAGGAGCTTTGTGCGCGAGTTTGCTTCAGTCTGGTGTAAATGTAATTGCAGTAGGACGTTCTCAGGAAAAACTTGATAGCTTGTCACAGGATTTGGCTCAATTGGATTGTAAAGGGAAGTTTTTTACGTTGGTATCAGACGTTTCTAATGAAGAAAAAATAGAGGAGATATTTGAAGCTGTAGACGATAAAGATATGCTATGTGACTTGTTGGTTTATAATGCTGCCGAGCCAAATATTCCGAAAAACTTTCTGGAAATGAAGCCAGAATATCTTAGAAAAATGTGGCACACCAATTGGCTGACCGCTGCATTGGTCTCTCAACAAGCTATTTCAAGAATGCTGCCTAATAACCGCGGTACATTGATTTATACTGGCGCAACGGCTTCTACTCGCGGTAACGCCGGATATTCTGCGTTCGCTAGCAGTAAGTCAGGACTTCGTACTTTGTCACAATCGTTAGCCAAAGAATTCGGGCCTAAAGGGATTCATGTTGTTCACACGATTATCGACGGCATCATCAATGGAACACGTCTAGCAGAATATGGTGATGGAATAGGACAAAAACTATTAAACGAACGCGGACTGGATGGCTCGCTCTCTACCGATGCTATAGCTTCTGCCTATCTTTACTTGTATAACCAAGAAATGTCAACGTGGACTCATGAACTTGATCTGCGGCCATTCTCCGAAAAGTTTTAAAAATATCTCTTAAATAATTTTTAATCACTACTAATTATTAGAGGAAGTGTGTTGATAATAGCGTCGAAGGGCTCCATATTTTGATAACCTCGGCAGAGTATCACGGCCCCTTCTATACAGGAAATGGTTGTGAGAGCGAGCGACTTTGAATACTCTACAGTTTTACCTTGCGACAAGAAATGCTCAATAAGGATTTTCTGCCAACGTCCAAATACATCTGCTATAGCCGTTCTCACATGTTCTTCGTGTTCATTTTGTGAGGCTTCAATTGCCGCAGCAACAATAGGGCACCCTTGCCTAAACGCAGAAGAACGCACGCGTTCATACCATTGCTGAAGAAATAACAATAAACCATTTTTTGCGTCACTAGTCAGACAGTTTTTCATTGTGATGGCTGCCTGCTCACCTGCCCACTCTATCGCCTCGGTAACTATCTGCACTTTACCATCAGGAAAGTGGTGATAAGTAGAGCCAAGTGGAGCATTCGCTAATTTAGATACCTCACGGATACTTACTCCTTTTAATCCTCTCGTAGATAATATTGTTGCAGCAGTCTCAATGACGCGCTTCCTATTTTCAGCCGAATTCTTACTCATGAAAATCTCTCTTGTTATAACACTTGTTATAGGATAGCATCGAAAAACAATTAAGACACTCGTTATAATTTGGTGGGCAATGAAGGCAGTTCAATATGTTACTAGCGACAATTATCGACTCAAAGGTAATAAGTTTGAGGCTAAATGTAGTTTAAAAGGGAGGGTAATAGTTGCCGGAGCAACTGGTGTCCCTCAAGGGTTCTATCGTAGGTTTGCGAATTTTGCCAGTGATCGAGGATTTGAAACGATTACATTTGACTACCGAGGAATAGGCGAATCTAAACCCGATTCTTTAAAAGGCTTCAGAATGAATCTTCTTGATTGGGGTAAGCTTGATTTAGCGGCAGTAGCCCGATTTCAGATAATAAGTGCACCACTCATGGTTAAACGGTGAGAAGAGATCAACTGCCTGTTGGTGGTACTCTGTAATCGCCAAAAAACATGAGTAGTTACCATGAGATACAAGCAGTTGATCGA
>PYVY01000012.1 GCA_003056425.1 Alteromonas indica
CTTTAATGTGCTCTACATAATTTCTTCCAACGCACACTATTTTTGTTGGTTGGACTTCAATTTCATTTAGCTTCACACACTTCATTAAATAGCCTCATGCTTGTTACTGGATTAAAAAGTATAACGCCTCAATAACCGGCGCGCGTTAGCGCGTCCGGCGCCAAAGGCGCGTAGTTGATTGATTTGTTATGAGTATATTTCTCAGCTCTAGATTTCATAAGTTTTAGCAACGAATTATGAAAATCTTGGAAGATCAATTCCCCCCAGATGCGTGAATAGACACCAAAGTTGGTATTGTCAATCAATCGAGTTCTTAGTGTTAAGACAGTATTACCTGAGCCGTCTTCCGAAAGGTAATACCCGCCTGCTAAGGGTGAGAAGTATTCGCCGCCGAGTTTCACGTGCTTATCTAAAGCATGATCTGGGATTACTTCTGGGTCGATATCGAATGAGTAAGTCATTTTTTTGCCAGGCTCCCAAGATGTTATGACCTCTCGAAATAAAACACCCTTTTCCCACTCACTAGTTCTTACAGCGCCAACTCCATCAGCACTCATACTAGCCCTAACCGGTCTTGGCACACCGATTAATGAAGTAAGAGATACTCCTAGTTCTTCTGGCTCTATATCGGTTACTTGGCCAAGCTGATTCCATACAACACTTGGCGGGGCGGAAATAGTTATCGTGTTTTCAACTGTGTAGGTTTTTGAGAGTTCCAAATAATTAATTTCGATAGGAGCTATCAAGATTGGAAACAATGCCACAGACATTAACGTAGTATTTCTTTTGCTAGCAATATATCGATTGATATACCCTGCTGCGACACCACCTAAGCTAGAAAAGAACATAAACGCGGGCAACGCCATTGCAATACATATGCTTCCCTCTAATAGAGTCACTACGGTAGCTAATAGGAAAAAGAAAATTGGCTGCCAAGATATGGTAATCATTTTTCCTACGGAGAGGTCAACAGTAACTTTGCACTCAAAGTGTATGCGTATAAATCCAATCACAAACGGTACAAAAAACATGAATGAGACCGTCACTAACCCTCCGACATCTCGAAGAGCTTCGACTTCCCATAAAAGCCTGAGCGATAACCCGTAAAGGACGCCGAGAATAATACCTATATATTTGGGGTGTTTCGGATTCATTTTTTACTCATAACAATTTAATATAGCGCGATTTGCGCGTTTTTCTGCCAACGCATCGCTCGCTTTGATACTTTCACTATTAATACCAAACTAGCTATCATATTGCTATATAAAGGAAAGCAGGCAATCTAGATAAAGTGCTGAAGAGAAAAAACGAGCGATTGGGTCGTTTTCTTGAATATGGGAGCGACGCAGCCTGATTAGATAAATAATTAGCCTCGCTTATTAATACGCTCGTGTCGTTGCTAACTCGTTATTTCACTTAAATGCAATGAGCCAACGACCGCTTCACGTACTAAGCAGCCTGTCAGGTTTGGTTAAGCGCTATAATGAAAAGTGGCAGATAACGTTGTGTTTAACCCTGATCAGCTGTTATTTATCAAACAGTGTGCGAAGGGTTTATCCGCGGGTCGTCATGCGGTGGCGCCTTCGCCATAGACTTATCAAAGCGCTGTCTCCGTTCAGCTAACAAAGTGGCGGCTACCGGTATATTGCCCGGCTATCTCTTCTGGTCGTACCCCCTAGCCATACCTTCTAGCTATCCTTACTCTCCACCCCTTGTAAGTATGTCTTCTAGTAATGCCCCTTGCCTGTATCTAAACAGGCCGAGCCTTAATTGCGTGGCTTGGTAGGCCTCGTAGGTTATCCCGCTATCGGTATTTTTACCGGTTGGTGATAGACTCTGCCCCATCATTTTTATGTTACGTAATAGGTGCCTGCTAATATGATATCTCGTCTGGAACTATTAAATGTACTGGATAACCTGCTTAAACCTAATGAGGTGAAAGATTACTGTCCAAATGGTTTGCAAGTGGAAGGCAAGCTAAGAATTAAGACTATTGTTACCGGTGTCACTGCCTCTCAGCGACTTATTGATGCCGCCATAGAGCATCAGGCAGATGCCATCCTGGTTCATCATGGCTATTTTTGGAAGGGTGAGCCCGCGGTGGTCACTGGTATGAAGCAGCGGCGTCTTAAAGCATTGTTAACCAACGACATTAATCTGTATGCCTATCACCTGCCCATCGATATCCACCCCGAACTGGGCAATAATGCGCAACTGGGTTCGTTATTGGGCCTGGTTAACAGCCAACCATTGACAGACATCGCCCCCAACGGGATTGTATTTAAAGCAACTTTAGCCGAGCCCGTGACCCAGCAAGCGTTAACGGAAAAAATTTCGCAGGTACTGGGCCGTACCCCGCTGGTAGAAGGCGATAGCAACAAACTTATTCAACATGTAGCTTGGTGCAGTGGGGGCGGGCAAGGCTTTATTGATCAGGCGGCGGCTGCGGGTATGGATGCTTTTATCAGTGGCGAAGTGTCTGAACAGACTATTCACAGTGCCCGCGAGCAAGACATTCATTACTTTGCGTGCGGACATCATGCCACTGAACGCTACGGGGCCAAAGCGGTAGGCGACTACCTCGCCCGTGAACTTGGTTTGGATGTACGCTTTATTGATATCGACAACCCTGCATGAGCTTATCTGAATGAAGGAAACTGATCGCTACTTTAATGGGATAGCGGATAAATTTGCGCGTAATATTTACGGTACCACTAAAGGTAAGCTCCGCCACCTTTTGCTACTTGAGGCGATGCAGCCCTTTCTGGAGGGAGGCCCTCAGCATATTATCGAACTTGGGGGAGGCACCGGTATCATGGCGCGGGCGCTTTTAGCATTGGGGCACAATGTTACCCTTACCGATGCTTCTGAAGATGTGCTTGCCCTGGCCCGCGAGTTATTAGTGGACTATCCCCAGGCGAAGATAGCGCAGGAGACCTTACAAAGTATTGATAATCTTGCTGATTACGACATGGTGGTATGTCATGCTGTACTGGAATGGTTAGCCGATCCGTTGGCTACACTAACCCGTCTGAGCCAGCAGATGCGCCCGGGTAGTGTACTAAGTGTCAGTTTTTTTAATCGCGATGCAGCGCTGTTTCAAAACGCGGTATATGGGAATTTTGATTACATTGCCCGGGGCATGAAAGTAAAAAATCAGGTTCGGTTAAACCCGGATAATGCCCTGGCTCCGCGGGAGGTGATACACCACGTAACGCAAGCCGGCTTCGAGATTGCGGCGCAAAGCGGAATTCGGTGTTTTCATGATTATATGCAGCACAAGCCAGATAATGATGAGGTGTTTGCCCAACTGTTAGCCTTAGAGCGACAATACGGCCAGCAAGCGCCTTTTTGCTGGTTGGGCAAGTACTTTCATCTGATGTTGCGAAAGCCTGACAAGCCGGCAGATTAAACGTCGCTTACGACAGCAAAAAGCGCTTTTGCGTTGCCCGCTGGTGGGCAAAATCCTCAATATTGTTGATGGTGGTGTTGGCAATCTCAGTTAAAGCTTCCTGGGTGAAAAACCCCTGGTGGCCGGTTATGAGCACATTGGGGAAGGTTAATAAACGTTCAAATACATCATCATCAATAATCTGTAACGAGCGGTCGGTGAAGAATAAGCCGGCCTCTTGCTCATACACATCTATGCCTAATGCACCAATTTTCTTTTGCTTTAATCCATCGATGGCCGCACGGGTATCTACAATAGCGCCCCGCGAGGTATTGATAAGCATGACGCCCTTTTGCATCTTTGCGATAGCATCTGCGTCGATAAAGTGGGCGGTATGTTCAGTTAAGGGGCAATGGAGGGTAATAATCTGACTGCGATCAAAAAGCACGTCGGCCGATACATATTCGCCACCCAGTGACTCGACCGCTGGGTTTTTCTGGGGGTCGCAACATAACACCCGACACCCAAAACCCCGCAGTATACGCACCACTGCCAGACCTATTTCGCCTGTTCCTACCACGCCAACGGTTTTATTATGCAAGGTAAAGCCGAGTAATCCATTAAGAGAAAAATTACCTTCTCTAACCCGGTTATAGGCATGATGGGTTTTACGATTTAACGTTAATATCAGCGCTAAGGTATGCTCTGCAACCGTTTCCGGGGAATAAGCCGGTACCCGCGAAACCGCTATATTATGTGCCTGGGCGCACGCCAGGTCGACATTATTGTAACCCGCACATCGTAACGCAATATGCTTTACTCCCAATGCATGCAGAGTACTTATTACCTCGGCATCCAGCGTATCATTAACAAATACACACACCACCGAAAAGCCTTTGGCCATAGCACAGGTCTGTTGGGTAAGCGCTGGTGGGAAAAAGGTCAGGGCGACGGATTTGTCGGCAGCGGCAGCCGTTAAAGAGGCTTCGTCGTAGGGCTGGGCACTAAAAACAGCAACATTTACGGGCATAAGCGAACGCCTTACAATAATTGTTCAATGGCTTGGGTAAGCGTATCAGGTTTAGCCGGTGGGCCAAAACGCTGCACGGCGTGACCCTGGCGGTTTACCAGAAACTTGGTGAAATTCCACTTTATCGCAGTGGTGCCAAATAATCCGGGGGCCTGATGTTTTAAGTAGCGAAATAGCGGATGGGCATGGGCGCCGTTAACCTCAATTTTGCTAAACAGCGGAAAACTGATGTCGTAATGTGTTTGGCAAAAGGTGGCAATTTGTTGATCGCTGCCAGGCTCTTGCTGGCGGAACTGGTTACACGGAAACCCCAGTACCACCAGACCGCGGGCACAATATTGCCGATAAAGCTGCTCCAGCCCCGCATACTGGCCGGTAAAGCCGCACTGGCTGGCCGTATTTACAATGAGCAGAACCTTATCGTGATAATGCGCCAGCTCATGCTGCTCTGTGTTGTTTAATCGGGCCGAAAAATCATACACTGTGGTCACGGTTACTTGCTGTCCTTATGGCGACTCGCCGTCAATGAAACGCATGAACGGGCAAGTGGCAAATAATGCTTTAGCGTTCAGATGACTAGCATACGCCCTAATGACTGGGGTTTACACAACTAAAAGGTGAACAATGACGGTTCAAAATGTAAGTTTTCTGGGGTTAGGGGTGATGGGTTATCCAATGGCGGGGCATCTGGCCAATGCCGGTTATACGGTCACAGTATACAACCGCACCACTGCCAAAGCGCAGGCCTGGTGTGAAGAATATGCCGGGCACGCTGCCGCCACCGTAGCGGAAGCAGTGGCCCAGGCCGACATCGTGTTTATGTGTGTAGGCAATGATGACGACGTGCGTAGTGTTACCGCCCAGGTACTGCAAACCCTGCCCAGCGGCGCCACCCTGGTGGACCATACTACCGCCTCTGCTGAGCTGGCGCGGGAACTGGAGCAAACCTGTGCGCAGCAAAATATTGCG
Source organism: Alteromonas indica (assembly GCA_003056425.1). Classification (GTDB taxonomy): domain Bacteria; phylum Pseudomonadota; class Gammaproteobacteria; order Enterobacterales; family Alteromonadaceae; genus Alteromonas; species Alteromonas indica. The sequence goes on from PYVY01000012.1 coordinate 5,391, forward strand.
TTTATCGATGCGCCGGTATCTGGCGGCCAGGCGGGAGCACAGAATGGTCAGCTGACGGTAATGGCAGGGGGGGATGAAAGCGCTTTTGCCAAGGTATTACCCGTTATTAACAGCTATGCCCGCCATGCCCAGCGTTTAGGACCAGCTGGCTCTGGTCAGCTGGCTAAAATGATGAACCAGATTTGTATTGCCGGTATTGTCCAAGGCTTAGCTGAGGCGCTACATTTTGGGCAGCAGGCCGGCCTGGATTGTGAGCAGGTGATTCAGGTGATCAGTAAAGGCGCTGCGCAATCATGGCAAATGGACAACCGCGCGACGACGATGCTGGCGAATCAGTATGATTTTGGCTTTGCGGTTGACTGGATGCGCAAGGACTTATCTATCGCCCTGGAAGAGGCCCGCCGGAATGGTTCGACACTGGCCCTGACGGCATTGGTAGACCAATATTACGCCGATGTACAAAAGGCCGGGGGACATCGCTGGGATACCTCTAGCTTGCTGACCCGGCTGAATCAGTCTTAACTGGGTGGGCGGGCTCAGTGGAGGTATCTGTGTCTGCTATATCAAGGACCTTAGCCGATGCGTACAGGTGCTTATTTTCCGCTACTTTTTGACGTAACTGGGCAAGGCGCTGTTGGTTATTCCCTGATAGTGCCGCCTCACTCATGTTCTCCAGTAAGGCAACCACGGTAAAAGTGCGGTAGGCGGGATGATTGGCCTGTACCATACATTGCAACAGGTTCAGGCCAAAGGCCGCCGTACCAGGAAGCAAGCGATATGCTTGGTAGAAATAGTACATCGCTTGCAGGTATTGCTGTTGCACAAACAGGCGCGTACCGGTGTCATTTAGTTCAAAGGCCTGCTCTGCCGCCAGCCCCATTTTTTGTTCGGTCAATGTCAGGCTTTGTTGATGTGTAATCTGATCAGATAAATCAAGATTAGTTTGGTTACGAGCATGTGCCAGGGCCAGCATTTCGCGTGCTTTTTCGGGCTGACCTACACCACCGTATACTTTTGCTGCGGTAACCAGCGTGCCGGCATCGGTACGCTGAAACTGCAGCGTACTATCTCCTTGCATAAGTTCTGCGGCTTTATCTGACTGATTGTTCAGCAGCGCGGTATAGGCCATTAATACGTCACGCTTTTGCACTGATTGTGGGTCGCTTAAGGTGCGCCCGGCAATCCCGATAAGCTTACGCGCCTGGCTCAGGCTTTCTATCCGGTTGGTCAATGGCTGCTGTTCGGCGATAGATAAATAAAACTCAGCTAACTCGAAGGTAAATTCGTGAAACTTGTCCCGGGCACTTTGGTTGGCGTCACGTTTTTTCTGTAGCAGCTCGATACCTTCAATGATGCGATGTTGTTTTTGATAGGTTAAGGATTTCAGGCGTGTGGCAGGTACACTCAGTGCACTGGTTTTAATATGGTCAAGATAAAACTCGGCCTGAGAGTAAGCTTCCTGTTCGAAACATAACCCCGCCAGCCATTCGAAAGCTTTGTCACGTGCCAGTTGAGAGGAAACCATTTCGCTAAGCGCATCTTTGCAGGCAAACCAGTTACCTTCCACATAATGACACTTTACTTTGCCCCACTGGGCCCACAACACTTTGTCTGATTCAAGCAAAATAGTATCGTACAATGCCCGGGCCCGGGGAATATTGCCAATATCGAACAGGAGTTGCGCTTTGAGCTTCAAAATGTCGTTGCGCAAGCGCGGCGGAACAGTACTTTCCAATTGCCGTTGTAACAAAGAAAGCGCTTGTTCAGTATCGTCTTTATCCAGTGCATATAATGCATCACGCACAAACCCCCGGTACGCCACATAATGTTTTAGTCCACGGGACAGACTATGCATATTATAGGGTTTGATAAGTAGCAAGTCGGGTTGGCAATCAATAATCTGGCCAATCGTTTGGGGCAGGCGATCACAGGTAATAAAAATAATCCCCGTACTGGGTTTTATGAACTGCTCATTGCGTAACAGTTGTAGCCACTCCACGCCATTTCGGCCTTCGCCAAGATGAAAATCAAGTAACAGGATTTCAAAATTCTGCTTGCGTAAGGCACTTTTAAGCTCATTACCATTACTGAAGCTGCTGATGTCAAATAACCCCAAGCTAAGCAAATGGCTGCGTAGGGTAGCCCGGGCGCTGGCGTTATCTTCAACAATGGCGAGGCGATAGGACATCTAAACACACCTGTTCGGTAATCAGGGAAGGCATTGGGTATAGGTTGTTTAAGCATAACAACGACCTGCCAGTACGTCATTATTGATGACAAAATAAATTCGCTAACGGCCATTGATCCTATCAATAGACTGTCGCATGATAAATGTCACACATTCTTTACATATAAATAACGTCAGGTTAAAGCTTTACGTTTACGTGAAGGTAAGGTGGCGTTATGTTGTCGGTATACGCATCGATTCTCAGGACAATTTATTATGCATCAGGTATCCCTACTCATTAACGGCGAAATGCAGGCGTCTTCCAGCACACAGTTTATTGATGTGACCAACCCGGCAAATAACCAGGTTATCGCTCAGGTTCCCTGTGCAACAGAACAGGAAATAGAACAGGCTATCATGAGCGCGCAGCGTGCTTTCGACACCTGGAAAGACGTACCGGTAACCGAGCGGGCGCGGGTTATGATGCGCTATCAGGCCTTGCTAAAAGAGCATCAGCGCAGTATTGCTGAAACCCTGGCGCAGGAAACCGGCAAAACCATTGATGATGCCATGGGCGATGTATGGCGTGGCATCGAGGTGGTTGAACAGGCGATGAATGTGCCGTCCATGATGATGGGTGAAACAGTAGAAAATGTGGCTCGCAATATTGACACCTATAGTCATATTCAACCTTTGGGTGTGTGTGTCGGCATTACTCCTTTTAACTTCCCTGCGATGATTCCGTTGTGGATGTTCCCTTTAGCAATAGCTTGCGGCAATACCTTTATTCTTAAGCCTTCTGAGCAAGATCCAATGACGCCGATGCGCTTGGCTGAACTGTTTATAGAAGCGGGCGCGCCGGCCGGGGTGCTCAATGTTATCCACGGCGGCAAAGAGCAGGTGGAACCGCTACTTACCCATCCTTTAATTAAGGCAGTTTCCTTTGTGGGGTCAGTACCGGTTGGCCAGCATATTTACCGCACAGCAACCGCGAATATGAAACGCGCACAATGTTTTGCCGGGGCGAAAAACCACACTGTTATTATGCCTGACGCTAATAAAGAGCATGTGCTGAACAATTTGGTCGGCGCCTCAGTGGGCGCAGCTGGCCAGCGCTGTATGGCGATATCGGTAGCGGTATTTGTCGGTGAGTCGCAGCAATGGATCCCCGAGCTTGCCGAACGTATTGCGCAAGTGAAACCCGGCGTATGGGACGACAAAAAAGCCGGCTTTGGCCCACTTATCAGTCCGGCAGCGAAGCAGCGGGTACTGGGTTTTATTCAAAGCGGTAAAGAGCAGGGCGCGCGCTGTCTGGTCGATGGCAGTGAGTGTCAGGTGGCCGGCTACGAACAGGGTAACTGGGTTGGGCCAACGGTTTTTGCCGATGTAACGGACCAGATGGATATCTATCAGCAGGAAATCTTCGGGCCGGTATTATGTACGATGGCAGCAGGGTCATTGGAAGATGCGCTAACCCTGGTAAATAACAATCCCTATGGCAATGGTACGTCTATTTTCACCAATAGCGGCGCTGCCGCCAGAAAGTATCAGCGGGAAGTCGAAGTGGGGCAGGTAGGAATAAACGTACCGATTCCGGTGCCATTGCCCTTCTTTTCTTTTACCGGCTGGAAAAATTCATTTTATGGGGACCTGCATGCTTACGGAAAGCAGGCTATCCGGTTTTACACTGAAACCAAAACCATTACCGCGCGCTGGCTAGAAAATGACATTCCCGGCGGCCCGAACATGACCATCTCGCTCTCTTAACCGGAGGTTATTATGGATTTTACGCTTAGTGAAGACCAACAAGCCTTTGCCGAAACCGCAAAGCAGTTTGCCCAACAGGTTCTTTATCCCCATGCCGCCCGTTGGGATAGAGAACACCACTTTCCCGTCGCTGAGATTCGGCAGGCCGGAGAACTCGGTTTCTGTGGTTTGTATACGCCTGAAACTGAAGGAGGCCTGGGCTTATCCCGCCTTGATGCAGCAATTATCTTTGAGCAGCTGGCTATGGGGTGTACCACTACCACCGCCATGTTAACAATCCATAACATGGCGACCTTGATGATCGCCACCTGGGGCAGTACGACAGCCAAAGCGATGTGGTGCCCACACTTAGTTACGGGCGAAAAGCTGGCGTCCTATTGCTTGACTGAGCCGGGTGCCGGCTCTGACGCGGCATCGTTAAAAACCACCGCCACCGCCACCGCCGATGGTTTTATACTTAATGGGGCAAAAGTGTTTATCTCCGGGGCGGGCAGTACCGATGTTTTGGTAGTCATGGCGCGCACAGGGGGCGAGGGCGCTGCCGGGGTGTCTGCTTTTGCCGTACCGGCGGATTGTGAGGGGGTGATTTACGGTAAGGCGGAAGAAAAAATGGGCTGGAACGCCCAGCCAACCCGCATGATCACATTTGAAGATGTGAAGGTAGAACGAGCCTGGCTGTTAGGTGAACCCGGAGACGGTTTCAAAATGGCGATGCAGGGCCTTGATGGCGGCCGGATTAATATTGCCACCTGTTCTATCGGTACGGCACAACAAGCTTTAAATACTGCTCGCAATTACATGCAGGAACGCGAGCAGTTTGGCAAGCCGTTAGCCGCTTTTCAGGCATTGCAGTTTAAACTGGCAGATATGGCTACCGAGCTGGTCGCTGCCCGTCATCTGGTGCGCCTGGCTGCATTTAAACTCGACAATAACGATACCGACCGGACGACCTATTGCGCCATGGCCAAGCGGTTTGCTACTGATGTCGGGTTTAGCGTATGTAACGAAGCACTGCAATTGCATGGCGGTTATGGCTATATCAAAGAATACCCGCTGGAGCGACATATGCGCGATGTGCGAGTGCACCAGATACTGGAAGGCACCAATGAAATTATGCGGCTGATTATCGGTCGGCGTTTGCTGGCTGATGAGCGGGAAATACTATAAGTGGTAGCAAGGAGATAATATGCAGCAAGATAATGCCATGGCCCCAGTTCAGGTTACTGAAATTCCTTTACCGGACGGCAAAATTGCCGGGCAACTTACGTTAAACAAGCCGGCCTCGCTTAATGCGCTGGACTTAACCATGGCGCAAATAATGCTGACGTCATTAACCGAGTTTGCGCACCGTGAAGAGGTTGTGCTGGTATTTATTGATGCTGCAGGTGATAAAGCGTTTTGCGCAGGGGGCGACATAGTATCCATGTACCGGGCAATGCAACAGGCGCCCGGCGAAGTGCCTGACTTTATCCAGCGTTTTTTCGCCCTGGAGTATCGGCTTGACCACCTAATTCATACATTTCCAAAACCTGTCGTGGTGTGGGGCCATGGTATTGTGATGGGAGGGGGAATGGGGCTGCTGAATGGCGCGTCCCACCGTGTGGTTACGCCAGCTTCCAGACTGGCGATGCCAGAGATCACAATTGGCTTATACCCGGATGTCGGAGGCAGTTATTTTCTTCCGCGGTTACCGGGGCATAGCGGCTTATTCTTAGGCCTTACCGGAGCCAGCATTAATGCAACTGACGCCTGCTTTTTAACCCTGGCTGATTATTACTGCGATACATTAGCTAAACAGCAGGTGCTTGACGCGCTGCAGCGCACCGTGTTCAGCCCGCTGACCGCTCATGACCAGCTTAGCGCACTGATTGGCCAACACAATGTGGCTATCGATGAACGTATCGACGGGCAGGTAGAAGAGCATCTTGAGGCGATTAACCTGGCGTGTCAGGCCGACGATGTTAGCGTGATAGCAAAGCAGATTTTGTCCTTAGACAGTACCGCCGATAAGTGGCTGCAACGGGCCCAGCAAACCTTGGAAAAAGGCTCGCCGATTACCACCCATTTGGTTTTTGAACAAATTCAACGCGGTGCCTCCATGTCCTTGGCTGACTGTTTTAAAATGGAAATGACGATGTCTTGTCGCTGCGGAGAATTTGGCGAGCTGCAGGAAGGGGTGAGGGCATTATTGATTGATAAAGACAATCAACCTGCCTGGAAATACCCTGCCATCGACGCCGTTCCTGCCACGGTGGTAAATCACTTTTTTGCTGATATATGGGATGTTCAGCAACATCCCCTGGCTGATTTAGGAGCATAAGCATGGATATAACATCTAAGAAAATAGCCTTTATTGGCTTAGGCAACATGGGGGCACCCATGGTAGATAATCTGCTCAGCCATCAGTTAGATGTGGTGGTGTTTGACCTTGTACCCGAAGCGGTTCAGCGGGCATGTGACAAGGGCGCTACTGCCGCAACTGACGCTAGGCAAGCCGTGCGTCAGGCAGATATTGTTATCAGTATGCTACCGGCTGCCGCGCATGTTAAAAGCCTCTATCTATCGGATACCGGTATCATTGCCCAGGCCCGTCCCGACACCTTATTTATTGACTCCAGTACTATTGATGCCAGTACCGCTAAACTGGTGGGTGAAGCGGTAGAGCAGGCTGGTCATCAGTTTGTTGATGCCCCGGTTTCGGGCGGCACGGCTGGCGCTGCCGCCGGTACATTAACCTTTATTATGGGCGGGCATGACACAGCAATCGAACGGGCCCGGCCAATACTGGCGTGCATGGGTAAAAACCTATTCCATGCCGGCCCCATGGGAGCAGGGCAAATAGCCAAAATATGCAATAACATGCTACTGGCCGTATTGATGGCCGGCACCAGCGAGGCATTACAGCTGGCGATTGCCAATGGTCTGGATCCCAAGGTAGTTAGCGACATCATGCTGCAAAGCTCAGGATGTAACTGGACCTTACAAAAATACAATCCCTGCCCTGAGGTCATGGCTAATGTACCAAGTAGTAACGACTACGCGGGTGGTTTTATGGTGAAATTAATGAATAAGGATCTTAGTCTGGCTATGGACGCTGCCGGTGCTACTGGCTCTGCCACCCCCATGGCCAGCGCGGCGCAAGGGCTTTATCGGCTACATCAGTTGCAGGGAAACCAGGATAAAGACTTCTCCAGTATTTTTACCTTATTTGGTAAGCTATAACTGAACACAGCCAATACGAAGCCAGGCATTTTGCCACTTTGCTTTGCTTCGTTTTTGCTGGCTAATCTGCTAGCATCGCACGCACGAAAGCTCTTTAAGGCGTTAGATGTATTATGTGGCAATGTCCCTTATGCCAGCATCCTTTAACTACCTCAGGCACGACCTGGCAATGTGATAACCGTCATAGCTTTGACCAGGCTAAAAGCGGATATGTAAACCTTCTCCCCGTCCAGAATAAAAAATCTCGTCATCCGGGCGATGACAAAGCGATGTTACAAGCCCGCCGGGCATTCCATCTGGCCCAGGGGTATATGCCGCTAATGCAACACTTGGGAGCATGTGTGGTGAAACACCTCCCAGCGGGCCTCACGCCAGTGCAGCTGTATGACGCAGGATGCGGCGAGGGCAGCTATGTGGCGTTTATTGCCACGTATTTACAGCAGGCCGGCATACCGGTCACGGCGGCAGGCAGTGATATTGCAAAAGCGGGGGTTGAAATGGCCGCCAGGCGTTACCCTCAGGCCGATTTTGTGGTGGCCAGTTCCTTTGCTTTGCCGGTGGCCGATGCCAGTCTGGATGTTGTATTACAAGTTTTTGCCCCTGGCAGTGAACAAGAGTACCGTCGGGTACTTAGCAGTGAAGGTATATTAGTTACGGTGGATCCGGGCCCGGCTCATCTTAGTGAGCTTAAAGCAAAAGTGTACGATAACCCACAGCAACATAGTGCCCCATCATTGCTACCGGCGCCGTGGCAGCTGGTTGAAGAGTCTGCATTAGGTTTTACAGTAGATCTTAGCGATGTTTCGATTTGTAGTGCGTTATTGGGAATGACGCCCTATGTATGGAAATTAAGCGAACATAAGCGTGCCGAAATGGGCCGTATGTTGACTTCGGTGACTGCTGATTTTGTGGTAAGAGTGTGGCGGGTAGACACCAGTGAGTGAGCCAAAACTACACCCAAAACTGCTTTTTCTGGATCGTGACGGCGTGATAAATCACGATACCGGATATGTTGGAAAACCCGCCGACTTTACCTTTATACCGGGTATTTTCACCGTTATTCACCAGTTCGTTAATGCCGGTTTTTTACCAGTAATTGTGACGAATCAATCGGGTATCGGCCGAGGCTATTACAGCGAGAGTGATTTTGCAGCACTGTGTGAGTGGATGCAAAACGCCTTTACCGACCAGGGCCTGCCCTATATTCCGGTCTATTATTGTCCGCATCACCCTGAGCACGCGCAGGGCAACTATCAACAGTTATGCGATTGTCGAAAGCCTGCCCCCGGTATGTTACTCGCGGCAGCCAGAGACTTAAATGCAGAATTGTCCAGCAGTGTCCTGTTAGGAGATAGCTGGCGTGATATTCAAGCCGGCGCCGCCGCCGGCCTGCCTGCGCAGTGCTACATCAATGCTACGCCTGCGCAGGAGGCAACGTTAGGCCAAAGCAACGTATTTCACGCCTCTTCAGTGGCCGCAGTCACCCCGCTGATCCCAGCCATTATTGCGGCGTCGAAAAACGGGTCAGATGCTTAATCGCCGTACTCAGCAAATCAACATTGAGATTGTCTGTGCTGCGTTGACCGGTTGTAATATCGGTAATGTCATAACTACCATTACTTAATACTTCTATACGCTGGTTGGCGTGCATCACAATCACTTTTTCGCCGGTGGTGCTAACCAACCAGCTTCGGTTCGGCTGTGTAAGGTCCCGGCCGGTAGAATAAAAGCTGGCCGGCGCGGCGCAGCCCAGCGCATTTAATATTGTTGGAGCCAAATCTTCGGTACTGGCAATATCACCTTTGAGGTTCATATTCGTATGCAGTTGGCCTTTAGCCGCCTCGCTGCCAGGGTTGAATCCCCGGGCGATAATCACATCGCTTTGGGCCAGCAAGCTTTCACTTAGGTAGTCATCTATTTGCGTGGCCGGTAAGAAAGCCAGATGAAGCCCCTTGTGATCATTACTTATTGGCTGGCGGAACCCTTCCAGTAACGCGTTGGGTAGCGGCGCATCAGTATGAATCGACACCGACATGCCCTGCGCTACAGGCAGCGCAAGCATTACCGGATTTTCTTTGGCCAGTGTATCTTCATATATTTCCGGCACCCCGAATAAGGTCGTCATAATTAACCCCTCCAGAGACGAGGCACTGGAGAAATAGTTATCCAGGGTACGCAGTGACGGCAGCGTGTTTAGTGCCTCAATGGGCGCAGTATCCGTTTGTACAATAAGGGTAAGATTGTGCGCAGGCTCAACAGAACAATACACCGGCTTAAGCGGGTAGGTGATTTTGTGTATCTGTGGATCAAACTGGAGTTGTTTACGCGCTTGATAGCTGGCTAAATCAAGCAGACCATACCGCGACATAGTGGTTTTCGCCGTAGCCGGATAAGACAGCGGAAACATATTATCCTGTTTAATAATGGGCTGGTACAGCTGGGCATCTGCCCATACATGGATAGCATGGCTGGCAACAAAGCACACAATAAAGAAACTGGAAACCGGGGTACCAATGTGTTTTTTCTGTAAGCGTTCAATACGTTTCCAGATAGCATTAGCCAGAACTAACTGAAAACCCAGCCAGACAATAAATAACATCGCCAGAAAACCCCAGTCTTGCATACTGAACTGACTGATTTGGGTTTGTGCCTCGGTCTTCAACAAGGGGGCGGAGTTAAAGCTGATATGAAAGCCGGTACGATTAAACAGCAGTGCATCAAAAGCCAGCGAAGCCAGACCTACTGCAGCAATAATCGAGGCAGCAGTTTTAATCACCCGCGGGCTCACTGCCAGGTAGCACAGCGGTAGTACAAATATAACAAAGCCAAAGAAGGTCATAAAACTGATATGACCAAACCAGTTTGCAAACAAGAAACCGGTACCAACCACCGTATCGGGCAGGGGCGAGGAAAAGATAAAAACCGACGCAATAGTAATCGCTATGGCAATATTGGCCAAAGCAAACCAATGCCCCCAGTTAACTAACTTGGTAACCCGCTGACGACGGGGTGATTCAGCTAAAATCATGATCAGGCAGCGTTATTGTTTGATACTTTTGACCAGCACACCGGCAAACTTCTCGGCCATTGCGGCCCGGTCTGCTGGCTTAACCTGGGTTTGGAAAATATGCGTAATGACATTACCCAGTACCATCAGGGATAAGTCCCGATCGGCCTGGTTGTCATCCAGAGTCTGGATAACTTTATTCATTAGCGCTTCGAAGTCCGCGTTCTGGTAACGGCTCTGTTGGGGCATTGTTACGCCTCTTTTGCTGAAATCTTTAATAAAAAGAATGGTAAGATAGATACAAGGATTATAATCGTTGTTTGAGTGATAACAATCATTCATTCATAATTCCCCTAATTCCTTTTCTTAAGTTTCAAAAAATAAACAACAGGATGCCATTTTTACTATGAGTGCACTGATTCACCACTTCGTTGTTCATCGTCTGATTGTCAACGAAGAGGAAAAAATCCAGGCGATACCTCGCAATGCCTGCCTGACGGTTACGCCGGAAATTGAGCACCTGGCGCATCAGATCAATCACAGTTTCAATTCCAAGCCAGGCAAGGGTGTAGGTCATTTTGTGGAGCAGGCGCCCGGCGAAGATGACGCCGCAGGGAAGGACGTGAGTGGTTTTGCCACCGAACTGGGACAGTTTATTGCTGCGCAGAATCAGGGACAGGATGATCTGGAAGATAAATTCCATAGCTTGTCATTGTCTGCTACTCATCGGCTAATTACGTCTTTGATAGAGACGGGCTCAGTAGAAACGGGATTTTTAATTTTTTGTCAGTACGAGTATTTAGCCACCCAGTATCTGATGATTGCATTATTAAATACCCGCGCCCACGTTGAGGTTAATCAGGCGCTGGAATTAACCTCTAAAGAACATCTGGATTTAGCGAAAATGCAACTGGCGGTGAGAATCGATTTAACCCAATTACAGGTGCAGCCCGAGCAACAACGCTATGTTAGCTTTATTAAAGGGCGCATGGGCCGCAAAGTTTCCGACTTTTTTATGGACTTTATCGGCTGTGAAGAACTGGTTGACGTTAAGCAGCAAAATAAGCAACTCATTTCATCGGTAGATGCCTACCTGGCGGGCGAGAGCTTAAACCGCGAAGAGCAAGAGCAGCACCGCAATGAAGTGAAAAGCTATTTCAAAGAAAAAATTGATAGTGGTGAGTCATTGTCGATAAGTGAGCTGTCTGGACGTTTACCAGCAGACTCAGCTAGTAGCCATTCGTTTGAACAGTTCACTAACAGTTTGGACACGCCGCTGGAAAAAGCGATTCAGCCTGATCCGGCAGCGCTGCGCCAGTTAGCCAAATTCACCGGCGCCGGGGCTGGGGTAAGCGTAAGTTTTGAGCGAAAACTGCTGGGCGATCGGGTGATTTATGATCCGCAAAGCGATACGCTGACAATTAAAGGTATTCCACCTAACCTGAAAGACCAGTTGCTGCGCCAGTCAGCCGGTTTTCACAGCGACAGTGATGAATGAGATTATGCGCAGCTTGGCGTATAATAGGCTCCAATTAATTATGGCTGTAAGGGCACTATGCAACTTTTTGTAAACGATCTGACAGTGATGGACTTTTCTTACCTTTGCCCCCGCCGGGGCATGGTGGGAGAAAGCTGGATTGTCGATGTCGTTCTGGATGGCAATCTGAACGATGAAAGTATGATTCAGGACTTTGGTAAGGTGAAAAAGAACCTGAAGCGACTGATTGATGAATATGTTGATCATAAACTTCTGGTACCCCTGGAATATACCGGCTCTACGGTTATTCATCGTACCCAGGATGAGCAGGTAGAAGTACGCTTTGAAACTAACGAGCACAGTGTCATTCAGCTGTTTTGCCCGGCCGAAGCCTATGCTTTTGTGTATGCTGATGAAGTCACGATGGACTCGGTGGGTAACTATTTGCGGGAGGTTATTGCCACGCACCTGCCGGATAATGTAGCCAGTATCGAGCTAAAATTACGCGCTGAGCAAATATTAACACCGTACTATCACTATACTCACGGTTTGAAAAAGCATGATGGCAATTGCCAACGCATAGCGCATGGCCATCGTTCAAAAATTGGTATCGTTATTGATGGTCAGGACTGCCTGGAATCGCAACAATACTGGGCGCAGCGTTGGGCAGATATTTACATCATCAGCGCTCAGGACATTATTGAATATGATGCCCGCCAAGCGACGGGGACGGTAGATAATCCAGATGAATATTACTGCTGCGCCTATGAGTCTTCGCAAGGTTATTTTGAATTGCTTATTGCCCGAAATGTCTGTGAAGTGATCGAAACCGATTCTACAGTGGAATGCTTGGCACAGTTTGTATTTGCAGAGCAGAAAAAACGCAGCGGTGACAGCACCCTTCAGGTAATGGCTTATGAAGGGGTTGGTAAAGGGGCAATGGTTAGAGACGAAGTATGCTGAGCTGCCTCGCAAAGCTGCGTGGCTATGTGGCTAGTGCAATCGTGTTAAGCGCTACATTATGCACACCGCTGGCACTGGCTGCGACTACTGATCCCGACCAGGCACTGGTGTTAAACGGCAGACTTACACAGGGCAGTTTAATTAGAGCGCAGCTGCCGGTGGGTAGCCAGATCACACTTGATGGTAAGCGTTTGACACAGAACGGCCAGGGTAAATTTGTTTTTGGTTTTGACCGGGATGCAGGGTTGACCCATACGCTTGCCTGGCAGTTACCCGATGGCAGCCAGCATACCCGGACACTTGATTTAGCTAAACGGGATTATGTCACGCAGCGCATTGACGGCCTAGACCAGAAAATGGTTTCACCGCCGGCTGAGGTTACTGCCAGAATCCGAAAGGATGCGGCCAATGTGGCGGCTGCACGGGCGACCATCAGTGCTGGCGACGCTCTGTTTACCGGCTTTATCTGGCCAGCTGAAGGACCCATTACCGGTGTGTATGGTAGCCAGCGTATTCTAAACGGTACGCCCAGTCGGCCCCACTATGGGGTAGATGTTGGGGCACCCACGGGCACCCCGGTGGTGGCTCCGGCTACCGGCAAGGTAACGCTGGCAGCGGATCTTTATTATTCTGGCAATACATTGATTATTGACCATGGAATGGGGGTATTTACGACCTATCTTCATTTAAATAAAATGCGGGTCAAGGTAGGCGATACGGTGGAACAGGGTGAGCAAATTGGTGAAATTGGCGCCACCGGGCGCGCTACTGGCGCGCACTTGGACTGGCGATTAAATTTAAACAATCAGCGGCTGGACCCAGCGTTACTTGTTCCGGCCAGGTAACTCGACCACCGTTTATAAACCGCCCGCTACCTATGGATGCTAGCGCCCAGAGTGGGCTACCAGGAATACAGCAACACGCCGCACGCACGGCGTGATAGGCTGTTAGCTGCCACCCATACTTAACCGCAAACAACCTTGCTGTTTGCGGCCTGTCCATTAAGCCTGGGCTAATCCCAACCAGCGATGCAGCCGGGTTCGATCGTCAATAGTGAAATAGCAAGCATACTGCGCCGCATCTTCTACCGGTAGCGACAAGGTCAACACGCGCCCATCGCGAATAACCGTCATAACCATCGTGGTTTGTTCCCAGGTATTAAGCATCCGTAACAGTAAGTTTTCGTTAACCACAAAGTCATCGGCTGCCAGGATAGTATCGTTAATCTGCAATCCCGCCACACATGCCGGTGAGCCGGCAAACACCTGCGCAACGACTACGCCCATTGGCGCCGTTTTTACTGTGGCACCCAGCCAGCGCCGGGGGCCTTTGTTGCCTATATTATTGCCGCCCTTATCAGCAGCATTATTCTTGGCCCGGTAATGCAGGGTAACACCGATATCGGCTAACCAGTCGTCCAGCACCACATCCGTAGTACTGTGTACTACCTGGTCAAGATAAGGCTTAACATCAATGCCCAGTTTTTGCTGACACAAGGTGCTGATAACATCATCTGGCGTGCCCCGCTCATCCTTACCATAATCCTGCCACAGGTGCTGCATAACAGTATCCAGCGAATACGCGTTATGGCTTTGTTGGCGAATCAGTAAATCCAGGCCCATTGCGATAATGCCGCCCTTGGTGTAGTAACTGACAATATGGTTTACCGAGTTGGCATCTTGTTTGTAAAAACGGGTCCAGGCATCAAAACTGGACTGCGCCGCACTTTGTATTTTACGGCCCGGGCCCTGCAATAACCGCGTCAGGTTCTGGCCTACAATTTCCAGGTGTTTTTCCGGGGTGATCAGCCCGGTGCGGGCAAGGGTCAAATCATCATAAAAGCTGGTAAAGCCTTCGTAAATCCATAACTGATTGGTATAGACCTCCTGGCCAAGGTCCGGGTTTATCATTAATTCAGGTCGAATGCGCTTAACATGCCAGGTGTGGAAAAGCTCATGACTACACAAACTCAAAAAGGTGACATAACCCTCTGGTCGCACGCCGGTTTCCCCGGGTAAGGGTAAGTCAAAGCGCGGATACAGTAGCGCGGTGGAACTGCGGTGTTCAAGCCCGCCAAAGCCAGTATCGCTCAGTAATGTCATGAAAATATAACGGTCGGTAGGATAGGGCGCACCAAATAGATCCAGGTGATGTTGACAAACCGGTGTTAAATCTTCACAGATACGACCGATATCTACCGGCGCATCACCGCTAAACAGCATGACAAACTCAATGCCCTCTACCTCAAACGATTGCGTAATGGCTTCGCCGATGAATATCGGGTGATCAATCAGTTCTGCATAGCTATCACACTGATAGCTGTTATTGACCTGAGGCATACTGGTTTCGACGATCCAGCCAGGGTACTGGGGATCATGGATGGCGAGGGCGTGTGGGTGTTGCTCCAGCCCCTGCACCTGCAAAAATACTGATGTCCCATTACAAAATGCGTATTGGTCATTAATAAACGCAGAGCGTACCGATAAATCAAACGCAAATACGCTATAGCGCACCATAACCGCTTCATCCGGGCAGCTAAACTGCCAGGTTTGTTTGTCGAGCTTCGCCAGCTCAAGCGGCTCTCCGGTACACGTAGCCGCCTCTATCTGAGTAATATTACGCGCAAAATCGCGGATCATGTAGCTACCGGGAATCCACGCCGGTAGTGACAAACGGGTTTCTGGCTGACCGGTAGCCGGAATCGTCAGACTAACTTCGAATAAATGCTCACTGCGAGAGCCCACCGCTAATTCATAATAAGGGTGGCTAATAACATCAGACATAAAACACCAAAATAGGAAAAGATGCCTATATGATGCCCAACCTGGTTTGTTTTGTCAGTACCTGTAAATTATGCTTATATCAGGTATAGGTATTATTTTAGCAAAATGAGTAAGGTAATCATTGAGTCATGCTACCTGAACAGGACATAGCGTTACTACGCGCTTTGCAATCCGGAGCGATGGTGGATTTACAGATAACCACCCCCACCGCGCCAAAACGCGCCCGTACCCACTATATTGGTATGGATATTCCCAATGCCATGATGTTTGCGGTTCCCCAGAGCGCCAAATGGGCCGCCCTGCGGGATTTATTGCTGCCCGACAATACTATGGTTGTACGCTATGTGTTAGAGGGCGATAACGGTACGGTAATCGCGTTTAAAGTTAAAATGTTACGGTTAATGCATACGCCGTTATCAATGGTAATTACGTCGTTTCCCCAGTTAGTTCAGTCCCAGGGATTGAGAACGGAAAAACGCGGTCAATTAGGTATTTCGGTGGAAGCTATGATTGACGATGAGCAGCAATTACCGGCCATTATTGTGGATATGTCTTCTAAGGGCTGCCGCCTGGCAATAGCAGAAAAACACCAAAGTACGCCTTTTGAGCTTAACAAGGCATTAACATTACGTTATAAACTGGAAGGGGAAAGCGTCAATATTATCAGTAAAGTGAAAAATCACACCAGTGACAAGGTCTATCGCTACTACGGATTGCAATTCGAACAAACACAATCGGCGGTTACCGCAATGCTGGAACGATATAGCCTATTTTACGAGTAATGCCGGCGCATTAAGATAAGTCACGACAGAAGGCAGCTTATGCGTCAGATAGAACATTTATTATCGCGTTACGGTGAAAGCCATCAAAATCGCACCAATGTAATTATTCATACCATTGCCGTGCCCAGCATCTACTTTGTTACGCTAGGCCTGCTCTGGGCGTTGCCGGTTCCCGATTGGCTGGCCCAATATGAGGTAACCTGGGCGCATGTCATCGCGGTGCCTGTATTGTATTACTATTTTTCGCTTTCAGGTCCTATTGGCGCCGCCATGACAGTGCTAACCATTGCCTGTTTTGGCGCGGTCAGTTTGCTGGAGATGGCTGGTATAGGTGTATGGCAATTCTGCCTGGCATTGTTTGTGGTCATGTGGGTACTGCAATTTGCGGGGCATAAAATAGAGGGCAAAAAACCGTCTTTTTTAGAGGATTTACGCTTTTTACTCGTAGGTCCGGCGTGGTGGTGGGTGCATTGGCTTAAGCGAATGAACATTGCTTATTAGCACTTATATTGTTAACTCCTTCCACCAGGTGCGACCAGCGCCCCTAGAGTTACGATTAAGGTGCCATGGTAGGCGGCTTATCATGCGTATAATTGCATGAAGAATATTGAAATCGGTAGTTATGTGAGCCGCTGGCAACGACTTTTTGAAAGTAACGAAAGACTTTTCTGGGCCCTGCATAGTATGGGGTGGGCAGGCTTTGCGCTGGTGTATTACATCGGCTCCTTCTTGCACGATGTGCGTCCTATCTGGGTATTTATCATTCTGCTAAACGCGTATGCGGGCTGGTTGATGACCGTGCCGCTGCGTTATGTGTTTCGCTGGGCACGCCGGTTAACACCACTTAAGATGTTAGGCGCAGTAATTTTTTCCTGTTATATCATCGCCCTGTTGTGGGCGGTGGTGAAAAATATTAATTACTGGGAAATCTACAAGCACGGCTATCGACCTGACGCCTGGTATATGTATTTCACCAATACCATTAACTCAATGATAATGGTTGGCTGTTGGAGTGGGTTGTATTTCGGCATTAAAAACTTCCAGATGCTGCAAAAAGAAAAGCAGAACGCCTTGAAGGCCAGTACAATGGCCCATCAGGCGCATATTAAAATGCTCCGCTATCAGCTTAATCCGCATTTTTTGTTCAATACACTCAATGCGATATCAACACTGATTCTGTTAAAAGAAAACGATACGGCAGAAGCCATGGTATCAAGATTAAGTAACTTTTTACGTTATTCATTGGATAACGACCCCATAAAGCGGGTGCCGCTGGAACAGGAAATCAAAGCCCTCAGGCTGTATCTTGAAATTGAAAAAGTTCGCTTCGACGACCGCTTAGAGGTGCACTGGGATATTGAATCTGGGTGTGAAAATGCCTTGGTTCCTAGCATGATTTTGCAACCGCTTATTGAAAATGCAATTAAACATGCCATATCTAAGATGGAAGCTGGTGGTCGGCTTGCAATAACCGCCCGCAGCTTCGGCAATGACTTATTAATGGACGTCGCAGACAATGGACCGGGAGCTGATATCAAGGACGGTCAGCTATCTCGTGAAAACGGCGTTGGCCTGGTAAATATCAGGGAGCGTTTGCAGTCACTTTATCATCGTAATTTTGCTTTCTCTGTAGAGCATAACCAGCCAACAGGCGTCAGGGTGAGACTGCGGATTCCCTATGAAGTAAAAGATGCAAAGCATGACTGAGCAAAAAATAAAAACCATTATTGTTGACGACGAACCATTAGCACGCCGCGGTTTACGGGCGCGCCTGGAAAGACACAGTGATGTTGAGGTATTAACCGAGTGCCAGAATGGGTTAGATGCGGTGAGCGCAATCTCCCAACATCGTCCCGATCTGGTGTTTTTGGATATCCAAATGCCTGGCCTTAATGGGTTTCAGGTTATTCATAAGCTACGCGAGCTGAACCAGCCGATTCCGCTGGTAATTTTTGTGACCGCCTATGATAGCTATGCCATCAAAGCATTTGATGTGCATGCACTGGATTATTTACTGAAACCAGCAGACGATGAAAGGCTCACCGAAGCGCTAAGCAAAGTGCGTGAATACCTGACCAATCAGCATCAGGATTCGCAATCCAGAAAGCTGGCTTCGCTGGTTGCGGACCTGACCGGTGATGACTGCGAGGAAATACTGCGCAAATTAGCCAATGGTGAAGCGATTGAAGCCAATCCGTATCCAGAAGTCTTGGCAATTAAAGACGGCTCGGAAGTCACCAGGGTGGCGGTGCAGGATATTCAGTGGATAGACGCGGCGGGTGATTACATGTGTGTGCATGCCCTTGATGGGATGCATATTATGCGTAAAACAATGAAAGAGCTGGAGCAGGAGCTTAACCCGCAGTGGTTTGTACGGGTGCACCGGTCAGCAATTGCCAATATCCGTTTTGTAAAAAAACTGGTGAGCCATATCAGTGGGGAATATCACTTAATTTTGCAAAATGATACTGAACTGAAAGTCAGTCGCAGCCACCGCGACAAAGTAAAGGCGGCAATGAAAATGTAATGCCGGGGAGCTTTGGTATCAGGTTAGTCCTGATACCGCTGGTTCATTAAACACAGGGCGGTGGCGCGCGCGTCTTCGCCCAGGGTCTTTTGCTTTTGCCAGGTGGTTTGCAGCGGCACATTCACTACTGCACCACTACTTATACCCACCATAATATCGGTGACATCCTTGCCTACCAGCGAGACGGCATGTGTACCAAGTTTCACCGCTAAAATACGGTCCTGACTGACCGGTGATCCGCCGCGCTGAACGTGACCTAAGGTGACGGGGCGGGCTTCTAGACCCGTAATATCACTCACTTCTTCGCATAGGCGGGTGACCCCGCCAGGCCACACATGCTCAGATAACACAATCACATAGCTCACCGGCCCGCGGCGTTGCTGGCGTTGCATTATTTGCTGGCGAATCTGTGCCAGGGTTGCCTGGGCCTCGCTAAACAGTTCAGGCACAATGACAAAATCAGATGCCGAGGCTAAGGCCGCACTTAAGCCAAGAAAACCGGCATGCCGGCCCATTACTTCCACTACAAATACCCGGTCGAAAGCATCCGCCGTATCGCGAACCTTATCAATAGAGTTCACCGCAGTTTCGATAGCCGTATAATAACCGATAGTCGCATCTGTGCCATCTACGTCATTATCAATTGTGCCAGGCAAGCCGATAATCTGACCTTGCCAGTGAGCCTTTAGCGCGTGGGCGCCATGGAATGAACCATCGCCGCCTATAACGATCAGGGTATCGACTTCTGCTTCATTCAAATGGCGGGCGGCTAGCTTCAAGCCGTCCTCCTCACAAAATCGCTCACAACGCGCACTGTGTAAAATGGTACCGCCCTGCTGAATAAGGTTATGCATACGTTCCGCTGTGAGCGTAATACGGTCGGGCTCCAATAATCCATTATAGCCACGTAAAAAACCGGATACCCGGTAACCGGCGCGCTCGCAACTCAGGACGATAGCGCGAATGCAGGCATTCATGCCCGGCGCATCTCCTCCGGAGGTGAGTACAGCAACATGTTTGGTCATAATCTGTAACCTTTTTAAGCTGTTTTATAGAATAGGCCGTGTATTATTATTCGCCAGGGTCATGCTACGTATTTCATTTTATTCGGAATACTAACGTAAAACAGATGGGCTGCTACGTCTACATTAGCCGGCTATTATTAGTACGGTATAAGCGCAGCCTATGGCCAATTTATTGAAAAGGATAAGTATGAAAAAGTACTGGTTAATAATAGCCGTTTTACTGCTATCGGGTTGCACCTCACGGTTGGCGTATAACAACCTGGATTGGCTGGTTTACTGGTATATGGACGACTATGTTGAATTAACCGATAGCCAGGAAGTCATTTTTGATAAAAAACTGGCTAAATGGATTGAGTGGCACCGTAATGAACAACTGCAATTGTATAGCATGCAACTAAAGCAGCTGCGCCAGCATGTGCAAAATAATACACTCAATAAACAAACTATCGCGCAGCAACTCGACCAGGCCCAGGCACACCTGATTACCCTGCGGAACAAACTTGCGCCAGAGTTAGCTCAGTTAGCTACTCAGCTGTCTGACGATCAGGTCATCTACCTGTTCGCCGCCATCAGTAAAGATAATCGTGAGAAACAGGATTCATTAAATGAGTTAAAAGCGCTGTCAGCGCAAGCGCGCTATGATCAGATAAGTGAAGATATTGAAGAAGAATTTGAGGAACGTTTAGGCAGCCTTACCGACACCCAGCAGGCGCTTATACGTGAATACGCGCGACACTTTACCAGCACCCGGGAAAACTGGCTGGCCTATCGGGTCGCTATGCAAAATGAAGCCAGAAAACTATTTAGCGGGCGTGCCGACAACCCTGCATTTAGCCAGCAGTTAACTCAATTGCTGCAAAACCCTGATGACTACCGCTCACCGGAATATCTGCAGCAACGACAGCATAACCGCCAGGCCTATCTTGAACTGGCAAGCCGGGTAGCCGACACCATGACGACACAGCAAAAAGACCATGTAGAAGAGCTGCTCAGTGAGTTGTTGGAAGATATTGAAGCGCTGCAAGAACCATGAAACGGTTTATTGGCCACAGGGCCACCACTGGTTACAGGCTACCCGACCGTTTTATTGCTTGGACCATAGGCGTGGTTTGGATATATCAGGGGCTGGTTCCAAAGATCATTATGCAGCATGAGGATGAGCAATATATCGCGCGTTTATTGGGGGTGCCAGCCGACTGGCTGCAGTGCTTTGTATATGCCGCTGGCGCTGCTGAAATGGTATGGGGCATGATTTTTATCGCCGCCTATCGCTTTAATATAACCGTATGGCTCAACATAGCGGCTATCGGAGCACTGTTTATAATGGTTGCTTGCGCTGCGCCTTATTATCTGACCAGCGCGTTTAACGGGGTTACTTTCAATTTATGTTTACTCCTGCTGACCCTGCAACTATGGCACCCGACGAGGCCCCACACAGGGCAGTAGGTTTAGTCGGTATGCCCGGAAATTATCGCTACAGATTTTCTTCGACATAGTTTAGGGTAGATGTTTTAGGGTAGAAGGTAGCGTCGACATGCATAAACACGAACAGCTTGATTATGTTGAATGGCCCGCCAATGACCTGGCCGCCACCAAGCTTTTTTTTGAAGCAGTTTTCAATTGGCATTTCACTGATTATGGGCCTGACTACAGCGCGTTTAGCACTCCCGTCTTAAGCGGTGGTTTTTACCGAGCCGCGCAAGCCAGCCACACTGAAAAAGGGGGCGCACTGTTGGTCTTTTACAGCCAGCAAATCGAGCAAACTCAACATAAGATTATCAAACATGGCGGTATTATCAGCCGCCCGGTGTTCGATTTTCCCGGCGGTTGCCGGTTTCAGTTTTTAGAGCCCAGTGGCAATGAGTTTGCCGTATGGTCCGAGCAGCTATGTGTCTCCAGCGTGGTGTAATCGGTTCTGTGCTCCAACCGTAAGCCGGGCACTGCTTGCAGAAGCATGCTGGCGTCCAGTACGGTAAGGGTATTGTCTACCGCGCTGCGGTATCTTCAGTCGTACGCGCTAAACGAGTAGTCAAGTCAGGCACTGGCACGCTAATTACCGCTAGTCACTTATTAATGCTAGTCACTTATTAATGCTAAGCACAGCGGCGTCGGTGGGTTTTAGGTTTAAGCCAGGGCGGT
This sequence comes from Alteromonas indica, assembly GCA_003056425.1. Classification (GTDB taxonomy): domain Bacteria; phylum Pseudomonadota; class Gammaproteobacteria; order Enterobacterales; family Alteromonadaceae; genus Alteromonas; species Alteromonas indica. Next base: position 27,250 of record PYVY01000012.1, read on the forward strand.
TAGTTTCAGCAGGTGATTTATACCATGGCAGAGAAGTAGCGGTGAAGATAAGCGGCGGCCGCGGTGCGCACGCGCTATACATAGGCTATGAGCCAGACTATGGGGCCATCGATAGCCCGCCCAAAGGCTATTGTGTATAGTGCTGATACTATGACACTCGAATCCATACACAACATCAAGGATTATACTCTTTTGCCACGTTTTGCTTTTATTTCATCGTTATTGCTTACCGGCATCCTGTTAGCAGGTTGTTCCTCCACCGCGCAACAAGCGCCTGACGTGCCGGTTAACACCGTTACCGGCAGCTGGCGGGTGCAGCACATAAACCAACAACCGGTGGCAGACTATGCGCCGGTAACGCTGAATCTTTCGGGTACCGGACAGGTATCGGGCAGTACCGGTTGCAACCAGTTTAGTGGCGCGGGTAATCTGAATGATGGAATGGCCACCGTGGGTAAATTGAGCATTACGCGAAAAAATTGTCTTAGTGCACTGGCTACTCAAGAGCAACAGTTTCTTTTGGCATTAGAACATGCATATAGCTATTATCAGCCGGATGCGTCGAGCCTGGTGTTAGCAGACCGTGAACAACAGCCTGTATTGCGCCTGACCGGCAGCAATGCCATGCCGGAACAGCCTGCAACAGACTTGACCCGCTATTTTTGCCAGGGGGCCGGCATAGTCACGGTGCGGAATGTCGGGCCGCAGGTTATTGAAATACAGGTGGGTGAGAAGCAGACGCTCCTGTCGCAAACCCGAAGCGCATCGGGTAGCAAATATGTCGGAAAGGACGTGGTGTTCTTTAGCAAAGCGAAGGAAGCTTTACTGCAGATCGAAGGCGCCAACCATGGCTGTCAGAAGCAGTAAAACGCTGGAGCCAGCTTCGTCAATGGAGCGGTTAGCGCTACGGTATTGGTTATTTGCTGATGATTAACGTCGCTTTACAATAGGTTCAATCATCAGTTCGTTAATCTCCTCACGCAGTGCAGCATACTTTTCCTGATGCTGCGGCTTAAGTGGAACATCATCAATAAGCCGGCACAATCTTTTACATTCCACACTGAGTTCACGGGGCGGATTTTTGTGCGGCGCTGCCAGCTTTAAAATGCATTGCATCAGGTTCAGGGCCACCCCGGTGTTAACTGGTGCGTAGTCCTGGGCCTGCGTAAATGCCATCCGGGCCTCAGCAAACTTATTTTGCTGATAAAGGCTGATACCCTGACGATTAAACTGTAAATATGCAGACTGTTTGTCGGTGGCTTTTGCTGAGGCAAGTTCCACGGCATGACTGGTATTGGGATCCAGGCTGTCGCGGTGTAACGATAGTAGTTCGGCTAAGGGTTGCGCGTCTTCATATTCACCCAACTCTAACATAACCTTGAGTGAGTCAGGTGCATAATACAGTGGATAGCTTTCATAACCTGCATCTATAGACTGCTGTGACTGGAACAGCGCACGTTTGGCATCGAGCTTTTTTCCATCCAGGGTGGCAATCCGTGCCAGAACCACCTGTTCATAGATATCGTAATTAAAGTCTCCCGACATTCGAGCGACCGCTTCATCGAAACGACCACGCTGCAATTGTAATAATGCGTCTTGCTGATACCTGTTACGAGTACGTTTATCTTCGGTATATTCCGCCACATCGAGCATACTGCGTATATAACCGCACCAATGAGCGATATTCTGATGTACCGTGCGCTTCGATAAATCCCAGATAGCCAGACAGGCCTGACTGGCCAGCATATAATCTTTATTCAGCCGGGCGATATCGCACGCGCTGTAATAACGCGGCAACGAATAGGGCGATAGTTTGATGGCCTGGTTGATGGCCGCTATCGCTGCTTCACCATCATTAATAGCCTGGCGGGCATGCGCAATAATGTCATAGGCTTCCGCGCTGAACCGGTTTTTCATTAAAATCTGGTCGCATAACGCTATCGCAGTTTCGGCTTTACCTAATTGCAGGTAGGTGCGGGCTAAAGCGGTTTTTACCCACTGCGCATTTTGCCCCTGCTCGTAGGGTTTAATGACCTCCAGAGCTTGTTGATACTGGGCTTCCTGCCAGTACAGTTCAACCAGTAACTGTTCGGCGGAATGTTGGTAATTGGTATTTGCCTGAATAATGCTATGGCACGCGTCAATGGCAATCTGCGGTTGTTCAGCATTGATGGCACTGTAAATTGGCAATAACGCCTGACGTTTTTGCCACGCCCGGTTTAGCCGGTTTTTTAGCTGCACCTGGGAAAATGGCTTTATTAGGTAATCATCAGGCCGGCGTTCTACCGAACCGAGCACAACAGGCCGGGCACTGTCGGCGCTTATCAGCATAAAAATACTGCTGGGTTTGATTAATTGCCTGATACGCAATTCTTCAACCAGCTCAAATCCATTTTTGCGTTCGGCCCCTAGGTGGAGATCAGCAATAATAATATCAAATTTTTGTTTAGCGCATAGCGCCAGCGCCTGTTCGGCAGACGATTTGGTCACTACGTCGGTGCAGCCCATAGAATTAAGCAGCCCGCGCAATAACAAAAGAAACGGGCGCTGATCTTCAATAATCAGCACACGTTTGTCGGCATAATTCATCGGGTATCGCCGTGATGTCGGTAACAAAGAAACAATTGATACTTAAGTATAACCAACACAACGAAAAAATACCTTTTGCAGGACGTATATATTAAAGAACCCTGCGTATGAACCGATATAAGCATTATCAGTTAAGGAGATAATGTGACGCAGTTTACCTCACCAACCGCTACCCCGCAGCCAGCGCAAATACAACCTGCCAACCATGAATGGCAGGGAAGCCTTGGGCGCGCCACGGGTGAGGGGGCATTGTTTTCGTTATATCTGGCGATCCAAATGCAGCCAGGTGCGCCAGCCGCCCGCTTTGAAACCACGCCTGCGCCTACATTTGATGAAACCGCCTTTCTTACCAGCCTTAACCATTATCGCCGGGCACCTACTTCGGCCCAGCCTGCTTCGTTATCGACCGTAGGCGTTTATAGTCAGCTCACACAGACCCAGGATATGGCGAACCTTAGCCTGTGGCGGGCCATGCATCCCGATCCGCTGGCCATAGCAGATAATCCGACCCGCCTGGAGCCGCAGGTTGTCGCCAATTGCAGCCTGGCTACCCAGCTTAAACTGCGTGAAAACCATCGCGATGCAGCGTGGCAGTGTGATGAAACTCAGCTTGATGACATTATCACTGGCTCGGCGAGCTTGTTAAGCGCGTAAGCCGCAGTTTGTGCCGGCAGCGCATTTTTGCTATATTGCGCGCGCATTTTGCACTGGTTTTACGTTCCAATAAGCAAAGGTAAGATTACCCATGTCCAACTATATTGTTTGCGCAATGTATAAATTTGTTGCGCTTGAAGATTTTGAAAAATTGCGTGAGCCGCTCCAGCAGGCGATGGAGCAGTACGCCATTAAAGGCACCCTGTTACTGGCAAGCGAAGGTATCAATGGTACGGTGTCAGGCACCCGTGAGGCAGTTAATAACCTGATGGCATGGCTAAATCGCGATCCCCGTATTAACCCCATTTCCTATAAAGAATCTGTCCATGAGGAACAGCCTTTTTATCGTACCAAGGTCAAACTCAAAAAAGAGATTGTGACAATGGGAGTTGAAGGCATTGATCCACGTCAGACCGTGGGTACCTATGTCAAACCCAAAGATTGGAATGCCCTGATTAGCGACCCCGAAGTTATGGTCGTGGATACCCGCAACGATTACGAAATTGAGATAGGCTCGTTTAAACACGCCGTTGACCCCAAGACGAAAACATTTCGGGAATTTCCTGAATATGTTAAGCAGAATCTTGACCCGCAAAAACACAAAAAAGTAGCGATGTTTTGTACCGGCGGTATCCGGTGCGAGAAATCGACTGCTTATTTGAAAGAACAGGGCTTTGATGAGGTATATCACCTGGAAGGCGGAATTTTACAATATTTAGAAGATGTGCCCCAGGAAGAATCGCTGTGGGAAGGGGACTGTTTTGTGTTTGATAATCGAGTAGCGGTGGGCCACGACTTACAGAAAAGCCAGTATGACGCATGCTATGCCTGCCGCTTACCAATAACCGCACAAGACAAGCAAAGCGATAAATACGAGGCGGGCGTCAGTTGTCCCCATTGTTATGGAACCCATTCTGACGAACAACTTGCGCGTTTTAGAGAACGTGAAAAACAGGTTCAGCTGGCCCATCAGCGCAACGAAGAACATGTGGGCAGCGATGCCCGTATGGCCATGGAAAAACGGCGATTGGACAAAGCGCAGGCACAGCGCGAGAGAGCCCTGGCTGCGAAGCAAAATCAGGCGTAGACAGCGCCTGGTCAGGGCGTTACACTTTGGTATAACAAGTTAGTAAATAGGGAAAATCAGTGAACCCCCAACTTTCAGAAGAAAAAGTAGCTGAGATTAAAAGCGACTTTAGTTTTTTCGACCGTGATGGTAACGGTCAAATCGATCTGCCGGAGTTTATTGAACTTCTTACTGTGTTGTCGCCTAAAACAAAGGCTAGCCACGTGGAAGAAGGCTTTAAGCTTATCGACCACAATAATGATGGCTATATCGACTTCGAAGAATTTCTGGCCTGGTGGCAAGAAGGCTGGTGGGAATACTAATTCTCGCCAACAAAGTAATCAACGCAAAAGGCCTGACAATCGTCAGGCCTTTTTTATTGCGGAGTCTCATCCTAAATAGTGCTGATTACGCGCGGCGGCGAATATCGTATTAGTATAAGCCACCGGTGACTTGCGGTAATAGTGCGCTACATCAGCTAACCAGGCTATTGTACCTTGCGCCATAGCCTGCTTGGCTGATAGAAGCATACCTAGGGGGAGGGCACGATTATGCCTGTTCTTCGTCATCATCGGGTTGGGCTGGGGTGCGTTTTTTACGCATAACCGGCATCTCGCCCACATCTTTGCCCGCGGTAGTATCAACCCGCCGCTTGGTCTTCTTCAACGCGCTTTGGGTACTATCTTTATTGGATGTTTTGGCGCTGCTGCCTGCCGGAGTATTAGCCGAGTCTGGCTTCGGTTTGATGCCGTTGAAGCGCGCCGGTGCTTCACTGTGCGCCTGACATTCTACCGGGTAAGCCAAATGCGCTTGAATGGCGGTGAAGCTTTGCCAGTCACGGGGGCCAACCAAAGACACCGCGTGACCTTTTTGCCCGGCACGACCAGTACGCCCGATACGATGGATATACTCATCGGCGTGCTTGGGAAGGTCATAGTTCACTACCAGACCAACTTTAAGTAAATCTAAGCCCCGTGAAGCGACGTCCGTGGTCACCAGAATACTGTGTTGTCCGCGGCTAAACTCACTCATAATCTGAGCCCGCTGATTTTGCGGTAAGTCCCCACGCAGCGCAATTGCTTCAAGACGGTGTTCGTTCAGCATGGCGCAGATACGATCAGTATCGTCACGGGTAGCGGTAAACACAATGGCCTGGTTGTATTGTTGCTCGTTGATACATTGGGTCAGCAGGGTATCTTTATGGCTGATGTTATCAGCAAAATAGAGTTTTTCTGTGATGTCCTGGTGCGCAGCGGTAGACTGACCCACCGTAATCCTTACCGGCGCTTTTAGCAAATTCTTGCTTAAATGGGTCAATTCTATATTGTCCAGCGTCGCTGAAAACAACATAGTCTGGCGCTTACGATGGTCGGCAAACTGATTGATTAGATTTAGCTGGGCCATAAAGCCCAAATCAAGCATGCGGTCTGCTTCATCAAAGATCAGTAGTTCCAAACCATTTAAAAAGAAGGTTTTATCCAGTAAATGGTCGGCAATACGCCCGGCAGTGCCGACTACAATAGCCGGATTTTTGCGTAATACTTTTACCTGGTTATTATAATTTTCGCCGCCCACCACCAACGCGCAGGGCAAGTTCAGCCCAGTGGTGAGATGTTTTGCTTCGCTGAAAACCTGTTTAGCCAACTCGCGGGTAGGGGCCAGAATCACGACGCGAGGATCTTTACGGCTGAGAGCTTTTTCATTCAACAAACGGTTAATGGCTGGAATCAAAAAAGCCAGAGTTTTACCCGAGCCGGTTTGCGAGGACGCAATAATATCTTTGCCACTAATAGCGGGTAACATGGCTTTTTGTTGTATCTCGGTCAGGGTATCAAACCCTTTTGTTTGTAACCGATTGATAATTTTATGATGTACAGGAAGATCGCTGATTTGCAATGGATAGCCCCTCAGTTTGCATTGCGCGCATTATCTACCAACGGGCCAGTGATTGAAAGCCAGCAAAGAGTTTTATCGTGGGTAGCAGCGCGAATATGCGGTTTATCTATTGTTAACCACAGCCTGCAGTCGGCGCTATCGCTAGCTGACCACAAAAACCTTAATATTACGGCACCATACACATATGGCGAAACTAAACCATAACGGTAACCCCCAAAAGGGGGTTACCCAAAGCAGGTTTGGCATCGGCGGGGATTCACCATGGTCTTTCGTTCAGTGGGGCGCCCGGGCGTTAATGCTTAGGCGCTTTTGCTGAGAAGCTTTTGCTAAGAAGCTTTTGCCCCAGTGGTTTCTCCCCGCAGCTTTCGCAGCGGCGCGAACTGAGCGTCGCTCTGCGCCGAGGCGAATGTCCATGGCGAATGATCCTTGGCGTAAACGGGTAACCGCTGCCAAGCTAACGCTAGACCTGCATTTCCGGTACATTATCTGCGGCAACCAGTTTACCTGCGGTCTTTTCCTTAATCTCGGCTACCGACACGCCCGGAGCGCGTTCCTGTAAATGAAAAGCCCCATCTTTAACTTCTAATACGGCCAAATCTGTGATGATACGGGTAATACAATTTACTCCGGTTAGCGGCAACTTACAGGCCGGCAGTAATTTTGAATTACCGTGTTTATCGGCATGCGTCATGGTTACGATGATATTTTTAGCACCTGCCACCAAGTCCATAGCGCCACCCATGCCTTTAACCAGTTTGCCTGGAATCATCCAACTGGCAATATTGCCATTGACATCGACTTCAAACGCCCCCAATACGGTAAAATCAACATGCCCCCCGCGAATCATGGCGAAACTTTCCGCTGAATTGAATATTGAGGCGCCCTTAATCGCTGTAACCGTTTCTTTGCCGGCGTTAATCATGTCGGCATCTAGCTCGTCCTCGTGAGGGTAGCGTCCCATACCTAACAAACCGTTTTCCGATTGCAGCATGACATCAATGCCGGGTGGTACATAGTTAGCAGCCAGCGTCGGTATACCAATCCCCAGGTTGACATAGCTACCGTCTTTAAATTCCTGCGCAACACGCATTGCAATTTGTTCTCGGGAAAGTGCCATGTTAACGGTTCTCCTTAGCTGTCACTTTTCGCTCAATTCGTTTTTCGAATGTGCCCTGTATCACCCGGTCTACATAGATACCAGGCGTATGAATATGGGCCGGGTCTAATTCACCAGGCTCTACAATTTCTTCTACTTCCACTACGGTGATTTTGCCGGCTGTGGCGGCCATGGGGTTGAAGTTTTGCGCAGTATGCCGATAAATACAGTTGCCATAGCGGTCAGCTTTATAGGCCTTTACGATAGCGAAATCGCCGGTAATTGACGGTTCAAGAATATAGGGGCGGCCGTCGAAATGTTTGACGTCTTTGCCTTCTCCTACAGGCGTACCATAACCAGTGGCAGTATAAAAAGCAGGAATACCGGCTCCGCCGGCCCGCATTTTTTCTGCCAAGGTACCTTGTGGGGTAAGCTCTACGTCTAATTCGCCAGTCAGCAATTGCTGTTCAAACAACGCGTTTTCCCCCACATAAGAAGAAATCATTTTCTTAATCTGGCGGTCTTCTAACAGCACACCCAACCCAAAGCCATCCACTCCGCAGTTATTCGAGACCACCGTTAGCCCGGTAGTGCCCATGCGTTTTATCTGACTAATTAACCCTTCCGGGATGCCACACAACCCGAATCCGCCGGCAATCACCGTCATGCCATCGGTGAGGCCGTGCATTGCCTCAGCATAGTCGCTGACGACCTTATCAAAACCTGACATCACAAACTCCTGTAACAGACCAAAGACAAATATGAGTATCAGTGAGGGATAATATTTTGTAAAATTAATTTTATATCAATATTAATAAAATAATTTTATCAATCATGGCAATCTCTTATCGCAATATGCTGGCGTTCATTCGGGTCGCTGAGTCCTCTACGTTTGCCGAGGCGGCAGAAAAACTTCACCTCACGCAACCGGCACTATCGAGCGCGATAAAAAAAATGGAAGAGCAACTGGGCGGGAAGTTATTCAGTCGCAGTACACGCAGCGTAAAGTTAACACCTGAAGGAGAAACCTTATTACCCAGTGCACGGCGCTTGATAAACGATTGGGATGACACCTTCGAGGAAATTCAAAATCTGTTTGCCGTGCAACAAGGCCGGTTAACGGTGGCAGCCATGCCTTCGTTCGCGGAATCACACTTACCGCCCATATTACAGCGTTACCATGCGGCGCATCCGAACATTCGCTTACGGGTACTGGATGTCGTCATGGAGGCGACCCTGGAGTCCGTACTAAGCACTAAAGCGGAAATTGGCTTTACGTTTGAACCAGAAAATTCGGACGGTCTGCATTTCGTCCCTTTGTTTGAAGATAAATTTGTGGCGGTACTGTATCCGCAACACCCCCTGGCCAATCAACCCGCTGTAGCGTTCAGCCATTTGCTACAAAGCCCGTTTATCGCCATGAACCGGGGTTCGGCGGTACGTAAATGGATAGAGGGAATTGCCGGTGACTTTGGGCATTTACATATTATTGCCGAAACCGGTCAGCTGGGCTCGGTAGGCCAGTTAATTTCACAAGGATTGGGCGTGTCGGTAGTACCGCAGTTATGTGAGCCACAAATGCGGCGCAACGGCCTGCTGTGTATACCGTTATCTGATAGCCCGCTGATAAAACAAGTGGGGATGGTAAAAGCAGCAAGAACCACGATGTCTGTTGCTGCTCAGACCTTATGGCAACAATGCTTAACGCAATGGGCCAAAACTGAATAAACGAGCCTCACTTACCATTTTTTCTTCGGCGCAAACAACTCGTCAAGTTCATCCCGTTCGGCTTCCTGGCGTTTAGCCCGGTCTTGCGCGTTCACGCTTTTGAGATTGTCCTGAATCTCCCGTAGCCATTCTTTTAACGTGGCAATACGGCCAATAATATACTCATCGGGCTGGTTTTGATTTTCCAGTGCCGCAATCGCCTTTTCAAAATACTGGCGGCCCGAGCCCATCATATTTGATTGCATTGCAGCGCGGCCGCGCTTAATCAGGGTTTCAACATTAACTCTCAGCTGCAAGCGCTCTAAGGCTTTGTCTTCTTCAGCATAAACCCGGGTTTCTACCTTACCGCGCGAGTGTTCAGAGCGCAGTAATACGCGCAGTTTTTTAACCGCCTGAATATACTGAATAATCATTTTATCGTTATCCGGCAGATTGAAGTCTGTGGCGGGAAGGGCAGTGGGATCGGCATTTTTGACCCGGTTTTCTGCATCGGCCACCCGTTGTTTAATATCGGATGGCCCGGCACCAGATTCTTGCATTGTCTTAAGTGCATTTAGCACCCGAATTTGCAGAATTTGCATCAGCTTGCCAGACACCGGCATATTCGAGCTGGCCATCAGCACATTTTCAGTTTCATCAATAATGTTTTTTTGTTTACTGAGTTCAGCGCGACGATCGGCATCCATTTTTGCCTTATGTTGCTGAAAGGCATTGATGAAGATAGCTGCGATGATCAACACAACAATCAGTATTATTATTATGGTAAACATGAATGGTTTCCGTTCGCTATTTTTGGTTACCGCTTTGCCCTGCACAAAAGGCTAAACAACTGATTCTATTATTAACGGCAGAGTTTACGGTATTTTTACCTCAAATACACTGCCAGCGTATAAACCGCCATTACTCAGCGCGATAGATCCGGTCTTGTCGGGTTGGCTATGCGCATTGGCAATAAGCCGCGCAAAGAACAATCCCAGGCCAGTACGGCCCTGGCTTACCACACAATCTGCCAGTGCGGTCTGGCTTTGCCTGAGCATAGGTTCAGGATAGCCGTTACCATCATCTTCTACTTTAATCACTAAATAACCATCATCACAAAATGCACTTAGTTTGATACGCTGTTGGCCGTATCGCAGGGCATTAATTAGTGCATCGTTAATCAGCAAATAAAGCAGTTCGCTGTCCAGGTACCAGCTAAGGTTTTCGTCACATTCTACCTCTACGCTAAACGCTTTGCGCTGCTTATACAGTCGTACCGAACCCATTACATCTTCCAATAAATCTGCGATAAAGCATTTGTCGACGGTAATGGGCAGGTTATCCAGTTGTGCGCGATATAACGACAATAGTTGCACCAGACTGGTATTTAAGCGGGTCGCTTCATAATGTACATCGGCCACCTGGTTGCTGGCCTGGGTATTTGCCGGGTCAAGCGTTTCACTAAGTTGTTCTATTGATTGAATCAGTAGACAAAGAGAGTTCTTCATATCATGTACGGCAGCGGCCAGTACCGAAGAAAAGTCGATATTTTGTGGGGCGGATGAAGGTGTGTCGGGCATACAGATCTTTCGTCGAACTTCGTTAACTGCTTATGCTAGTATCTAACAAAATCACCGTGTTTGCCTGTTTTTTTGCATAAGCTAGCACTTATAACAAAAATGACTATAGAAATGCATGCGGGATTTCGTTATAACACTAGCATACTGAACCAATTGCGCCAGCCGGTAAGGGTCGCCCAACCATGAAATTACAGCAACTACGGTATATCGTAGAAGTAGTGAACAATAACCTGAACGTTTCAGCTACTGCCGAAAGCCTGTATACCTCTCAGCCGGGTATCAGCAAACAGGTTAGAATGCTTGAAGATGAGCTGGGTGTACAGATTTTTGGCCGTAGCGGCAAACACCTGACCCACGTTACCGATGCCGGCAGGGACGTGATCAATATTGCCCGGGAAATTCTGGCGAAAGTCGAAAGCATCAAGTCGGTGGCCCGCGAACATACCTTACCAGACCAGGGTAAGCTGAACATTGCCACCACCCATACCCAGGCGCGATATGCGCTACCTGATGTTATTCAGGGATTTATGCATAAGTATCCACGGGTATCATTACACATGCATCAGGGGACACCCTCACAGATATCCGATCTTGCGGCGAAAGGCGAAGCAGACTTTGCTATTGCCACCGAAGCGCTGCATTTGTACAACGATCTTGTGATGCTGCCTTGTTATCACTGGAACCGTAGCGTCATTGTTAACAAAGACCACCCCTTATCTAAAAAGGGCTCAATCGATATTAGCGATATCGCAAAATATCCGCTGGTCACCTATGTGTTTGGCTTTACTGGCCGGTCGGAGCTGGATCATGCGTTTGAACGGGCTGGTTTAACCCCTAAAATTGTGTTCACCGCCACCGATGCTGATGTGATCAAAACTTACGTCAGGTTGGGAGTTGGTATCGGCGTCATTGCTTCGATGGCGGTAAGTGAGGAACTGGATGACGATTTGGTTAAAATTGATGCCAGTCATTTGTTTGATTACAGCACCACCAAGATCGGCTTTCGAAAAGGCTCGTTTTTACGTAGCTATATGTATGACTTTATCGAGCGCTTTGCCCCGCATCTGACTAAAGACAAAGTCGAAAAAGCGATGATGCTGAAAAATAATGATGAAGTGGAAAAGATGTTCAAAGGTGTGACGCTACCGGTAAAATAAGCCGGTAGCGCTCCCCGTATCGAGATTACACGGGCGTTAACACTCAATAATATTGACTGCCAGACCGCCACGCGCGGTCTCTTTGTATTTGGTTTTCATATCATTCCCCGTATCCCGCATGGTTTTGATGACTTTATCCAACGATACCTTATGTTCGCCGCTGCCACGCATGGCTAGCCGTGATGCATTAATCGCCTTTATAGCCCCCATTGCGTTACGTTCAATACAGGGTACCTGAACCAAGCCGCCAACCGGGTCACAGGTCAATCCAAGATTATGCTCCATACCAATTTCTGCGGCGTTTTCCACGGCCAGCACGGTTCCGCCCATTATTTCGGTTAAGGCTCCCGCCGCCATGGAGCACGCGACCCCAACTTCACCCTGACAGCCTACCTCAGCGCCACTTATCGAGGCATTTTCCTTATATAAAATCCCAATAGCCCCAGCGGTAAGCAAAAAGCGCGCAGCGGTTTCAGTATCCACCGGTCGAATGAATTTATCGAAATAATGCAATACGGCGGGGATAATACCGGCGGCACCGTTGGTGGGGGCGGTGACTACCCGACCGCCAGCGGCATTTTCTTCATTAACCGCGAGGGCGAATAAATTGACCCAGTCAAGTGTTTGCATCGGATCAGAGGTATTTTCGGTTTGCAAACGGCGATATAAACCGGGTGCTCGGCGCACTACTTTCAGGCCGCCGGGTAATATCCCTTCGCTTTCGATACCGCGCTGAACCGAAGCTTTCATGGTTTGCCAGATACCAAATAAGGTATCTTTAACTTCATGCTCGGGCCGCTGCACAGCTTCATTTTTAAGCATTAGTGAAGAAATCCGCATACCGTGCGTTTTGCACAGTGCCAGCAGGGTTTCTGCGGTTTTAAACGGGTAGGGGACCTGTGTTTGCATAGCCTTAGCATGGGACTTGGTGGCAGCAAAATCTTCCGCCTTGATAATAAACCCGCCTCCAATACTGAAATAGGTTTGCTCACGTAATAGCGTTTTACCTTCATAAACATAAAACGTCAGGGCATTGGCATGTTGCGGCAATGTCTTACGGCGGTGAAATACAATGGCGTCTTTATTGGGAAAACGGACTTCATGGGAGCCGTTTAACAATATACGTTGGCTGGCGTCTATCTGTTCGAGCCAGCTATCAATAGCATCGACATCGATGGACTCTGGCGCTTCACCTAACAAGCCCAGGATAACCGCCTTACCCGTACCGTGGCCCTTACCGGTTTGACCCAACGAACCAAATAAGGCTACTTTAATACTGGTTACGCGGGTTAGCTGACCGGTATGCTGAAGTTCACTCACAAACTCAGCGGCAGCACGCATTGGCCCTACCGTATGCGAACTGGAAGGCCCGATACCGATACTAAACATATCAAAAACACTAATCATAAACGTATAGACATCCTTACCTGTTATAGTGCGATCTTGCCTGTACCACTCGTGAACTACAATACAGAAATGCTAATCAGGTGATAAGAATAGCTAATCAGATGTAAATAAAAGTTGGCTAATCGTCAGGGCTGATATGGTGGGACAAATTCCGCAAAATGGCAGCGGTCGCGCCCCAAATCATCCGCTCACCCCAGGCAATAAAATAGATCGGAAAAGGTTCGTTGTGGCGATGAGCATAGTGAATTAAGTGATTTTTCTTATCCATTAAATGGGCTAACGGAACATCAAACACACTGGCGACTTCATTGCTGTCGATGGCATATTGAAAGCCCGGATCAACAAAGCCCACCACGGGGGTTATCTGGTAGCCGCTGATGGTGCGATAAACCGGCATGGCGCCAATAACCTCAACCTGCGCAGGCGGGATCCCGACTTCTTCCATCGCTTCGCGAGTAGCCGTATCAAACAATGATGTATCCTGCGTTTCAAAGCCGCCCCCGGGAAAGCTTATTTGCCCAGGGTGATGGCGTAAATGCAGGGCTCGCTCGGTAAACAACACATGTAAGCCGTCAGGATATTCAAGTAGCGCAATGAGGACTGCTGCATCCCGCCCAGGCTGTTGCAGCGGAAAGTCAGGCTCCAGGTGTACCCGCCGTATATGCTGAAAACGGGCTAAAAACTGACGGCGGTTCACAACATATCTTCCAGTGCCGGAAGTATTCGGGAAACTTTGTCCAGCGTTTCCTGGTATTCCTGTGATTCATCAGAATCAAGCACAATGCCGCCCCCGGCCCAGCAATATAATTGCTGGTTTTCAGCCAGTAAGGTTCGAATGGTGATACTGGAGTCCATATCTTGTTTGATGCCATAGTACATAATACTGCCACAATAAATATTGCGTCGGTCAGGCTCCAGCTCCTCAATTATTTCCATCGCACGTATTTTGGGCGCGCCGGTGATTGAGCCCCCCGGAAACGCGCCAGCGAGTAAATCCAGCGCGCACGCATCGGGGCAAAGCTGGCCCTCTACCGTGCTTACCATATGATGCACCGCAGCATAGGATTTCAACGCGAATAAATGGGGCACATGAACACTATGGGGCTGACAATGTTTACTTAAATCATTGCGTAACAAATCAACAATCATCAGGTTTTCGGCGCGATCTTTGTTGGCGCAGAGTAACGCTTGGGCGCTTTGGTTATCTTGCTCGACACAGCTGTATCGGGGGCGTGTGCCCTTGATAGGCTTGGACTGCACCTTGCCCTCGTTTACCGCAATAAAACGTTCGGGCGAGATACTTAAGATACAGCTTTGTTCCAACCGGATAAAGGCACTAAAAGGCGTATTATTGGTATCGCGTAACCGCTGATACGCTTGCCACTCACTACCCCGGTATGGCGCGCTGAAGCGTTGTGCCATGTTTATCTGGTAGCAATCTCCGGCCACAATATACTGATGGATACGTCGTAGCGCCTGGGTGTAAGTTTGCTGCGACAAATTCGATTGCCAGGGGCCGGTTAAACCAAAACTGGGGGCAGCGGCCGGGTTGTGCTGATACCAGGCTTGTTCGTGTAACGGGGCAATATGCGCCAGGCGGCAATGATACAGTTTACCGGTGTGAGTGTCGGCAATCACAGATTGCTCAAACAAGCCTATTGCCATATCTGGGCAAAGGTAGGGCGAGGGGTTATGTTCAGGCAACGTTTCGTAGTAGCGGCCCAGGTCATAACCGCACAGCCCGGCGGCGCCTACCAAGAAAGGCAACTGGTGATATAAAGCCGGGTTATTACAGCGCAATGGCTGGTGACCAAAATGACTGTCCATTAATGTTTTCACACAGGCCAGCGGCGCGCCCGCGTGCTTTACCGCAGATTGGCTGGCAGCACCCGGTCGGTTATCGGTGACATAAACCGTATTCTGCTTGGCCGTGACCATCCAGGCAGGTTGCCATAGCATAATATGATAGCGGCCGTCCTGGGCGCTTGCGCTATCAAACAGCATGGACCAGGCGGCTTGTTCGATGCGACTGAACACATCATAAATACTGATACCGGCAGGCAGTGTAACCGGGTCAATAATAAGTGAGTGCGGGGTGTTGGGTTGAATCATGTAAAGCAATAACCTGTAAACATTAAATGGTATCAAGACGAAGGCGTATACCCACACGCAAAACGTCGCCTGCTGGTGGCGCATCTGCATAAGACAGACTTAACTACCTGTCCGCGCTTTTCGATGGTGCCAGCTACGCAGATGCGCTAGTATACGGATTTTTAAGCCATACACACCACATAAAGGCTAGTTTTAAGAGGACGCCATGACCGTTATCCGTCAACAAGACTTTATCGATAGTATCGAAGATGCACTGCAGTTTATTTCTTACTATCATCCCCTTGATTATGTTAAAGCCGTTGAAAAGGCTTATCTGAAAGAACAAAGCCAGGCCGCCAAAGATGCCATGGCCCAGATTCTGATAAATTCACGTATGTCTGCCGAAGGCAAACGGCCATTGTGTCAGGATACCGGAATTGTTACCTGTTTCGTCAAAATTGGCATGGGGGTAAGCTGGGATAAGACAGATCTAACCGTGCAGCAAATGGTTGATGAAGGTACACGCCGGGCTTATACCAATGCCGACAACCCGCTACGCGCGTCTATTGTCGAAGACCCGGCCGGCGCGCGGAAGAATACCAAAGATAATACGCCGGCGGTGGTGCACATTGATATGGTGCCAGGCGACCAGATAGAAGTGATGATCGCAGCCAAAGGAGGCGGCTCAGAAAATAAATCCAAAATGGTCATGTTAAACCCCAGCGACGATATCGTGGAATGGGTGCTCAAAACATTACCTACCATGGGCGCTGGCTGGTGTCCTCCTGGCATGTTGGGTATAGGTATCGGCGGAACTGCTGAAAAAGCGGCAGTGTTAGCCAAAGAAAGCCTGATGGACCCGGTTGATATTCAGGAACTGATGGATCGTGGCGCTCAAACCACCGAGGAAAAATTGCGTCTGGAACTGTTTAAAAAGGTTAATGGTCTGGGTATCGGCGCTCAGGGGCTAGGCGGTCTGACCACGGTAGTTGATGTTAAAATAAAATCCGTTCCTACACATGCCGCCTCCAAACCGGTCGCGTTAATTCCAAACTGTGCAGCTACCCGCCACGCGCACTTTCATTTAGATGGCAGTGGTCCGGCAGAGTTAAAGGCACCAAAACTGGAAGAATGGCCTGAAGTGACCTGGGAAGTCGGCGAAAACACCCGCCGGGTGAATTTAGATACGGTTACCAAGCAGGATATCCAGGACTGGAAAGTGGGTGAAACTGTGTTGTTGTCCGGCAAAATGCTGACTGGCCGGGATGCGGCGCACAAGCGCATTCAAACCATGATGGATAACGGCGAAGGGTTGCCCGAAGGGGTTGATTTAACCAACCGGTTTATCTACTACGTGGGACCGGTAGATGCGGTAGGCAGCGAAGTGGTTGGCCCGGCAGGCCCCACCACAGCCACCCGAATGGATAAATTTACCGATCTGATGCTTGAGCAAACAGGTTTGATAGGTATGATTGGCAAAGCTGAACGCGGACCTGCGACAGTCGACTCCATCGCCAAGCATAAGGCTGTATATCTAATGGCCGTGGGCGGCGCTGCTTATTTGGTTTCCAAGGCGATTAAGAAATCCCGGGTTGTGGCATTTGAAGATTTGGGTATGGAAGCCATCTACGAATTTGAAGTCGAAGATATGCCAGTTACAGTAGCCGTAGATAGCACCGGGGCGAATGCTCACCAAACCGGGCCGGCTATCTGGAAAGCAAAAATAGAAGAGCTCGATAGTGCCATGAGTAAATAACGCCGACAGCGCGTTGAGCAAACTCCTGGTTATAACACAACGGGCGCCTGAAGGTGCCCGTTTTTGTATTGAATTGGGGCACGTGTTACCTCCTTTAGTTATTCTCACTGGATTACCATGTTAGAAGTAAATATGACGTTAGTCGGCATACTGGTTGCTGCACTATTCGCCGGTATGGGTATCGGGATGCTTATCGGCGCGACCGTCGCCCGGCGTAAAAGTCATCAGCAGTACCAGGCCGTAGCACAGCAACTGGCGTTATTACAGCAGCAGGCTGCTTATACCGAGCAACAATTGCAACATCAGTTAGACGATAGCCGTGACGAAGCTAACCGTTATCAGGAAAAGCTTTACCATACGCAAACGCAGCTAGGCGAATTAACGGCCAAGGCCACTCAGTTGGAACGCCTGGAACAAACCCATACAGCGTTACAGGATAGCTATCGCACCTTGCAGGATGAAATGGCAGCACTTAATGCCCGCTTCACTGCGCAGCAGGCTACATTTACCACTTCACAACAAGCCAGTGAAGAAAAGCTGCAATTGATGGAAGCGGCGGAGCAGCGCTTACAAACCCAGTTTGAAAATCTTGCCAACCGCATTTTCAGTGAAAAAAGTGCGTCATTCAGCCAGCTTAATAAATCCGGTTTAGATGCGTTGTTAACCCCACTCAAAGAACAGATTGACGGTTTTAAACGCCAGGTCAGCGAGCAATATAGCCGTGAAGGCCAGGAGCGAGCCTCCCTTAAAACCGAAATTGTCTCGCTAAAAGCGCTCAACCAACGCATAACCGAAGAAGCTGCTGCGCTCACAATGGCACTTAAAGGCGATAACAAAAAGCAAGGGAATTGGGGCGAGGTGGTGCTTGAACGTATTCTTAAAGAATCTGGGTTGCGCGAAGGGCACGAATTTGAAACCCAGGTGTCGGCCCGCTCCCGTGAAGGCAAATTGCAACAGCCTGATGTAGTGGTGCACTTACCTAACGATAAAGACGTCATTATCGATGCTAAAATGAGCTTATCGGCTTATGAGCGCTACTTTAACGCCGCTGACGAAGTAAGCCGGGAGCGCTGGCTTAAAGAGCATGTGACCTCGGTAAGAACCCATATAAGAGGGCTTGGCGCAAAAGATTATCAAGAGTTGGATGCGCTGCGAACCCTCGACTATGTGTTGATGTTTATTCCCGTTGAGCCAGCCTTCTTACTGGCAATAGAAGCAGATCCGGAACTGGTGACCATGGCGCTCAATCACAACATTATGTTGGTTAGCCCAACGAATTTACTGGTGGCGTTACGGACAATTAACAATATCTGGCAGTACGAATACCAAAATCAGAATGCCCAGCGCATTGCTAGCCAGGCGGCGCGGATGTACGATAAATTCACCGGGTTTGTTGCCGACATGGATAAAATTGGCAAATCATTGGAAGCGACGCAAAAGCATTTTGATGGGGCCTTCAATAAACTTTCAACAGGTAAAGGCAACCTGGTCAGGCAAATCGAGCAGTTTCGTAAACTCGGTGTACAACCGAATAAAAAACTGCCTGATGCGCTAACTCGACAGGCTGCCGCTGACGCCGACGATGATGACGACCTCGACCTGGTTAGTCATCAAAGCAAATCAACTTACCCCGATGAAAACACACAACAGCCGCCTGAACCTGATTTTAAAAAGGAAGGCGAGGGAAGTATAGATTCTCCCTCCTGACAGCCAGCAAGAGAAGGGCGTGGCGAAGGAGCGGCGCAATGCTGTTCGCCGCCTTCGCCCTATACTGCCTTAAGTTTATACAGCCTTGAGCCAGACAACAGCCTTGAGCCAGACCACACACTTTTGCTGTCAAACAGCCTTCAGCCCCTACCAGCCGGGTGCGCAAAAAACTGTCCTTACTAGGCAAAAAGGCTGATAGGTAGGCGGATCGGGTACCACCACCTCTCGCTTCACCCTTGGTTCCAGTACTAGCGGATAATCCAGCTTGATAACCGGGCAAAAGTGCATCAGGGTATAGCGCTACGTATTATCAGGGGCTAACCTCCCAATCAGTGAGATCTAGGCAAAAGCACTGTGCGCGCCGAAACGCCTGAGCAAAGTAGGCTGTGCATTCGTTCTGCTAAGAGGGTGTTGGTTGAGGATAGGCTAACCGGGGCTATGGCACTCAAGGGTGGACGCTTAAGGTATGGCATTTAAGCTTCGATAACGGGGATGATGATAACCCGGAGACGGTAACCAAAGCTAAGCAATACGAGCACTGTAATAGTGCGTGCTGGCGTGGTTTCACGTTGGTACAATGAGTCAACGGTGTACATCGTCCGGTGCGGATTTTGGCCAGCGGCCCCGAGCCCTGGAAACTGGACGCCAGCACCGCGTTTTGTAACGAGGGGGCGGGACATTGGCTGGGGTGTACGATCCCGGTCAGGCGCAGGTGTCCCCCGCATTGCATTGCATCGCATTGTAACGCGTAACGCTTAGTATGTTTGGGCTAACCCGGATTTGCGCCAGATTACAACGGCGCTATAAAATCGGCAGCATAAAACTTTCATCAATAAATACCTAGAGGTGCGTATGTGCGGACGGTTGAATATTACTGACTCAGCGGGCGTTAAGGCCCTTTGTGAGCAACTGGATATCGCCTTGTGGCCAGCACAGGGTATGCAATTTGCGCGCTTTGTCAGGCCTACACAAACGGTATCGATAGTATTTGCCCAGCCAACCGGCAGTCAAGCGCATGGCCAACCGTCCAACGTACGGGTTATGCGCAACGCAGTATGGTGGTTGCTGCTTGAACCCGATGAGCAGCCAGATAGACTAACCTTCAAGCCGTCGCGCTATACCTCCTTCAACACCCGTTATGACAAGCTTAACAAACCCGGCAGTGCAGGTTATCGCGCCTACCGGCAGCAACGTTGTATTATTCCCGCCCATGGTTTCGGGGAGACGTTAGTTCGGGGGAGCCAAAAATACTACCATGATCTGGTACCTGAGCCGCCCACGGGGTTGGCTATGGGAGGCCTATACCGGCAGTGGCAGGGGGTCGATGAAGATGGTCAGGCTACCATTGAGTATTCCTGTTCTGTGGTGACCTTGCCACCACACCAAAAACTCGGGGCGGTCCATACCAAAGCAAGCCCGTTAATCTTAAGTACCGAAGATGACAGCGTTCAGCGCTGGCTTGACCCGACAATCAACGAACCTGCGCGGCTAGACGATTTATTGGTGCCTAGATTACGGCACAGTTATCTGGCACAGCCTGTTGATAAACCGTCTACCTACCAGTCACAGGGTGAAGCTTTTAGCATTTCAAAAGACTAACGCTACCCCCACCACCACATGCTGCGTAATGCCCTGTGGCAATGCAAAATAGGTCTGCTGGTGGTTACTCTTGCCGGCCTTTAACAACAAAATCTATCGGCACAGCCATCGTTGGGTCGGGCCAAGCCAGCACCCTGGGTAACCAGCGCACCAACCTGACCTGCCATGGGTTTATCGCTGCCGCTTAAGTCGGCGCCAAAGCGCTATGGGCAGCAATAGAAATACCCATACAAGCGCGCCGCCACCAGAGCTACTGCTGCTTGAGGAATTAGCTACGGTCTGTTCCGGCGATACCGTAATTACCGCTTCGGCGGAATCACTATTGCCGTAGTTGTCCGTTACCGTGACAGTCAGCGTGTATTGGGTCTGGCTCGTTACCAGCGGCGTGGTAAATGAAACCGTACTGGAAGTGGAATTACTCAGTGTCAGGGCGCTGTTTTGCGGTACGCTCCAGACAAACCGCAATGTATCATTATTCGGATCTGAAGCCTCGGCGCTAAGCGTCTGGGTTTGTCTACCGGACACCGACACAGCCGCCTGTTTACGCCCATTGATGGTAACTTCAGGGGAACCTTCTACCTGCACTCCGCTATACAGTGCAGCAGTTTCTGATTCAGTGCCTTCAATGTTGGTGACCTGGGAGGTAACATTGATAGCAAAAGGCCCCACCGGGGCGCCCGCTTTAATTTGTGCTGAAAAGCCAAGATCGGCTACCACCTGAATCTCAGCGTTTAGAGGATAATAGCACACGGCGCTGCCCTCGCTTACGCCATAATCTGCGAGCGAAAAGCCCATGCCGCGCTTGCCTTCGAAGTCTTCAAAGCCCGCTACCCCATGGGTGTTGTCGGCTACCGTTAAATACCGTACCACCAGCGTCGGCGTAGCCTGGGCGGATTGCTGCTGTATCGCGCGGCTGCCAGCACTGGCCGACGACTCGGACAGTTGGGCAAGCCATAGCTGCATGCTCACTCTGTTGTTGTTTGCATCAAGTAAATCTTGCCAGGTGATGAGTATGGCATCAGTACCTTGCTGAACCGATACGCTGGTCATTTCATCGCTGTCCAACTGTGCCCAGAGCGGCGCGACCACCGCGTTTGGCAGGGCGGGGGAAGGCAATTGCGCGGCCAGGCGGGCGTCGGCGGTTAGCTCATCTGCAAAACTCACAAAACCGTTTCGCGCCACGGTGAGCTGGCTTACCGGCTGGTCCAGGTAGCGCATATTAACAGCAAAGCTGGCGTAGTCGGTTGCCGTATCAAAGGTATAGGCTTTAGCCGAAGACTGCGCTATTGATGATGCCGTTAGCGCACATTGGTTATCGTTTTGCGCCTGGCTAACGGCAAACAAGGCATCGGGTTGCTGGACCGACGGTTGCAGAATATCCCACGAAATGGTGTTGCCTGTGACTTCGCCACCAGAACCTACTGAGTCAGCTTCCAGTTGCAGGGTATCTGGTAAAACAGCGCTGATGGCATAGCGGCGATCTTCGGTGGTTTCATTGGTAATAACATTAACCGCAAAATCTACGACATCGCCTACGCTATAACGTCCCGGTGCTGGGGAGCTGAGATAGACATCGTCTTGCTCGCGCACTAAATCAACCTGGGTTAAACCTATATTATTGGGGTTATCGCTATTACTGCCCAGTTCAAATGCGCCGTAATAGCGTTCATCCCTTTGGGCATCAGGTAATTGCCAGAATAACCGCAAATCAAATTCGGCCATTGCAGCAGCCTGAGCCGGGCCTTCTACGCTAAAGTTATCGCTTGGTGTATTGTCGACTACAGCATAATGTAACGTGAAGTCGTCGGCCTGAGCGCCGGATCCGACATAATTTTGTACTAAAATAAAATAGGTACCTGCGACCGGATATTCCAGGCTGATATACTCGTTCGAATCAAACGCCGTGCTTTGGGCTACCAGCTCACTTTCTTCTGGTACCCCGTTGCCGTTATCATCCCGAGCAAGATACAGGTCAATATCGGGGGAACTGGCATTGGTTACCTCTGCTACGAGCCGGATATCCTGCTCATTTACCACCACAGTATGGGTGTAAATGCCATCTGCGCTATCATCGAATAGCGAACTATTGTTGCTATCAGCAGCAAGACGATCTTCAACTTTGGTGGACGCCACCAAGCCATAAGCGGTGGCCGCGAAATCTTCAATGTCGACAGTGAAAATATCTTTTAATACGTAACTGTCGTAATTGCGGTGCGCTTCGATATTGACGGTATCGGGTACCGTACCATTGCTGGCAAAACCTACCACCGGAATATGCAGTTCAGGGCTGTTATCCGTGATTAACCTTACCGTCCCATAACCCCAGACATTATTTTGTAGCGCCGCGGCGTTCATGGTAATCGTGAGCTGTTGTGTCTGACCTTCGCTTAAAGTGAAACTGGCCGGTACCACGGTAAGCTCAAAGGCCTCGGTAAGTGACTGAGTCTGGGCGCTCCAGGTTCCGCTTTGGGTGGCTGTTACCGTCCGCGTCCAGGTGCAGGTAGTGAAGCAATTTGCATCGACCACCGCAGGCATATTCAGCGCCCGCGGTTCGCCGCCCAGGTCAGGGTTAGCGGCAGTATAGCGGGCGGTGGTTTCATGCATTACCAGTGAGGCACGAATGGCATCATCTACCTGAACCCGACCGGCTCCCATGGCAAACCAGTCAGCCGGCGTCTGGCCATCAGTGGTTACTGCAGTATTGGCGGTCATCATCAGGGCTGAGCGAATTTCATCGACCGACCAGTCAGGGTGGGCGTTGGCTACCAGGGCCGCGGCCCCGGCAACATGAGGGCTAGCCATTGAGGTACCGGAAAGATAAGCAAAATCAGCCGGTGCAGGGCCGGTTTCGTCATGGCCATAATGCTCATCTGAAAATGCTGCGTATACATCGACGCCGGGGGCGGTAAGATGGGGGGTAAGCGTGCTGACCGAAGAGTTGGGGCCGCGGGAAGAAAAATCCGCCATAATGTCAGCCTGATCATCATCGATAGTAATACCGCCGGTGGCGGCAGTAATGGTTGCGCTATGCCCACTACCCAACGCTAACCAGTCTCGTAACCGCGAGGCATCCGCCGCCGTGATATGAATTCCCGGAATCACGTAGGTGTCATTAGCCAAATTATCAGCCCCATCTGCTACATTGGCTAAAACAAAGCCGGCGGCGCCACCGGCCTGGACATTTTTAGCTTTTTGTATCCGCGCAATATCGCCACGATCGCATACCACTATCTGGCCATCAAACGTTCCCGCAGGATAGGGCTCCAGACATTGCGCTGGGTCGGCGCCAGGGTTGTTGGCGTTGGCATAATCTCCAGCGTAAACAATGGCGCCGGACAGCGCTGCGGTATTACTCGAACCGGTAACGGGTGACAGCGGGGTTAAGCCGCCCTCAAAGTTGGTAAGCTGCTTAGAATAATCAATCAGTCTGCCATGGCTACTGGCACCCACAACCGTTAACCAGGGAGCATGCTTATCGGTCGTATAGGTAGCAGGGCCATCATTACTGGCAGAGTGGCTGGAAAACACGCCGGCTTCGTGGGCATTCAGCCAGGCCGTATTCACCGCGCCGCTCCAGGGATCGCCCCCGCCAGAAACTGAAAAATTGATAATATCTACCACCCCGGAAGCAACCGCATCATCGATAGCTTTAACAATGGCGGAGTCATAACAGCCATTATAGGTATCATCTGTTTCGCCCGGTAAACATACCTGGTAGGACACCAGGTTAGCATGAGGGGCTACCCCGGAAATGCGGGAGTAGACAAAGCCTGATTCTATGCCATCACTAGCCTGGGCCCCGCCATCGGGGAAAACTTCTTTTACCTCATATAACACGTTACCTGCTGCGGTAGCGGCCACATGCGAGCCATGGCCGTTATAATCCTCACCGGTAGGGGCCAGCTCAGGGGTAAACACCTCAGCATCACTATAAGCATTGGTAATATCGGGGTAACTTACAACGCCAATTAATTTATCATTGCACAGGTCGGGATACTGCTGGGCACAGTCACCTAAATAAACCCCGGATCCTAATGGGTTGGTGTGGTCGTAGCCATCATCGCCGACGTCAGCAAAAGAGCGGTGGTCGGTATTGATACCGGTATCCAGCACGGCAATTGTAATGCCCTCGCCAAGGTTGGCCGCCGCGCCATTGTCAAGCTGACCTTCCCATACCGGTTGGGCGCCAATCAATATCGGGCCGGTATCGGTGTTAAGCTTACGTTTATAATCAAGGTGTACCTGCTGAACGCCAGACATATGGCGAATGTGGCTAATTTGAGCAGGCGTTGCTTTAATCGCCATTCCATTGAGGGCGTACTGATAGCGGCTTACTACCTCTATCTTGCCAACCAGGCGGGTAATATCATCAACCTGTTGCAGCTGGGTTTGTTCAAGTTGTTGCTGATATGCCTGAACGCTGGCATGCTGCGGGTTTAGCCGGGGCATGCTTCGGCCCTTACGGGTGGCAGAAACACTGCGTGGACTCGCATTGCGTAGTCCCGGCTGGCGCGCCACCGGCAGGTCATCAAACTGCACGATATACATTTGGCTGTCAGCGCTGCTGTCCGCAAGCGCAGCGGCGGGCCCGGTAACGGTAGTTAGCTGCTGGTTTTTGGCAGCGGACTTGTTGATAGAAACCGGTTTACCCGATAACGCCGGGATAGTGCTCGCTGACTGCGCAGCGGAGCCGGCGCTGGCATACAACAGGCCAATGGCAACAAAAGATAATGACGATAACTTCACACACATTCTCCGGCTACAGGTGCCCAGCTGTCTTGAGCACTTCAGTAATGATGATAATAGCAGCCTTATTCTGAACGAATCATGAAACCCCTGCCATATCGGGATATTTTCTTTTGTATACATCGTAATACGTAGGTGCGTATGGGACGGCAGTCTAAAGCTGAGTAAATGTTAGTCAATTGCCTGTATAAGTTTAATGTTATGTAAAGATGCAGGACGTACATCATTACTATTGGCCTGTTTTGAGGATACATATTGCAGTAATCGTGCTGCTCGTTAGTAAAATAGCAAGGTGTGTAAAGCCCACATGAACTAGCATAGGTTCTATTCGGTAAAAGGTTTTTAACCTTCCTATAACAAGAGGGATTCACAGTGCAAGACAGAAATCATCTGGCACGGGTCACTACCACTCATCAGGTGCATATTATTGAAAATGGCCTGATAGATATACCTATGCTGCAAGTCCTCAAACCAGACGGCACACTTCATGAACAGGCCGAGGAGCCTGAGATCACGCAGGAGGTGGCCTGCAAAATCTACGATACAATGGAATATATCCGTATTTTGGATGAGCGGATGATTGGTGCGCAGCGCCAAGGCCGTATCAGTTTTTATCTGGCGTCAACAGGTGAAGAAGCGGCGGCAGTAGGTAGCGCAGCGGCGCTGCAGCCTCAGGATATGATCATGTCGCAATACCGGGAGCAGGGCGCTTTGGCCTATCGCGGCTATACCACCGCGCAATTCATGAATCAGATGTTCAGTAATGAAAAGGACCCGAATAAAGGCCGCCAAATGCCTATTCATTACGGCGATAAAGCGCTTAACTTCATGACCATATCGTCACCATTAGGTACCCAGATACCCCAGGCCGCGGGTTATGCTTACGGCCAAAAAATGGCCGGCCTAGATGCCGTAACTATCTGTTATTTTGGTGAAGGAGCAGCATCAGAAGGTGATTTTCATGCCGGCCTGAATATGGCTGCTGTATTACACTGCCCGGCAATTTTCTTTTGCCGTAATAATGGCTACGCCATTTCTACCCCGGCTGAGGAACAGTTTGCCGGTGACGGCATTGCTTCACGCGGACTGGGTTATGGAGTGAAGACTATCCGGGTGGACGGCAACGATCCGCTGGCAGTGTACGCTGCAACATTAAAAGCGCGGGAACTGGCACTCAGTGAGCGCTGCCCGATATTAATTGAAGCGATGACTTACCGTTTGGCGGCGCATTCTACCTCTGATGATCCTACCGGCTACCGGTCTCGTGATGAAGAAGACAAATGGCGGCTTAAAGATCCGATCCAACGTATGGCTAAGTGGCTGCAGCATAAAGGATGGTTCGATGAAGCGGCTAACAAAGCGCTTATTGATGAGTCGCGCCAGGCTGTATTGTCGGCATTAAAAGAGGCCGAGAAAATACCGGTTAATCCTATTGATGACATGGTTACCGATGTTTACGACAAGGTGCCGCCGCACTTGCAGTACCAGATGAACGAGCTTAAAGCACATATCGAGAAATACCCGCAGGCGTATCCTAAAACCGCCGGGAGAAACAAGTAATGGCCAAAATGAATTTGTTACAGGCAATCAATAACGCGCTGGTTACCGTCATGGAACAGGATAAGCAGGCGATGGTGTTTGGTGAAGACGTTGGGCATTTTGGTGGTGTATTTCGGGCGACCAGCAATTTACAGGAAAAATTTGGTAAGTCGCGGTGCTTTAATACGCCCTTAACAGAACAGGGTATTATTGGTTTTGCCAACGGCCTGGCGGCGCAGGGCTCAACCGCTATCGCGGAAATTCAGTTTGCTGACTATATCTTTCCAGCCTTTGACCAGATAGTTAACGAAACAGCTAAGTTTCGCTATCGCTCTGGCGGCCAGTTTTCCTGCGGTACGCTGACCATCCGTACGCCGTATGGGGGGGGGATAGCCGGGGGGCTTTATCATAGCCAGTCGCCCGAAGCCTTTTTTGCCCACTGTCCGGGGCTCAAAATAGTGGTACCGCGTAACCCTTATCAAGCAAAGGGCCTGTTACTTGCCGCTATTCGAGATAATAATCCCGTCCTGTTCATGGAGCCTAAACGCTTATACCGGGCATCGGTCAGCGAAGTACCCGAAGAGGATTATGAGTTGCCATTAGGCAAAGCGGATGTGGTGCAAGAGGGCACTGACATTACGCTGTTAGGCTGGGGGGCCCAAATCGAAATATTACAGCAAGCTGCCGAGATGGCCTTAGAAGATGGCATCTCCTGTGAAATTGTCGATTTACGGTCTATCTCACCCTGGGATGCACAGACAGTGGCTGAGTCGGTGATGAAAACCGGGCGTTTACTGATCAATCATGAAGCGCCCCTGACCGGCGGCTTTGCCAGCGAGATCGCAGCTACCATTCAGGATAAATGCTTTTTGTATCTGGAAGCCCCGGTGGCCCGGGTGTGTGGATTGGATACACCCTATCCGCTGGCACATGAAAAAGAATATATGCCAGACCAGTATAAAACGTATGAAGCTATCAAACGTACACTGAAGTACTAGGGGCAACCAATGACGACGGAATTTATTTTACCGGATATCGGCGAAGGTATCGTTGAGTGTGAACTGCTTGAGTGGTTGGTGGCAGAAGGCGACATTATTGAAGAAGACCAGCCGGTGGCTGAAGTGATGACGGATAAGGCGACGGTACAGATCCCGGCAATGCATGCCGGCAAAGTGCTGACCTTGCATTACCAGGTGGGCGATATTGCAAAGGTGCATGCTCCATTATTTGCTATGCAGATTAACGATGAGCAGGCGACTCCGGCAAGTGACGAGGGTAAGCCGGCGCAGCATAACACCGCCGAGATTCCAAGCCTGCCAGAGGCCGATGAGCCGAGCACAACATCTGCACCAGCGCAGGGAGACCTGAGCGCACGTAATAAGACGGGCTCTGACACTACTGAGGACTTTATATTACCTGATATTGGTGAAGGTATTGTGGAGTGCGAAATCGTCAAGTGGCATGTTGCAAAAGGCGATACCATTACCGAAGATCAACCTGTGGTTGAAGTAATGACGGATAAAGCGGTAGTCGAAATACCGGCAAAGCATGCCGGCATCGTGAGTGAGCTTTATTATCAGCAAGGCGATATTGCCAAGGTCCACGCACCGTTATTTTGTCTGACCATCGCCGCCAGCGCCGCTACGCCGAAGGCGCCAGCCGATACTGCTGGTCCAGCGCCGTCGGCGCGCTCTACTACACAGGCTACGCCATCCGCTAGCCCGGCTGCGGCAGACACCCACTGGCCGGATGGCGAATTTGAACCGCCTGTAGCAATCCCAGGGCGCGTTCTGGCCAGCCCAGCGGTGCGCCGGATAGCCCGAGAACAGCAGATTGATCTTACCCAGCTAACCGGTAGTGGAAAAAAAGGCCGCATTCTTAAACAGGATGTGGTGAATTATCAGCCACCGGCCGCCCAGCGTACAGCCGTCGATACCGACGCTGCTGGTGGACCGGCTCGGTCAACAGCATCATCAAGCGATAGCGCAGTTTCGTCAGCGGGTGGATATCGGGTTGAGGCAGTGCGGGGCGTACGCGCCGCCATGGCTAAACAAATGGCTGCTTCGGTGCAAACTATTCCACACTTTACTGTTAGTGACGAGTTGCGCATGGATGCCCTGATAGCCCTACGTGAGCAGTTAAAGCCAGCGTTTGCGGAACAGGGCGTAAAACTTAGTTTTATGCCATTTTTTGTAAAAGCCTTGTCGCTGGCACTAAACGCGTTCCCGATCTTAAATAGTCAGCTTAATGACGATGTCACCGAGCTGCGTTATTTTGACGATCATAATATTGGCTTCGCGGTGGATTCAAAAATCGGCTTGTTAGTACCCAATATCAAGCAGGTACAAACCCTGAGCTTATTCGATATTGCCAGCCAGATGCAGGATATTATTGAGCAGGCGCGGGCCGGAAAAATTGCCGGTGATACCCTTAAAGGGGGCACCATCAGTATTTCTAATATCGGTGCGTTGGGCGGGATAACCGCTACCCCGGTTATTAATAAGCCTGAAGCAGCTATTGTAGCGCTGGGTAAAACCCAGCGTTTACCTCGCTTTAATGCCAATGATGAGGTTGAAGCCCATCACATTATGCAGGTTAACTGGTCTGGCGATCATCGTATTGTAGATGGCGCCACCATGGTTAAGTTTAACAACTTGTGGTGCCATTATTTAATGAACCCTACTGCAATGCTGGCCCACCTACGCTAACCCCATTCGCGCTTGCCAAAAGGGACAAGCTAGCGCGCAGGGGCCTCAATAGGCCCCTGTCTATTTTCGTGCAGCACAGGTAAAATACCCCCTTTAACCAATCTTTGATCAGGGTTTTACGTGCTTAGTTACCGTCACGCCTTTCACGCTGGCAACCATGCCGATATTCTTAAACACGTCGCCTGGCTTGGCGTTATCCAACATCTGAAGCGCAAAACCAAACCCTTTGTGCTATTCGATACGCATGCCGGTGCGGGTGAATACCCATTAAGTGCGCAACAGACGCAGCTTAATCAGGAATATACTTCTGGTATGAGCGCGCTGGATGGTATCCACGCGGTGAGTGCTTTGCTGCAAGACTACCTCAGTTTTAATCAGCCATGCTGGGATGCAGGGGTGTATCCCGGTTCTCCTCGGTTGTTGGCCGAAGCTATCCGCGCCCAGGACGAGGCGCATTTAATGGAGTTACATCCGGCAGAGATAGCGCCGTTACAGCAATGTGTCTACAACAGCGGGCATGAAGGCATTCACGTACATCATCGTGACGGGCTTGAGGGTCTCATTGCTATGACCCCCCCCACACCCAACCGGGGAGCGGTGCTTATTGACCCTCCTTATGAACAAATCGGCGAATATAAAACGGTTAGCCAAACAGTAGATAAAATGCTGCAACGCTGGGCGAATGCACAGGTGGTGGTGTGGTATCCGCTATTGTCTGAACGAGCCGCTGATAAAGCCGCCGCTTGCCAGCAGATGCTGGACACGTTGGCCGGTATGGGCAGTACCTGCTTCACGACGCAGTTGACCGTGGCCGATAATACTCATGATGCCGGCATGTACGGGTCGGGCGTGTGTATTATTAACCCCGCCTGGCAGTTGGATGAGCACATTACGCAGGCTATGAAAGAAGTGACCGGATACTTGTCAGCGTCGGCGAGTTTCTCACTGGACTGGTTAAAACAAGAAGCGCCATAATGGAGCAGCCGCGCGCGCTTAAGCATTTTTATATTCCTGAAGAACAGTCGGTTTATTTGCTAAGCCATGCTGATGCAAAAAAACTTAAAGACTGGGTGACCTTGTGTACCCGGCAACTTGCGGTCCTGGGTTATCAGCATATCGCGCTTATTGGGAAGGGCGCGTTCGGCTTTGTGTTTGCTGGTAATGGACCAGCCCAGCAGCAACATGTCTTTAAATTTTCTCGTATCACGTTACCCCAGCATGTACAGGATCGTCTGGAAGATGAAGCTTATATGTTGTCGCAGGTTAAGCATTCCCACGTACCGCCGCTTATCGAATTCCAGCGGGTACGCAAACAGGCCATCCTGGTTATGCAGCGCGCGCCCGGCCAGGATTTGGAACAGGTTAGTCTTCAGCATGGGCCGTTACCGCCCCGTATCGTGGTTAAAATAACGGTGCAGATTGCCCGCTTACTGCAGCACCTGCGTCAGCACACCTATCAGGATTTACCCAAACCTATTGTTCACGGCGATATTAAGCCATCGAATTTGATGTGGGATGCCCGCAGCGAAACGTTACAACTTATAGACTGGGGTTCATCTGTGTTTGCCCAGGTGGATGTTGATGGGCAGTTTATCACTGCTAATGTAATGGATCTCATGTCGGCAGACATGCAGCAGACCAATGCACGGCTCGGCGACGTCTATTTTATTGGTGAAGAGCAGCTCAACGGCGCGCTATCTTCGCCGCGATTCGACGAGCAAGGCCTGGCCAGTACCGTATATGCGTTGGCCTCAGGTCAGTCGAGCCGGTTTGGCCGTAAGGTCATCACCCCCAATGCGCTGGGCTTGCCCAAGTTGCTGGCCGGTATTCTTACCCACATGTTAAGCGATGACCCGGCAGAACGACGGCGCGGCGGTGATTATCTATTTGCGCATTTACACGTATTGCAGCAAATGGTTTTCGCGGGGGATAGTAATATGACTTATCAACCCCTCATCCCCTGTTGGGCAAGTCAGCACCCCAAAGAGATTGAGACGGTCGTTTACAGTTCGCGAAAGTCGTATTTACGGCAACATCAGGATATCGCTGATAATGAACTTAACTATATCAATGATGCTCAGTTTGAACGTTATTACAAAAATTATCTGATGGGGATGGGCGAAACCGAAAAAGCGTTTATTGCCGCCGTCAGCCGACTGGGAAAATATCCCGTAGTAGGTGGAATGGCTATACGCTGGGAGCCTGAAGGTATTTATGTTGATTCCAGTTTGAATCTGTATAGCGCGCCCGCCAAAGCCGCCTTTGAACAATCGGTCAATAATGTTATCAGTCTGGCGCGGGCTATTCACCGTAGTGGCGTATTCAAGTGTTGTATGTTCAATGCCAAGGATACACTGCATATTGAGCGAGCAGATGAATATAGTCCGTTTGTGCCTCCAGAAAAGTGTCATATTACTTTTGAAGTGTCGCGGGTGTCGGTTACCGAAGATAGCAGCCGTATCCACTCTTACTTTGAAGATGGCGAGGATCCGGACGAACTGCTGCGTTTGCCCCCCAGCTTAATGGCCTTATTGGCACAACTTAATACCATTCATCACACCGGCTGCATTATTTTTGAAGCATTGCCAACGCATTTAAAAATTCATAATTACTTTATGCTGCTTGACCATACTCAGCAGCATACTTTTGAGCAATTACTGGACGCCATTGTTGCAGAGGTGCCCAGTATTACCGGGCTGGGGATTTCAGGCTTTATGAAATTACCCTATAAAGATACCCGTTTTTTTGAACACAAAGCGCAGTTACCGGAGCGTTATTATCCGCGTAACCCACGACAAATGAATAATACGGAGTGAACCATCATGGCTGAGGTTAAAATGTCCTCATTGTTTGAACTGGAACCTATTGAGCAAGGACTGTTTCGCGGCCAAAGCTGGGATTTAGGATTCCGGGCGCTGTTTGGCGGACAAGTCTTGGGACAAGCCCTCGCTGCAGCGTATCGTACAGTGGAGCCGGACCGGGTAGTGCATTCTTTTCATACCTACTTTCTGCTGCCTGGCGATGCCAAAAAGCCAGTAGTTTATGATGTTGAGGTGGTACGCGATGGCCGCAGTTTTTCGGCCCGTCGTGTTAAAGCTATCCAGGATGGTAAAAATATCTTTTATATGACCGCCTCGTTCCAGGTTGAGCAAGCCGGCATGTCTCATCAGTACGCTGATATGCCAAAGGTGCCCGATCCCACTACACTGGACTCGGATGTGACATTTTATGAGAAAAACTTCGAGCGTTTATCTACGGGTATGCAAGAGGCGCTGAGCTATCATAAACCTATCGATATTCGCACAGTCGATGCTGCAGACTCATTCAGGGCAAAAGCCCGTGAGCCATTTCGTCACGTGTGGCTGAAGGCCCGCGAACCGCTGGCTGATGATTTAGGGTTACATCAGGCTACGCTGGCCTATGCTTCTGACTACCATTTTCTAAGTACAGCTCTACAACCCCATGGCATAGGCGTATCGGATAAAGGATTACGCATTGCCACTATTGATCATGCTATGTGGTTTCATCGGCCGGTAAATCTGAACGACTGGCTACTTTACGCCATGGAAAGCCCGTTTTCCGGCAATAGCCGCGGTATCGTGAAAGGGCAGATATTTAATCAGCAGGGGGAGCTGGTGGCTTCGACAATGCAAGAGGGTATGATGCGAAAAATGTCTGAAACTGCTTAAGACTGACGCGGTTTGGGCCATAAAAAATGCCCGGAGCTTTCGTTCCGGGCCTAGGGGAATGGCTCATTGCTGAGCCGTGCGCTAACTTTTGCATAGGGAGAAGTTCATGCAAATTACTTACAGCGGAAGATAATAATAGATCAAAACTGTTCAATTTATAAACAAATTATTATGAATTTTTTTTGAAACCGTTTAGCTAACCCATAAATTAAACAATAAGCCTCTGCTTAACAAGCCTTTTACGACCGGTCTGATCAGTTGCTATTGGGGTCTGTGCGGTAACATTATGCGCCCGCCCTGGGAGCAACGCACGGGGGAAATGCGCCCCAAAGCCTACTGTTAACTCCTGCTAGCATTCATATCGTTAATGTTCGCCATCGGCAATTGTAGTCTTGTGAATATGTTGTAACATTGTTGCCTGTTTTTTATTTTCTGCTTTTTCAGGCAGCCACTTAATTGCGAGGGCGAGCACATGGCGACACATAGCACATTTATACCACCTGAACGGACGTTAATGGGCCCGGGCCCATCTGATGTGAGCCCACGGGTCCTTAATGCCATGGCCAGGCCAACTCTGGGCCATCTGGATCCGTTGTTTATTCAATTGATGGACGACATCAAAAGTTTATTACAATATGCGTTCAAAACTCGTAATTCCCTGACTATGCCCGTGTCTGCGCCAGGTTCTGCGGGTATGGAAGCTTGTTTTGTGAACTTGGTAGAGCCTGGCGATAAGGTCATCGTTTGCATAAATGGTGTGTTTGGTCAGCGTATGGTAGAAAATGTCATTCGCTGTGGCGGCGAGGCCATCAAAGTTGAAGATGCCTGGGGCCAGCAAACTAACCTGAATAAAGTGGAAGATGCCTTAAAAGCCCACCCCGATGCCCGCATTGTAGCGTTTGTTCATGCTGAAACGTCTACCGGCGTGCGCAATGATGCTGCGGCGTTATGCCAGTTAGCCCGACAATATGATTGTTTAAGTATAGTCGATGCGGTTACCTCGTTAGGCGGCATAGAAGTCGATGTGGACGGGTGGGGTATTGATGCGGTGTACTCGGGCTCACAAAAGTGCTTAAGTTGCGTGCCTGGGTTGTCGCCGGTTTCTTTTAGTCCACGCGCGGTAGAATTCATTCAACAGCGTCAGAGCCCAGTACAGAGCTGGTTTTTAGATATGAACCTGATTGTTGGATATTGGGGCCAGGGCGGCAAACGCGCCTACCATCATACTGCGCCGGTCAATAGCTTATATGCGTTACATGAATCATTATTGATGCTGCATGAAGAAGGGCTGGAACAAGCCTGGCAGCGGCATCAGCAAGGCCATGTGAAATTGCGGGATGGCTTAGCCGCGCTGGGTATGCAGTTTGCCGTTGATGAAGCCTATCGTCTACCGCAACTGAACGCGGTATGTATTCCGCAAGGGGTGGATGATGGCGCCGCCCGGGCTCGTTTGCTCAACGATTTTAATTTAGAAATCGGGGCTGGTTTGGGGGCACTGGCAGGCAAAGTATGGCGGATAGGGTTAATGGGCTATGCCTGTAAAGATCGTAATATAGACCATTGTATCGCGAGTCTTGGCAAGGTAGTGCGCTAGCGCGATGAGAGCGCCCGGTTAAGCGGGCGCCCTAAGCTATATCGCTAAGGGTGTTTAATGCGATCTGGCGTCCACCCTGTTCCGCCATTTTATTAACGGGGGAAGGCTAGCAGAGCCCAGCCTATAATAAGCGCTATCGCAAAACTGATTAGCGTGCCGAGCATCATATATTCAGTTAAGCGCATGTCTTTGGTTTTCGATAAATCGCCAACCCGAAAAACAGTTTTTGTGGCTACCAAAAAACCCAGCCCGGTGTATTGGTCAACTAACACAAAAGATAACGCCAATAACCGCTCTACGTAGCCTATCCAGCGCCCGGCCGTTCCCAGGCTCTGGCTATCCATATTTTGCAGTTTGGCGGCATGGCCGGCCAGTAATTGGCCGATGAAAATACTGGCAGGTTGCAACACCACCAGGTACCCCACAATATAAATCAACACGTGCGGCTGTCGTAATTTACTTGCGCTGGCCAGCAAGGTATCCAGCGCGACAGGGGTTACTATCACCGTCACTATTGTAATAATGAGCAAATGCGCCAGTTGATCAAGTACAAAGGCTTGGGTGGAGGTATGGCCGGCTTTAAGCCAGTCAATTACGCCGTGGCTTAAGGCTATGACAGCGCTCCATATTGCGATGGCAGGCCACGGTAAGCCAGCGGTGTACAGTGCTAGTATGGCCAGTACACCATGTACAGCAGTATGCATATAGAGCGCGCGCGAACGGGCTCCATAGGCATTTCTGTTCGCTATCCAGCGGGTAGGTTGTAAATAAAAATCACCGATAAAATGGGCGGCTAATAATAATAATAGCAAACTCATTGGGGCGCTCCACAAGACTGACGACAGCACTGTTGGGCAAACCCGATAAATTCAGGCAACAGGTCTGCCCCGGCGGCTTTTAGTCGTTCACTGATATTTTGCCGGGTAGTATCATGGGTTTGGGCAAGCGCTTGGTGCGTTGGAAAACCGGCGTTCAGGTACTCATACAATAACGCACTTTGGCGGGCACTCAGACGGTTGAGAATATAACTTAGCTGGTTACACAATAACGCCACCGCTTCTTGCTGTGGGCAGTTTTGTATGTGTAACATCAGCTGGGCGCTACGCAACGTTTCTAGCGTGCGGCCCGAGGTGATCAGGGCCGGGCCACTATTCATACCTGGGTCGCGACCACTGAGCGCACCTTCGCCACAGGCGCCTGACAAAGTACAGTGGATAGCCGGGGTATCTTCTCCCGAAGCCAGCCACAGCTTTATTTTAAGCAATATAACGGGCAATTGGTCAGTGGCGTAGCCAGCCAGTTGGAAACCATCGCCCCGATAGAGTGAGTGAACCGTTTCATACTGCTTCGACAACGCATCAAGATAATGTTGCAACGCACGAATGGTGCGTTGGTAATCTACTGTGTCTAGTTGCGTTGAGCGTACCAGATCGCCCGTGATGACCATTATCATAAACTGTTCCTTGGCAAGGCTTTAAGCTTGCTATCCAAAAAGCAAGGCCCTGAACTTGCTAATGGAGTGGAAAGCCTAGGGGCTTGCGATAAAGAGTATACCCTGAATTAGCGAAAAAATGAAAAAGCTCTGATACACTGAACTAAATACGTTGGGTATACAAGCAGTTATGATACACAGAATTTGGTTGTCGTTTATTCTAATCGCGTTCATAGCAACCTGCTATCAAGCCTTATGGGGCGGGCAGCCGGGTGGTTTTGAAGCCGTGATGACGGCGGTAACCAGTATGGCCCAGTTAAGCGTAGAGATTGCGCTTGGACTAATCGGTGTGCTGGCGTTTTGGCTGGGTATATTTCAGGTAGCAGAACGCTCGGGTCTGGTAGATAAACTCGCCCGGGTGTTGTCTCCGCTATTACGCCGCATCATGCCAGACATCCCGGCTCGCCATCCCGCGCTAGGCAGTATTACCATGAATATGGCAGCAAATATCCTGGGGTTAGACAATGCCGCCACTCCATTTGGTATTAAAGCGATGCAGGATATGCAAAGCCTTAACTCACAAGCCGACACGATTACTAATAGCCAGATATTATTTCTGGTACTAAATACCTCCTCGGTCACCTTGTTTCCTATTGCCGTATTTTTGTATCGCGCAGAGCAGGGCGCGGTGCAGCCCACCGATGTATTCATACCAATATTGCTGGCCACCAGCGCCTCTACTCTAAGCGGCTTGGTGGTAACCGCGATGGTGCAAAAAATAAACTTGTTTAACCGTATTATATTGCTGTACTTAAGTCTGGCATTTGCATTATTAGCCGCGGTAGTCGTGTACTTTTCCAGTATTGCGGCCAGCGAACTGGCAAATCAGTCTTCAATATTGGCCAACGGCCTGTTATTTACCTTTATCGTGGTGGTATTGGTAGCCGGGCATAGACGGGGGCTAAATACCTATGAGTTGTTTGTCGAGGGCGCGAAAAAGGGCTTCGAGGTTGCTATCTCACTGATTCCGTTTCTGCTGGCAATGTTAATCGCAATTGGTATGCTGCGTGCCAGCGGTGTATTGGACGCGCTGGCCAGTGGGTTAGCCGCGGTGGCTGCGGGGTTAGGTATGGATACCCGTTTCGTCGATGGTCTGCCTACCGCGTTGATGAAACCCCTGTCCGGCAGTGGGGCGCGCGCTTTAATGATTGAAACCATGCAGCACCATGGCGCAGATTCGTTCGCTGGACGGTTAGCCTCGGTATTGCAAGGTTCCACCGAAACCACATTCTATGTGCTGGCAGTGTACCTGGGGGCCGTGGGCATCAAACATGCGCGCTATGCCGTGGCATGCTGTCTGGCCGCAGATATCGCCGGTATCACCGCGGCAATAGGGGTAAGTTACTGGTTTTTCGGATAATCTATTCATACCCTATTCAGGGCTTGTTCATGTTGCCAGCGGCACCTTAAAGGCGAACCTTCTCGTGTCGCATAAACACCTCGGCAGGGCCGAGACTGGCGCAGAAGGAAACAATTAATTCAGGACTAAACAGTCAGCATAAATATACCGTAAAAGGATGCACTATGTTACCTAAACGCTTTTTCTCTATCGCTTGTATAAGTCTGCTTATGGGGCCGATGGCTGCAGCCAGTGCTCAGACAGCAACAGCACCAACCGTCGCCCAGGCCCAGATACAAGTAAATGGCACCGGGACGGTAGAGGTTGTACCTGATACCTACACGGTGACATTTGTGCTGGAACAAAAGGGCGCCACCCTCACCAAACTCAATAGCCAGTTGCAACACGATCTTGGCCAGTTAAGCCGCTTTTTACTTGATGAAGGGGTAGCAGCCGAGCATATAGCCTCCATGCAGGTCAGGTTGAACCCGTGGTATGAGTCAGGGCCGCAGGGCCGCGAAGAAAAAGGTTTTGTGTTAAGCCGTGAAGTCACGGTGGTGCATAACGACCTGGATCATTACGATCGTATCATCGATGGCGCATTGAAACGCGGGGTGACGCGTATTAGTCAATTTGAACTGGGAACTGAAAATCAGCAAAAAGCCTATCAGCAGGCCTTGATAAATGCGGTCAAAGACGCAAAATCAAGAGCCGGACTATTAGCGCAAGAGCTTGGCGCGAGTGTCGGACCGGTCATTACCATCAGCGAACATCACTCAGGCATTGTAATGGCGGCCGGAAGAAGCAAAATGATGATGGCGGAAAGTGGCCCTGCAATGCCAGGCCAACAGCATATCGAAGCAACCGTTAGCGCAACGTTTGCATTGGAACACCAATAACTACGGAGATTATCCACTTTGTTGAATTCATTTTATCAGCGTTTAGAGCAACAGGCGCGAGCGCTGCTAAGTGGCGAGTCGGACACGATTGCCAATATGGCGAATATTAGTGCGCTACTGTACAACGAACTTGACGGCGTAAACTGGGCAGGTTTTTATTTATATAAACAAGAGCAGTTAGTGCTAGGTCCTTTTCAAGGACAGCCGGCCTGCATCCGAATTCCGATGGGGAAAGGGGTGTGCGGGACTGCCGCCGCGACCTTAACCACCCAGCGCATAGACGATGTCCACGCTTTTGATGGCCATATAGCCTGCGATGCAGCATCCAATTCAGAAATAGTTATTCCATTGGTGGTCAATGGTGCATTACTGGGCGTATTGGATATTGACAGCCCTGACTTCAACCGCTTTAACAGTGAAGATGAAGCAGGGCTGACCGCGATTGCAAATGCGCTGGTAGAAACTCAGTTATGAAAGATAATGTCGATATTCATGTGGTGCTGGCCACACCCGAAGACATGGGGGAGTACCATGAGGACCCCTCGGAGGCGGCAGAACGGTTAAATTTTATTCTTCACGCAATGTATGATCACGCGGAAGAAGATATCGAAACCGACCGACTTGAACGAATTTTGCACTACACATGGGAGCAATGGCACCAAAATAGCAGTTTATTGGAGATAGACGACGACGAATTGCTTGATTGGGTTGACCACACGCTGGCAACTTGGGATGATGCGGATAATTCGGAATTTTACTAACTAGCGTTAAATTTAATGGAAGCACCAGAGAAGTTTTCTAACAGTAAAGAAGTCATCGCTTATCTTGCCGAGCGTTTTCCTAACTGTTTCTCCACCGAAGGCGAAGCCCGCCCGCTGAAAATTGGCATATTTCAGGAATTGGCTGAACGACTTGAAGATGATGAACGGGTAAGCAAAACCCTGCTACGGTCAACTTTACGTCATTACACTAATAGCTGGCGTTATCTGCATAGCATCAAAGAAGGCGCGTATCGCGTTGACCTTGACGGCAACAACGATGCGCAAATTGAAAAAGAACATGCTGACCATGCAAGTCAGCAGTTGCAGGAAAGTAAAGCGAAAGCGGCTGAAAAACGCAAAGCTCGACAGCCTCGCGACGCTGAAAAACGTCCGCCTCGGCGCTCGCCACCCAAAACGGGTGGGGAAAACCGCAGTAGTGAGACGAGCAAAGGAACTAAACCGAAAACTGGCAGACCAATGAAGACACCCCCGGCAAAATTGTCTGAGGCTGATCTTCACCCTGGCACAAAAGTGACGGTGAAACTGGGTAAGGCACCTATGCCTGCTGTAATTACTGAAGTTGCCAAAGACGGAATTCATGTTCAGCTCGATAGCGGCATGGTCGTGAAAGTAAACTCCGACGCTTTACGTTTGGCAAGTTCCAAGAGGTCGTAAAATGAAAGATATCCTTCGTATTTCTATTGCTAGTGCGTTTCTTACTCTTGGAGTAGGCGCCGGTGCTGTCACCACTACCCCTGATGTAGAGGAGCTTCCCATCCTTGTTCAGGAGTCACAGCATAGTGTTGCTGCTAAGCGGGTAAGTGCATTATTTACCCGCGCGCACTATAAAGAAATCACGTTGGATAACGCCCTATCAGAACAGGTCTATGAGCGATACCTCAAAGCAATGGATAGCAACAAGCAGGTATTGCTTAAGTCTGATGTCGAGCAATTCAGCCATTTTCGTGATGATTTTGACGAAGCCCTGTCCCGTGGCAACCTAAAGGTTGCCTACGATATTTTCAATCAAACCTCGGAGCGTCGTTTACAACGATTCGAATATGCGCTGACCCAATTGGAAAAGCCGTTTGATTTCGAAAAAGTGGGTGACAAGTTCTACTATGACCGGGAAGAGGCTGATTGGCCTGAGTCAGAAAAAGCATTAGATGAAATCTGGCGTCAACGGGTTAAATACGATGCGCTGAA
Organism: Alteromonas indica; assembly: GCA_003056425.1. Taxonomy (GTDB): domain Bacteria; phylum Pseudomonadota; class Gammaproteobacteria; order Enterobacterales; family Alteromonadaceae; genus Alteromonas; species Alteromonas indica. Next base: position 67,528 of record PYVY01000012.1, read on the forward strand.
TCTGATTTTGGCGGGTAAAACCTGGGAAGAAGCAAAAGAGTTGCTTACCAAGCGTTATAACCGGGCAATTAAACGGTTAAAACAGACACAAAGCGAAGACGTTTTTCAAACTGTGATGAACGCCTTTGCTCGTACCATCGAAGCGCACACCAGTTATCTGTCGCCGCGTAATGCCGATCGCTTCCAAATGGAGATGAACCTGTCTTTTGAAGGAATCGGGGCAGTATTGCAAAGCGAAGATGATTTTACTGTGATCAAAAGTATCGTGCCTGGTGGCCCTGCCGATAAATCCAATGGTTTAAAACCAGAAGATAAAATTATTGGGGTAGCTCAGGATGACGAAGAGTTTGTCGATGTCGTCGGTTGGCGTTTAGATGAAGTAGTCGATCTTATCAAAGGGCCGAAAGGCTCAACGGTACGTTTGCAGGTTCAAAAAGGGGCCAGCGACAGTAAATCAATGTCGGTGGTGGCGCTTACTCGCGATAAAATTAAACTGGAAGATCGCGCTGCGAAATCTGAAGTTTATGTGCCGGATACCGGTCCGCACCAGGGGGAAAAACTGGGTGTTATTACAATTCCGAGTTTTTATAACAACCTGCATGCGGACGTAAACAAGGAAATTGAAGCATTAAAAGCCCAGGATGTTAAAGGTGTAATAGTCGATCTGCGCGGTAACGGTGGCGGTTCATTAACGGAAGCTACGTTACTCACCGGGCTGTTTATTGAAAAAGGGCCGGTAGTACAGATTCGCTATGGCGAAGGTAAAGTCAGTGTTAACCGCGATACCGATGGCAATGTGGCTTATGATGGTCCACTAACTGTGCTGGTAGACCGGTACAGTGCATCAGCATCTGAGATTTTTGCTGCCGCCATGCAGGACTATAACCGAGCGCTTATTATTGGTGAACAAACCTTCGGTAAAGGCACCGTTCAGCAACACCGCGGATTAGGCCGAATTTATGATCTGTATGAAAACCCGTTAGGTAGCGTCCAGTTTACGATTGCTAAATTTTATCGCATTAACGGTGGCAGCACACAACACAAGGGTGTGGTACCGGATATCCAGTATCCTTCGCCGATAGATCCGGCGGAATGGGGTGAGAGTCAGGAAGAATCCGCCTTGCCCTGGGATAGTATCGAACGGGCCAATTATGCCACTTTTGCTGATAGCCAAAGTGCTCTTGATGTACTGACTGCCAAACATAACAAGCGCATTATGCAGAACCCCGAATTCGGTTATCTTTATGAAGATATTAAAGATTATAAAGAGAAAAAAGAGCGAGACTATATCTCGTTGGTTGAATCTGAGCGCGTGGCTGAAAAAGACCGCGAAGAAAAACAGAATTTAGCCAGAGTGAACGAGCGACTTGCCAGAATGGGTAAAGAACCGGTAGCCAAGGTTGATGACCTGGCCGAGGAAGTGGAAGAAAGCCTGGAAGAGCTGGACCCGTTTTTGGACGAGGCTGCCAACATTACCTACGATATGCTGAATACCGGAAAGTACGCGATTAATCATAAATAATAAAAACTTAGCGAAAGGGCTGGTGTAAAAGCCAGCCCTTTTTGCATATAAAGTACACTAACGACAACAATAATAAGCAGGAACATTATCATGGCTATGCGCGGAGAATTCTCGTCCCGTATCGGCTTTATACTGGCTGCCGCGGGTTCCGCCGTGGGTTTGGGAAACATCTGGGGGTTTCCTACCCAAGTCGCCAGTAATGGCGGTGCAGCATTTGTATTAGTCTATTTATTGCTGGCCTTTGTACTGGCCTATCCAGTACTGATGGCAGAGCTCATTATTGGCCGCGCCAACCGCGCCAATATGGTGGACGCGTTGGGAAATATCTCAAACCATGCTGCGGGTCGCCTGACCGGTATCTGGGGTTGCGTTACCGTATCATTAATACTGGCTTTTTATGCCATTGTGGGTGGCTGGATGCTGGCTTACTTTGCTGATGCTGGGGTTAGCCTGGCTGGCGCAACGCAAGCGTCCCAGTGGTTGCTGGCGTTTTCAGATACCCGGAATATCCTATTTTGTGCCGGCTTTTTAATGCTTACCTCCTTTATTGTATTAGGCGGGGTGAAAGCCGGAATCGAAAAATGGTCAGTAAGGTTAATGCCGACACTGGTCATAATTATCGTAGCACTAATTATATATGTTAGTTTTCAGCCCGGGGCGGTTGAGGGTTGGAGTGCCTATCTGGTACCTGATTTTTCGAGGGTGCTGGACCCTGAGTTACTAATCAGCGCAATGGGCCAGGCGTTCTTCTCTATGTCGCTGGGCGTAGGTACCATGCTGGTCTATGGCTCTTATGTCAGTAAAGACGAAAATCTGCCGGCTATTGGTGCGTCGGTAGCCTTGGTGGATATAGGCGTGGCCATCATAGCCGGTATGCTGATTATCCCAGCTATGTATGTGGCATTAAATAACGGGGTGGAAATTTTTGCCGCCGATGGCGCCCTTATTGCCGGTGACAAGCTTATTTTTACCGTGTTACCCGCTTTATTCGACACCATTGGCGCGGCAGGTTTGTTTGTGGCAATGGCCTTTTTTGCACTGATGGTCATTGCCGCCGTCACCTCGTCTATATCAATGCTGGAGGTGCCGGTTGCGTATCTGGTCGAAAGCCGCGGTATTGCCCGTAAACGGGCGGTATGGGTCATGACTACTCTTATTTTTCTATGCAGTTGTATTATTATTCTCAACTTTGAAGCCCTGTTCGGCGTGGTCATTAAAGCCACCACCGAATGGAGCCAGCCATTATTAGGCTTGGCATTGTGCGTATTTGCCGGTTGGGTCTGGCGCCGTGATGCTATTTTAACCGAACTAAAGTCCGGTTATCCGGATGTCGAAGCCAGTGTATTTTGGAAAATCTGGCCTTGGTATGTACGCTTTGTGTGCCCGGTGATTATCGCCGTAATGTTTGTCCGCTCTGTGATGTAAGGGATAATAATAATAACTATGACTAACAAACTGAAAGCACCCACCCTGACCGATGCGCTGATTCCGCTTATTGCCCTGATTATTATGATGGGCTCGGCCGTTTATTTGTTCGGGGATGGCTCATCATTCGGCCCAAACCAGATAGCATTGTTGCTGGCTACTGGCCTGGCAGCGGTCATCGGCATGAAAAACGGACACCGCTGGAAAGAAATAGAGCAGGGCATTGTAAATGGCATTTCAATGTCGCTAGGGGCGTGTCTGATACTTCTGGCAGTTGGTTCCTTAATTGGTACCTGGATGCTTGCCGGTACCGTACCAACACTTATTTATTATGGCCTGGAGCTGTTAAACCCTTCATTCTTCTATGCCGCCACGTGTTTGATTTGTGCCGTTGTAGCAATGAGTATCGGCAGTTCCTGGACTACCGCTGCTACGGTAGGTGTGGCGCTGATGGGGGTGGCCGCGGGCATGGATATGTCACCGGCTATTGCCGCCGGGGCCGTGGTATCGGGTTCCTATTTTGGCGATAAAATATCACCCCTGTCAGAAACCACAAATCTGGCGCCCGCGGTGGCCGGAACTGACTTGTTTGAACACATCCGGTATATGCTATGGACCACCATTCCCAGTTTTATTATTGCGTTGGTGTTGTTTGTTATTTTAGGGTTTAGTGAAGCTGGCGGTGAAAAAGCGCAACGTATAGAGCAAATGCAACAATTGCTTAATGAATCATTCGATTTGGGCTGGCACTTGCTGATCCCGCTGGTTGTACTTTTGACCCTGGCTGTACGCAAAATGCCGGCATTTCCTGCTGTATCGATAGGCGCACTTATCGGTGGCTTATGGGCGGTGTTGTTTCAGCAGGATGTGGTGCTCAGTATGGCTGATGCCAACGATAGCGCAGCAATTGGAATACTAAAAATTGTATGGACAGCCTTGTTTGACGGCGTATCGTTTTCAACCCCGGATGAAAACCTAAATAGCCTGCTTAGCCGTGGGGGCATGTCGTCAATGCTAAATACGATCTGGTTAATCATCTGCGCCATGTCATTTGGTGCGGTGCTGGAAAAAGTGGGTTTGTTGAAACGTGCAGTAAGTACTATTTTGCGGGGCGCAAAGTCGGCGGGCGACATGATAAGTCGTACCATCTTAACTTGTATCGGCACTAACTTGGTCACAGCTGATCAGTATATCTCTATTGTCATGCCGGGACGCATGTACAAGCAGGAATACGAGAAGCGGGGTTTACACCAACTTAATTTATCACGCAGTCTGGAAGATGGCGGAACGCTGACATCGCCACTTATTCCCTGGAATACGTGCGGTGCCTATATGCATGGCGTGCTTGGCGTACATCCGTTTGAATACATCTTCTACACGTTTTTCAACGTAATTAATCCAATACTGGCGGTAATTTACGCGTATGTTGGAATTAAAATTCTTCGAATAAAGCCTCCTTTTGATACTGAGACAAAGGAGCACAACGCTTAATATCCCTGGAGGACAGATGAGTATACAAGTGAAAAAACGGGTCGACTATCGCGCGCCCGTTTTTACCATTACTGACGTCAATATGGATGTTCGCCTGCATCCAACGCAAACCCGGGTGAGCAGTACCTTTGAGGTCAAACGTAATGGTGAGCACGACTTACCGCTCACGCTCGATGGCGACCACCTTACGCTGATCAGTCTTACTATCAACGATACTCCCCACACAGATTATCAGGAAACACCAGGGCAGTTGGTTGTTAATCAAGTGCCTGATACATTTAGTTTAACTATCGTTACTCATATTGACCCCCAACATAACCAGGCGCTGGAAGGCTTGTACTTATCCGGCGGCACGTATTGCACTCAATGTGAGGCTGAAGGTTTTCGGCGCATAACTTATTATCTGGACCGTCCCGATGTACTGGCGCGTTTTCAGGTTACTCTGCATGGCGATAAAGATACCTATCCTACCTTGCTGGCTAACGGCAACCCTATTGCCCGTGGCAACAACGATGACGGCACCCATTGGGTGACCTGGCAGGATCCTCACCCCAAACCGGCGTATTTGTTTGCTTTAGTTGCCGGTGATTTTGATTTGCTGGAAGATACCTTTACAACCATGAGCGGCAAGCAGGTGAAGCTTGAGCTGTATGTCGATAAAGGTAAGCAGGATAAAGGGCATTTTGCATTAGCCGCGCTAAAACGCGCCATGCTATGGGACGAGCAAACCTTTGGCCTTGAATATGATTTAGACATCTACATGATTGTGGCAGTCGATTTCTTCAATATGGGCGCGATGGAAAATAAAGGCTTGAATATTTTCAACAGTAAGTTCGTGCTTGCCAGCCAGGACAGTGCAACAGATGAAGACTTCTTTAATGTGGAAGCGGTAATTGCTCACGAGTACTTCCACAACTGGACCGGAAACCGGGTAACCTGCCGAGACTGGTTTCAGTTAAGTCTGAAAGAAGGGCTTACTGTATTTCGGGATCAACAGTTTAGCGCCGACATGACCTCGCCCCTGAGCAACCGTATCAAGCATGTCAGGGTTATGCGGGAACATCAGTTCGCCGAAGATGCCAGTGCGATGAGCCACCCGATTCGTCCTGAAGAAGTCATCGAAATGAATAATTTCTATACGGTGACGGTATACGATAAAGGTGCGGAAGTTATTCGAATGTTCCATACTATTCTGGGCGAACAGACGTTTCGCGCGGGCATGGATGAATACATTAAGCGTCACGATGGACAGGCCGTTACGTGCGATGATTTCATTGCCGCCATGCAAAGTGTTACCGATATTGATTTGTCCCACTTCGCGTTATGGTATTCACAATCTGGTACACCGGTCATTGAGGTGACTACCCAGTACGATGCCGACAAGGGGTTGATGGATATAACGTTGTCCCAGCATACGCCGAAAACCGCTGATCAAAACGATAAAGTATCCCTGTATATCCCTGTCGCGTTTGATTGTATCGACAGTCAGGGTCAGCATTACCAGGACGATGACGGACAAATCAGCAACGGTATGTTGATGTTGGATACCGCCGCGAAAACACTGCATTTTAGTAATGTAAGCGAACCCTTAATTCCGGTTATTTTAGGCAATTTCTCTGCCCCGGTTAAGGTCGACAACGAACTTAATGCCAGTCAATTGTTGGCAGTGTTTAAATACGCTCACGATAATTTTAATCGGTGGGATGCGTTACAGTCGCTATATAGCTGGTGTATCGCCCAGTATGAAAAAAATACTGAAAACAATGTTGATAACCAGATTTGGCAGGGCTTGGAGCAGGTTATTACCACTGAAGCAGACAATCACGAACTGCTCGGTGAGTGTTTGGTGATACCCAGTTTTGAAACCCTTTGCCAGACCCGGAAATTGGTTGATGTGGGCGCACTAAATCGTGCGCGAGAAGCATTTTGCAAGGCATTTGCCGATAATCTGCAGCAGCCGTTGCAAACCTTATTCGACAAACTGCCAGTTAACCCATACCAATATAGCCAGCAGGCCGTGAACGCACGCCGCTGTCGAAACGTGGTATTAGGGCATCTTGCCAGAACCGCTGACGCGCAAGGCTTAATTGAACAACAGTTCGCGAATGCCGATAACATGACAGACTCGTTAGGGGCACTCAAAGCAGCACAGATTAGCGCAGGGCCGTTATTTGACAAACTGATGACACAGTTTGAAGAACGTTGGAACCAGGATCCGCTGGTCCTGGACAAATGGTTTGGCCTACACGCAACTACCGAACGTGACGACATACTTAGTCAACTGACATTGCTACAACAGCACCCGCGTTTTGCTATGGGTAATCCTAATCGTGTTCGCGCGGTAGTAGGGAGCTTTGCCTTTTTCAATACCGCAGGCTTCCATCGGACCGATGGCAGTGGCTATCAGTTTGTTACGGATTATTTGCTTGAACTGGATGCGGTGAATCCTCAGGTGGCAGCACGTATAGTAACACCGTTAACCCAATGGCAGAATTATGCTCCGCAATACCAGAACCTGATGAAAACCCAACTACAACGGTTAATGAATCACGGTAAACTGAGCGGAGATCTATACGAAAAGGTCAGTAAAAGCCTGGCCTATGACAGTCAAAGTGAGCAGTACTAATACCTATTACTTCACATTAAACCTGAGTTACAACCAGTGTGAGCGGTTGTACCAGGCAGGCTATCAACACGCTGTGCTCAATGCCGACAGCGGTCATCGCGTACAAATTCCGATTGTGCGCTTACGCCCCTTTGTGACCACCCTCGGTCTCAAGGGGCGTTTTCGCCTGATAACCAATGCCGCTAACAAAATTGTAACTTTCGAACGTTTAAATTAGCGAAATTCCCTTCTTTATACCATCCTCTTATAGATGCCCATTAACTAATTGAATAGACGAGCGTTATTCTTTTTGTTAACTGGTACGATTAGTTCTTGCGATTATATAAAAATGATGTAATTATTTTGTTAATCGTTATGGTTGGTCCACGGACCTGCGCCACCAAAACGTCAACTTGGGAGAATAAAAATTATGACAAGAAGGCTTTGCGCATTTAAAAAAACACCCGTCGCAGCCGGGGTCATTGCCTTATTGGGTATTGCCTCAGTACCCGCGAACGCCGCTAATTGGCAAATTGGTGATGCCAGTGTAACGTTAGATTCCACGTTCACTTTAGCCACTAGTATTCGGGTAGAAGACAGGGATTACAGTTTAATTGGCAATAGTAACCACCCACAGTTTGACTGGACCGGCTATAACGCCGCAACCAATGTCATTTATCCCAGTGCAGATGTTTGGGCGTTATCCGGTGATGGCGCTTATTCCGCCAACGGCGATCTGGGCAATTTAGCCAATGATCCAGGTGAAGCCTTTTCTTCTCAGGTAGCAGGTAACCATGAACTAGATGTTAACTTCGGCGATTACGGATTTTTCGCCCGTGGTTTCTGGTTTTACGATTTTGAACAGGAAAATGGTACCACAGCGTGGGCCAACCCAATCACCGGCCAGCAACGTGACCTCTGTCAGGATGCTGATGCAAAAGATTTATTATGTGCCGATATTCGGCTTTTAGACGCTTTCTTTTATGGCGATTGGTGGATAGACGATAAGCCACTTACTGTTCGTATTGGTCAGCAAGTTATCAGCTGGGGCGAAAGTACCTTCATTCAGCATGGTATCAATACCACCAATCCGGTCGATGTTACCCGTGCACAAGCACCAGGTGCTGAATTAAAAGAAGTTTTTATCCCAGTGGGCATGGTCTACGCTTCTTTAGGTTTAACGCAGAATCTTAGTGTTTCAGGGTACTATCAATACGAATGGGAACGTAGCTGGTTGCCTGTCGCAGGAAGTTACTTCGCGACTAACGATTTTGCCGGCGAAGGCGGGCAGTTCAGTAATATTCAATTAGGCTTTACCGGTAATCCGGATATCAATCTTGATACTTTGTTAACCCAGCTTAACGCACTGGGTTCAGCCCTGGGGGCGGGCGCTGACCCGGCGCAAATTTCACAGGCATACCTGGCTTATCCGACCAAAGTGGCCGTTCGTGGTTATTCAGATGAAGCCCATATTGATGCGGATGATCAGGGCCAATTCGGCTTGCGAATGACTTGGTTTGCCGAAGATTTTTATGAAACAGAGTTCAGTTTTTACCATATTAATTACCATAGTCAACGTCCGTTAGTATCGGGTATTACGTCAGATTTTACTGCCGAAGGGATTGGTCAGGATATTGCCTATCTGGCCCAAAACACCATCACTCGCGAAAATATCACAGACCTGGTCGCCTTTACTAAGACACAGTTTTTGTATCCTGAAGATATTAAGCTGTATGGCATGAGCTTCAACACGAATGTGGGCACTACGGCGTTCGCGGGTGAATTTGCTTATCGGGTAGATGAGCCATTACAAATAGATGATGTAGAGTTGTTGTACCAGGCCATGCCTGAGCAGTTAGCTAAAGCTGGCTTACGCCCGGACTTAGCTGGAATAGCCCAGTTAAAAAATATCGGCCGCGACGTAGGGCCGGGAGAGTCCGCCGAAGGCTTCCTGCTATCTGATACCTGGCAGGCACAGTTTACCCTGTCACACGTGTTTGGTCCGATGCTGGGCTCGGATAACTTTGTGCTATTGGGCGAGGCGGGTTATGTGAATATCGTCGATTTTCCAGATCCTGAAATTATTCGCTTAAACGCCCCGGGCACCGGCCGAACCCCATCGCTTGAACCGACAGCGTCAGGCAACCCGCGCACCGGTTTACATACCGGATTATCCAACGGGCCAGAAACTAATCCGTTTGCCACTGACGATGCATGGGGTTATCGCCTGTTAGCCGTGGCCGACTACAACAATATTATGGCGGGCGTGAACATGCGGATGCGTGCCACTTTCTCCCATGATGTGGAAGGAACCACCCCGGATCCATTGTTTTTGTTCACCGAAGATGTTAAGTCGGCGAACCTTTCATTCACCTTTGATTATTTGAGCAAGTGGTCAGCAACCGCATCGTATAATGCGTACTGGGGCGGCATTGGTACTACCAACGCGCTGGCAGACCGGGACTTCATCTCATTCAATATCAAATATTCTATTTAAGGGGCGTAATTCAGATGAAGAAAATAACCTTGATTGCAGCAGCGGTATCATTGTCGGTAGCCAGCGGCTGCGCGTTTGCTAAAATTTCACAACAGGAAGCGGACAAGCTGGGTAATCAGTTAACCCCGTTAGGTGCAGACAAAACAGCCAATGCCGATGGCAGTATCCCTGCCTGGACCGGTGGTATTACAAAAGCCCCGGAAGGCTATTCAGAAGGCGATCACCATCCTGATCCCTTTCCCGGCGACAAAATGAAATTCGAAATCACTGGCAAAAACTACAAAGAGTACGCCGAATTTTTATCCGAAGGGCAGATTAAACTATTTGAAACCTATCCTGACACCTACAAAATGCCGGTTTATGAATCGCGCCGTTCGGCATCCAATCCGCAGGATGTTTATGACATTACCAAAGTCAACGCGTTAAACGCTGAGCTTATTGAAGGTGGAAACGGTATTAAAGGCGCGGTGCGCGGTATCCCTTTTCCTATCCCGTCCAACGGTTTAGAAGTCATCTGGAATCACATTCTTCGTTATCGCGGTGAAGCCATTCAGCGGTTTGGCGGCCAGGCCGCGGTTACTACCTCGGGTGACTATAACGTCATCGGCTTTGACGAGCAGTTATTGATTAAGTATGCCGAAGCAGATATGACGCCTGAGCAACTTGAAGAAGACAATATTTTGTTTATGTTCAAGCAAAAGGTTACTAAACCTGCTCGTTTAGCCGGCACCGCCTTGTTGGTACATGAAACGGTTGACCAAATTAAAGAACCGCGCCGGGCCTGGACCTATAATACGGGACAACGGCGGGTGCGAGCGGCGCCCAATATTGCTTATGATACACCTGGAACTGCTGCCGACGGCTTACGGACCACCGACGATTTTGACATGTTCAATGGCTCGCCCAATCGCTATAACTGGGAATTAAAGGGCAAAAAAGAAATGTATGTGGCGTACAATAATTACACACTACATAGTGACAAAATCAGTTACGATGAGATTTTGCAGCCTAACCATATAAACCCTGATTTAACCCGGTGGGAAAAACATCGGGTATGGGTAGTGGAAGCCAGCTTAAAAGAAGGTTTCCGGCATGTATACCAAAAGCGGGTATTCTTTATTGATGAGGACAGCTGGCAAATCCAAGTTGCGGATATGTACGACAACCGGGGCGAGCTGTATCGGGTAGGTATATCCTACGGAGTAAACTATTACGATGTGCCTACCCAGTGGTCCACACTGGATGTATATCATGACTTAAACTCGCGCCGGTATTTGGCGATGGGTTTAGATAATGAAGAAGATGTATATAACTTCTCAATCCGGCCTCGCGATGTAGAGTTTACTCCTCAAGCCCTTCGTCGTGAAGGCATGCGCTAATAGCACCAGCCGGGTGGAGCAAAAATGCTCCGCCTGGTCCTTTTGCTTTTAATTTTTCAGGATTGTTTTATGAAAAAACCACTGGCGGCCTTTGCTGCATTGGCTTTAAGCACCTGTGTCTGCGCGCAAACAGCTTTTCAGGCTCCTTTAGTGGAGCAATCTTTACTACTGGATATTGCCGCTGCAAAGCACCTGGTAATGGTAGGTGAACGGGGCCATATATTATTGTCAGATGACGGCCAGCAGTTTACGCAGGCCGTCGTGCCTACTACCGCCACACTCACCGCTACCACCATCGTTGGCGACAATATATGGGCAGTGGGGCATGATGCGACTATTTTGCATTCGGCGGATGCCGGCAAAACCTGGCAGGTGCAATTATCGAAACCAAAAATTGAGCGGCCATTTTTAGATGTGCACTTTTTTGATAGCCGTCATGGGATCGCGGTAGGGGCTTATGGCATGTTTTACCGTACCGAAGACGGCGGCGAACACTGGCGCTCAGAGCTGCATGCAGCCTTACTGGATCCCTACGATAGAGAATATCTGGAACAGCTTCGCGAAGAAGATGAAGACTTCTACAATCAGGAACTGGGTTCAATTTTACCTCACCTGAACCGTTTGTCTGCAGCGAACGGGCGGCTGTATCTGGCCGGCGAAGCCGGTACCCTGGCGGTAAGTGACGATGAAGGTAAAACCTGGCAACGCTTTGAGGTGGATTATGCCGGGTCTTTCTTTGATATTGCACCGTTAGATAATAATACGATGATGGCGGTCGGACTGCGCGGCAATATTTTTGTTATGCGTACGCCTGGCGAGTGGGAATACGTAAAAACCTGCTCCACTAGCACACTTAATTCTATCATGGTACTTAGCGACACTAAGGTCGCGGCGCTGGGTAATAATGGCATGATCGTAACCCTGCAACGTCCGTTGCCGGTAAGTGAACCCGACCCCTACGCCAACCCCGCTCAATGTACTGCTGCCGAAGGAATCGACGTTACCCAGATCAAAGATAAGGCGGCGATCGTCAATGCTATTACCTTTAACAACCAGATTCTGGCCGTGTCGGCAAACGGCATAAAACAGCTTAACCTGAAGTAAGAGTCTATTATGTCGCGTATTACAAATTTTCTTGAAAGGCTGGTATTTACTCACCGTAATATGGTCGTGGGGTTATTTGCACTAGTCACGCTATTTCTGGGCTATCAGGCCTCGTTACTCAAACTTGACGCCGGTTTTGAAAAAAATATTCCGCTAAACCACGAGTACATGCAAACCTACATGGCGCACCGTAATGACTTTGGTGGGGCGAATAGCGTATATGTTTCGGTGTGTGATAAACAAAGCGATATTTTTAACCCGGCATTTTTCGATACCCTCAAAAATGTACACGATCAATTATTCTTCATTAATGGCGTTGACCGCTCACTCGTGGTGTCGCTGTTCTCTCCCTCTACCCGTTTTACTGAAATAGTAGAAGGAGGCTTTGCCGGGGGCCCGGTTATTCCTGCAGACTTTAATGCTAACAATCCACAAGCATTAGATTTGGTGGCGGCGAATATCGAAAAAGCCAATATTGTCGGGCGGCAGGTCTCAAATGATTACAGCTGCGCCATGGTCACCGCACAATTGTTGGATTTAGACCCCGAAACGGGTAAACCATTAGACACCCTGGCCCTGGCCAGCGAATTGGAAACCCAACTGCGCGGGCAGTTTGAAAACGAGCGTATTTCCATCCATGTTATTGGTTTTGCCAAAATGATTGGCGATGTAGCTGAAGGGGCCAAAGACGTTGTCCTCTTTTTTGCGCTGGCGCTGGCCATTACCGCTATTATGGTATTTTTCTTTTCCCGCAGCATGATGCTTACCTTACTACCGCTGGCCTGTTCATTTATCGCCGTGGTATGGCAGCTCGGCCTGCTGACTGTCATGGGCTTTGGTATTGATCCTATGTCGATACTGGTGCCATTTCTGGTATTTGCTATCGGGGTGTCACATGGCGTGCAGATGATTAACGCCGTTGAGAAAAAAGCGGTGGCTGGAGCGGGGGCGAAACACGCGGCTATGTTTGCCTTTCGTAGCCTGTTAATTCCAGGCGGCATCGCACTGCTGTCAGATACCGTAGGGTTTATGACCCTGCTGGTAATTGATATTGGTATTATACGAGAGTTAGCAATTACGGCGAGTATGGGGGTAGCGGTAATTATCCTGACCAACCTGGTGTTACTACCCGTATTGATGAGCTTTTTAAAGCTCGATCATAAGTATGTCGCCAAGTTTGAAGGTAAAGAAGCACACTCAACCCGTTTCTGGCAATGGGTAGCAGGCTGCGCTGAGAAAAAATCGGCCTACGTTATTTTGCTGGTCACCACGTTGTTGTTTGTTGGCGGCTTGTATCAGGCTCAGCAAATGAAGATTGGTGACTTGCATGCAGGTGCGCCCGCTTTACATGAGTCGTCCAGATACAATCAGGATACGTTTTTGATTACCGACAAATATGAAGTGACAGTGGATTATTTATCGGTATTAGTAGAAACCAGCCCTGAAGCATGTACCTCGTACAGTGTCATGCGCGCGATGGAAGATTTTGAATGGAAAATGGAGAATGTGCCCGGCGTACAGTCGACCGTTTCGCTGGCGTCTATCGCCAAGGTGGTGAACGCAGGATATAACGAGGGTAACGTTAAATGGCAGGTATTGCCGCGCAATCAGCAAACGTTGGTCCAGGCAATTTCTCGGGTTCCTACCTCTTCAGGCTTGCTAAACGGTAATTGTTCGGTGATGCCCATTATACTATTTATGGAAGATCACAAAGCCGAGACTATCTCTACGGTGGTAGATGCCGTGAAGCAATACCGCAGTGAGTACCAGACCGATGATGTTAAGTTTAGTCTGGCCTCCGGCCCGGTCGGCGTAATGGCTGCGACGAATGAAGCGGTACAGGAAGCGCAAATTCCGATGATGGCCTACGTATTTGGGGCGGTTATTCTATTGTGCTTGCTAAGCTTCCGATCACTTAGAGCGACATTGTCGGTAGTCATTCCGCTGTATGTGGTTTCTGTGTTAGCTCAGGCGCTAATGACCCTGCTGGAGATCGGGCTTACCGTATCGACACTACCGGTTATCGCACTGGGTGTAGGCATTGGCGTGGACTATGGTATTTATATTCTGTCTACCATGAATGCGCGAATTAAACATGGCGACACGGTACAGCAAGCCTATCTGGCCGCCTTGCAGGAGCGGGGCAGTGCAGTATTGTTTACCGGTATCACCCTGGCTATTGGCGTAAGTACATGGGTGTTTTCGTCACTTAAGTTCCAAATGGATATGGGTATTTTGCTTACATTTATGTTTGTAGTGAACATGCTGGGGGCAATTATCGTACTACCCGCACTAGCCCAAATTTTATGGGGCAACAGAAATAAAGATAAGTCGCCCGACCAGTGAGTTATTTTTTGCATAGCTAAACAGATAAAAGGGCCGTAAGGCCCTTTTTTATAGGTGTTTTTTGCATACTTATCTATGCTGTTAATATTCCGTTAAAACAGGGCTTTCAATTAGTTCGGTATTTAGCGAAAATGGTTAGGGTTTTTCTGCACTTACGTTAATTAAAGGTTTATTCATGACAGTCACCTCAAAGCGACACTCTGTACTACTGGATAATGTATTTTCGCTAATTGATAAGAAGGTGGATGCGAAACAAAAGGAGCTGGTAACACAGTTCGGTCGGCTTCTGTATAAAAATATTTCCCAAGAAGATTTAGAAGACCGCAACGACAGCGACCTGTATGGCGCCACGCTAAGTTTATGGAACATTCTGTACGACTTCGATAAAAATAAACCGTACATAAAAGTATTCAATCCTGAAATCGCTAAGCATGGCTGGCATTCCAGCCACACTATTGTTGAAATAGTGGTTCGGGATATGCCCTTTTTGGTCGACTCAGTGCGCATGTCGCTCAATCGCATGGGGATCACGGCACATCTGTTATTGCATAGCCCGATAAGCTTGACCCGGGATAAATCTAACCAGCTGACCGGGTTCGTGGAATCGAGTAAAAACGGTAATGGTAAAGATAAAGAAACCGTGCTGTTTATAGAGATTGATCGCCAGACCACAAAGAAAGAACTGGATAGCCTGACCAAAGAACTCCACTCGGTGGTAGATGAAGTATCGTTGGCAGTAAATGACTGGCAAGGTATGGCTAACCAACTCAAACAGGTAAAAGACAATATCGGTGATTTGAATTGGCCTGCAGATAAAAGTACCCATGCGCAAACCAAACGTTTTCTCGACTGGTTAGCTGACCATAACTTCACCATGATGGGATATCGCTATTACAATGTAAAAGCGATTGAAGGCGATCACCGCTGGATTCCAGACAATGATAGCAGCTTGGGGTTGATGAAGAATTCGATCAGCGAGCGCGATCGGTTACTGTCAAAATTACCTGCCTCAGCTCGTGAAGAAGCACTTAGCGATAACGCTTTAATGCTGACCAAAACCAATACGCGTTCACGGGTCCATCGCCCGGCGTTTATGGACTATATCGGCATAAAAGTATTCAATAAAGAGGGGCAGGTTACCGGTGAACATCGCTTTCTGGGCTTGTACTCGGCGTCGTTTTACAACAGCAGTGTAACTCAGCTACCTATTCTGAGTGAGAAAATTCAGAAAATCTGCGATTTGAGTGGTTTTGAGCCAGGCACCCATGCCTACAAAGCCTTTGTGAATATTGTTGAAACCTACCCTCGCGATGAATTGTTGCAAACCCCTGCAGAAGAACTCAAGCAAATAGTGATGGGTATCTTTCAGATGCAGGAACGTGGAATCACCCGTTTATTTGTGCGTAAGGACGTATTTGGCCGGTTTTTCTCGTGCATGGTGTTTGTGCCGCGTGAACGCTATAACACACAATTGCGAAAAGACACCCAGACGCTGTTAAAAGAATCGCTAAATGCGGTGGAAGAAGTTGAGTTTACGACTTTCTTTTCTGAGTCTGTGTATGCCAGAACCCATTACATTGCCAGGGTTGAAGACAACAATGCGGAATATGATGTGAAAGAAATTGAGCAAAATATCATAGAGTTGACTAAAAGCTGGAATGACCGGTTGGCTAACGCTATCAGCCAGGCATACGGCGAAGCTACGGGTAAAGGTCTGGAACGTAAGTACAATAAAGCCTTCAGCCGTAGCTACATGGAACAAAACTTACCCAGTGCTGCGCTGATTGATATAGATAAGCTGGAAACGCTGAATGATGAGCATAAGCTCGACATGTTGTTTTACCGGCCGCAGGAAGAAGGCAAAGATAGCCAGGTAGTGAAGCTGAAGCTGTTTCATAAAGCCGAGCCTATCCACTTGTCAGATGTTTTACCCATGCTGGAAAACTTTGGTTTACGGGTAATAGACGAAAGTCCGTTTAAAATTACCTGTTCAGAGGGTGAATTAAACTGGGTCATGGATTTCACCATGCTGCATAAAGCGGGTGAAAAGCTGGATATGGAAAAGGCCCAGCAATTATTCCAGGATGCCTTTGCGAAGGTATGGGCAAACACGCTTGAAGATGATGCGTTCAATCGCCTCATACTGGGTGCCGGCATGACCGGGCGCAAAGTGACTATCTTGCGCGCCTATGCCAAATATATGCGGCAGACCGGTTCGTCCTTCAGCCGGGATTATATCGCCAATACGCTGTCTAACTATCCGCAAATAGCTAAACTACTGGTAAGCTTTTTCGATCAACGTTTTAACCCGTCGAAAAAACGTGTACAGAAGAAAGAAGATACCATCCTGGATGATATCAAAGCGCAGTTAGATAATGTACAGAACCTGGATGATGACCGGATTATCCGTCGCTATCTGGATATGATGCTCGCCACCCTACGGACTAACTTTTACCAAAATGATAATGAGGGTAATGAAAAACCCTATGTGTCGTTTAAGTTATCGCCGGACCAGATACCAGAAATGCCGTTGCCACTGCCAAAATTTGAAATATTTGTTTATTCGCCTAAGGTTGAAGGCGTGCATTTACGCGGCGGTAAAGTGGCCCGGGGCGGACTGCGCTGGTCTGATCGTCAGGAAGATTTCAGAACCGAAATTCTTGGCCTGGTTAAAGCCCAGCAGGTTAAAAATACGGTCATAGTGCCAGTAGGCGCCAAAGGCGGGTTTGTATGTAAACAGCTACCCACAGGCGAAGGCCGTGAAGCCATGCTTGAAGAGGGCAAGGCTTGCTATCGTACATTTATACGCAGTTTGCTGGATATCACCGATAATATCGTTAATGGTGAAGTCGTGCCGCCGGACAATGTTGTACGCCTGGATGATGACGACCCTTATCTGGTGGTTGCCGCTGATAAAGGCACCGCTACCTTTTCTGATATCGCGAATGGTATTTCAGAAGAGTATAACTTCTGGATGGGGGACGCCTTTGCCTCGGGCGGAAGTATCGGTTATGACCACAAGAAAATGGGTATTACCGCCCGCGGTGCGTGGGAATCGGTCAAGCGGCATTTCCGGGAAATTGGGATTGACTGCCAGACCACCGATTTTAGCTGTGTCGGCATAGGTGATATGGCCGGTGATGTCTTCGGCAATGGTATGTTGTTATCTGAACATATTCGTTTGCTTGCGGCGTTTAACCATTTGCATATCTTTTTCGACCCCAATCCGGATGTAGCCGCGAGTTACCAAGAACGCCAACGGTTGTTTGAAAACCCCCGTTTAGGCTGGGACGATTACGACAAAGGGCTTATCTCCAAAGGCGGTGGCGTCTTCAATCGCTCTGCCAAGTCCATCAAACTGACCCCAGAGATGAAAAAATGTCTGGGCACCCGGCAAACGACCATGACGCCAAACGAGCTTATCCATAATATCTTGAAGATGGAAGTGGATTTGATATGGAATGGCGGTATTGGCACTTACATTAAAAGTCGCAAAGAGTCGCATTCAGATGTGGGCGACAGAGCCAACGATGATTTGCGCGTAAATGGTCAGGATGTGCAGGCGAAAATTGTCGGCGAAGGCGGTAACCTTGGGTTAACCCAGTTAGGACGTATTGAATACGCAGCCAATGGCGGGCGGGTGAATACTGACTTTATCGACAACGTGGGCGGGGTAGATTGTTCCGATAATGAAGTGAACATCAAAATTTTGCTCAATAGCTTGGTAGCGAATGGTGATTTAACCATCAAACAACGTAATAACCTGCTAAATGAGATGACCGATGATGTCGCGCAGCTGGTTATTGAAGACTGTTACCGGCAAACCCAGTCAATATCTATTACTGAGCGGGCCGGCGTCTCTGCCTTAAAAGAGCAGCTACGCTTTGTTCACGGGCTGGAGCGGGAAGGGCGGCTGAATCGTGAACTGGAATTTATCCCTACCGATGATGAAATTTCAGACCGGGTAGCAGCGGATCGTGGCTTCACGCGGCCGGAACTTAGTGTACTTATTGCCTATGGCAAAATGGTGCTCAAAGATGAATTAAATATTCCGGCGATTACTCAGGATCCCTATCACGAACAAATGCTGATAAAAGCGTTCCCTGAGGTTCTGCGCGAACGCTTTGCTGAACAAATGCAGCAACATCCGCTGCGTGGCGAAATTATCGCGACAAAGTTAACCAATGCAATGGTTAACGACATGGGGCTTAACTTTGTTTTCAGAATGCAGGAAGAAACCGGGGCGTCGGTAGATGAAATTGCTGATGCTTATTCTATTGTGAAAGGCATTTTCCAGATCGGTCCGTTGTGGGATCAAATCGAAGACCTCGATAATACCATTGATGCTGATCTGCAATTGCGAATGCTGGAAGAAGCGCGCCGGATAATGCGGCGGACCGCCCGCTGGTATATTCGCCATGGCAATAAATCGCTGGGCATTCAAGAAGCAATTGATGCATACCGTACCACCTTCGACGGCTTGAGCAATAATTTGCAAGAGTATTTGGTGGAAGATGAATATGCAATGCTCGAGCGCAATACAGCCAGTTTGGTAGAGGAAGGCGTGCCCGAGGACATTGCCGGCCGGGTTGCCAGTTTCTCGAATATGTTTTCTACCCTGGATATTGCACAAATTGATGAAGCCGACGACCGCGAGACCTCGGTTATCGCTAAGTTGTATTTCCAGTTAGGACACCGTTTGGAACTGCACTGGTTCCTTGAGCAAATTAACAATCAGGCGGTAAGTAACCACTGGCAGGCGCTGGCTCGCGCCTCGTATCGTGAAGAGCTTGACTGGCAACAACGGTCAATTACCGCGAATTTACTGGCCAGCCGTCCCGAAGTTAAAGATGCAGACGAAATTCTGAACGACTGGATAGACAATAATAAAGCGCTGTTAAAACGCTGGTATCATATGATGTCAGAATTTAAAACCAGCTCAGCACACGAATTTGCCAAGTTTTCGGTGGCATTGCGTGAATTGATGCTTTTAAGCGTGAAGTCTAACCATTAGAATACCCTGATTCGCAGAATACCAAGCCCTGTCTGACAGGGCTTTTTTATAAGTACACTTATTATGTCCACTATAGCCCAGAAACTCCTGTTAAAATGTGAACCGGAGACGAGTCACGATCTTGCTATTAATTGGCTCAAACGTACCCAGCATACGCCACTAAAGTGGATGTATAGCAATGAGACGGTAGCCAAGCCTATTAAGGTAGCCGGTATCACCTTTGCCAACCCCGTAGGTTTAGCCGCAGGACTGGATAAAAATGGCGAGTGTATTGATGCGTTCGCGGCAATGGGCTTTGGTTTTATTGAAGTGGGCACGGTCACGCCCCGCCCGCAAGCAGGAAACCCTAAACCCAGACTGTTCAGGATTGCCGAAAAACAGGCGATTATTAACCGCATGGGTTTCAATAATAAGGGGGTTGATCATCTGGTGCAAAATGTAAAGAACGCCAGATATAAAGGGGTAATAGGCATAAATATCGGTAAGAACAAAGATACCGACGAGGCAAAAGCCCTGGATGATTACGTGATATGTTTAAATAAGGTGTATCCTTATGCCAGTTATGTCACGGTAAATATCTCATCGCCTAATACTCCCGGCCTGCGAAATCTACAATACGGGGCTGCGCTTGACGCACTGTTAGCCGGCTTGAAGCAAGCTCAGGAAAAGCTCTGCCAGACCCATGGGCGTTATGTACCATTGTTTATTAAAATAGCGCCGGACTTAAGCGATGCTGAAATCGATAGCATTGCTAAATCATTAATCGCCAGTGGAATGGATGGGGTGATTGCGACTAACACCACATTAAGCCGTACTGCTGTTGAGGGGCTACCGCACGCCCAAGAAGCCGGTGGGTTGAGTGGCTCAGTTATGACGCAAATGGCCTGCGAAGTAACCCGAAAATTATCGCTGGCGTTGGATAGAGCTATCCCAATTATTGGCGTAGGGGGAATTGATAACCCGAAAGCAGCACAGGATCGGCTGGATGCCGGTGCGTCGCTAATACAGGTCTATTCCGCCTTCATTTATCAGGGCCCTGAATTGGTCCGTCAGATAGCCAAAGCTATTTAAACACTCACTGTTGCCGGTAAAAACCGAGTCAGGTAATCCATATTTTATGAACAAAATTCTCGTTACAACCAGCCGCGGGCTGGATGAACTATTAAAACAGGAAATTGAAACCCTGTGCCCAGACGTTGATGTCAGCGTAACCCCAGGCATGCTGAGTTTTGAAGGCACGCTGGAACAGGCATATACACTTTGTCTGTGGTCGCGTCTGGCTAACCGGGTTATCTGGCAGCTGGCCTATGGTAA
Source organism: Alteromonas indica (assembly GCA_003056425.1). GTDB lineage: Bacteria > Pseudomonadota > Gammaproteobacteria > Enterobacterales > Alteromonadaceae > Alteromonas > Alteromonas indica. The sequence goes on from PYVY01000012.1 coordinate 88,225, forward strand.
GTGCGATAGTGCTGAGGCGTTGTACAACGTTGCTGACAGTATTGATTGGGGGATGCACCTGAAACCCAATCAAACGCTGGGGGTTCAGTTTAACGGGACCAACCGGGTCATCAATAATACGCAGTTTGGTGCGGTTAAAATAAAAGACGCTATCGTAGACCAGTTTACCCGGCAAAGTAGCCAGCGGCCGTCCGTTGAGCGCCGCCAGCCTGACCTGCCAATTTATGCAAAATGTCATCGCGACCACGTCGCCATCGGGATCGATCTTTCTGGTAATAGTTTACATCAGCGGGCTTATCGTCAGCAGACCGGCGAAGCACCACTAAAAGAGCATATCGCCTGTGCGATGTTAATGCGTTCAGGTTGGCATCAGCAGGTAGATAGGCCGCTGGTTGATCCCATGTGCGGCTCCGGCACAATTGCAATTGAAGCGGCGTATATAGCGCGCAATATAGCGCCGGGTATTAAACGCAGCTACTGGGGGTTCAACCGGTGGTTACAACATGACGCCAGTTTATGGGATACCCTGGTAGATCAGGCGCTAGCGCAACAGCAGCCTGCAAAAGGCAATATCTTTGCCAGCGATGTTAGCCGCCGGCTAATCGCTATTGCCCGAACCAACGCCGATGAGGCCGGGGTCTTCAGCGACATACAATTTTCGGTGCAAGATGCCACTAAAGCAGCGCCGCCAGTTAAACAGAAAGGCTATATGGTGGCCAACCCCCCGTATGGCGAACGTTTGGGCGAGCTTACCGACCTTATCCCCTTGTTTAGTGAATGGGGCAAACATCTTAAAACCGCCTGGAAAGACTGGCAGGTAACGTTACTTTCCAGTAATCGTGACTTGTTACGCGTGCTAAAACTGCGTGCGGCAAAAGATTACGCTATGAATAATGGGAAGCTGGAATGTCGATTGGTAAATTACCAGTTAGATGAAGCTAACTGTCAGCAATTTTCGACCGATGCTCAGGATCACGAATTCGCCAATCGCTTAAAAAAGAACTTGAAAAAACTAAAGCCTTGGATAAAACAGCAATCTACCGATTGTTATCGTATCTATGATGCTGATTTACCGGACTATAATGTTGCTATCGATAAATACGATGATTGGTTGGTAGTGCAGGAATACGCGCCACCCAAAGATATATCTGAGGATAAAGCACGTCGCCGGTTGCAGGAGATTCTTTTACACTTACCTGCCGTGACGGGTATCCCAGCTTCGCAAATTGTTTTGAAAGTGCGTACCAAGCAAAAGGGCTCGGCCCAATACGAGAAAATGGATCAACAGGGCATTAGCAAAACGGTTCATGAAAATGGTGCACAATTTGAAGTCAACTTGACCGATTATTTAGATACCGGCCTGTTTTTAGACCATCGGGATACGCGCCAGATTGTCAAAGCCCACGCGCAAAACAAAGATGTGCTTAACCTGTTTGCTTATACTGGTAGTGTGTCGGTGTTTGCTGCCATGGGTGGTGCGCGCTCTGTGTGTACTGTCGATATGTCAAAAACCTATCTGGACTGGGCAAAACGCAACTTCACCCTGAATAAGTTAAGCGGGCCGTATGCATTTGTGCAGGCGGATTGTACAGATTGGTTGGCCGATCATTCCGGTAAATATGATTTGATATTTATTGACCCACCATCGTTTTCAAACTCTAAGCGTATGCAAGGCACCTGGGATGTTCAGCGCGACCACGTCGCGTTAATTACTCACGCTGTTGGGTGCCTAAAAGAGCACGGTACGATTATCTTTTCAAATAACCGGCGCGGTTTCAAATTGGATATTGAGGCGATGCAGGCGCTGGGCTTACAGGCTGAAGATATTTCAAAACAAACGATTCCCCACGATTTTGCCCGCCACGCGTCTATTCATAAATGTTGGGTGTTAACAAAATGAATATTGTGTTGTTTGGCGGGCCCGCCTGTACACTGTGTGATAACGCCAGAACGATGTTACAGCAGTGCCCGGGCCAGATAACCATAAAATCAGTAAATGTACGTCAGGACAATGCTCTTTATCATGCTTACGGCGCCCGGATACCGGTCATCCAACGCAGTGATAATCATGCTGAACTTGCCTGGCCGTTTTCGCAGAATGAACTGGAGTCGTTTTTACAATGAGCATTTTGCAGTTAAAAAATATAACCGTTATTTTTGGTAATCCGCCCTTACTGGACGGTGTGGACCTGGTGGTTCAACCCGGTGAGCGGGTGTGCCTGGTTGGCCGCAACGGTAGCGGTAAGTCAACGCTGATGAAAGTGATATCCGGGGATATTATTGCCGACGATGGTCAGCGCATTGTAGATAGCCAGACCATTGTGGCGCGGTTGGAGCAGGATCCGCCGCAAACCACGGATATCAGTTTGTATGATTATGTCGCCGAAGGACTGGCTGAGGTGGGCGCAATAGTTAAGAACTATCATCATCAAATTCGTGTGGTAACTGAAGACCCGTCGGAAAAGAACCTGTCCCGGCTCGAAGCATTGCAAAGCCAGATGGACGCCCGCGATGCCTGGCAGGTAGAGCAACAAATTGACCAGACCTTAACCATGCTCAAACTCGACCCCGATGTGTCGTTGTCTACCCTGTCTGGGGGCTGGCGCCGTAAAGCCGCACTGGCCAGAGCCTTGGTGCGGTCACCCGATTTGCTGCTGTTAGACGAGCCAACGAACCACCTCGACATAGAAATGATCCGCTGGCTGGAACAAAGTCTGACAAATTTCAAAGGTGCTATTGTGTTTGTCAGCCATGACCGCGCATTTATTCGAGCCATGGCAACGCGTATTGTCGATTTGGATCGGGGGCAGCTTGTGAGCTATCCAGGTAATTACGAAAGCTACCTGGAGAAAAAACAGCAGGATATCGAAATAGAATCTGCGCAGAACGCAGAGTTTGACCGTAAGCTTGCCTTAGAAGAAACCTGGATTCGGCAGGGGATAAAAGCCCGCCGAACACGTAATGAAGGCCGCGTGAGAGCGTTGAAAAAATTGCGTGAAGAACGTAAAGCAAGACGTTCGCTACAAGGCAATGTGGTAGTTAACCAACACCAGGGTGCACGCTCGGGCAAAATGGTCTTCGAAGTGACTGATTTAAGTTACAGCATTGAAGGTAAACCTATTGTAAAGCAGCTTGATCTTAATGTACTACGGGGTGATAAGCTGGCGTTGATTGGTCCTAACGGGAGTGGTAAAAGTACGCTGATAAAACTATTACTCGGCCAGCTGGAGCCTGAGGCCGGCTCAGTACGCCAGGGGACCAATATCGAGGTGGCGTACTTTGACCAGCACCGCTTCGGGCTGGATCTTGAGCAAACCGTAATTGATGCGGTAGGGGATGGTAAGCGTGACCTTATGGTTAACGGGCATCCACGCCATGTTATCAGTTATTTACAAGATTATTTGTTTACACCCGAGCGGGTCAATGCGCCTGTTAAATCACTCTCAGGCGGCGAAAAAAACCGACTGATGCTGGCTAAGCTGATGCTACGCCCCAGCAATGTACTGGTACTGGATGAGCCCACCAATGACCTGGATGTTGAAACCCTGGAGATGCTTGAAACCTTACTTGCTGGTTACGAAGGCACCCTGTTGCTGGTCAGCCACGACCGGGAGTTTGTTGATAACGTTGCTAACAGCTGTGTAGTATTTGAAGGCGAAGGTCATTTGCAGGAGTTTGTGGGTGGTTTTTCTGATGTAGCCCAGTGGTATAAAGAACAGGAAAAGCAGCGCCAGTATCAGGAAAAAAACAAACAAAATCAGCGTGCGGGTGAAACTAAACCCAGCGGTGAGAGTCCTAAGGCAAAGGCTTCTCCCAAAAAGACGAAAAAGTTATCATATAAAGACCAGCGCGAGCTGGAAACCCTGCCACAGGATATTGAGCAATTAGAAGAACAATTATCAGTGGCCCAGCAGCAGGTTAATGATCCTGAATTCTTCGCCAAAGATAAGGCAACAACCGCTGCAGCCCTAGATCAACTTAATAATATCGAATCAACGCTTTCTGAAAAATACGCGCGTTGGGATGAACTTGAAAGCATGCTGGAAGACGCTCAGCAGTAAAGTAGGATAGTCTATGAAAAGAACACAGCTTGCCGCTGCCATTGTAATGGCAACCAGCAGTATGTCGGCTCTGGCCGCCACTTATACCGTTACCCCCTTGCCGGTAACCGATATTGGCAAAAGTAATTTTGCGAAGTCTATAGACAATACCGGTGCCATGTTAACGACTGTAAAAAATGAATTCAGCCCACCCATCGATCTTGAGTTGGCGGAAGATTCCGGCTTACTGGCGGCTTACGAAAATACATTCGAAAGCCCGGAAGATGCCGAAGCCGGTAATTTTACTTCTATCGATTATCAGATAATCGTTAGCCAGCTCTTGACCTATAGCGCCACAAACAGTGATGACTTTCAGCATCTGACGAATTTCAGAAGTTATGTTACCGATACGGTAGACGCCTCGTTAGTGCCGGGCCTGGATGTTATCGATGAGGACAGCGGGCGTTATACCCATTCAGTGGAAACAATAGCTCGCGACAGTATCAGTCGTGATTATATTGTGGGCTCCTCTGCATACCCGTTTTTACGGTTGGATTACACCAACGAAGACGATGAAGATGTTTACTATTTACTAAGCGAGGGGCTTGAGCAGGCTTTTGTTGAGGTCAACGGTAACCACATACGCTTACCTTCGCCTGATGATACGTTAAATGGCTACGCAGCAGCGTATAGCATTAACAATAATTTACAGGTGGCTGGTTATGCTACAACCAGTTTTACCGATGCGGCAATAGAAACCATAGAAAATTGCGCGGATGATGAAGAGCGCGGGGATATACCATACGAAAAGTGTATTCAGGATATTGTTTACACTGACTCCAATACATCAACAAGCGCAGTGCGCTTTCCCTTGCGTGAAGTGAGCCAGATTCGCCCGGTGGTATGGCAGTTAGACGGGGCTGGTAACGTTATAGACATTACTAGCTATCCATTGGTGTTTGACCCCACTGAAGATCAGTTATTGAGTTTAAAGATTGGCCGTGCGTATGATATTAATGATCAGGGCGTGGCAGTAGGGATTTCTCAAACTGACGAAGGCTCAGCCGTTGCGGTATCTTTGATAGACGGTCAAACGACTGAATTTTTGCCGCGCGGCGAAAATAATAATAGTTCTGCCATTGCTATTAACGATGAAAACTGGGTAACAGGGTACGTGAATCGCTCGCCTAATGGGGTCAGCCGTAACCGGTTATTTGTACATAATCTGGATACCGGCGAAAGTGTCTATCCTGATGGCTTTTATACCAACGCCCCTACTGAAGCCAATGCTATTAATAACAATAACATCGTAGTCGGTAAGTCGGAGGTGGATACATCAAGTTCAAGCTCGCTTAGCGATACCCATGCGTTTATGTACACGGTAGGTGACGAAGAGCTTACCGACCTGAATACACTTATCAGTTGTGATAGCGAATACGAGTTAGTTGAGGCCGTAGATATTAACGATAGTGATGAAATAATTGCTAATGCTTTAATACAGCGCCCGCAACGCTACGTAGATGGTGAAGCTGTTATCAATAGTGCAGGCGAGCAGGAAGAAGAAGATCTTATCGTAGCGGTCAAACTTACCCCCAACGGCGATGGTGAGATTGAACAGTGCGACATTGACGATGAAGGCAGTGACGAAGAGGCAGGCTATGAGCGCAGCGGTGCTTCTACCCAATGGAGCATTCTGGCTTTATTGGCTGGCGCAGTAGTATGGCGTCGAAAAATGGTTAGCAAAACTGCCACTTTTCTTGCCAAAAAATAACGTAAAGTAGTCGCTAAAAAGGCCACCCATTTTGTGTGGCCTTTTTTAATGAAAAACATACGGTTATTGGCTAAGCACGAAAACACCACGCATCTTCCGCTGCATTATGCGCTTGTTATACAATAAGGCACACAACGAGGCACACAGCATTGCATAATGGCCATGAGGCTATAATGGACTGCAGTTAATGCCCATAAATTTATAGAGACTTTTACGTTATAAGGATTGTGGAGCGTTTCATCGCTTAGCCAGCTTTTCAAAGCTATATTAAGAGATCAGCTATCTTCGCTGCTCTTACATCTTATTGCTATGACAGCGCCAACCTGAAGAAGATTAATGCTCGCGCCCCTTTGCTACTCACACTCTGTATAAAAAAGCGAAAAAGCCACTTTCACCTTAGTTTAACTATGCTGTGTAGCGATGCTATAAATGTCGTCACGGACGTTTTTATAATCACTGAACCAATTGTATTTTTCCCGATGCCATTTTCTTAAATTCTTTTTTCTACCAAAGAATTTTACATAGGTACATAACGGGATGAAGTCATTATGGCCAATCCCATCCACCACCACAGGTGTGAAAGTATTATCTTGAGCTCGCTTTAACACCACATTTTCGCTGATAAGGTCTCGAAAAATGATATTTTCGTTTACCAGGTATTCAATAAGCTCACCCAGCTTTTCAACTGCAACTTTGTTGATTGCAGGATTATCCTGAGCCAGGTAATACCCCAGCGTCTTTGAGACGCTCCCATCATAATCCTGCACTAAGTCGAAAACGACACCAGTACCTTCACTTGTCTCCACTACCTCATGTAATTGGGCAATCATCTCCCATGAGATCCCCCGGGATTTAAGGACAGAAAAGTAGTCTATTTCCCGCGTTTGCGATTTCTTTGGGCTACTGGCATGTAATACCTTCACGCACAGACTTGCATCCGTCGGGTGATAATAACATTTACGATTTGAACCGCTGGAAATTAATTGAGAATCTGATAACTGTAGAATTTTAGCCATGAATCATCCATGAATAATCAATTTAATGAAACAGCGTTTCTGATTCATTTAGCTATATTATATTTTTGTGACAGTAAAAAATCAAACTGTCGAGTAAATTAGTAAGTCAGTGTAAAATGCGGCTATAAATAGTAAATATTACGCCCTTTACCCTGTAATATTTACAGGGTTATAGGGCGCTGTTCGTTTATAAATACGTCTTATTTTCTGCAACGTGTAAAATAAATGTTTAGAATTTTAAATGCTGCAATGAAGCACATGCCTTTTATCTAATGTTTTGCAAAAGGGAATAGAATCAACATTGCTGTATTGTATTCAGTAAATTTGAAAAACGGGAAGAGGCGTTAGCGTGTGGCGCTAAGTAGCATGGCATTTTTAGTTTGTATATTGCCTTGGGTTGTTATTTTAAAATGTTATTTCAGTATTTACATTTGCAATGCTTATTTGACATAGGGGAGGCGGGTTTACCTGGTTATCGAATGTGAGACATAATAGGTAGGCGATGTTATCTATAAGCAAATGCGCTTTCTTCGTAATTGCTTCCTCAAAAGGACCTCCAAATGATAAAAACAATTGGTGTAAGTACTTTGGTTGCTTCAGCCATAATGTTCGGCGCACCCTCACAGGCCAATACGCCACAATTGACTCTTCAGGAAGCCAACCGATTGGCCGCCATGCCTTTGCATTGTACTGAGGTAGAGTATCCTAATAAGCTTAATCAGGTGTTGGCAGATGCCAGCCAGCTAAAAGGCCCTAAAGCGCTTCATCCCGCCTTTTATGGGTGTTTCGACTGGCACTCAAGCGTACATGGGCATTGGATGATGGTAAATCTGTTACGCCACTTTCCGGACTTATCTAATCAACAACAAATTCGCGATACCCTGGGGAAAAACCTCACTAAAGCGAAAATTGAAGCTGAAGTGGCTTATTTCGGCTTACCGCATAATAGTACCTACGAGCGCACTTATGGCTGGGCCTGGCTATTAAAACTCAGTGAAGAGCTGCACCAGTGGAACGATCCCTTAGCCGCTAAGCTGCTTAAAAATCTGCAGCCGTTAACCACGCTTATGGAACAAAAGTACGCGAATTTTCTGCCTAAACTGGTTTATCCAATTCGGACTGGTGAACACCCTAACACCGCCTTCGCCCTATCATTGGCGTATGACTATGCCAGCACGGTAGAGAATAAGCCGCTTCGCACCCTCATCACTCAACGTGCCAAAGACTGGTTCGCAGCAGATAAACAGTGTCCTTTAGCCTGGGAGCCTAATGGTTTTGACTTTTTGTCAGCCTGCCTACAGGAATTGGATATTATGCGTAAGGTGCTGCCCAAAGAGGAATTTTTTCAGTGGGCTTCCAGGTTTTTACCGCAATTAGCTAAGCCTGACTTCACTTTATCCCCCGCGCGGGTAAGCGATCGTACCGATGGCAAGCTGGTTCACCTTGATGGCTTGAACTTTAGCCGGGCATGGGTGTTATATGGCTTAGCGGATGAATTCCCGGACACCTATAGCCATTTACGCACTGTGGCTGATGCTCATGTTCGCCATTCATTGCCTGCGATTGTCGATGGCAATTATGAAGGTACCCATTGGCTGGGAAGTTTTGCCGTATATGCGTTGCAGGCGTCTGGTGAACTATAACGCTATAGCTAGCCTGTATGTGCTTTGTGCTAGACAACCTGGATAGGTTTTGATGCTGATGTTCAGTAACGAAGCTCATGGGAACGGCTAGGGGCTGCCACTGGTAGATAGGAATGCTAAGGGCATTCCTATCTCTGACTTCGGTTTTTGTGCGAAATGATAGTACCGGATAGGCCCAACCGGCCAGGTGAATAATCGGGGGAGTGAGCAGGTATGAGCAATAAACCTAAGGGTTATGTTTGCTTTGTCTAAAAACTGCAACAGTTATGCAAAAAAAGTGTAATCTTAAATTAGCTTGTTTTTCAGTCTATTGCGTCATGTCAAGAGAATTATTTATGAAAATGTCTTGAACCTTCCGCAAGGGTTAGCTATCAAAGATAGGTGCGGATAAGAAATCAGTACTTACCTAAAATTTTGCTTTGAAGTGCCTGAAGCTTACCCGCGCGTTAACCTACACAAGAGGCTATTCGATGAAACGACAAAAAAGAGACAAATTGACTCGCGCCCATGCAAAAGGGTATCAGGCTGGAATCAGCGGTCGCTCGAAAGAAAACTGTCCATTTCAGTCCTTTGACACAAGGTCGCAGTGGTTAGGAGGATGGCGTGAAGCAGTAGGAGACAGGCAGATAGGCCTCTCCGTTCGTTAACAAATCTCTTTGATGTGGATTCAAGCCCCGGCACGGCCGGGGCTTTATAATCAAAAATTCGATGTATCCTGAAACAATCCTACTTTCAAATCTTTCGCGCTGTAGATTTCGCGGCCGTCAACCTCGACTGTACCATCAGCCTGCCCCATGAACAGTTTGCGCTTAATAACACGTTTCATGTTAATGCGATAAGTGACTTTTTTCGCCGTTGGCAAAATTTGCCCGGTAAATTTCACTTCGCCTACACCCAGAGCGCGTCCTTTGCCCGGTCCGTCACACCAGCCCAAAAAGAAGCCGACTAGTTGCCACATCGCATCTAATCCAAGACAGCCCGGCATAACAGGGTCCCCAGGGAAGTGACATTTGAAGAACCATAAATCCGGATTAATATCTAATTCGGCCACAATTTCACCCTTACCATAGGTACCACCTTCTTCGGAGATTGACACAATACGGTCCATCATCAGCATATTAGGGGCGGGTAACTGGGCGTTTCCAGGCCCAAAAAGTTCACCCTGGCTACAGGTCAATAGTTCATCGCGGTCAAAGCTATGTTGTTTATCGGACATATACTCTCTTCTACTTAAAAACGTCAGTGGCATAATTTAGCGAACACTTGTACGCTAAACAACTCTGAACAGTGATTTATTGATCAATTTTTGCCATGCTACACTGACATTATGATGACAAGTGGGGAAGTGTATGGTGCAAAAGAAGAAATTTAACCCCTATGCGAACGCACAGAAGCAGCGGCGTTTTCGAGATAAACAAAAAGCGTCCGGTAAAAAGCTGATAAGGGGCTATGTAAGTCCTGAAGCAATGCAGTGCTATGAAGACATTCGTGAAAAAACGGGCTGGAGCGATAATGATATGGTAAGCAACGCGATTCGATTAATGTATGCCTCGTACAAATGCGGTCAGGTAAAGCTGCTCAATGAATGGCTAAAAGATCACAATCGTTAAGGTTGACGCTGGGGCAGCGTATGGGTGGCAATAATACGCTGAGCTTCGGCTTTGACTTCGTCACGCTCACGAAAATCCCACAACCGGCTACGTATTAAACGGTATTGTGCATCAATATCAATCAAGGGTTTTGTATAACACGCGGGAAGCTCAATATTTTCCAGTTGACGGGTTAGCGCAGGAATAGCCCATGGCGCATGTAACTGTTCGTTCGCTAAGGGGGCCAGCTCAGGCACCCACTGGCGAATAAACGTGCCGTCAGGGTCTAGCTCGCGAGATTGTTTGAGTGGATTGTATAGACGAATAGTATTAGTACCGGTTACCCCAGCCTGCATTTGGATTTGCGGATAATGAATGCCGGGTTCAAAATCTAAAAACTGCGTGGCCAGATATTCGGCCGGTTTGCGCCAATCCAGATTAAGCCAGTGACACGCTACGCTGGTCACCATAGCCCGCATGCGAAAGTTCAGGTAGCCAGTGGCCCGTAGTGCGCGCATACAGGCATCCACTAAGGGTAACCCGGTGGTGCCTTGCGCCCAGTGTCGCAACGCATAGTCGGCCCAGGGGCCATCTGCATAAGGATATTCTGCGTAGGCGGTATTGATAGCACGAAATTCCATTTCGCATTCACTTTCAAATTTTTGAATGAAATGGTCATGCCAGGCCAGTCGTGAACTTAACGCGGTAAGCGGCTTATACCAGCTTGGGCGTTGGTGTAAGATATATTGCACATATTGATATACCTGACGCACCGATAAATTGCCAAATGCCAGATAGGGGCTTAGCCGGGTACATGATAGTCTCGAAGCTTGTGGCACAGATATATGACGTTGATAGTTAACCCCGCGCTGCTTAAAAAAGTCTTTGAGCGTATACCATCCTCTTTTTTCACCGCCTGCCTGAAACTGCGGCATAGCCAGATTACGCAGTTGGTGTAGCTGATCGTCTGGTAGAGGCGCAGCCCATGTTATAGAGGTCATTGGAACATCATCACAAGGTTGTTGATAATAGGTTTCCCAGTGGCGGCTCCAGTGTGTGCGCTGAGACAGCCCGCGCTGAATTGCGCCATAAGCGAATTGCTGCCAACTTACCTCGTTACACTGGCACCACCGAGCTACGTGTTGGTCGCGTAAATAGGTGTTATTCAGACCGATTTCAACATAGGAGTACAAACCAGCAATACTATACTGCGCATGCAGGGTATCGAATACCTCACACGCCTCGCCAAACATCACAGATACGCGACTGCCCACATTTGCAAGCTGTTGATTTAAATCCTCGATGCTTTGGCGTATAAACTGCCAATGGCGGTCGCTATAGTGTGGATCGTCAAGCAGCATGGGATCGATGATATACAACAGCAATACTGGCGTATCCAAGTACGAAACGTAAGCCAGCGGCGTGTGGTCCCGCAGACGCAGGTCGCGTTTCAGCCACACCACATTAATCGCTTGAGGGGAGGGCGCCGGTGTCATATTACTGCAGATCTGTAAACAAGACGCCAGGCAACGGGCCCCTTGAAAACACTATGTTGCGGATGCCGAAACTCTGCGCCGCAGTGAAGGCAATGGCTAAGTTCAAATAGTTTTGTTGTATACGGTAAATAGTAAACTATCCTGGTCTGTAAATAATAGGTTGTGGCGAGAGGGAGATTGGGCCTGCGCAATAAGTGAATACAGCGTAGCGAGATTATTATTCGCCTGGGGCGGTGAGGGCTTAATGCGCCGAAGCAAGCTTGCAGTCCAGCTACACCGTGGCAAATGCCTGTCCAGCAGTATTTACCCTTGCTATACCCGCATAGATCCGAACCTTGTAAGCCTGTCGGCTCGGTAAAACCTACTGGTAGCACAACATCTGGCTGTTCATTTGACTGATCATTAAGTTTACGTAATGACGGCATATCTTCTGGCCGTAAATGCCGGTTATTACAGTATAATTCTGCAGAAGGTAGAGCGAACATCGTCACCGGCAATGAGATCAAATAAACCCATATTACGTATACCAGCACTACAAAGACCATTACTAAAGAGGTAAGCGTGACCGTACCAGTAAGCCTGATGTGGTTCAGAAAAGACTTGCGGGTTAAAGACAATCCGGCACTTAATGCAGCGTGCGATGAAGGTAAAATAATCCCGATTTATATCCACGATACTGCTGCGCCACAAGACCATCTGCCCGGTGAAGCTTCAGCATGGTGGCTGCATCAGTCTTTAGCGCAGTTAAATGAGCGACTAAACGGGCACCTGCAGTTGTTTCGTGGCAATGCCGGTGAACTAATCCCCCAATTACTTGAGCACTTTGAAGTTGATCGTATCTTTTGGAATCGCTGCTATGAGCCCTGGTCGGTTAAACGTGATAAAAAGCTAAAACAAACACTTAAAAACAGCAGTATTCAGGTACATAGTTTTAATGGAAGTTTACTGTGGGAACCCATGACCATTGCTAAAAAGGACGGTGGCCCCTACAAAGTATTCACCCCTTACTATAAAAAGGGATGTTTGCAGGCCCCCGAGCCACGCTATCCCAAAGCCCCTCCGGGCCGTATTACCTACGCTGATGTGCCCCATAAAGGCGTCGCGTTGGCCGAACTGGAACTTCTGCCTTCAATAAACTGGTACGACACCATCGACAGCCTGTGGCAACCTGGTGAAGAAGGCGCTGCAGACCGCTTAAGTGCCTTCTTGAGCGAACCGGTGGAGTATTACCACAGTGAGCGAGACATACCAGGGGTAGAAGGTACATCCAGGCTTTCACCCCACTTACATTGGGGCGAAATCTCGCCTAATCAGATTTGGTATGCCATAAAAGGTAAGTATGGCGATCAAGAGAATAAAAGCATTGAGACGTATTTAAGCGAGTTGGGCTGGCGGGAATTCAGTTATTACCTAATGTTTCACTTTCCGCACTTTGTTGAAGAAAACTTTAATGAAAAATTTAACCACTTCAACTGGCGGTACAGTGAAACCGAATTGGTGGCATGGCAGCAGGGGAAAACGGGTATTCCTATTGTTGATGCGGGCATGCGGCAGTTATGGCAAACCGGCTGGATACATAATCGGGTAAGAATGATTGTAGGCTCCTTTCTGGTTAAAAACCTGCTTATGCACTGGCAACAGGGTGAGCAATGGTTCTGGGATTGCCTGGTTGATGCCGATCTGGCCAGCAATACTGCCGGATGGCAATGGGTGGCCGGTTCAGGAGCAGATGCTGCACCTTATTTCAGGGTTTTTAATCCGGTTTTACAAGGCGAGAAATTTGATAAACAAGGAGAGTATGTTCGCCACTATTGCCCTGAACTTAAAAGCCTGCCTGACAAATTTTTGCATAAGCCATGGGAGGCGAAGCCCGAAGTGCTGAAAGAAGCTGGTATTACGCTGGGTAAGGATTATCCCGAGCCATTGGTTGACTTAAAGCAAAGCCGGCGTAGGGCGCTGGATACGTTTGATGAGATAAAGGGAAAATAAACATGGCGGGCACGCTTCGCTTAATACTAGGGGACCAACTCACTCGCACATTACCTGTGTTAACCGAAGCGAACCGTCAAAGCGACGTTATTTTACTGGCTGAAGTAAAAGAAGAAGCAACTTACGTAAAACACCATAAAAAGAAAATCATTTTGCTATTTTCGGCCATGCGTCATTTTGCCAGTACGCTGCGCCAGGACGGTTTTAAGGTGCATTATCGTAAATATGATGACTACGATAATAAAGGCTCGCTGTTAGCAGAGGTGCAAGCGGCGAAGGCGGCATATCACTGCCATAGCGTGGTGGTAACCGAGCCGGGGGAATACCGGTTACTTGATGCTATGCAGCGCTGGGCCGAGCAACTGGACTGTCCGGTTACCCTATTACCTGACTGCCGGTTCTTATCGACTAAACAGGATTTTAGGCATTGGGCGCAAGACAGAAAAATATTACGCATGGAGTTTTTTTACCGGGAAATGCGTAAGAAAACCGGTATCTTAATGGAACAAGGCGGCCCTATAGGTGGTAAATGGAATTTTGACAGCAGTAATCGTGAACCTATGCCTGCGACCGTGCAGCCTCCTGCGCCTACCCGGTTTGAACCAGATGACATCACCCGGCAGGTGATCGCGCTGGTGGACGAAACATTCGCAGACCACTTTGGCGAGAGTACCCAATTTCATTATGCGGTAACGCGCCAACAGGCGTTGCAAGTATTAAATGAATTTATTGCCCAGCGATTACCTGATTTCGGGCAATACCAGGATGCCATGCGACACAATATGCCCTGGCTGTTTCACTCGCATATTTCCTTTTACATAAATTGTGGGTTGTTAACCCCTGCCGAAGTTATTGAACAGGCTGAAACTGCGTATCATACGGGCGAAGCGCCGTTAAATTCGGTCGAAGGGTTTATCCGGCAAATTCTGGGTTGGCGTGAGTTCGTTCGAGGCTATTATTGGCACTTTATGCCCGAACTGAAACACGATAACTATTTTAATACGCGCCGCGCGCTACCAGACTTCTTTTGGCACGGCTATACCAATATGAACTGTTTACGTCAGTGTATAACCGATACCAGACAGCACGCATATGCGCACCATATCCAACGGCTAATGGTACTGGGTAATTTTGCGTTGCTATGTGAACTTGCGCCTGAAGCGGTACAACAGTGGTATTTGCTCGTGTACGCCGACGCCTATGAGTGGGTGGAGCTACCTAATGTTGCCGGTATGATACTGTACGCAGACGGCGGTAAGCTTGCCAGTAAGCCATACATCTCTAGTGGCAGTTATATCAATAAAATGTCGGATTATTGCAAAAACTGTGGTTACAGTGTTTCGAAGAAAACCGGTGATAACGCCTGCCCGTTTAATTATCTCTACTGGCGTTTTATTGATGTTCATCAACATGTACTAAGATCCAATCCCCGCATGGCCTTGATTTATAAAAGCTTCGAAAGGATGGGGCCAGATAAAATTGCAGCTTTGCGCGATGAGGCTACAGCATTTTTGACAAAAATCAGCAAAAATGAAGAAGTCTGAGTTACCGTCTAAAATTTGTCCGGTTTGCTGCCGTCCATTTTCCTGGCGTAAAAAATGGGCAAAGAACTGGCCCCAGGTAAAATACTGTTCTAAGCGCTGCGCAGGTGCACGTAGCCCAGGCCTACCAAAGCCTGTCTAAGTCACGTATGTTAACGGTAATAACCATAATAGTGCGGTTAACATACTGAGCATTAATCAATAGTGCGGAGGCTAAGGCTACCGACTTTGCTTTATTGCACTTTTAACCGCTCACTCTCGTAACCAGTGCTCTGCTGACCAATAAAGACAACTTATGAAACTATTATCTGCGATAGCCGCTACCGTATTTATCTTTAGCTCGACGAATGTCACTTATGCGGCTGATGCTGAACAAGTTGCTGTTGTAAAAGGCACCCAAATTACCGGCGTAACTGTTAGTAACCAGGGCGATATTTTTGTTAATGCTCCAAATTGGCGGGATGGCGTCTCGTTTGCCGTAGCGCGCATTAATAAGTCCACTGATAAGTTCACTCCTTACCCTGACAACGCCTACAATCAATGTGTGGCAAACAGTGATGTTCGGGATGATTGCTTTTTAGCAGTACAATCAGTGGTGGCCAGTAATGATAAATTATATGTTTTAGATACTCGAAATCCTAAATTCCAGCAGGTAAAGGATGCCCCGCGCATATTTGTAATAGACCTGAACACCGATAAAGTTGAGAAGGTGCTTACATTATCAGCCCAGGCCTATCATCGAGATTCTTATATTAACGATTTACGCATAGACCATAAAACGAACCGGGTCTATATGACAGATTCTGCCCACGCCGGGCTGGTGGTGTACAACCTTAACGACGATAGTAGCTATCGTATATTAGACAATCACCACAGTACCAGAGCGCAGGTCGAGACGTTAAATATCCAGGGCAAAGCCTTCACCATGCAGGTACAATCCGATGGCATAGCATTGGATACCTACAACGATACACTCTATTATCATGCGCTATCAGGCTATACGCTTTATGCGATAAATACCGCCGATATTAAACAAGGTGGCGATATAGCGAATAAGGCTATATGGGAAGTCGCAAAGACAGGCGCGCCGGACGGAATGATATTGGATAAACGCGGTAATTTATATTTAGCTGATCTTGAAAAACAACAGGTACAATATTTAACTCCCGCACATGATTTACGCACCTTGGTAGAAGGCGAGGCAGTGAACTGGGCGGATACCTTTAGTATTTACAATAATTATCTGTATTATACCAATAGTAAAATTCAGGATGCCGGTAAAGACGTAAGCAATATGCACTTTGAGGTTTATCGAGTAAAACTTCCTGACTAATGTCTCGTTCACTCTTTTTCCCGGTTGCTATGTTCGTTACCCACTGCATTTTGTAAATGCGGAATGAACATAGCAGCGACCAAACGGTATAAATACCGAAACACTCCATCAGGCGTTTTATTTCTTTGTGGTTGTGCAGTTAACATTTACTTTAAGAGGAATTTTACGGCACCATACTCGTATTTTTTTGAAACTTATTTAATCAGCATCACCGATATAGGAAACCTATCCAGGTTAAAATACATCGAAAATTTATAGACAAAGGATCTTCAATATCAGAGTGCGATCCTTAATTTTCGCTATCCACACGTACAGTAGTAAATAAGTCGTATTATTTATAAAAAATACATTCTATATAAACCTCTCCATCACTCGCACTGTACCAATGAATGTTAAATATAATTAAGGAGAAGGTTATGCGCAAAAATTTGGGTATTGGCGTCGCTAGTCTATTGGTTTTATTTAGTCCTTTAGCAACTGCGCAGCAGGCTACAATAAGTGAAGTATCAATGTCGGGACATTTTTTCACCAGTGTAATAGCTGGCGTCGTTATCGCCGTTGGCATTCAATTTTTATTAAGCAATCTGGCCGTGGCCCTGGGTATCAGTGCTGTCGGAGATCTTCGCAAGAGTGATGACAATACCAGTAAATCCGAAGACGGGTCGCACACGTCATGGAGTGCAACCAGTAAAAAAGTTATATCGGCAATGGGCGTCTTTACCACATTGACTATGTCGATTTCGTTGTTTGCAGGCACCTGGTTAGCATTAGACCTGGCGCAAAGCGCAACCGTGTTAAATGGCGCAATTACCGGCTTGGTAATTTGGGCATTATTTTTTATGGTTTGTCTTTATTTCGACATTAAACTCACCACAAGTATTACCGGTAGACTGGTCGACTTTATTCAGGCAAGTATCAGCAAAACCGGCAGTATTCTTTCCGGCGCGGTAACTTCAAGTAATCAGCCGAAACCCCAGGAGTTTGCTGAACAAACAGTAAAAGCGATACATGACGAAATCCGCCAGGAATTCGATGTTTCAGATATCGATAAAAAAATTAAGAATTACATAGATCGGGCGTCGTCAGATCTAAATGCAACCGATCTGCGCAAGGAAATGGAGAAGTTACTCCACGAAATTGAAATAGAAGAGCAATACAACACAGATGATCCGGATGCGGCGCGCAAATTAATTTTAGAGGTAGCGAATAAACAGTCTTCAGTAAGCAGCCAGGATAAGCAAAAGTTCAAAGATGCCGTAGGCCAAGCCAAATCAGCTTTACGTGAAGGCGGCGATTCAAACCAGGCTAAAGCTACAGCAGTATTTGATAAACTGAGCCCGGGTAACGATGAGCAAGGTCAGAACTATCGTAAAATGGTAAGTGATTACCTGGACAATATGGGCAAAGAGGAAGTGTCCTCTGAACAGATTGAACAAGATCTTGAGAAAATCTTTAATAATCCAAAAGACTCTCAGCAAGTTATAAAAGGCCGCTTTGAAAAAATTGACCGAGACACCATCACCGCTGCTATTGCTGCACATCCCGATATGGATGAGACCAAGGCTAATAAGGTCGTAGCGATTTTTGACAAAGTCGCCAATAAATTTGCCGCTAAATCTTCATCGGTAAGTACGGGTAATGAGAATTCGAATCAGGGTAGTGAGCTGGATAACCTTCCTGTGAAACGCAGCAAAGCAGAAACACGAGTTCAACAGTGGTTTGACAGAATGAATCGTCCAGAATTGCGCTATCGTAATCTTAAAGGCGATTTCATGGAGATACTAGATAATCCAAAAATCGCGCCTTCTGTGTTGTCAAAACGTTTATCAAAAATGGACGAAAAGTCGGTCAGAGCGTTGCTAACGAATAACAGCCAGCTTGATGAATCAGATATTGATCAATATATGGAAAGATTTACTGAGGCCAAATCAGAACTTATCAGCCGGGTAAATCAGTTGCAAGAAGAGGCAACTAACCGGATAAACGCTTTACAAGATAGTGCGCTTAAGCAATCTGAGTATGTTCGACAGTCGGCTATGGCTGCAGCATGGTGGTTGTTTATCAGCGCTACTGTAAGTGGTGCAGCTGCTTTGGTGGCAGGCGCCCTGGCAGCAAACATCATTTAAACTTAACCTAAAACACGCAATTGAATAGCCCAGTTTTACTGGGCTTTTTTTTACAAAAAATATCGCATTTCATGCTGTAGGTTAAAAATCATTGCGGTCTCAGTAAGCGTTTTCTCGATTGTATAAGGCTCATTACGTTTTTTATTGACGCCTACACAGTGTCTTCACACCATATTGATAGCTATTACGCTGGTGTGGCACCGCAATACAGCGTCGATTACCGGTTAACGCGAGGCACCCACATGGCTTACCTTCGTAGCGGTTAGTTGAATTCAATCTAAAACAGAAACTGAGGGAGTAGGGTTTAAAACTAATGTACGCGACGTTGTTCCGCTCGAATATTACGTAAATTGACACAGGGTAAGTCGATAATGGGCTAATTAAAATAATGTTATGAGGATAAGAAGTAGTCTGCATATCTATTGCAAACGTATTGGCATAAGTAGGGTTCGCCGCAGCCATGCAAAATATGTATTGCATAGATGACATGTAACTAATTGAAGTAATGGAGAAAATTATGTTCACTGATGGGCCTGCGCTGGACACGTTGCTGAAAGGGCTATGCCTGACGGCTATGGGAATGGTTTGGGTAGTTATATTAGTCAGGATTAATGGCTTACGTTCATTCTCCAAAATGACTAACTTTGATTTTGTCATGACGGTGGCTGTAGGTTCACTACTGGCAAGCGCCAGTCAGTCTGCTGATTGGTATGCTTTTTTGCAGGCCGTATACGCCATGGCAGCGCTATTTATTGTTCAGTTCAGTACAGCGAAGCTACGCCGGGGTTCTGATCGTTTCGAAGCGTTTATGCAAAATCAGCCGGTCATTTTGATGCGTGAAGGTGAGATTAATGAAACCGCTTTAGCCCATACGCGGGTAGCCAAAGATGATTTATTGGCAAAATTGCGAGAAGCAAACGTTAAACAGTTTAGTGATGTGCAAGCGGTTGTTCTGGAAACCACCGGAGATATATCAGTTATCACGGGAGAAAGCTGTTCGCCCGAACTGTTGCGCGGTACAAAGAGCATCACGCCAAAAAGGTAAGGCTTTTCTATGTAAACATATCGAGCATGGGCGCCAACCCAATGCCGTACCTTCTTCGTGATTTTCAGCTGGCTGCTTAAGTAAGAAATCATCCTTTTAGGCGTGAGTTGCCTCTAAAAGAAACATTTAAAAGAAGCATTATATTAAATATCTAAAAAAAGCATACTCATTTAACTAGGTTATCGTAACTCGCTGTTCGATATATTCTTCATCCTGATATACCACCGTAAATATCCCATCAAGGTTGCTTCGGTATATCTATAATACATCGCTTTTTTATAACAATACCTGATGCTATTAATGAAGCTTTACTAACTACGGCGGTGTCTCTACGGTTTTGTGGGTAGAAAGTATATGCGCCATTTCCAGGCCTGCGCGATAAAGCATATTGAGGGTAGGGCAGCAACAGACTTTGGCGCAGGCATTAATTATCTTCGCACTGACCTAGCAGAGCGCAGCCAAGATATTGTGAAAATGTAGCCAGTACGCATTTTTCGTTTTGTAGATAATGATATTTACACAATAGAGCTTACCCATAGCGTGGCACGTTGAAAATAAACTCGAAGGATAAACAATGAAAACTATTTTAATTACTGGTGCTACTGACGGGTTGGGATTGGCCACCGCACATGCGCTTGCTGAAACGGGTCATCACCTTATTGTGCATGGAAGAGACGAAAAAAAACTGGCTAACATGTTAAATACTATTCCTAATGGCGTAAACATAACGTGCTTGTGCGCTGATTTTGACGATCTTCGCCAGGTTAACGCTATGGGGAAAATAATACGACAGAAATTTAAAAAGATTGATCTATTAATTAATAATGCTGGCGTGTTGAAGGTGCCGGATAATAGCCAACATATGATTGATTTACGTTTTCGCGTAAATACACTCGCGCCTTATATTCTGTATCTAAATCTAGTTGAACCACTTACCGGGGGCCGTGTGATAAACCTTTCATCTGCAGCCCAAAGTACAATAGATATGGATGCAATAACCGGTAAAAAAGTATATCACGATGATATGCAGGCATATTCACAAAGTAAATTAGCCTTGACCCTGTGGACGTTCGCGCTTGCAAATGATTCGGATAGAGCATGCGATTTTATGGCCGTCAATCCAGGCTCCTTATTGGCAACAAAAATGGTCAAGGAAGGGTTTGGTATTGCCGGGAAAGATATAGCCAGCGCAGTCGATTTACTTAGCGCACTGTCATTATCTACACAATATAATAATGTAAACGGGCGTTATTATGATAATGATATAGGGGACTTTGGCCAGGCGCATCCCGATGCTTACCTAGCAGAACTTCAATCCGACATACTAGCTACTATGGATGGCGTTTTTCGCCAACTATAGGTGCATATAGGACGTTAGCCATAATCAAAAATGTATCGTAAAGTATTAGAAAAATACACAATAATTACCGCCAATCAGCCGTCTTATCGCATATGAAGACTGTTTTAACGACTGCATAGAAAAATTTAAATGACTGACCAACTGACAATAATGTTACTGCTAAACTGCCCAACAAATTAGTTGCCTCATAGATACATTATGGATCAACGGTCATGATTTACGCGAAATGATGTTAGGTTGATATCCAAATCGACATCCCGATATCGCCGGGCAATGGTCACACTGACATACAGAAATATCGATGATTGGCGCGCTGACGACGTAAGTTACTTTATGCGATTAGTCCGGTAATGGTGTAAACGCAGAGAGATTGAAGTTCGTTACGTCTGGGTAGCTGAATTACAAAAGCGCGGTGCCGTTCATTATCATGTGGTGTTCTGGTTGCCGATTGGTATCGCGTTGCCAAAGCCAGACAACTAAGGTTGGTGGCGGCATGGTATGACGCGCAATGAATGGGTCAAACGGCCAGTTGCGTATCTGGCTAAGTACTTGTCTAAAGATGATGCCGATGCATTCCCAAAAGGTTGACGAACTATAGGCGCGGCGGTTTATCGGCGCCGGCCAGAAATGAACGTTGTTTATGGTTAATGACAACATGGGTAAAGAAGTCGCCAGTGCCGAGGGCAAACCCCGTTGCGCAATCGGTGGAAGTGTAGTCTTGAAAAACTCAGGTGAAATTATCTAACCACCTTAAAAACACATATCATAATGCTGGGATTGGAAGCTTTATTGTTAAAGCGTAGCAACTGGAGTTGTTAATGCAAATACCCAAAGGAACGCCCGCGCTAAAGAGACGGGGGCGAAAGCCAATAATCAGCCAGCTAAAGATAGCGCGTGTAACTGCCTGATACACAATAATATATAATTTCGCATAATGTGTATTATGTTAAATATAGTATTTATTCATTATAAACGGCTTCGTTAGCCTTGTTGGGGCTGCTAGCCCCTATACTGCTATCAGAATAACAATATATTATCTGGAGCCCGAATTTGATAATAACGATTATTACCGGTTTAATGATTCGGCTAGCCACAGGCTGATTAAGCAATATCAATTGAAACCGATATCTATGCAGAGCTAGTTGAACCAGCGATGTTTCTAACTATCAGTCTATACGTAAGAGCTTTCTCAGGTTAGCTCAAAACTGACTAATATGTATTAAAGCATAATCTTTGATATGCGTATCTGCTGAGACGGCAAATCAGCAGCCCAAATTGCTCAAATATAAGGCGACGCTACGTGAAATCTGAATTGTCTACAGAGGTATAACCCGTCAGATTTCACGTAGCACACGCAGTTAAACTGTGCTTTAAATGCTCAATTCCGGCATCGGTGCTAAGAGATAACCATGGCTATGGCATTACACAAATAACTCTGGTTTCTGTATCATTCCAAAGGTGTGCCTTGCTTACCAACTATTTTTCGGGTTGCTGACGTTGGAAGTCATATACCGTGCTAGCTTTCACAACAAAATTCTTCATAGATTTTTATTGCGTTGATGCGCTTATGATTTTAGTAAATATACGTGCTAGCACTAACGTTAAGCTATCCAGAACTATCGTTCGCGTCCAGGCTATCGATAGATAGACCACCGCTTAACGATATAAATAACTTTCATCATGGTTATGCAAAATAGCATAAGGGTGATCGCAGGTTCCGCACATTTTTACTTATCTCAGGCTACGTTATGTCATGTAACGCCTTCCCGCTTTGTCGCTATTTCGCTTTATCTCTATTTGCGTATTTATAGTAAATTGCCGAATTTCACCAATACTGTATACTTGTACAGTTACCGTAAAAAGGGCACCTGACTTTAAGTGTCATTAGCAGTAGAGGTTATCGTGATCGAATAATATGAACAGATAACCAGGTATGATTCAGATAAATCCATCACGCAAGATAACTGGAATTATCATGCGTGATGGATCGTCCGTGATACTAGGTAGATCCAATATCAAAAAGATTTTATAATTATATATCAATCACATACAAAGGTTTTAGGTATGAGTTATTTGACTACATCGCCGATCGAAGGCTTTGTTAGTGTCTATAAAGAAGCGGTAAATAAATACTTTAAAGATATCTTTACTAAGCTTCCCCACAATACCCAACGGGCTTATGTGAGTGACTTTAATGAATTCGCGATCTTTTGTGAGCAGGAAGGCCTGACCGGTTTTAATGATAGTATGCAAAATAATGAAGATTGCATTAAACGCTACGTTGAAGTGCTGTGTCATAGCCCCCTGGCCTACCGAACTATAAAACGCCGACTAAGCGCATTAAGTAAATTTTTGGGTATTGCACAGTTGCCAAACCCGATTGTGAATTCAGTGTATTTAAAGGATTTTGTAAAACTATCTCTTTCGCAAAACGAAAAGTATCAGCTAAGTAGTCACCAGGCCGTGCCACTTACGGTCGATATATTAGAAAAGATAAATAACAATGTTATTCCTGATACGCTGTTGGAAATGCGGGATTTAGCGATCATAAACCTGATGTTTGACGGTTTATTACGGGCCGATGAAGTGGTTCGGGTACGGACAGAACACATAAACAAAAGAAATAATGCTTTGCTCGTACTGACATCTAAGTCGGACCAAACCGGTAAAGGCTCATATCGATTTATATCAAACAGTACCGTGGCGATGATTGATGAGTACATAAACGAGGCGAACTATAATAAAGCATCGCAACAAGAGCGAGATAGCTCAGATCCGCGCCGCATTAATCATGGTATTTTATTCAGAAGAGTCTCCAACCGTGGCCATGCCCTACTCCCTTATGACGAACAGCTTAAAGGTAAACATTCGCCAATATTAGAGTATTCCAGTATCTATCGCGTATGGAAACGTATAGCAGATATGGCCAAGGTGAAAGAAAATATTACCCCGCATAGCGGCCGGGTTGGAGGCGCGGTTTCGCTTGCTGAAAATGGCGCAACCTTACCTGAAATGCAACTTGCCGGAGGTTGGCATTCGCCCGAAATGCCTGGCCATTATGGCCAACAGGCTGCTGTTGGCAAAGGTGGTATGGCTAAGTTAGCTCAACTGAAAGGTCGCTAATACCTAACACTATAAAGCGGTACATTTAAGTAGCGTCACTCTGCTTGAGTTCGCCGTGCGCCATTCGCGCATACAACGGTTTGTTTACTCTCAATGGTGCCTATTTTCCATAAGGTTCCAACAATTCACCGCTTAAGAGTACGACACTTTCCAGTTCATCCGAGAACGGTTTATACGGCAAAGGCGTCAGAGTAATAAGATAAAACCAGATTACAGTCCCCTTCTTGCTAAAAGCCGGCCTTAAATCAGCACTTTTCACACCAAAGTTTGCAGCATTAGTATTATGATATTTATATGCTTGCTGAATAGCAGCCCCAACCGACAAACTTGGATCCCCTTTTCCATCCCACTTGGCATTTTGTATATCAAATTGCCAAGATCTTACGGTATAGGAACCTTCTTGCGTTCCAATTAAGAAGAAGACTTCTTGGTTGTTTTTTACTTCGTTAGTGTATTTCAACACGTTTAATTCATTGGCTTCAGCCACAGTTAAGATAAGAGCTAGTGCAAATGCTGCCATTGTTTTCATTATGTCAATTTCCTTATTGGGGGCCAGCACCTATCTAAGGGGCCGTAATAGGTAGCTAAACTTGGAGCGAAGCGACTGAGCCTGCGCGTCATTGACCCGGCGAACGCATAATGGTGTTCCCGTTGTAAACAGCACAGTATAAACAGAGCATGCATCGTTATTAAATTAGTTTTTCAAACTGTACAGTAGACTGCT
The DNA here is from genome assembly GCA_003056425.1 of Alteromonas indica. GTDB lineage: Bacteria > Pseudomonadota > Gammaproteobacteria > Enterobacterales > Alteromonadaceae > Alteromonas > Alteromonas indica. The sequence continues at coordinate 113,021 of PYVY01000012.1, forward strand.
AATCCAAGCTACTTTGGTTCCTGTCTTAATTATACAACCGTTCAATATAGCCCATAATTTTTCTTCTAACGGATTAATATTAGTCTAGCGAACCACTTTTCTCGCCGATAATTCCAGTATTATTGCCTGGTAGATGAAGTGTTTGCCAAGAAGAGTGTAAGTAATATCTCAGCCGCTGCTTTATTGATTGGGCCCGGTTAGTTTTAGCAAACCAAGACGATGATTGATAGCTAGTTTAAACAGTTGTGGCCCTTCCTGCACACGGCAATAAATACGTTCTATACGTAATTTAAATTCTGCAATGCGCATCGGTCGGACTACTACTGCCAGGCATAGAAAGCCTACCAATTTGAATAAAGTACTGAAGGATAAACACGCGGGATTGCAGATTGCAGCGTTATTTCAAATAAGAGAGAAAAAAGCGCAGATGGACAGATGAATCATATAGCTTGCTGTGGGATCGAGGCTCCACTTTGTATAATCAGTGTCAGACTATATAGGCTAAATATTCAAAGGGCTTGCCCAGGTAATCGCTATAGGAACCTGGTGGCGCGGAAGAACACCGGAGAGCATTTATAGCTTGTTTACAGATAGCTTGCCTACTGGTTGGTTTGTATTCGTGATTCTAAGGTTAGTGTGCAGTTTCCTTCGCTCTCTTACCCATATTCTGTATGGTGCCGTAATAAAGTAGGTGCTAAAGGCGTGGCAAATTTTTGTCTCTTACTATGGTGATATTTTCTTGTTTTTATAAAGTAAGAACCATGCAATCGCATAGTTCTTACTATTACCGCCTAAGCGTTCTATTTATTCAACATCAAGTTTCGACATATCCATAACAAAGCGATACGCAATATCCCCTTTAGCTAAATGTTCATAGGCTTTATTAACCTCTTCAGGGGATATGATTTTACACTCTGGATGAATATTATGCTGAGCACAAAAATCCAATACCTCCTGGGTTTCTTTAATTCCACCTATCAAAGATCCCGCAATACGGCGACGCCCGGTAACCAATGGTATAGTGGACGGTTCATCTAATGGACCGACCTGACCCACAATAACCAACGAGCCATCAACGTCTAATAAAGGCGCATATTGGGTAACATCATGTTTTACCGGGACGGTATCTAATATCAGGTCGAATCCGTTAGCGGCTTGTTTCATTGCATCTTCATCTGTCGATACAAGAATCCCGCTGGCTCCCAGGCCTTTTGCTTCTTCATCTTTAGCATCGGAACGGCTAATAACAGTTACTTCTGCGCCCATGGCGACTGCTAGTTTTACTGCCATATGACCCAGGCCACCCAGGCCGATAACCCCTACCCGGCTACCCTTCTCTACATTCCACGTGCGAAGCGGAGAATACGTGGTAATGCCGGCACATAGAATAGGCGCCGCCTTGGATAAGTCGAGTGCTTCTGGTACACGCAGTACAAATTGCTCGCGCACTACAATATGTTTTGAGTAACCACCCTGAGTAAGGGTACCGTCAATACGATCGGGGGCACCATAAGTTGGTGTCATGCCATTACGACAGTATTGCTCTTCATGGTTTTCACATTGGTCGCACTGTTGGCAGCTGTCTACCATGCAACCGACGGCAACATGTTGACCTACCTCAAACCCTGTTACCTCGCTGCCTACTTCAAGGACTTTACCGACAATCTCATGGCCGGGTACTAATGGGTATGACTGGGGGCCCCAATCTCCATTAACGGTGTGCAGGTCTGAATGACAAATTCCGCTGTACAGTATCTCGATAGCGACATCGTTATCACGCAATGCACGGCGCTCAAAGTGATAAGGCACCATATGGGCGTCTGAATCGTGAGCAGCATAGCCTACTGTTTTCATTTATTACCTCGTTTTACGTTTTGAATTACTATCCTTACGTAAAAAAACCATAATTAGCTTTGTGCTATTGTCACCACCCGCCCTTACGGGTCAATTCAACCAATAACATTAAAGCTAGTGAGGCAAAATCCCCCGCTCCAGAACCGGTTAATTAGCGCTGTGGCCCGCCAGCGGGTCTTATCTCACGGTATTTTTGGTGAAGCAGCGCCCAGCATACAGCAGCAATGTCCGTTCTGATATTCGATTAGCACCAATGGCGGATACAAAAAATAAAATTAACTTAATGTGATAAACGCGCCAGGTCTTGCGCATAACAATACAGCTGCAGACTTATAGCATTGCCCCTACGTTCCTTGTATTCAGGCTAATGCGCTACCGGCGAATAATGCAGACTTTATTGAGCAATTGGTTGTATAACCTTCTTTTGGGGGCGAAGCCCCCTGCCGCGTTAGCGGCTTACTATGTAAGTAAATTAACTAGGGTATGGTGCCGTAAAATCCTTAAGATTCTTTATAGCTTTATTGATTGCTTATGGAGCACCAATGTTAACCACTGCTGCCATCTGCGAGTTTTATGTTCTTGCACGCATAAGTATTTTACTCAGGGAGATCACTGGTTAGCCCCAATTAATGAGCAAAATTAACACTATCAATTTGATTTAACGGCAAATATTAAGCATTTCGACGAATCAGCAATAGTTTAGATGGCTAAATACTGCTAGCCTGTATTTATATACAGTATACGGATTTTTTTACTATGAATCTACTTAGATATTATATGATGCAAATTGAACAGCACACGGGTGCGCTCAGTGAGCTGTTGCGCGAATTTGCTATTCCTCAACATGCAGTTATGTACCAGCTCCCCCGTATTACTAAAGAAGAAGAACAACACATTATCGATGACGACTATGATGCCATCCCGGTAACCCGGCTTACTGGTGAAGACGCTATAAACTACGCTATAGCCGCCTTTAAAGACATGTACGTTTACGATAACAATATGAGCCGGCGCTTTGTGCAAAAATACCCGGGATTTGTCCCCATGGCGTGCCCGTGGAGCAAAGTCGAACCGGTATTAACGGGTTTGAATCAAGCCAAAGCACAGTTTAAAGCGCAGGTACAACAGTTTGACGGCGCAGAAGAAAAGTTCTTTGAAGTTCACGAACGGTTTCATTACCTAATTACTACCATGGCTTATCGGAAAGTGTATGGTTTTACCGGTAATTATAAAGCGTTCTATTTTAACTGGTCGCGTCGCCCCCGCGTTGAAGCTGACACCAAAGCCAACTGGTTGGAAAAATTGGGACGGGCAAAGACCGCTATTCCAGCTAACCATACTAAATCTTCCTGGTATGCCCTTATCGATCAGGAAATTGACACAGTAACCGCGCTTGATGTCGAGAAATTAAGTATACGCCGTCCTATTAAGCTACGCCCAGAGTGTTCAGTTCGTGACACCGATGGGAAAATGCTCGGTTACAGTGCCGGCCTGCCCTTTTTACTGACTGATTTTCATCAGCCACCGAAAGTCAGCATATTAAAGGACTATAGTCGTACGCCCCCGGTAACGCGAAGCGGACGCTGGCAATTGATTTTACCCCGCCTTCATTTGTATCAAAAGCTTGAGTAGGTCGAATAACCAGACCGGCTAAAAACGTCGTTAATCTGGTCAACCTGGCGGGAATTCCCGTCGTTCAAGCGAATCGCCAATTACGCTGTGTTTTGCGACAAAGACTGCGGCGATGGCTGATCCGCTTAATCACTTGAACCTGTAACAGTATTGTCTTCCTTAACTTTTTGTATCTATGACAACTGACTCGGGTTACGTTCCCCAACACGGCTGTGCTATTTCTGTCGCGGTTATCGGCGCGGGGCCTGCTACTGCCTATTTACTTGCTGCTCTAGCCACTAAAGCAAATGGCGTATGTCCCAAAATTTCTATTTTCGAGAGCTCAGCTATTGTAGGGCGTGGTACCCCATACAATGCTTACTCAAGCCAATACCAGTTATTATCAAACCTTGGTGCAGATGAAATCCCGTCTTTACATATTGCCTTTTCGCAATGGTGCGTCGATAACCACATTCAGTTTCAGCAAAAAATTGTACCTCGCTATCTTATCGGCCAGTACCTTGAACATGCATTTCGCTATTACATGAATAAACTGGGTTCTCGCCTATCTTTATACACCCAGTGCCCAGTGGTAAGAATAGAACCCACCGCGCAGCGAACTTATCGCTTACATACTGCAACTGCTTTACTGGGCACATTTGATTATGTCGTGGTAAATACTGGTCATGGTAGTATTTTTCACCATGCCGAAACTGAACCTCAATATACCAGCGCCGCCGCTCACCGATACTTTGATGGCCCTTACCCGCTACAAAAAATTCTCAATACCGAGCTTCAGGAACTTGTATTACGGGGCGCCTCGCTATCAGCCATTGATTGTGCGTTGGCAGTGGCGCACAAATACGGAAGCTTTAGCCAGCAGCGCGGTAAGTATAGCTTCCATGCGCGTAAGCCACTGCACATAACGATGTATTCAACCTCGGGTAAATTACCCGGGCCGTGGTTTGCTTCACTTGACTTGGTTGCCCCCATTACTGAAGCTATAAACCAGTTAATTGGCGATAATACATCAATCAGTCTGGAAGCCGTTTTTAAAGCAGGGTTTGTAGATTTTCTTGCCAAGTATGCGCCATCTGTTTATCTGCAAATTCGTAGTATGGCAATGCACCAGGTGATTGACTATTTACTGTCTAACCGGGCCTTGTTAGACGTCAACACGTTGTTGAAAATAGAGTATATATCGTCTTCCAACAATGCTGCTAACCAGGAAAACTGGCAAGGTGTACTGGAATGTTTTGGCGACTGCTTACATGCCTGTGCAAACGAATTATCCGCACAAGATAAGCAGCGCTACGAGAGCGTATTAAAGCCGTTTATCGCGAAAGCCAACGCTGCATTACCCGCCACCAGCGCAGCGAAAATTCATGCTTTACTGCGCGCGGGGAATATTACACTGATTAGCCAGCAAATTAGCCGTGATACGTTTGCTAAAGGCTTACCTCGCCATATCGATACCGCCCTGTACGTTGATTGCACCAGCAGTAACAATCTCTCCGGCGTGGGAATTATGTTACAGCCCTTGATAGAGGCAGGTTACCTTACCCACACGCGGGAGGAAATTACCGAGCCCTTGGATCTTAACGTCACGCCACATTTTGAGGCGATAAACGCGCACAACCGCCCAGCCGGACTATTTATTGGGGCACAAACATTATTAGGCTCTACGCTGATGACACTGCCGGGGCTATCACTTAGCCACACTATCGCAGGCCAAATCGCCCACCGCCTGGTAACCGGTAAAGGCGCTAGCGCTCAACCGGCAAACAACGCTCTTGCTGAAGCGTCTGAAGACAGCCAGCATGGTGACTCGACCGCAGATACGACGCTAACGACCGCGGGGTAATAGCAGGCTTTCACATTTGCTTGAGGTCAATTTTATGATTTTTGCATATTGAAACTACCCGCTAGTTCGGTAAGGTAGACGCACTTTTTTTATTAACGTGCAGCAGGCGTAATATCAACGCACTGATAAGTGAATCAATATTGAATTTACTGCACCAACACAGGATGTCGCAATGAAGGTAAAAGTAATGGGTGCAGGGGTGGTAATCCTCACTATTCTGGCGGGCGGTCAATATTATACGCAGGCAAGTTACCGCGATAGGCTTCACCAGCAAATCGACAAGCTCAATACCTTATATACGCCCCAGGGCATTTCTGTAACAGCAAAGTCTGCAGCGCATTCATGGCTTGGCGCTACCGATAAATTCGCCGTTGATTTGGCCCCGGGCCATCCTCTTTCGCAAGTACTTGGCCAGTCTTCAGGGTTGCATATCCTGGTGGATAATAAATGTCAGTTCTGGCCATTTTACGTTAGCTGTGAAAATACCCTACATGCTAATGATGAAGCTACCGCCAACTTGGCCGATACCTTTGATATCCAGTACACCATGGGCTGGTCAGCTAACATGTTGGTTAATTCACTGAACAGCCACCTGGCTACTCAGTCATTTATTATTGATCAATACGACGGCACGCTTACCGTAAACCCGTTATCTATACAGACGGACAGCGATCTGGCTACCTCGTTTATCGATCTGTTGGTGGATTGGCAAGGGATCAGCCTGACCGGCAGTTCATCCGGCACCAATATTGACATGGGCAAATCAGTGATAGAGGCTGAACTAACCAAAATTGAGGGAGAATACTTTGTCAGTGAGTCAGATATAACTCTGGACAGCCTCACCATAACGTCTCAGGACATGGGCGTAATGTCCGGTACAATTACTCTGAACGCACTCTCTGCAGCCAGTGAACTAGAAGCCGAAACGGCCGATACTTACGAACTTGAGCAAACCTTTTCGATAAGCAAAATAACCGCTGCGCCCTCCGATATTATAATAGAAGATCTTACGTTCGATCTGGCGTTAGACGGATTAACCAAACGTTTCCTGGCCAAAGCCAAAGCATCAGACGATACATTAACAGACCAGCAGTTACTAAACGCGGCGTTAGATGAGTTTGGGGCGGTCACACACAACTTGGACTTTGAGAAAATCGGCTTCAAATACAATCAACAGCCCGTACTGTTTACTGCCGCATTGACTATTGATAAACATAGCAGCGCCGATATTAACCAGGGAAAGCTGGGTAATAAAATCAGCGGTAAGGCCAACCTGTCTGTTGCACAAGCACTGGTCAAAGAAAATCCAGTGGCGGCTATGCTAATTCAGGAGAAACTAAAACAAGGTGTAGTAACGCTAAACGATGGCACATACAACATGCCGTTGACGCTGCAAAATGGTGTGATGAAAGCCAATGGTAAAGCCATCTACCAGCTTTAATACAGTGGCGCCATTCAATCGTGCGGCCCATTGCGGCTATTTTGTAGGTGCAGACAAAACGCTGCGCCCAGGAAGCCGGGGCGGTATCTCAGTAAGTCGTCAGGCGAAGTAAGAAAATCCCGTCTGGGGAACGCCTAGCGTGAATGTTGCAAGGCTACGTGCAAACTATTTAGGTAGTGCGCTCGTACCAACTAAGCAAATAAACATTAAGGAGTTTTATATGGCTTATGAGATTAACGAAACCCATGCAAAAACGCTCATTGAGGTCATTGCTCAGTCTTCGCACTGGAAGCTGCACCCTGAAAAGCGCAAGCCCTTTGCCAGTACTGAAGAAGCATTTGCCTATGTAGAAACACATAATGAACCATTATGTATTCGGGTGCCGGTAGCATCTTCTGATGAACATCTCACAGTGAAGGTCACATCAAGCGATGACGATATGGTATTTACCAATGTTAGCTTCGATAACCCCATAGAGAAAAAAATCCATGGCTCACATCTGAAGCTAATTGAAAGTACCGTGACAGAAATGCTCAATGAACGCCTGCCCGAAGGCCAAAAAGTAGCCTCTTTCTAGCCCACAACCCAAACACAAAATAGGCAACGGGTAACGTTATTCTATCCCGTTGCCCGTTAATCCAGTAAAGCGCTAAATTCTAAGCAAAACCGCGCCCCATACTACCGCCACCAGCAACAGGCTGATAAACACTGCCGCCGATCCAATATCTTTCGCTTTCGCTATTAATGTATGCATTTCCAGGCTAACCCGGTCGGCTAAGGCCTCGATAGCAGAGTTAAGTAGTTCAGCGATAAAAACGATGAATAAACTGGTGATCATCAGTAGCTTTTCCGCTAGTGAAACATCCAGATAACAGGCAAGGGGGATCAAAATTGCGATAGCGGCCAGTTCCTGACGTATCGCAGGTTCGCTAACAAAGGCGGCCTTCAGGCCTTTTAAAGAATATAGTGTGGCAAAGTAAAGACGCGCAAAGCCGGGGGTTTTTGTTCTCATGATCTACAGCGCTATCAAGGGTAACCTGCACACCTCTACAACCCAAAACGCCCAAACGGTCTGTCTATATAATGGCTGGTAAATATGCCCAGCAAAGACAATATAAAACCTTTTGGCACGCTCTTCATTAATGCAAAGGCCCTGCATGGTTACTTATTGTTGTTATTATGCGCCCATCATGCAGGAAAATCGCGTAAAGCGCTACAGTTTATAGTGGGCTTATTCTGCTAAAAGCTTAATCATTTTTCACAGTTTTTGTCTCTTCGGCAATTTTTGCCAGATGACTTGCTGGCATAAAGCTATCTACACTAGCTTCCATTACATGTAGGTGCAGCGCTTCGGGCACTTTACCCTCAAGCAGGCTACCCCGCTTAACTAACGGGAATATTTCATCATAGCGCTTCACTTCATGCTGATTAATCCGTCTGAAAATATGCGTCCGGTTCAGGTCCCGGGTAGAGCTATGACCCGTGGAGGATAATATATCCATTAAAGATTGAATCGTTTTATTATGGAAACTCGCCACTCTGATGGCTTTATCAGCCGGGTCCAGACCTTTGGCAAGTTTAGGATCCTGGGTAGCGACGCCCGTAGGACAACGGTTGGTGTTACAGGTTAGCGATTGCACACATCCTAAGGCCAACATCATCCCCCTGGCGCTATTGCACAAATCTGCGCCCAAACTCAGGTTTTGCACAATATGAAACGCGGTAAATATTTTGCCCGCCGCGATAATCTTAATATGCTTTCGTAAATCAAATCCTACTAGTACATCATCTACAAAGGCGAGTGCTTCGCGCAACGGAAAGCCAATTGAGTTGGAATACTCCAATGGTGCTGCCCCTGTGCCGCCTTCCCCGCCGTCAACGGTAATAAAATCGGGCATAACCCCAGTTTGATGCATGGCTTTACACACCGCAATAAATTCACTCTTTCTGCCCAACGCTAATTTGATACCTATTGGCTTGCCGCCACTTAGCTCTCTTAACTGGGTAATAAAGTCCATCATTTCCAGCGGCGTTGAAAACGCGGTATGTCGGGGGGGAGAGTCGACCGTAGTATGGGGTTGAACGCCGCGTATATCAGCAATCTCCGGGGTATTCTTATCTGCGGGCAAGATACCACCGTGCCCCGGTTTGGCACCTTGGGACAACTTTATTTCTATCATCTTGACATTGTTGTGCCGAGCTTTTTCCTCAAATTCCAACGCGTTAAAGGTGCCATCTTTGTTACGACAGCCAAAATAGCCTGTACCAATTTGCCAAACAATATCCCCGCCTTCTTTTAAATGGTATGGCGTCAACCCACCTTCACCGGTGTTATGCGAAAACTTACCTCTTGCGGCGCCCTTATTTAACGCTTTAATCGCATTCGCGCTCAAGCTACCAAAACTCATCGCCGAGATATTTAACAGACTGGCACTATAAGGGCGTTCACAGGCTGGCCCGCCGATAGTGACACGGGGATCATCTTCCATCTCTTTAACTTCCATGGCCGACAGAGAATGACCTATCCATTCATAACCACTAGCGTAGGTATTCATTTGGGTGCCGTACGGCAAGGTATCCAGGGCATCTTTAGCACGCTGGTAAACTATTGACCGAAACATTCTACTGATAGGACGCCCTTCTGTTTCGCTTTCCAGAATGTATTGCTGTACATAAGGGCGCAAATGTTCCGCACTCCAACGTATCCGGCCTACCAATGGATAGTTACGTAAAATGGAGTGTTGCTTTTGGCCCGCGTCAATCAGGGTAAATATCAGCATGGTGCCGGTTAACAATAAAAACCAGAATGCTGGTAGCCATACCAGCCCTGCCAAAATATTCAGCCCGACTAACAGAACGACAGTTCCAATGATGGTTCTTCTCATAATTGCTCCTTGTGTACGTCATTCCAATATGCGGTGGACCCAAGGGAAGATCACCGTGCATAGGAGTGCGCAAGGTTAATGGTATGTTATATATAAAGGCTTTAGGTTAAATACTTCGCCCCTGATACAATTAATCACAGAAAGCGCCTTTCATCGCTGTGGGCCATATGGTAAAAAGAATTGACACCCGTGTATTGACGACCCTTTTCGATATAAATCAAATTTTTAGTCGTTCAATACTTCCTTTTTCGCGATGAAAGCATTTTCTTGGAGCCAGCTAACTCATTATGTGGATTCTGCTCACCTTTATTGCGCTTTTACTTTTTCTTTATTGGTATACCTACCCCCGTCTTGGTGAAGTACTCCTAAATGCTTACCAGCAGCGCGCCTTACAGCAAGCCTCGCTGGTTCGCCGGCGTTACGCCATCAACGGCATCAGTTTGAGTGTGCTGGAGACGGAGGGCGCCCGCGACAAAAGTAAACCTTTACTCATGTTAGTTCATGGTTTTACCGGCGATAATACTGTGTGGTTACCATTAGCCGCCTTGTTCAAAGATGAATATCATATTGTCATTCCCGATTTACCTGGCCATGGGCAAACCGGCTTTTCATCAGAATGGCGCTATGGCATCGACGATTATGCGAACATTCTAAATGCGCTTATTTGGCGGCTGGGCTATCAAAAAGCAACGATTGTGGGTAACTCCATGGGCGGCTATATCAGCGCCTGGATGGCGCGACACCGTTCGACCGCTGTGGCATCGTCTATTTTGTTGTGTCCCGCTGGCCTGCCAGCGAATAAAAAAAGTCGGCTAGATACTATGCTGGACAAAGGACAAAACCCGTTTTTTATCACCCGCCGACGGGGCTATTATCGGTTATTGGCTATGTCAATGGCCTCGGGCCCCTACATCCCCAAGGTTGTTAAAGATGTATTGGCGGACCAGCATATACAACGGGTGGATGAGTATCAGCGCGTCTTCGCTGATTTTGTTGATACCGGTTATATGAACGCAGAAGAGTTAGCCAAAACCCGTGTACCCACGTTGATTATCTGGGGCGGTAAAGATGGTTTGCTAGATGTGTCAGCCCTGGACAACTGGACTAGTGCAATGGAATGCGATTATGAAATATTTCATGATACAGGGCATATGCCTATGTTAGAAGCGCCCGGCAGAACTTACCAGCGAATACAAAACTTTATTCAGCGCCAGCGCATGGCCCAGGCCGCGTAAATAGCGCCGCTATTATCAGTGTATAAAAATGTCTATTTGATAGCTTCAGATAGATACGTACTTTTTTACTCGCCTGCCGCGATAAACACGCGGTAAAGGCGAAACGTTTGTTATGGATGTGTACTACCCATGGAATATGTATTTCTTCTTTTTGCGTTTATGTGCGGGTTGGGTGTCAAGCTAGTAGGCATTCCGCCAATGGTTGGATATTTAGCGGCTGGCTTTATCCTGAATGCGATGGGATATGGCATGAACGACAACTTACAGGAAATAGCCAACCTGGGCATTACCATTATGTTGTTCACCATTGGCTTAAAACTGAATGTAAAAGATTTAAGTAAACGAGAAGTTTGGCTAGGTAGTATTGCGCATACCACATTGTGGGTGGCGGTAGGCAGTGTGGTGCTCATCGCAATGGGTTTATTGCTTAGTGCGGCCACCGGCGCTATGGACTGGCAAAGCGCCGCGCTAATAGCCTTTGCATTAAGTTTTTCCAGTACTGTTTGCGTGATTAAAGTCCTTGAAGAAAGTGGCGAGAGCAAAACCCGTCATGGGCGGCTGGCAATCGGTATTCTGGTAATGCAAGATGTATTTGCTGTTGTGTTTATGGTGGCGGTTACCGGGAAATTACCGTCTGTATGGGCTCTGGGCTTGTTAGCCGTAATTCCAGCATTGCCGGTTATCAACCGGGTGATTGACCGGTCCGGGCATGGTGAGTTACTCCCCCTCACCGGTTTTGTTCTGGCACTGGGGGGCTACCATGTGTTTGACCTGGTCAATATCAAGGGTGACCTGGGAGCCTTGCTGGTAGGCATGTTACTGGCCCGGCATACTAAAGCGGTTGAATTAGCCAAGTCATTGCTTACGTTTAAAGATTTATTCTTAATTGGTTTTTTCCTGTCGATCGGCTTAACCGCCCTGCCTGATTTGAATATGCTGATACTGGCGGGTGCAGTGTCGCTTTTGTTGCCGATAAAAGCCGCTATGTACTTTGGTTTATTTACGATGCTGCGGTTACGGGCCAGGACCAGTTATCTTACCAGCCTGGTACTCTCTAATTACAGTGAGTTCGGGCTGATTGTGGGCGCCCTGGCGGTAAGCCTGGGTATGTTGCAGGAACAATGGCTGGTAGTACTGGCACTGGCGGTCTCTATCTCGTTTGTTATCACCAGCTTGTTATACCGTAACTCCCATGGCCGTTATGTTCGTATTAAGTCGGCTATTACCCCCTATGAGCGGGATAAACGCTTGCCTGAGGATATTTACCCCAGTATCGATAATGCCGAATTCCTGGTAATTGGCATGGGCCGGGTTGGGCTGGGGGCGTACCGTTCGCTGAGCAAACTGGTGGATAGCCGGGTAATAGGCATGGATGCTGATCGCCAGAAAACAAAACGCCTGCGCGAAGAGGGTTTAAACATTATTTGCGGCGATGGCGAAGACATTGATCTGTGGGATAACCTGAATATCACCAATGCCCGTTTGGTCTTGCTGGCCCTGCCTTCAATTGAAGATGCCATCAACATAACCCGCCAGTTAAAGTTTGCGGGTTACACTGGCAAAGTCGCCGCGATTGCACGGTACGAAGATGAAGTGAACGAGCTATTAGCCCACGGTGTAGATAAAGTTTTTAACTTCTTTACCGAAGCCGGTTTAGGCTTTGCTGAAGAGAGTTTGGCCTATGTTCATGCAAATCAAGATGTTATCGTGCCAGCTAAATAGAAATAAAGGTTGTATTGATAACCATTATTGTTAGTATGTTCTTGTTTTATAAACATATTTTGACATGTCGGCCGATTCGTTTTATACTCTGTGCCATCAAATATTAAGAGGATCTGCACATGCAAGGCGATAGAAAAGTGTTAGCCATGCTCAATGACGTGCTGACAAGTGAACTAACATCCATTAACCAGTATTTTTTACATGCCCGCATGTTTAAAAACTGGGGTTTTCACGTGTTAAATGAAAAAAATTATAAAAAATCTATCAAAGATATGAAGCAGGCGGATGAACTGATAGAACGCATTTTGTTTCTTGAAGGTCTGCCTAATTTGCAGGCGCTGGGTAAGCTCTATATTGGCGAAGAACCCGCAGAAATGATTGGTTGCGATACCCAATTTCAGTTAGCGCAAATTCCACTATTAAAGCAAGCCATTGCACTGTGTGAAGAAAAACAAGATTACGTTAGCCGGGACATGTTGGAAGATCTCCTCGCCTACGAAGAAGACCATCTTGACTGGTTGGAAACCCAGGAATACCAGATTGGTGTAATGGGGCTTGAAAATTACCTGCAAGCGCAAGTAAAAGGAGACGACTAATGAAAGGCAATACAAATATTATTGCAGGCCTTAACGAATTGCTTGCATACGAACTAGCCGCGATGGACCAGTATTTTATCCATTCTCAGATGTATCAGGACTGGGGCTTAAACAAGCTGTTTGAACGTATTGATCATGAATTTGATGACGAGCGCGGCCACGCCACTAAGTTGATTGAACGTATGCTGTTTTTAGAAGGCACGCCCGACATGCAAACCCGCACAGGTTTTCAGGTCGGTGAAGATGTACCTTCTATGTTAGAAAGCGATCTTCGGGTTGAATACGAAGTAGATGCAAAGCTACGTGAAGTTATTGCTTTATGTGAGACTGAAAACGACTATGTCACCCGCGATATGCTGATAGAGCTGCTTGACGATACCGAAATGGATCACGCCCATTGGTTAGAGCAACAGTTACGACTGATTAAAATGCTGGGTCTGTCTAATTATCTGCAATCACAGATGTAATGTCCTCCCCCAGAGGTTGCTCGTATACATAGCAGCCTCTGGCATTTTTTGTCCACAGACAAAAAGTTATGCCCACGCTTTCTGCCTATTGCCTGCATCATTACTGCTGTAAAACGCTTGTTGCCCCCTAACCTTTATCTCTGGGGATGGGGGGGATGGGATAACCGCCCAACTCACGGTGCGCCTTCGTTATATTTCTTTATCTGGTACGGTGTCGTGCAAAAAATCATATGCCCTGCGGCATATTCACATCTTGTTAGCCCTACAGGGTTGCACTATAGCGCTACACAATAAGATGAGCATATAGACGAAAAAACATGCATTGTCTCGTCATAGCAGGTGAGTTTTTATAATGTTGAACAAATATGATATGCCGACGAGATATCTGAGAATGAATAGTTGCCCGCCTTGCGAACAACAGGCTTTGGCGTACACAACAAAACGGGCGTCGGGCGGCCCCGGCATCGTCGCCTATCGCCACTGGGCTCTCCACTTCACCCAACACCCTGTCTGAACGGCTTAGTTCGCCATCGTGCAACAAGCAGAAATGCTGTCGGGCAAGACTATGTCCCGCTATAGGTTACGTTTAGCCATAGTATCGCCCACCATAGTAAGCACCTTTTTCTCTTTACCTAATGCTATGGCTAGGAGCAGTGCATGGCGTTAGTTGATAGACCCTTCTGGCGTAATTTATGACGCAATCTTTATCATTTTTCTTAAAACTCATTGTAGCAAAGGCCTGTTGCAAGATGTGTTACTGAAATCCTACCTGGGAATGCGTTAAGGCTAAATTTTTCCTAGTTTACCGCGACACGGGGAAAGCCCGTTTGAGCATCGCGCCCGTGTGATTGGCCAACATTTGTGTCCGGTCCTTCTAGTTGGCTTGTCTTATGAGCTTATCTTAACGCCTGCTATTAATGGTTTTTTGTGTTGAGGCTTCTTGCGGGCGCTCCACTCACAGGCTCGTTCCAGAAATGTCTTTGGTGTATTCATCTAGAATACGTCGGGGGCCGGCGTAAAAGGCAACGATATATAGCTAATTAAATTAACAATTACCCAGCGAAATCTGACAATTTAATGTAAACTTCACGTAAACCAACCGGTTCAAACGGTTAACTATCGTTGGGTTTATTGACCTGCATCAAACCGGTTAACTTTGTGGTATCTTTTTGTATACAGACACATTAATATCCGCATAACTGTTGATTCGTTTAAAACGTATACAACCGGTGCCCCTTGCACCAGTAACCAGAAGTGGAAGAGCCAGTAAATGAGTGAAATCAGCCAGGAAAAGCCTGTCTACAATTATAAGGTTGTACGACAGTTTACGATAATGACAATTGTCTGGGGAATTGTAGGTATGGGACTGGGGGCATTTATTGCAGCTCAGCTTTTTGCCCCGGTTCTTAATTTCGACTTACCCTGGTTAACTTTTTCCCGCTTACGTCCTTTACATACCAATGCAGTAATCTTTGCCTTTGGTGGGTGTGCGTTGTTCGCGACTTCCTATTATGTGGTTCAGCGTACCTCTCAGGTCCGACTGTTCAGCGATAAGCTGGCCGCCTTCACCTTCTGGGGTTGGCAAGCGGTTATAGTGTGCGCCATCATTACCCTCCCCTTGGGTATGACATCCACCAAAGAATACGCTGAACTCGAGTGGCCCATTGATATTCTTATCGCCTTGGTGTGGATTGCCTACTGTATTAATTTTTTCGGTACCATGGTTATCCGCAAGGTCAGCCATATTTATGTTGCTAACTGGTTTTTCGGTGCCTTTATGCTTACCGTTTTGGTACTGCACATCGGTAACAGCATGGCTATCCCGGTATCATTTACCAAATCTTATTCGCTTTATGCCGGTTCGGTCGATGCCATGATGCAGTGGTGGTACGGGCATAACGCGGTAGGCTTTTTCCTTACTGCCGGCTTCCTGGGCATGATGTACTATTTTGTGCCAAAACAAGCAGGCCGCCCGGTATATTCTTATCGCTTATCTATCGTGCATTTTTGGGCGCTGATTTCGCTTTATATTTGGGCTGGCCCCCACCACTTGCACTACACTGCCCTGCCCGACTGGACCCAGTCTTTAGGTATGGTGATGTCGATTATTCTGTTTGTTCCTTCCTGGGGCGGCATGATTAACGGCATCATGACCTTATCCGGGGCATGGCATAAATTACGAACTGACCCGGTCCTGCGGTTCCTGGTGGTATCGTTAACTTTCTATGGTATGTCTACGTTTGAAGGGCCAATGATGGCCATTAAAACAGTCAATGCATTATCGCACTATACCGACTGGACCATTGGCCATGTGCACTCAGGTGCGCTCGGCTGGGTGGCCATGATTTCTATTGGTTCGGTCTATCATCTGGTACCCATTTTGTTTAATCAACGGTCGATGTACAGTGTACGGTTGGTTAACGTGCACTTCTGGCTGGCTACTGTAGGTGTCGTTTTGTACATTGTGGCGATGTGGTTCTCTGGTGTTTTACAGGGCTTAATGTGGCGAGCTGTGAACGCCGATGGCACCTTAACGTACAGCTTTGTAGAATCGCTTGAAGCTTCTAAACCCTTCTATGTAGTGCGCTTTATTGGTGGATGTTTTGTGGTAGCTGGCATGCTGGTGATGGCCTATAACACGTGGAAAACTGTTCGGGCCCCTCGTGGCAGTATTGCACAGGACTTGGCTACCCAGCCAGCATAAACAGGAGTCGTAGCGTGAAAAATCCACATGAGTTAATTGAAAAAAACGTCGGCTTGTTAACCGTTTTAATTTTGTTCGCGATTAGCCTGGGCGCCTTGGTACAAATTACCCCCCTTATGTTTCAGCAACAAACCATGGAACCGGTTGAGGGATTGCGGCCCTACACCGCCCTGGAACTCGAAGGCCGGGATATCTATATTCGTGAAGGCTGCGTAGGCTGCCATTCGCAAATGATCAGACCCTTTCGTGCCGAAACCGAACGCTATGGTCACTATAGCGTGGCGGGGGAATCGGTATGGGAACATCCTTTCTTATGGGGCTCTAAGCGTACCGGTCCTGACTTGGCGCGCGTAGGTCAACGCTATAGCGATGCATGGCATTTAGCCCATTTGCGTAACCCACGCGATGTTGTACCTGAATCCAACATGCCGGGTTTCCCCTGGTTACTGGAAAATACTCTCAGCGGTGAGTTAACGGCCAAAAAAATGGAGGTCTTCCGGGGTTTTGGCGTGCCATATACCGATGAGGATATTGCCGGAGCACAGCAGGCCGTAGTGGGCAAAACCGAAATGGAAGCCCTCATTGCGTACCTGCAATCACTAGGAACACATTTGAAATAGTATGGACCAGGGAATAATAGGCAGTATTTTTACAGTTGTGGTTTTTGTCTGTTTTTTTGGTGTGGTGTGGTGGGCCTTTAGCAGTCGCAACAAGAAAGACTTCGACGAAGCAGCAAACTTACCCTTTGCCGACGAAAACCAACCAAAATCAGAAAAAGAAAAGCGGGAGTCGTGAGCTCATGAGCATGTTTTGGACAATCTGGATCTCGGTGATCACACTGGGTACCATTATTGGGTGCTTCTTGTTATTGCGCTGGTGTTTAACCAACTTTGCCGGCGTAAAGGAAGGCGAAAGCATGGGCCACAGTTTCGACGGCATAGAAGAAGTCAACAATCCTCTGCCCAAATGGTGGACCATACTGTTTTATGTGACTATTGTGTTTGGGCTTATTTATCTGGTGCTCTACCCGGGTTTGGGCAGCTACAAAGGCTTATGGGGCTGGCAAAGTTCCAACCAGAATATCCAATCGCTGGCCGAATCAGAACAAGCCACTCAACAGGCAATGGAAGACGGCCGTTATGTAGAATATGACCGAGAGTTGGCTAAAGCGGCCGCACGTTTTGATCCGATTTTCGAAGCCTTCGCGCAAACCCCGGTCGAGCAATTGGCCGGCAACCCTGAGGCAGTAAAAATTGGTCGCCGTTTGTTTTTACAAAATTGCTCACAGTGTCATGGCTCCGATGCGCGCGGGCAAAATGGCGGTTTTCCTAACTTGACCGATGATGACTGGTTATACGGGGGGAGCGGCGCTAAAATTACCGAAACATTACTTAATGGCCGGCAAGCTGCCATGCCAGCCTGGCGCGACGCCATGGGCGAACAAGGCATTCAGGAAACGGTGGCCTATGTTCTTAGTTTAAGCGGACGTAAAGTAGATCAAAGCCTGGCCAATAGCGGAAAGGCAAGATTTGCGGTATGTGCTGCCTGCCATGGGGCGGATGGTAAAGGCAATCAGGCCCTTGGCGCACCTAATTTAACTGATAACATCTGGTTATACGGTGGCAGCGAGCGCGCGGTAACCGAAACGCTCAACTATGGCCGTAACGGGGTGATGCCTGCTTTTAAAGATACCCTCGGTGAAGATAAGATTCACGTCGTAGCCGCTTATGTTTATAGCCTGTCTCACCAGCCCAAATAATATCTTATGACCCCGCCGTCGGCGGGGTGTTGTCTATTGCCAATGCAGAGCGGTTGGTGTTTTTTTTTCGTATTCGCTGGTTAACTTACTGCTATGTATATCCCCTGGTACAAACAATTCTGGCCCTGGTTTTTTATTCTGGTCCCCGTTATCACACTGATGATGGGCGGACTCATGCTTTATCTGGCAATTAATACCCAGGACTCTCTGGTTGTGGATGATTATTACAAGGAAGGCCGTACCATCAACGCCTCGTTAGCTCGAGAGCAGGAAGCGAAGGTGAGAAACATACGCACCACTTTGACCTTTCAGGAGGGCGCGGTCGCCTTACGCTTTGATTCGGGCGCGCCGACCCATGGCGAAGCAGTAAAACTTACGCTTTATCATACCACTCTTGCCGAACGCGACATTTCCCTTTTGCTAACCCGAGATGCTAATGGTGTGTACCGTGGGTATACGCAAATGGCAGTCAACGGCAAATGGCGTATTACTGTTGAACCCGTGGATTTGAGCTGGAAGCTACAAAAAACCGTGTTTTTGCCGTCAGCCAAACCTGTATCGGTCACGCCTTGATATGATCCCACCAGCTAAGCTTTGCTGCTATCGCTATGACAGGTAATGTATGTTTTCACTGCCACTTACCCCTGCCTGACGCGGAGCACTTTTATGCGCAGGTACTGGGGCAGCGCCAGGCTTTTTGTTGTCCTGGATGCCAAGCCGTGGCTGAGGCTATTGTACAAAACGGCTTAGAAGATTATTACCGGTTTCGGACCGAGGCGGCGCCCCAGGCAAAAAGTGCCGCTTTAATCCCGGATGAACTCACCCTATTTGATGATGCAGAGTTACAACAGGATTTTGTCCAACAGGATGACGAAACCTGTGAAACTACACTCACGATTGAGGGAATTAGCTGCGCCGCCTGTGGCTGGCTAATTGAAAGACAACTTGCAAAGATTGCCGGTATCCGACAAGTTGCGGTAAATGTCGCTCAACGCCGTGCACTGATACGCTGGCAGTCTGATCAAACCAAGCTCAGTACTATTTTAAGCCGGCTTCGCCACATAGGATATAACGGCTTCCCTTTTCAGCCCGACAAGCATGAAGCATCCTATCAAAACGAACAGCAGGGCTTTATGAAAAAGCTGGGGCTGGCAGGCATTATGACAATGCAGGTAATGATGTTGATGGCCGCGCATTACTTTGATTGGCTGGGCGAAATGAGCTCGTTTATGCAGCAATATTTCAACTGGATTGCTTTGCTGCTAACTACACCGGTGGTTATCTATTCTGGTGCTGGTTTTTATGCCAGCGCTTACCGCGCATTGCGTGCCGGCAGCGTGAATATGGATGTCCCGATAACCATCGCGGTGTTCCTGACCTATGGCAGCGGCTTTGCCGCCACCTGGCAACAATCCGGTCAGGTATATTTTGAGTCCATATGCATGTTCATTTTTCTGCTGCTTTTAAGCCGCTTTATCGAACATAAAAGCCGCTATCAGGCCATGCAGATATCAGCCAATATGCTCAAATATATCCCCATGTCAGCGTTAATAGTTAAAGACGGCGCCACTCATCCCGCGCTGGCCCGTAAACTGCTACCCGGGGATACCATTATAGTGAAGGCAGGTGAGTTGATTCCGGTAGACGGTGTGGTGTGCCAAGGCTCCTCCAAGGTAGACGAAGCTATGTTAACTGGCGAACCCACCGCGGTAACCAAAGTACCTGGTGACAAGGTGCATGGTGGTACGCTGAATCGTTCCCAGGTGCTTACGATAGAAGTGCAAGCCAGTTTGGCCCACTCCTTAATTAGTCAGATTATTCATTTACAGCAACAAGCGGTAGCTAATCGCCCGACGGCAGCAAAGTTAGCCGACCAACTGGCCAGCTATTTTGTCCTGGCCGTATTGCTGATTGCCAGCCTGACATATGCCTATTGGTATGTCATGGGCAACCCACAGGCTCTGTGGATCACCATTGCCGTGTTAGTAGCCACCTGCCCCTGCGCCCTGGGGTTAGCAACCCCCACCGCATTAACCAGTGCCGTAGCCTGGTTGAATCGACAAGGGGTGCTAATCAAACGTACCGATGTACTGGAAACTATCGAAAAGGTCTCTACAGTGGCATTTGATAAAACCGGAACATTAACCCAGGGCGATTTCTCAATCCACGCCCAGTGGTACGCGAACGAGGCAGACAAAGCCGCTGTATTGGCTATTGCAGGCGCGATAGAAGCACACTCTGAACATCCTCTTGCAGCTGTCTTTGCTCGGTATAGGCAGGGCTCGGTTTTGCTCAGCTTACCCCATGATGTCACTATCCAGGCCGGCTTGGGTATCAGCGCATGCTATAACCGCCAACACTATAAAATTGGCTCGCCAGCGTTTATGTTAGCTCAGGATACTGAAGATACCAGTTGCCCGGTATTACCGTCGCTACCTTTTACCGCCAACGTAATGCTGGCATGTAACGGCAAACTTATTGCCGCCTGGCAGATTAGCGATAGTATTAAAGCCGGGGTGGACAGCGTACTGGCCCGGCTAACCCAGCAGCACAAGACAAAAACCACTGCAATTCTAAGTGGTGACAGCCAGTACAACGTGGATTTAGTAGCCCGACAACTGAATATCCAACACCCCATTGCTGCACTCACGCCCGCGGCGAAACTTGATTATGTAATGCAACTCCAGGCGCGCGGTGAGATTGTTATGATGCTAGGTGATGGTATCAACGATGCACCCGTACTGAGCCAGGCTGACGTCGCGGTGGCGGTTGGCTCGGGTACCGACATTGCTAAAGCCAGTGCTGATATTATTTTTTTAAACGACAGTTTGCATGCCCTACCCGGACTTTTCACAGTGAGCGCCCGTACCCGGCAGATTATTCGACAAAATTTTGCCTGGGCGTTGGGTTACAACGTGTGTATTTTACCGCTCGCCGTAAGCGGTATACTACATCCCTGGATGGCGGTTGTAGGAATGTCACTAAGTAGTATTATTGTGGTTATTAATTCAACGCGTTTGATAAGGTTCACCGCATGAGTATTATTTATGTACTCATTCCATTGGCGGTCATTATTGTTGGTATTGCGGTGGCTGTCTTCTTCTGGGCAGTGCGCAGTAAACAGTTTGACGATTTAGATAGGCAGGGTTATAGCATTCTGTTTGACGATGATCTGCCGCCGGAAGAAAAAAAACTGGCTGACGAACGTAAGCGTCTTCATGATCGCGATTAGCCTTACCGGGGCGCTGTTAATTGGTCTTGCTGGCGGCGTTCACTGCATAGGCATGTGTTCTGGCATCGCTGGAGCACTACGTTTTGCCAGCCCGGCACATACCAGCCACTGGCCTTACACCCTAAGTTACAATGTTGGTCGGCTTAGCAGCTATACCCTGGCAGGCGTATTGGCTGGTGCGTTGGGGCAGTCGTTCATCCACCTTTTACCGGCCGCCCTTCCTGTGCTGGCAATAATCAGCGCCCTCCTATTATTAGCGATGGCAGCGTATCTTGGGCAGTGGTGGCTGGGCCTGCGCCAACTAGAAAAAGCGGGCGGCCGGGTGTGGCGAAAAATACAACCTTGGTCAGCTAAATTTATTCCTTTTCGGCATCCTGCCGCCGCTATCCCCTATGGCATGGTTTGGGGCTGGCTTCCCTGCGGCCTGGTGTATTCCACACTTAGTTTCGCCCTGGCCAGTGCAGATGCTATCGACGGCGGGCTTATTATGCTGTGCTTTGGGCTTGGTACGTTACCCGCCCTGTTTGCGGCCAGTTCAGGGGCCCATTGGCTAGCCGGTGCGTTACGCCACCCGAAGGCGCGCCAATTGGTAGCTGTTTTACTGCTCGTATATGCGCTATTCTTAATTATCAGGGTTATTGAGCCCCAGCCCGGGCATATGATGCATTTGTAAACGGGCGGTTAGGCATTAAAAAGGATGGCATATGGCCGATGTATCGGAGTTTTCTATTCACTGTCAAAACTGTAGCTTTAGTCACCTGTGCCTGCCCGTGGCTTTGAACAAAACAGAAATTGCTTCTCTTGATACCATCGTGGAGCGGAAGAAGCCGTTACAAAAAGGCGCAATGCTGGTACAGCTTAATGACCACTTTAGTGCGCTATATGCGGTGCGCTCGGGCTCTTTCAAATCGTTCATAACCAATCAAGAAGGTGATGAACAAATTATAGGGTTTCATTTCCCCGGGGATATTATCGGGTTTGATGCTCTACGCGAACAGCGACACCAGAGTTTTACCCAAGCCCTGGAAACCGCTATGGTGTGCGAGCTGCCTTACGATATGCTCGATGCCATGTCCCAATCTTTACCCACATTACGCCGGCAAATTCTCAGCTTTATGAGTGCTGAAATTAAGCAGGATCACGATATGATGATGCTACTTAACCGGCGCACTGCGCAGGAACGACTGTTATATTTTATCGCTCAGTTATCCAGCCGCTTCGCTCAGCGCGGGTTTTCCCACCGTCAATTCCACCTCACCATGACCCGTAATGAAATTGGTAACTACCTGGGACTTACGGTAGAAACCATCAGCCGGTTGTTAACCCGTTTTCAAAAGGAAGACTTGATCGAGGTAACCGGCAAACTCATTGTCATTAAAGATTTTGACGGCGTTAATAACCAGCTTAAAACCATGGAGCTGACGGTAAGTTGTCAATAATTTATTGATGTAGCGCAAAGAACTCTAAATCATCTGGTAGTAGATTTACTATTGTCTAACCCTTCAGCCGGAGCAAGGCGATGATTAACTATGATACGGTATTAGCAGTAATTGATAGTGACCTGGACAGCCAACCTGCATTATCGCGGGCCTTGGAGCTATCAGAAAAAACCGACGCAACATTAATTGTACTGATGGTGGTATACGATTTTTCCTATGAAATGACTACGATGCTATCGGGCGCAGAACGTGAAGCTATGCGCAGCGCGGTGATTAAAGAGCGCCGCGGTTGGTTAGAAAGTGAAGTACGCCAATACTCTGATCGTCCGGTAGAGCTTATCGTAAAATGGGAAAGTCGCGCTTTTGAAGCAATCATCCGCACTGCGGTAGAGTGCAGTGCGGATATTGTGGTGAAGGCCAGTCGTAAAGCAGATGACCTGGTGTCAGTTATTTTCACTCCCACCGATTGGCATTTATTACGCAAATGCCCGATGCCGGTGCTGATGGTAAAAGAACATGCGTGGCCTCCGCAGGGCAACATTATCGCGGCGGTTAATGTAGGTACCGAAGATGCTGAACATGCCCAACTTAACGATAAGCTTACAGACATCGCTAAGGATTATGCCAACCTATTGACCGGTGCGGTGCATCTGGTGAACGCCTACCCACATGCCCCTGTCAGTATTGCTTTGGAGATTCCTGAGTTTGATACCAATGCCTACCATAAAGCAGTAAAACACCACCATCAACATGAGATGGAATTACATCGAAAAAAATACGGCATAGATGCATCCCACTGCCATGTTGAAGAGGGCTTGCCCGAGCACGTTGTGGCCAAAATGTCGCATCAATTAGATGCCGAGCTGGTCATTATCGGCACAGTAGGCCGAATAGGCATCTCGGCGGCATTCATTGGCAATACCGCCGAACAGGTTATTGATACCCTGCACTGCGATGTATTGGCGATAAAGCCGGACGGTTTTGAAACGCCGGTAACCTGATTTATCGCGATAAACTAAATCATTAACGGCTTGGGGTGACGCAAGCCGTACCTATTTTGTATAATGGCTTTTTTAAACGCCAGAACAGAATTTGTATGAAGCAGCACGCCGCACAGTCCGACCATAGTTCACAAAGCAAACAGAAATACAGTTTTAATAAATTACAGAAACGTTTGCGCAGAAATGTTGGCAAAGCCATCGCCGATTTCGGCATGATAGAAGCTAATGACAAGGTCATGGTGTGTTTATCCGGCGGCAAAGACAGTTATACCATGCTTGATATCTTGCTGTTTTTACGCGGTATTGCGCCTATCCACTTTGACATTATCGCGGTAAATCTGGATCAAAAGCAGCCCGGCTTTCCCGAGCATATTTTACCCCAGTATCTGGATGAGCTTGGGGTAGAGTATAAAATTGTGGAAGAAGACACGTATTCTATCGTTAAAGAAAAAGTACCAGAAGGTAAGACGACCTGTTCATTGTGCTCTCGACTGCGCCGGGGAATTTTATATCGCACCGCCACCGAACTTGGTGCTACAAAAATCGCCCTGGGCCATCATCGTGACGATATGCTGGAAACCTTGTTTTTAAATATGTTTCACGGTGGCAAACTTAAATCGATGCCGGCAAAGCTGGTTAGCGATAATGGTCAGCATATTGTTATTCGCCCCCTGGCCTATTGTAATGAAGCCGATATCGAAAAATATGCACAGGCGGCTGAATTTCCTATTATTCCCTGCAACTTGTGTGGCTCACAAGAGAACCTGCAACGGCAAAATATAAAACATATGCTGCAAGACTGGAACCGACGCTTTCCAGGTCGTATCGAATCTATGTTCAGGGCCATCCAGAATGTTGCGCCCTCGCATCTGCTGGACCGTAATTTACACGATTTTCAGGCTATTTCTACCACTGATGGTCCGGTAGCTGATGGCGATACAGCCTTTGACACACCTGCTTTCGACACCTTTAACGCAGCGGCCCAGGATAGTGAACAGGCTGAGGTATCGCCGGTTCAAATTGTGAATTTAACGGACTAAGCGTATGAAAATTGGCATTGCTTTGGGTGCTGGCGCCGCCCGCGGTTGGACCCACATAGGTATTATCCGTGCGCTGGAAAAATTGGGTGTTAATATAGATATTGTCGCCGGCTGTTCGATTGGCGCCTATGTTGGGGCGGCCTATGCCAGTGGCAAACTCGATGCCTTACATGAATGGTCCAGCTCCCTGACGGAGTGGCAGGTGTTTTCACTCATGGGTATCGGTTTTCGCCGCGGCGGCTTAGCCAGCGGCGAAAAGGTATTCAAAAAACTCGGGGAAGATTTTTGCGCCGCCTCTTTCGAAGAAATGCAAAAACAATTTGCTGTAGTGGCCACCGACCTGCATTCAGGGCGTGAGGTAATGTTTGCTTCGGGCCCGTTAGATACAGCAATACAAGCGTCATGTGCTATACCGGCGTTATTTAGCCCGGTCGCCTATGAGGGGCGATGGCTGGTAGATGGCGCGGTGGTTAACCCGGTGCCGGTAAACCTGTGTCGTCAGTTAGGGGCTGATTTTGTTATTGCCGTTAATCTTAACGCCGACTTCCGGCCCCAGCGCTTAGAAAAACCGGCTGAAAAGCATGAAGAAAATGAACGTAAAACAGAACACTTTTTGCAGAAAAGTTCTGGAGCGGTGCGTCAATGGTTTTCACCGGATAACGGCCCTGGTAAAGATGCGCCGCCCGGTATCCTAAGTGTCATGAGCAGCTCGTTGGAAATTCTACAGGCCAGAGTTACCCGCTCGCGGTTGGCGGGCGATCCACCCGATGTGCTGATAGAACCCAATCTCACTGATGTAGGATTACTTGAGTTTCACCGCGCCGCAGAATTGTGTAAAAAGGGCGAAGAGACCGTCGAGCGTCTGGCCGAACAGATACGCTACCAATTAGTGTTAAGTTAATCGGCCGATGCAATAGCCGTAATTCGCACAGGCGGCTCCGGCAGTATCAATGGCTTGTTTTTGTTTAGCCATTCAGTATGCAGGGCTAACATCCCACTGGTAATCGGCGGGGCGTCTTTTAACGGACGCTGCAGGTAAGGATCTGAAAACTGAAAATTAAGGCCTTTTACGGAAGGCATCATGAATGATAAAAAACTGCCCATTTCATTAAAGAAGGCTTCATATTGTCCTACCAACATAGTCAGCTCTTCCGCACTATAGTAAGACTTTAGATATTCCGAGCGGGTTTCCAGTTGTACCGACATATCACAGGGTTTGATATCGTTGTCTGTAAAAACAATGTGTACCGACGCATCTGCCAGCTGTAGGGCTTTTTCAGCCGGTAAAGTGAATCTTTGCTCTGCCGATACGTCCAGTGCAATTGTTTGCTTGTCCGTTACAATATTGGCGCTGTCTATTGCACACATATCTGCGGTATCGTGGTGGATAAAACCAAACGCAAACTGTAATGCCTGAGTATCTTCACCGGTTAATTTTTGCAAATGACTATAAAACCGATGATACTCCACATCCAGGCTGCTCGTGGCATAGGCTAACGGGCTGCTTATCCCTAAAATTCCCAATAACAGGGACGTCATCCATCTCATTGTGCAAGAAACTCCTGATTGAACCGAATCATTGCCTGCAGTTCTTCCACATAGGCGGCGCCACGCTCAGAATATTTCATCAGGCCTTCAGCCAGCGCCATGCCGGTTACCGGCATTTGGTTCATTCTTAACCGGGCCCGAATATTACGTAAATCTTTGTAAGCTTTATGGCGATTTAGATTACGCATGTAAGTGTAAGTGGCCCTGGATAAATTATCAAAGCGTGCCACTTCATGGGCTGCACCGTCGGTGCGCCGCGAAGGCACAAAGCCGCACCCCCGCCGAAAACACCATAAGCCGAAAAAATTATAACCTTCACGGGCAAACCGGCTGGTCCCCCAGGCAGACTCATTAGCTGCCTGCACCAATACCAGCTCGACCGGTAAAATATCAACTTTCTGTAATAAGCGGTTTATTTTTTCAGGAATATCGACAGAGTCGTTGACGCCATATTCTTTTACCAGCCATGCCACCCGTTCACTGTCTTCTTCGCCCAGTGTTTCGTTACTGGTAAGTTTACGTTGAACGGTTTGAATATAGTGACGTAACGAAAGCAGATATTCATTTTGCTTAGCGACTTCCGGGCGTAAATAATCAAAAAAAGCTGACTTACGATCACTCACATTCTCATAAGAGGAGAAATCCGGTACGGGCTTTGATGCTTGCTCGGTTTCCGGCACTTCCAGTATATCGGGTTCTCTGGAAGACAAAATCCATGCGTTAATGACGATAACGGCTAAAATACCTATCGTTATCAGCACTATTTTTACCGTTTCCCTTTTATGCATCAAATGTTGACTCTTTGTTATTAGTATTGGACGAAATTTCTACCGGCCCTGAGCCAAAAAGATCATTGAACAGCAACCCTACGGTAGCGTAATACAATGGCATTACCCATAACAGGGCCAGGCCGAGGGTAAACAGACACAATAAAAACAATAGTACAAAAACGCCAAATAATCCGATAAACCCAGCAATATACCGGTTAACCACTTTACACGAGAGTAACAGCGCACCGCTTATAGGAAGCTTGTTTTGCGCCACCAGCGGCAGCGTAAATATACTGGCCATAAAGACATACAGCCCAGGAATAATTAAAAAATACAATCCCAGCTGCACCAGTATAGAGATAAACAGCTGCGCCAAAGCAAGCGGTAATACCTGCGGTAGGTAGGCGAACAAATGGTTAAAAGCGGTGGGTTGTTGCGCGGCCAATGCGCTAGCTTGTAATGTCAGTCCGGTAGTAATCGGCGCCATAAGAAAAATGACAATCACATCAATAATTGCCTGATGTGATTGTGAGAGTTGCTTTAACTCTTCAATCGAAAAGCGGCTAACCAAAAGTGCCACTAATACTGCGCTAATCAACACAATAACACCGCATCCTGCTAGCAGCGTACGGTAATGCTCTTTTGTAATATTATTCGCTCTTAGCAGTATTTGTCTGACTGAAAACGTGTAGTCTCCGGCCAGAGTCTGCGCTAGTTTATCCCCTTGCGGGGGTTGGTTTGTGCTACTCACCCAATCCTCAAAAACTGATTTTTAACCTGCGCAGTATACCCTAAACGCGCCTGCGGCTCTAAGCTAATACTAATTTGGCAGCCAGGCCTAATAATAATACCCCCATGGCACGGTCTAGCCAGTAACCTTTTTCACCTATCAAACGTGCAACACTGCTGGTACTTAATAAATACGATAGAAAGCAAAACCAGGCTCCGGTAGCCAGTGACAAGTAGGCACCATACCCTAGCTTAATGGCCAGCGGGGTGTCGACATCAATAAAAGCGGTAAATAATGATAAAAAGAACAGCGTGGCTTTGGGATTCAGGCCGTTGGTTAAAAAACCCATCCATAGTGCGCGCCGGCCCCGTATTGCAGGACGCGTAACCTGCTTACCCTGGCGTGCGGTCGACGGCGTAGTTGGGCCACTTCGAAGGGCTCCTACAGCCAGATATATCAGATATGCCGCCGCCAGATAACTGATAGCCTGATATAGCCACGGTGTGGTTTTGATGACAACTGATAGCCCCACAATGGAGTAAGCTACGTGAATCAGGATACCTAAACCAATACCTACACTGGTGTACATTGCTATACGCCTGCCATAAGCCACACTATTGCGCACTACAATGGCAAAGTCGGGGCCAGGGCTGGCGACAGCCAGTAAATGAACTAATGCTATAGTAATAAAATCTTGCCACACCACGTTTATCTACCTTTATCGTTGAAGGCGGTTATTATTTGGTGCACATATGCTGGCACGACTTCAGAAGCTGGGCCTTCAATGGCCTCATCAAAATATCGTTGGTTAGTACCG
Organism: Alteromonas indica; assembly: GCA_003056425.1. Lineage (GTDB taxonomy): Bacteria > Pseudomonadota > Gammaproteobacteria > Enterobacterales > Alteromonadaceae > Alteromonas > Alteromonas indica. Next base: position 141,736 of record PYVY01000012.1, read on the forward strand.
GCTGCCAGATTAAGCTCTACCGTTTTGGCGCCGCTTTCGCTGGCCAGCTGGACAAAACCGGCTGCAGGGTACACATCGCCGGAGGTTCCAATAGCAATAAAAATATCAGCCCTGGATAAGGCCATAATAATGGTATCCATGTGCAGCGGCGTTTCGCCAAACCAGACAATATCCGGGCGCAGTGGCTGCGGTTCGGCGCAGCACTGGCAGCGTGTTTTACGGTCAAACGCCACAGTGCATACTTGGCGGTGGCCGCTGCCGGTGCACCGTGAAGACAGCAGCTCGCCATGCATGTGCAATACCCGCGTACTCCCAGCACGTTCATGCAAATTATCTACATTCTGGGTAATCAGCGTCAGCTGTTCGCCAAGCGCCTTTTCTAGCTGGGCCAACGCCAAGTGCGCGGCATTAGGTTTAATTGCACCGTCAGCTAACTGGGCGCGACGATCATTGTAAAAGCGGTACACTAGCGCAGGATTGGCGCTAAAGGCTTGCGGCGTGGCGACTTCTTCGACCTTGTGTTGCTCCCACAACCCGTTGTTGTCGCGAAATGTTTTAAGTCCTGATTCTGCCGATACGCCTGCGCCGGTCAGAACCACTACATTAGGCTTAGCATACATGCAATCGTCGCTCCGTTGGTGGTTGGTATTCGATAATTATTACAGGGCAATAGGCAGTTGGTTATCAGCGCCCCATTGGGCCCAACTCCCATCATATACCATTACATTTTTAGCATCGCATAGTAGCGCGGCCACGCCGATTATACACGCGGTGATCCCAGAACCACAGCTACAGATAATTGGCTTTTGCAAATCGATATTGCGCTTCGTGAATAAGGCGTTAAGCACCGCCACTGCTTTAAACCGACCGTTTTCCAGCACGTCCTGGTAGTATAAATTAACTGCGCCGGGTATGTGCCCGCTGCGAACGCCGGCGCGCGGTTCAGGTGCGCGGCCGTGGAAGCGCGCCGCGCTGCGCGCATCAATAATCTGCGTGTTTGTATCAAGTGCCGCTATTACGTGCTTTTTATCAATAAACCAAGCATGCGCAGGAGGCTCTACTTCATAGAATTGCGCCGATACAGGCGGGCGCCCAAAGTTGTTGAAGAGGCCGCCTTCCGCTCGTTCTTTGGCGCCGCCCCCATCTAGCAGGCTCACATTGCGATGTCCTATAGCTTTAAGCATCCACCACAAACGCGGGGCACTAAACATCCCCTTTGCGTCGTAGACTATCAGTTGGGTTTTATTATCAATCCCAAGTTCACCGAGTAACTGCGCAAACGCCGTGCTGTTTAAACGCTGGTGAACTTCCCCGTGGCGATGATCACTCCCCTCTTTATCAAGGTCAATTATGCGAGTATTAGGGAGCAAACCACTATCGCGGTTTTCCGCTTCACCTGTGCCAGGGTCGCGCATGATGGGCCGCAGTAAAATAGGGCCTTTTAGACGTTCGTCGTTCATGCGGGGCAACGTTGGGGTCAATATAGGGGCTGACATATTTATCCAGGTATCTATTTTACGAACCAATTTCAACATCATATGTGTTGAGGCAATAAAAATACAGATTATCCCGGCTTCCAAAGCCTTCTCGTCCTAAAATAGTATTTCTTATAAATCGGATACTTATGCACTAGCTATCAGACTTTGGTACATAGTAACTACAGTCAGGGGTGTAAGTATTTCATAACTATTTTCTCGGCTCTTTCATGCCACCCAATATTTTAATTGAAAAAACAGTAACTTAAATTAGTGAATAGCTGGTTTGGAAATTGCTTCACTTCACTGTGATTCTCGCTGTATTGAAACAGCCACACCATTTACGCTTTATTGAGGATAATCGGATGAGAAACGAATTCAGTGTTGTTACTATCGTAAAAAACCGGACGCAGCAGCTTTCAAATCTGATTGCTAATCTTGAACAGTCAGAGTTAGCTCCATCGGAACTGATTGTTGTTTGGATGACATCACCGTCCAGCAACTCGCTGATACAAAGTGAACAGTTCTCTATTAAACATAAATTTGCCACCTCTGAAGAATTGCCGCTGGCCCAAGCCCGTAATAAAGGCTTTAAAGCATGCAGTTTCGATCGAATCATCCATCTTGACGTGGATTGTGTATGTGACCCTGCCCTGTTCAGTACCATGATGAAAAACTGGAAAGACAATACAATTCATACGACCAACATTATCCCATTAACAGATATGCCCGACAATGCGCAGTTTGAACAGTTGATGGAGCGTTCAGAGCTTCACGTATTAAATGGTCGCCGCAATGCCAGTGCCATGCACAATTTTCAGTCTGCTGTATTTGGCGTAAGCCGTTCAGATTTCGATAAAGTAGGTGGTTTTGATGAGCAATACCATGGTTTCGGGATTGGCGATATCGATTTTGCGACCCGTTGCCACGCGGCCGGTATTGGTTTGGAAAAATTAAGCCTTACTGCCTTTCATCAGTATCGGGCAAACTATCAGTTCCCCATCAACCACCTGCTTGATATCGTTACCAATGCGAATCTGTTCAAAGCTAAGTGGGGCTATTATCCTGCCACAGACTGGTTGAGTGCCTTTGTAAGTCAGGGGTTTGTAAACCAGGATTTCGAGCACTCAGGATTGACCATAGCGCGCATGCCAAGTGAAGAGGAAATTCACCAGGCTCTACATTATGAGCAAGCAGCAGAAAATGCAGACCATATAGAAAAATTGTCTGCCTGAAACTGGCGGGCTAACCCACGTTAAGGATTACTACCGTAAATACATTTATGTGACGAAACCGGTAATCATCCGCTATTCAAAAGCCGCGATGGTCAAGAGAGCGGATGATTATGGGCAATACTCGTGACGATACTATAGATATCGTCGGTATCAGTTTATTTCTTCAATGCTCCAGTGAAAATTTCCGCAGCTACAGAATGTGGCACTTAGTTACTTTAGCTTTCACACCCAGGGTGATTGGCAGGTATTGTTATTGCATAGGTATTGTTATTGCAACTATAACCAGGCTGGCCGAAAAGTATTAACGCATTGCTAAAGGTGCATGGTTTTTTATTTTAGCCCTTATACGCTTTTTTCCATGTATACCTTTTTCCTCCTGCATAAATAAATCAAGCAATACTATATTCAAGCCGCTTACTCACTACCTTGGCGATCCTTACCAGGGCGATCCCTACCAGGGCGCTCCTTGCCAGAAAGACGATTAACCGGTAAAGCGCCATTTTCAATTGACATAAGTACGCGCGAGTCCTAGACGGCTAATAGGCCAATGAAGGGGCGCTCAGTTGAGCTTCAGTGCTATACCTATGGCCGGAGACGGCTTTCCATACAACATTTTCTAAGGTTTATAACCAATCAATGGAAACTCGTCATTCGCTGCGCGGTATTACATTATCCCCCCTTTTCCAACAATTATTATTCAATAAATTTTAAAACAGGCGTGAAGTTTGCTTGGTTTTCGCATGTTATTAATACATCAGACTAAACGGAACTTAACCAGTTACTATGCAGTATAGAAGTGAAATAGATGGCTTACGTGCTCTCGCGATCCTGCCTGTTTTATGGCTCCACGCTGACTTACCCGGGCTTAGCGGTGGTTATCTTGGCGTAGACGTATTCTTTGTTATCAGTGGCTTTCTAATTACTGGCATCATTACCCGCGAAATGAGCCAGAATCAGTTTTCGTTAGTAAATTTTTACGAACGGCGCGCACGGCGAATATTACCCGCTTTGTTTTTAGTCATAGCGGTTACTAGCATAGCTTTACCTGTTTTTTCACAATCGCCAAAAGTGCTTGCCGATTATGGGCAGAGTATTGTTGCGGTGGTCAGTTTTGTCTCCAATTTTTATTTTTGGCAAACGTCGGGGTATTTTGGCAGTACCTCAGAATTGTCTCCCATGCTGCATACCTGGAGTCTGGCAGTAGAAGAACAGTATTACGTGTTTTTTCCGTTAATTGCTATGGTTGTATTACCAAACGGCCGCCGCTTTATCGGTACGTTGCTGAGTATATTCGTGCTTTCGTTGGCGTATGCACAGTGGCAAAAAGATGTTGACCCAACCGGTAATTTTTACCTTTTACCAGGCCGAGCCTGGGAATTAATGGCTGGCGGCATAGCCAGTGTTTATATTAAAAGCGATCATTATCAGCGCTGGCAACGGGTGTTCGGCTCGCTATTGGCCAACGCGGGGGTGGTAATGGTCGCGGCTTCATATATCTTGTTTACACCGGAAACGGCTCATCCATCAGTGTTCACTCTATTACCTGTAGCTGGCACAGTACTAATTCTTCTATTTGCTGTTCAGGGCACGCTAACCGCCCGCTTGCTGTCACTTCCCGGAATTACATTTGTGGGTGTAGTAAGTTATAGCCTATACCTATGGCATCAACCTGTACTAGCAGCGCTGCGACTTATCAATGAGGGCGAACTTACATTGCTATACAGTGTTATTGGTATTGGCGTGTCGTTTCTTATGAGCGTTGTGTCCTGGCGTTTTGTCGAAACCCCACTGCGTAACCGTAGTCGTTATACCCGCCCGGCCATTTTTAAATATAGCGGCGTAGGACTGGCTTGCGGCGCAGTGCTAGGTTTGCTATTTGTAAGCAATGTAGCCTTACGCAGTACCTTTGAGCCTGCCCCCATGGCGCGCTATCAAATGCTTGAAACCGCCCATGATTCTCATACCAGCCAGCCGATGGCTGAGGCGCCCTGTAAATTATGGTCGCCCGAATTTGATGACGACTTTGAAACCCGCTTTTCTGAATGTGCAGCAAAATATGATAAAGCGGTTTTTATTTTAGGTGGTAGTCACGGTATGGATTTATACAACGCGGTGGCCTACAACAGCGAATATCCCTTTGTGGTTAGTGTATCCAGAGGATTTTGTCGTGCCCATGGCTATAACGGTAACCCGAAAGATTTACCCCATTGCCAGTATGATGATTTTCTCGCCTTTGCAAAAGATCATGCGCGTAAGATAAGTTTAGTCATTTACACCCAAACCCCAGACAGGCTATTTGCCGGTAATAATATGTATGAAGCAAAACGCGAAGATATCAATACCGAATATGTCGATGATGTAGTGAATTACCTGGCTAACATTAAGCAAACATTTGCCATTCCGGTATTAATGGTGGGGATGTTGCCCCCAGTGACTAAAGATCCGGTGGAATGGGATTATAAGACGCCCTTTGACACCCAGCTCACCCAATATATATCTACCAATGCAATTGAATTATCGCAGTACCTGGATAGCGAATTTGCCAAGCGTCTGCGCTCAAAAGAGATTGGGTATATATCAAAAATGGATGGCTTTGGCTTACAGTTGCCCAGGGATTTAGTGATAGATAGTACCATCACATACTCAGATAGACGCCATCTTAGTACCAAAGGTGAAGAGGTGTTCGGCCGCAGGCTTCTGGAGCTTGCGTTTACGCAAGGTTATACCCAATTAAAGCCCAAGCATGGTAACGAACCATATACTAACGCCCTCAGGCCCCAGGATAGCTCTGCAAACTGACCGTACCGGCAATAATCGGGCTTTTATGGTAAACGGTATATTGCATACATAGGTTTTTGCATGTTATTAGGCAACGGTCTTGCATCAATTGCATCATTCGTCAGGGCAAAGTTTATGGGCTGTCTTGACTTGGCATATTTTTGTAGCCTTATATTTTTTAAAACGGGACTAAAGTTTACATGCAATATCCAGTGACACCTGATGGGCGGTACATGGTCGTACGAGAACGACTATGGCGGGTGAGTAACCCAAACCTATCGGAGGCCGAGCGGGCCAGTTTTGTGCACGATTTAATGAGCGCGCGCCGCGAGGTAAAAGCGGCAAAGGCAGCAAACGATGATACGCGGCTAACCAAAGCACGGCGCCTGGTTAATGCAGCGAAAATCTCGCTTGGTGAACGCGGCCCGGTATGGTGGCAAGATGGCGCTAAGGACTTTAACCGCCATATGGTTAAAAATACCCCTTATCTGGATTGGTACACGCAGCTTGATAAACCGAAGGAGTAGTAACAAGCCATCATAGAAAGTGGGTTTCCTGCGCCATGTTAATGCTTGGCAATTATGATTGTAAGGTAGCGCTGCGGGTAATCAGTTTTTGCACGTGAAAATACTAACACGGGTATTTTAACAGTGAGCAAAGGTAAATGGCTTCATTACCCGCCTGCCTACGCTAAAGCTATGCAATTTGTAGCGCAAAAAGGGGGCTTTGCCGGTTGAGCGTTTCGAGGGGCTCAAACTTTTCAGTGCCTGCAATTGGTGAGGGGTGAATGGGTTTAGTTGGCGACTAGCGCAATTAAATCAGACCTATACTATCAGAAACGGCTTATCGTATTGACCTTCCTGGCACCGAAAATCTTCGTTTAAGCTAAATCACTTTACCCCATTTCAATTTTTTTTGCTGGGAGGGGCCCACCAGCGGTAGCAAGGGAATGTTCCACATTACAAAACATGCCTCTTAAAAACTGATCTTCAGAGCTATAGCGGTTCTGGTTCCCTTCTTTATACTTTTTATTGTGGTTTAACGCCACCTCCTGTCATTACCCCTTCAACCTATCTGTAAGGGGCTATATAAAGGAATAAAGAATGTCCAACTATACCTCGATTTCACTTGAAGAGCTAAATGTAACCCAATGCGCAGCTGTCGGCGCGGGTACCCTGACACTACGTTGTTGCTCTGTAGATATCAGCATTATGACACTTAGCTGGGATGGGTTTGAAATAACAATCGGTGCCGATTTTAATGCCGGTTATGGTAAGTTTCGGGGCTCGGCCTATAACCGTCTGTAAATCGTCTCGCTTGAGGTTGCCGGTGTTTGCATTAATGGCGCTAACTACCCTATTTACGGTATACGTAGTGCACGTTTGGCTATGTGTAAGCGCCTATATTCAGGAGCTACGTCGCCGCTCTTATGCTGTACTACTGGCTACTTTGTTGTTTCTTGCTAACGCTACCCTCAGCGGGGCGCTAGCACCGAATAATGCCCAACTGTTACAGCATGTAAATTATACGGGCGCCTTCATTATGGGGTTTTACGAAGAATGTGTGAAGGCTGGCTGCCTTTTGTTGTACTGCACTTATCTTCACCATACCGCACTGCTCAATATCCCTTTCCGGGATACAGCTATATGGCCCTTTACGCTTTTTATTGCATTGCTGGAAACCAGCAAGGTGTTTTTTTCACCCATAGTGACCACGCTAACGTATCTTGCGGTTATGCCTTTAGCCCAGGTATCGGTTTATACTGTTCCTGCTATATCTTACTTTTCTGCAACGGGATTAACCTTACTCGGGTTTATCGCGCTTTGCCGAATCGCCAACCATTTTCTGTTTACCTGGTGTTTCATCGCTTTTTGGCAGGCGCAGAAGAAAGCCTATTCCTTAATGCTAGCCGCAGCCCATGGCGCATTGAATATCGCCGCCCTGTACATTGCAGTGCATTATAATAGTAAAGCAACTGATGTAACTGTAGCAATGCACCTAACCCTTGTGGTGATGACTTATGCGGCCACAGCTGCAATTATGCTATACGTGACCCGCCGTATACGCACAGCATAGATAACCGCTAAATTGATAACCGCTAAAGAGCCCAGGGCAAGAAAGCTTAAATAAAAACTCAGCATAATCCTGCTAAGTGTCTTGCGGGGCAGTTAATCAAATCAGTGAAATCGTTGGGGGCTGAAGGGTGCTTTTTCTCGCCGCAAAGCCACAATCTGACACACCTTTTGGCTAATGAGCAGCAGGTAAACCGCTCTCCTGTAAAATACCAATGTAGTACATCAAATAAGTTCAATAACGTCGTCATGAGCACAGAAACTCATTGCAGATTCAACGAGTATCTGTCCCACTGCCTTTTCATGCGCATGTTAAATTTTCAGCTGATGGAATGAGTGTCTACCCTACATATTGCATTAACATTGAGTGGACTTCCCAGATTTTGCTAGGCAGTATCAGCAGTTACGTCTGCCCCAGTTACGGGGCATGAGCCTTTTACTGTGAAGACAAAGTAACTTTCTCAATGGTATTTGCTTCAATATCTTCATCAGTGAAGTAAATATCTCGCAATGTGGGTTGCTCAGAATACAATCTGGTTTGATCTAAGAAGTGTTCACTTCCAAATTGTCGAGACTGTGAGTACGTCAATATACCCCGCCCTTGTGGACCTTCATCAGTAAAACTAATCACCATTGCCCAACTGGTTCCATAATTGATGTGGTAGCCGTTAGCCTCTGCACTCATAATGGTATTGTCGTTTACTGGCTCATAGCGATGTCTTGGAAGCAGCGTCTCATCACGACCTCTGATGCTATCAAATACATTGAAACCACCTTCAATGTTGTGTGCACCACCCCACGGTAGTTTTTCGCCCGACGGGGTGCCATCAGGTAAGCTGCGCTCTACAAACTGAACCTCACCTAATGTGGTATCAAAAGCAACGCCAGCTTGGTCAATTACCTGCACTGCTTTTGCCAATTGTTGCAAGGTGGTTTCGTTTTGTTCTAAACCTGAAGGCGTTGTGACTGGAGCATCAGCAAAAAAGGGCACTTCCCACTGTGGCGCCAGGTTAAATTGAAAGGCAAATTCTCTAAACACGTGTGCGCCAACACTTGATGTGTTCATGGTGCTATCCCATACGGCAAGAGCATCACATGCATCGGAAATATCTACATCTTCTCCATCCACATTTACCGGAACGTTGCCTTGCTCAGCGCAGGTTTGTAAAAGAGTAGGTAAAATGTCTTCGGCAAGATAACTGCGGTTGTTGAACAATAGGCCTTCTACCTCTTGTGGAGTAAAAGTTCCATCGCTGCCTGCTTCAGTTTCAATGAATTTTTGCCCCATTCTTGAGCGTAATGATTGTTGATTTTCAGTATTACCGTACAGCGGATTCACGCCGGTTATCGGAGAGGATAAGTTCGTTAACCAAAAGCTATCGTTTGAATTTTGTACCGAATCGGTACCCTCGTATTTTGGTGCTTCTTCATATGGAACAGGCCCATCAAAATCAAATTGTGAGCTAAGCCCGGGCAGCACGGTAAAGCCTGCCGCCGCTTTGGTTTGAATAAGACGCTGATTGGTCGCTAATTCATTGATGGCCGCTTCTTTGAGGTTTGGTACGGTTGAGTCGTCGATATAAAAAACCTGGCCATCGCTTGAAGCCGCCATCGTATTGTTAAAGATCACGCCATCATAATCTTTAAATGCTTGCTTAAACTCGTCCATAGACGACGCCATGTTCATAGCAAGCCAGTGATCGACCACATCAAAATTAGGTAAGTTCGCATCTTTAATTGCAAACGCACTTTCACTATCCCATTCAAAATTACCTGGTATTTCTATCATTGGTCCATAATTGGTGTAATAAGAGGTTTTGTTGAGCGCTATAGTCTCACCATCACCAACAGCAACGTCGATTTGCAATGGTTTTTCATAAATTGTTGTTTTATTGCCGTCTACCACGTGGCTCATTCCAGATGCATCATCTTCATCCAGGGTTAATTGGTATACAACAATATGTTCGGCTGTTGAAAAAGTGTGCGTCCAGGCGACATTCTCATTGAACCCGATATTTACGGCGCCAGGTAATCCCATCAATGAGCTACCCGTCACGTTTAGATAATCTGGAATTTGTGCATGGAAGTTCCAAAAACGTAAGTTCCCCGTATGAGGAAAGTGTGGATTACCCAACACCATGCCCTTCCCGTTAGTGGTTTTATCACTCCCTAATCCCCATCCATTTGACCCCATTTCCTGAGGATTTTTTTCTGGCAGCGTCACAGATGGCGTCATTTTGAACATTTTACCTGGTACATTAGACATGTTTTTCGCAGATGCAGTTTGTCTTGACGCAGCCGATGCCGGGGTTGGTAGGTAATTTTCGCCTTCAGGCGCTGCCAGAAACATGGGCCCTAAAAAGTTAGACGCGCCGGGTAACAAAGCAACGCCTAAAGAATAGGTAAGCAAATCTACGCTATCGATAGGTTGAACCCACGGCTGGCCTGCACAGCTTTGATCCTGATCTTCTATTGGAGTTTCACTTAAATACCGGTTGTAGCCAGCTGCGTACCCTTGAAACATAGCTTGCGAATTATCTGACAGGCCGGGTAAATTATCTTCGGCCAAATCACGAATACCTAGAGTGAGAAACCCAAAGTCGTTAATAAGATGCTGTGAGTCCCCACTGCCTGGCAGCAGGTCGGGTCCGAAATACTTTGCGCGCTGAGAATTGTATTTCAAAATTTGATCAGCAAGAACACACATGTTGTCTCTGGCAAACGCGTAGCCTACCCCATAAGCCATACTTTCAAGATTATCGGCTTTGACATGAGGCACACCATAGGTGGTCCATGTGATATCAGCATTTAACGTACCATCGCTATCAAAAGCCGGCACGGGTCCGGTTACTATTGGCGATGATGGCGGCGTGCCTTCACCTTGCTCATCTGAAGCGTCGCTTTCATTGTCACCACACCCTACTAGACAGGCGGCAATAGAAAGTGCGAGTAACGTCCGTGTAGAATAGGTACCTTTCGTGATTCTCATTGATAGTTTCCTTGTGAGTAAATCCAAAAGCGACTAATTGCTTCGTCAATAGCTATAACACGCTATCAAGATTTACATTACGTTAACAAATTAATCACCCAAACAACATAAGCACGTGAAAAGAATTCGACTTGCTCCGGCTTTGCTATTGCAAGGTATATTTATGACTGCAGATTTATTGATGACTGGTATGAAATTAGCGTACAAGAAAAGTATGTTGTAACGTGCCGCTGCATTGTTACTATAATGGCAGGAACTAGCAGGGATAGAGTAACAAATAGGACAGATACAGCCGCGCAAATAAAGCCGATTAGCTTGGGAAGGGCGAAGAAAAGAAAGAGTGACTGTCCTATTAATTAGCCACGACGCAAGAGAACTTGCAGGCTGCTTGCGCCCTGAATTCCGGTATCAACTGCACGTAATACCTCACTTACAGCCGGTTCGCTTTCTCACACATCAAAAAACGTGGAAGTACGTTAATCAAGACCAATAAAAGCAAACTAACGACACCGATTTTTCGATATAGAAAAGTGTGGGTCTCCATTATTTAGTATTTAACAATCTTTCTTTAAATCGTTTAAACTCATCAGGACCTCCTTCAATTACTCTCTCTAAAAGATTATCTTGAAGGAGAGCTTCATGGGTAATCATGGGATGCTTGCTCCCTATGGAGGTCACTAAAAATCGGTTGCTAAGGTATGGATCAGTTATTTGTGAATCTTCGTCAGTATAAATGTCCAAGTCGTCATCAAACTCAGTGGCCGCCATATAGTGTACTCTTCCGTCAACCCAATAAATTACATAAACATCCGCAATACGGCCATAACAAGGTGTCCCCTTATACTTAAGAATTTTTATTTTCATGGTTGACCTTCTCCCTGCTTAGCTGAATCTATAATACTTCTTTGTGGTGTTTTAACCTTGATATCGTATGCTATTCCAGTATAAGAATGGTACTGGTAGTGAATAGTAATTTTTTTACCGTTCGCTAAAACTTTTGTAGCTCTCTTCTTTTCCCAACCTGCTGATGAGGGAAAACGAGGATCACTGTTGAGTGGTAGTGATTTACCTTCTGAAGGATTATCTATAACTTTATTCCATAAGTCTTGCTCGTTTGAATCTCTTCGTACTGCTGATTGGTCACTCTTAACTGTAGACACGTTATTGTGATTAAAAGTTGAAACCTCAGGGGAGCAAACCAGGACAGTCACTTTCTTTGCTTTGAATTACCTCTGCATACGTTAAAGCTGAGTGACTGTCCTATATACTCACTGTGTTTTAACTCATTTTCGACTCTCTAAAAAATGAGTGGCTGTCCTATATAATGGTCACTTTCTTATACAACAAAAAACGTGAAAGTTCTTTCACCACGACCGCTAAAAGCGAGCTCACAACATCGATTTTTTGGCAAAGAAAAAGTGTGGGTGTCCATTATTATTCCCTTTGCAGCTTAAAGAGTGACTATCCTATATATTCGGCAGAAAAGTAAGCTTGGCTATTAATATCTGTAATTTATTACTTCAAAATTCAACTGGCGCTGGTAACTCACCAGAACGATACTTTTGTGCTAAGGGAATCGCTTTTTCAAAAAATTCCTGTTTGATAAGAGGGATAAACTCCATTCTGTCGCCCATTATAAACGCATCAAGGTAGCTCTGAAGCTTTGATACATCACCTTTCACAACGCAGCACACAATGTGAATGAATTGCCAGCCACCAGGACGTTCGTAAATCTCGTAGTGACGCTTGAGTAGTGGTATCATCATTTCCTCACTTAAACACTCGTAAAACCAGTCAAAAGTTTGCTGAGCAATGGCTTCTAAATGAGTTTCATTCAATGGCTCATCGGGGCGAATACGGTTATTACCGTTGCCAGTAGTAAACATATAGCCACCCATTCTACCGAACACCTCTTCAGCTACATCAATGAACCAGCGAGGGTTCATCACTGCTGATGCACCTATGTTTTGGTTAGTTGTTGGCCCACCAATTACAGGACTTATATGCATGTACCCATCAACATCATTTTTAAAAGTAAAAAACCAGTCCCCACCACCATCATACTCAGCCTCAAACCTTTCTTTAAAATATTTAATCATTTCTGCTTTTTTCATTTTCACCCCCCTAGTCCGTCTGTACGTTTGATAATGATAGGGATACCTTTTGGATAACCTGCATCTGCAACGGTCATCCCAGGTGAATATTTCACACCAATCGCATCCTCAGCTTTCTTACTCAAAACTCTACTTGGCGGCATTATATAATCGTTTTCACCTACTTTTTCGAATATTTCTGACTGCCTGGTTGTAAGGTCTCCATCGCCTGTTTTCACTTCGATAAATCCAACCTCTCCGTCTGCGTTCTTATGGAGAATATCCGGTTTACAATATGTACTGCCGCAGTCGCTAAAAACGCGCACGTCACTCTCTGTTGTATACCCTTTGCCTGCAGATCATCAACTTGCTCATCCACTTTATTTTTGTGGTGTGCATACTGCTCCCCAATATCCGTTTTAGACCGCGGAGACTTAACCGGCTTCTGCAAGTTATCATTTCCGATAGTGAAATAACTACCCGGGCCATTCTCTCCCACTCGCTGATACACCGTTTGACCATCATTCTGAAAGCCAGTGTCGATTAAGGTGCCATCACTAGGACCGTTTATTGCTCCGTCTGTATTACGATTATAACCATCGGGCAACTTTCCTGAAGACTCGCCGATTTTTTTGGCAACCGTAGCGCCCGTTCCAAGCCCGGCCATTTCAAGAACAAATTCAGCGCCTCCTTGCTGTTCGGTCGTAAAGCCTTGTCCAGCTTCTATATCAAGGAACTTTTTATGGGTATCAACATCAACGCCCGATGCACCTGCTGCCAGCGCTTGTGCAACACTAACTTGAAGCGCTCTGACTTCATCACCAACAGCGGCGGTAAGTGCCGTATCTTTAGCTACATCCAGCGCCGTTTTAACCACACCGCCGGTTATCAGACTCAGCCCGAGCATTGCCGCCTGCGCTTCCTCGGCAGGCAAGTTACTGATAAACGCTCGCACCTGGTTGCTTACTTTGAGGGATTTCTGACCGGATGAAAGTGGTGTGCCCTCAGTAATTACAATTTCATGTGGACCGCCTGCTACAGACGTGGCAGTGCCCCCAGCCTCCGTGTTGCTTATCGCAGTAGCGTCAGGCGCGGCAAAGATTTTCAAATTAACAACAAGAGATTCTGCTGACGTGTAAAAGGCCGGATTCGATAACAGCGATTTGGCAATAGCAGGATCAACACCTGACGCTATCATCGCATCTAATGTTGCTTCGGCAGTATTGTTCAGAGGCAAGTAGGACAGTCACTTTCTTTGCTTTGAATTACCTCTGCATACATTAAAGCTGAGTGACTGTCCTATTAGTTTTTATTTAGGACAACCACTTACTTTGCTTTGAACTACCTCTGCACGCGGATTCAACCCCGAAGTGCACCACTCGTTAAATTAAGCTGCGTCTCTTAACTGTTTGAATACTAGAGCAGGCTGCTTAAATCCGAGACATTTTCTGGGTCTCGCATTCAACGCACGCTCAACAT